>NZ_MIPP01000008.1 GCF_002095385.1 Pantoea eucrina | reverse complement strand
CGCCATGGCGATAATCCTTACGTTATGCCTTCATCATTGATGAAGGCATCAGTTAACAATTTTTAAACCGTAGCCTTATTTGCCACGAGCTTCAATAACGGCCTGAGCGACGTTGTTCGGCGCATCATCGTACTTCAGGAACTCCATGGAGTAAGAAGCACGGCCTTTTGTCAGTGAACGCAGCTGAGTTGCATAACCGAACATTTCGGAAAGCGGGACTTCAGCGTGAATCTGAACGCCGGTAGCGTTAGATTCCTGACCTTTAAGCATACCACGACGGCGGCTCAGGTCACCGATAACGTCACCGGTGTTCTCTTCTGGCGTTTCTACTTCAACCTTCATGATTGGCTCAAGCAGAACCGGGGTTGCTTTCTTAAAGCCGTCTTTAAACGCAAGAGAAGCAGCCAGTTTAAACGCCAGCTCTGAGGAGTCAACGTCATGGTAAGAACCGAAGTGCAGACGCACGCCCAGATCAACTACCGGGTAACCCGCCAGTGGACCAGACTTCAGCTGCTCCTGGATACCTTTATCAACGGCAGGGATGTATTCGCCAGGAATCACACCACCTTTAATGTCGTTAACAAATTCGTAGCCTTTCGGGTTTGAACCCGGCTCCAGTGGGTACATGTCGATAACAACATGACCATACTGACCACGACCACCAGACTGCTTGGCGTGTTTACCTTCAATACCGGTAACTTTAGAGCGGATCGCTTCGCGATACGCAACCTGAGGTTTACCGATGTTCGCTTCAACGTTGAATTCACGCTTCATGCGGTCAACGATGATGTCGAGGTGCAGCTCACCCATACCAGCGATGATGGTCTGGTTAGACTCTTCATCAGTCCATACGCGGAATGATGGGTCTTCTTTCGCCAGACGACCCAGAGCCAGACCCATTTTTTCCTGGTCAGCTTTGGTTTTCGGCTCAACGGCGATAGAGATTACCGGCTCCGGGAACTCCATGCGCTCAAGGATGATGACGTTATCCGGGTCACACAGGGTGTCACCGGTGGTCACATCTTTCAGGCCGATCGCAGCAGCGATGTCGCCCGCACGAACTTCTTTGATCTCTTCACGCTTGTTAGCGTGCATCTGAACGATACGGCCCAGACGCTCACGGTTTGACTTGACCGGGTTGAACACGGTATCACCGGTGTTAACCACGCCAGAGTAAACGCGGAAGAAGGTCAGGTTACCAACAAACGGGTCGGTTGCGATTTTGAACGCCAGCGCAGCAAACGGCTCGTTGTCGTCAGAGTGACGCTCAGCCGGTGTGTCTTTACCGTCGTCCAGCATACCGTTGATCGCGGTAACGTCAGTCGGTGCTGGCAGGTATTCAACTACCGCATCCAGCATCGCCTGAACACCTTTGTTCTTAAATGCAGAACCACAGGTTACCAGGATGATTTCGTTGTTCAGAACGCGCTTACGCAGAGACGTTTTGATCTCTTCTTCAGTCAGCTCTTCGCCGCCGAAGAATTTCTCCATCAGCTCGTCAGAACCTTCAGCTGCAGATTCAACCAGCTTCGCACGCCATTCATCAGCCAGATCCTGCATATCAGCCGGGATATCTTCGTAAACGAAGGTAACGCCCTGATCTTCATCGTTCCAGTTGATGGCTTTCATTTTCACCAGGTCAACAACACCGGTGAATTTCTCTTCTGCGCCGATTGCCAGCTGAAGTGGAACCGGGTTTGCACCCAGACGCACTTTCATCTGATCAACAACTTTCAGGAAGTTAGCACCCATGCGGTCCATTTTGTTAACGAACGCGATGCGTGGAACTTTATATTTGTTAGCCTGACGCCATACGGTTTCAGACTGTGGCTGAACACCACCAACCGCACAGTAAACCATAACTGCGCCATCAAGCACACGCATAGAGCGCTCTACTTCGATGGTGAAGTCAACGTGTCCCGGGGTGTCGATGATGTTGACGTGGTGTGGCTCAAACTGCTTAGCCATACCAGACCAGTAACAGGTGGTCGCAGCGGAAGTGATGGTAATACCACGTTCCTGTTCCTGCTCCATCCAGTCCATGGTTGCGGCGCCGTCATGTACTTCACCGATTTTATGGTTTACACCGGTGTAGAACAGAACACGTTCGGTAGTGGTAGTTTTACCGGCGTCGATGTGAGCACTGATACCGATGTTACGATAGCGCTCAATGGGTGTTTTACGAGCCATTTGATTCCTCTGATTCTGAGACGTTCATAGTTAAAAAAGCCCAGCAGGTAAGCCACTGGGACGCCCGCTGGGTTAATAACGACTACCTTGCTGTTACCAGCGGTAGTGTGCGAACGCCTTGTTGGCTTCAGCCATACGGTGAACGTCTTCACGTTTCTTAACTGCAGTACCTTTGTTCTCTGCAGCGTCAGAAAGTTCGTTCGCCAGGCGAAGAGCCATTGATTTATCACCGCGTTTACGAGCAGCTTCAACGATCCAACGCATTGCCAGAGCATTACGACGAACCGGACGGACTTCAACTGGAACCTGGTAAGTTGAACCACCAACGCGACGTGACTTCACTTCGACAGTCGGACGTACGTTTTCGAGTGCAACTTCGAAAGCTTCCAGACCGTCTTTACCAGCACGTTGAGCCAGGGTATCAAGTGCGGTATAGACGATTGATTCAGCAGTAGATTTTTTACCATCTACCATCAGGATATTTACAAATTTAGCCAGCAGCTCTGATCCGAACTTAGGATCCGGCAGAATTTTACGCTGACCAATGACGCGACGACGTGGCATGGAAATACTCCGTTGTTAATTCAGGATTGTCCAAAACTCTACGAGTTTATTTTGACATTAAAGTTAAAACGTTTGGCCTTACTTAACGGAGAACCATTAAGCCTTTGGCTTCTTCACGCCATACTTGGAGCGAGCCTGCTTACGGTCTTTAACACCTGAGCAGTCCAGCGCGCCACGAACGGTGTGGTAACGCACACCTGGCAGGTCTTTAACACGACCGCCACGGATCAGGATCACGGAGTGTTCCTGCAGGTTATGACCTTCACCACCGATGTAGGAGGTAACTTCAAAACCGTTAGTCAAACGCACACGGCAAACTTTACGCAGTGCTGAGTTTGGTTTTTTCGGGGTAGTGGTGTAGACACGAGTACAAACACCACGTTTTTGCGGGCAAGCTTCCAGCGCTGGCACGTTGCTTTTAGCAACCTGACGAACGCGTGGTTTGCGAACCAGCTGGTTAACTGTTGCCATTAAATAGCTCCTGGATTTAGCTTTTGCTTCGTAAACACGTAATAAATCACCTCGCATTTCTACGAGGAGGCAGAATTTTAGGGCTGTGCCTATAGGGTGTCAAGAAATAACCAGGTTTTCGCGTTTACCAGGCCACTTGCTGTTGATGCTTTATCGTCAGCGCAACGAATCCAGTATAGTCCAGACGGGCAACACTGGTTGAAATTTGAGCAGACAATCCGCGTGCGACAACATCCTCTTCCAGCACCCATAGCGTAGCCGGTGCCGCGCTGAGCCGGGCCAGCATTGTGCTGCCCTGCAGCGCGCCGGTGACCCCATCCTGCAGCAGCAGCAGGTCATCCTCCGGGCGCAGCAGCAGCAGCAGCGTTTCGATATCGCACTGCCAGGGGGAGTTCATCAGCGTATAAAGCATGGCAGTTTCTCAAAAACAGATAATGCGATCGAAGGAGGCAAGCGTCTGGCGTAATACGTCACTCTCCAGCACCTGGGCTGTTAACACGCGCTCTGCGCTCAGGCTCACTCCGCGCGCCAGTAGCGAATGCTGACAGATATAGCACTGCTCAATATCATAAAGCGCCAGCACACCAAAGGTGGCGATATAGTCGCGCGCCAGTATAGTTTTCGGCTGCTGCTGCTCAGTCAGCTGCAGCACACCGTCACCGATAAAAAAGAGGCCAACATCTTCGCTCAGGGCGCCGGTAGCCAGAACGGCATCCAGCCCTTCCCTGCCGGCACTGCTGCCGTGTGGCGCGCGGGTAAAGAGGAACGCAACGCGGTTCATCAGAATTGCACCAGACGATCGCAGCTGAGCGCCGCTTCAGCCAGTGCACCCAGACCGCTGAGTTCAAAACCCGGCTGCAGATTGCTGCCCGCCAGCTGCAAACGCGCGGCCTCCTGCCGATCGGTAATGCCACGCCGCAGCGCGGCAGCCACGCAGACATTAAGCGCGACACCGCAGGCGTCGTGCAGCTGCTGCCAGCCGCGCACAATGTCAGCTTCGTCACTGGCAGGTGCGCTCAGCTCACTGGCGTTCAGCACACCTTCACGGTAAAAAAATATGCTCTCCAGCACGTGGCCTGCAGCAATCAGCGCGCGGGCAAACAGCAGCGCACTGGTCGCGTTCTGGGTGCCGTAAGCCGGCCCGGTCACCAGCAGGGTATAGCGCATCAGCGATCCTGCCCCTGAAAATCGCCGTTCTTAAACTGACGTATGTAGAGATAGACCGTATGCCTCGAGATATTCAGACGGGCGGCAACCTGATTGATGGCATCCTTGATGTCAAAAATGCCTTTCTCATACAGATTAAGCACGATCTGCCGGTTCTTGGCGTTGTTAGAGACGTTGCGATCCGCGCTGACCTCTTCAATGGTGAACTCCAGCGTCTGCATCACCAGATCTTCTACCGAACTGGCAAAGTTTACGCTTGAGTCGACCTGCTGCATCTCTGGCGGCATAAAAGTCGACATGATTTGCGAGAACGGTACATCCAGATTCATATTGATGCAGAGCAAACCAATGACGCGCTGCTGGCGATTACGAATAGCAATGGTGACCGATTTCATCAGAACACCGCTTTTGGCGCGTGTAAAATAGGCGCGGGAGACATTGCTGTCAGCGCCATGCATATCATGCAGCATGCGCAGCGCCAGATCGGTAATCGGCGATCCGACTTTGCGCCCCGTATGTTCGCCGTTAGCGATACGCACAGCTGAACATTTCAGATCTTCCAGCGAGTGCAGCACGATTTCGCAGTGCGAGCCAATCAGCATCGCCAGACCGTCGACCACTGCCTCGTAAGATTTGAGAATATCGTAATCTGCTTGCTCAAAAGGGCGCTGCTCCAGTAAATCGAAGTCAGTCAGTTCACCGGGATTAAATGGATTAGACATCGAAGACATTACCCTACATGGCTGGAGCCTGTCGCGACAGCATTGGGGCAGACTCATCTTATGATCATTATGCAGGCGTTAGTCTGGCAAATGTCGTCCGCTTTAGCCAGAGCTTTGCACATATGCAGCAGGAATTGAACGTGCGGGGGAATGCAGAGGGAACTGCCGCCCGAAGGCGGCAGAACAGAGCGATTACTGTGCTTTTTTCTCAGCAGCGGCCGGCGCCTGTGCTTTTTCATCCGCTTTTGGTGCTGCTTTGATATCCAGCAGTTCAACATCAAACACCAGCGTGGAGTTAGCCGGAATACCCGGTACGCCATTTTTGCCGTAGGCGAGGTTCGGCGGGATCACCAGTTTGATCTTGCCACCTTTTTTCACGTGCTTCAGGCCTTCAGTCCAGCCCGGAATGACGCCATCCAGACGGAAAGAGAGCGGTTCGCCACGGGTGTAAGAGTTATCAAACTCGGTGCCGTCGATCAGCGTACCTTTGTAATTGACCACAACAGTGTCGCTATCTTTAGGTGCGGCACCGCTGCCCTCTTTCTCAACCTGATAGAGCAGACCAGATTCGGTCTTCTTCACGCCCTTCTCTTTCGCGAATTTTTCAGCAAAAGCGCTGCCTTTGTCAGCATTCTCTTTTGCATCTTTTTCCAGCTTCGCCTGAGCAGCACCCTTCACGCGACCTTCAAAGGCCTGCAGAGTCTGTTCGATCTCCTGGTCAGAGAGTTTGCTTTTACCGCCAAACGCGTCCTGAACACCAGCAATCAGCTGATCTTTGTCCAGTTTGATGCCCAGTTTCTCCTGTTCCTTCAGAGAGTTGTCCATGTAGCGACCCAGCGAAGCACCCAGTGCATAGGCAGATTGCTGATCTTCGTTTTTGAAAGCAGCATTTTTGTGCCTGTGGCGCAGCCTGCGCCGCGTCAGCCGGAGCTGCAGCGGTTTCTGCTGCCATCGCCAGCGGTGCATTAAGTGCGACAGCCATAGTGGTAGCTAACAATGTGACTTTAAACAGTGATTTCATCCTTTCTCCAAAACCGAAGCTTCAAACCTCGGGAATCATTGCGGACAGTGGTCCACACTATAACTTTACGCGGCAGTAACGAACACTCCCGCAGTGTAATTACCCGGTTAACCTCCGACCTTTTTTGCTTCAGGAAGTTTCATCTGAGATGTAGGCGCTGCGGGTAAATTCAATGGCAGGAGATAAACGCCGGGTAAATATCAGGTGATTCTGACCGTAAAGGCCGTAGAATCACGCCGGTTCATATCAATGCGCAGTACGATGACAGGAGGAGTAACGATGCAACAGACAGACTGGGATCGGCGCCTTGAAGCGCTGGAGAGCAAGCTGGCTTTTCAGGAAGACACCATTGAGCAGCTTAATCAGACGGTGGTCGAACATGAACTGGAGATGAGCAGGCTGCGGGAACATGTCCGCTTGCTGGTCGACAAAGTTAAAGCGGCAGCGCCCTCGATGGTTGCTTCGCCGTCGGAAGAGACACCTCCGCCGCATTATTAATACCTGCCGGCAGCAGAAAACAGAAAGGCCACCCGCAGGTGGCCTTTTTGTACCGGCAACGCTTAGTGGTTGCAGCCGCAACCGCCGCCGTGACCATGGTCGTGGTCGTGGTCGTGGCCGTGATCGTGATCGTGATGATGACCATCTGCGCCATGCACGTGACCGTGCGCCAGCTCTTCTTCCGTGGCTTCGCGGATAGCAACCACTTCCACGTTGAAGTTCAGGTTCTGACCAGCCAGCATATGGTTACCATCAACCACAACGTGCTCATCTTCTACTTCAGTGATTTCAACCGGCACCGGGCCCTGGTCGGTTTCTGCCAGGAAGCGCATGCCAACCTGCAGCTCATCCACACCCATGAAGACATCTTTAGGTACGCGCTGTACCAGATTGTCATCATACTGGCCATAAGCGTCGTTTGCCGGGATATGCACGTCAAACTTGTCGCCGACCGCGTGATTTTCCAGCGCTTTTTCCAGACCAGAAATCAGGGAACCATGACCGTGCAGATAGTCTAACGGTGCACTTACCGGTGACTCGTCAACCAACACGCCATCTTCGGTACGAACCTGATACGCCAGGCTCACCACCAGGTCTTTTGCTACTTTCATGATATCTCCTAACCGTTGAGAACTAAGGATCCCGTCTCATTGGTCTATTTTTGCGTGCAATAACCAACCAGAAAGGTTTAAAGCTGAACAGATTTTATCCTGCAGAATATGCAGACCATTCAGCATTAGTGGCGCCGATTGTAACGGAATTCAACACCACTGTAAGTCTAAGCGTAAAAAAAGCTGTGCCGGCACGTTACTCGGGATGAAAAATGCCGATCACCTGCTCATTACTGCGGATCTGATCGCGCGCCTGCTTATCGGCCTCGCGCATCTGATGTCCGCATTTTACGCATTCCACCACATCGACACTGTTTTCGCGCCACATGGCCAGGGTGTCTTTTTCCTGACAGTGCGGACAGACCGCACCGGCGATAAAACGTTTACGCATTTTTTCCTGCCCGCCTGTTGTTCACGGAAACCTTAAGTGTATACCCTGCACACCGCAAATTGCAGCGATGGCCCTGAATAGCCCAGGCTGCCGGCTTACTCATCATCCCAGCCATTTATCTGCCGCTTTTCATGCTGCATCTCGCGCTGGAAGATATCCTCCAGTTCGCGTCGCGCTTCACGCACGCGGGAGACCTGCACGCTGTCATCATGGCCTGGCATCAGCTCACGCAGCATGCGCATATCCAGCCGGCGGAAATGCTGCTGCGCACGCTGCGCCTGATGAGGATGCATGCCAAGAGAGATCAGCGCCTTGCGACCAAGCTCCAGCGCACTGGAGAACGTTTCACGGGAGAATAGCGTGACGCCTGCCTGCAGCAGTTCGTGCGCCTCGACGCGCCCGCGCGCGCGCGCCAGAATCTCCAGCTGCGGAAAATGGTGCTGGCAGAGGTGCACAATGGTCATGGCATCTTCGGGATCGCTGCAGGTAATAACAATAGATTGCGCATTCTCTGCGCCTGCGGCCCGCAACAGCTCCAGCTCGGTGGCGTCACCGTAGTAAACTTTATAGCCATACTTGCGCATCAGGCTGACCGCAGAGATATCCCGCTCCAGCACCGTGATGCGCTTGTTGTTAGCCATCAGCAGACGCCCTACCACCTGCCCAAAGCGGCCAAAACCCACCACAATAACCTGCGGCTGATCGTCCTCAACAAAGGGCTTCTCATCACTGTCGTCTTTGTCATTAAAGCGACGAGCCAGAATCTTATCCACGCCCTGCATCAGCAGCGGGGTTGTCATCATCGAGAGGGTCACCGTGACCAGCAGCAGCGGCAGCTGATCGCCGCTGAACAGATGGGCGGATGACGCGGCGGAGAACAGGACAAACGCAAATTCGCCGCCCTGGCTGAGCACACCGGCAAACTGCAGACGCTCTGAACTGCGCAGGCCGTAAATGCGCGCCAGCACGTAGAGCACCAGAGCTTTTATCGCCACCAGCGCCAGTACGCCGATCAAAATAGCCACGATATGCGTATAGAGCACGCCAAGGTTTAGCGCCATACCAACAGAGATAAAGAACAGGCCCAGCAGCAACCCTTTGAACGGCTCGATAGCCACTTCAAGTTCGTGCCGGTACTCGCTCTCCGCCAGCAGGATCCCGGCGATAAAGGTGCCCAGCGCCATCGACAGGCCCAGCGCATCCATAAATAGCGCCGAGCCCAGTACCAGCAGCAGCGAGGCGGCGGTAAACACTTCTCTGACGCCGGAAGCGGCAATAAAGCGCAAAATAGGGCGCAGTAAATAACGGCCGCCCACCAGCATGCCGGCGAAGGCCAGCACTTTCATCGCAACTTTAAGCCAGTCAACGTGCCCGCTGTCGCCGCCGGAGAGTAACGGCACCAGCGCCAGCGCCGGGATCACCGCCAGATCCTGAAACAGCAGCACCGAAAAGCCCAGCTGTCCTGATTCGCTGCGGTTCATTCCTTTATCGCGCATCAGCTGCAGCGCCATAGCCGTAGAGGACATAGCCAGACCGATACCGCCTATCACGGCCGCCTGCCAGCTGAAGTCACTTAGCCAGAGCAGCACACCGAGGATCGCCGCAGAAAATATCACCTGCGCCGCGCCGACGCCGAAAATTGAGCGTCGCAGTGACCAGAGTTTGGCTGGATTCAGCTCCAGGCCAATGATAAACATCAGAAACACGACGCCCAGCTCGGAGAAGTGCAGGATCTCATCCACATCGCTGATAAAGCCCAGCCCCCACGGGCCGATCGCAATACCTGCGAGCAGATAACCCAGCACGGCACCAATTCCCAGCCGGGCAGCAACAGGCACCACCAGCACCGCCGCCACCAGATAGATGACGCCCGCTGTCAGTAACGTTTCACCTTGCATTACACTCCTCCCTGCGGTAGTGGTGACGCGAGCCAGTCGCCGTAGGCGCGGGCAAAATGACGCAGCGTTTCAGGCGTCTGCCGCCGCGCCCAGTGAATCACCATCGGTGTCATCCAGTGCATACGGCACATCTGCGCCGTCAGCTCAAATGGCCGCATAATATCGCTCATCGGATAGCGGTTCAGGCCGTCGTGATGGTAGGCCGCTTCAGGCTCACCGGTAGTCACTACGCTGCGCCAGTATTTCCCCTCCAGCGCGTTCCCATCCACGCCGCTGGCAAAACCACGCGACAGTACGCGATCCAGCCACTCTTTCAGCAGGGCAGGACAGCTGTAGGTATAGAGCGGATGCTGAAACACAACGATCTCATGGTCGCGCAGCAGCTGCTGTTCATAGTGAATATCTATAAAAAAATCCGGATAGTGCGCATATAAATCGTGCACGGTGACGTGTTCAAGTTCCCTGGCCGACTGCAGCAAAACCCGATTGGCGATCGAATCCTGTGACTCCGGATGGGCGTAAAGCAGCAAAACTTTTGGTGGCTGCGACATCCTTCCCCTCCAAAGCGTCGTCACCGCAGCGGAATTCCGCTACCATGCTCAACGCAACTAAACATTATCGAATTATGTTGCCGATAAATTACCATATTCTGACGACACGGCGCCTATGATTGTCTTTTCCGCACTACAGATACGACGCGGCACCACTGTGCTGCTGGACAACGCAACCGCAACCATTAACCCCGGCCAGAAAGTGGGCCTGGTGGGTAAAAACGGCTGCGGCAAATCCACCCTGCTGTCGCTGCTTAAAGGTGAAATCAGCAGCGATGCCGGCAGCGTCACCTTCCCCGGCAGCTGGGCGCTGGCGTGGGTCAACCAGGAGACGCCAGCGCTGAGTAAAGCCGCGCTGGAATATGTTATCGACGGCGACCGCGAATATCGTCAGCTTGAATCTGAATTAGCGGATGCCAACGCGCGCGATGATGGCAACGCGATTGCGCTGCTGCACGGCAAGCTGGATGCGATTCAGGCGTGGAGTATACACGCGCGCGCGGCCAGTCTGCTGCACGGTCTGGGCTTTAGTCAGGAGCAGCTGATGCGGCCGGTCAGCGACTTCTCCGGCGGCTGGCGCATGCGTCTCAACCTGGCGCAGGCGCTGGTGTGCCGCTCCGATTTACTGCTGCTGGATGAGCCGACTAACCACCTCGATCTTGACGCCGTGATCTGGCTGGAGCGCTGGCTGAAAAGCTATGAGGGCACGCTGATTCTGATCTCACACGACCGCGACTTTCTCGATCCGGTCGTGGATAAAATTATTCATATTGAGCAGCAGATGCTGATTGAATATACCGGCAACTACAGCTCTTTCGAGCGACAGCGCGTCGCTAAACTGGCGCAGCAGCAGGCGCTCTATCAAAGCCAGCAGGAAAAAGTCGCGCACCTGCAGAAGTATATCGATCGCTTCCGTGCCCAGGCGACCAAAGCCAAACAGGCGCAGAGCCGCATCAAAATGCTGGAGCGCATGGAGCTGATTGCGCCAGCGCACGTGGATAACCCGTTCAGCTTCAGCTTCCGCGCGCCGGAAAGCCTGCCCAATCCGCTGCTGAAAATGGAGAAGGTCACGGCGGGTTATGGCGATCGCATTATTCTTGACGCGATCAAGCTCAATCTGGTGCCGGGCTCGCGTATTGGTCTGCTGGGCCGAAACGGTGCGGGTAAATCTACGCTGATCAAGCTGCTGGCGGGAGAGATCGATCCGCTGGAGGGCAAAGTGGGTCTGGCGAAAGGCATTAAGCTCGGCTACTTCGCGCAGCACCAGCTTGAGTATCTGCGCGCCGAGGAGTCACCGCTGCAGCATCTGGCGCGTATCGCGCCAGCCGTACTGGAGCAGCAGCTGCGCGATTACCTGGGCGGTTTTGGCTTTCAGGGCGATAAAGTCAGCGAAGCCACCGCGCGTTTTTCCGGCGGCGAAAAAGCGCGCCTGGTGCTGGCGCTCATCGTCTGGCAGCGTCCTAACCTGCTGCTGCTGGATGAGCCAACTAACCATCTCGATCTCGACATGCGTCAGGCGCTGACCGAAGCGCTTATCGACTTTGAAGGCGCGCTGGTGGTGGTGTCGCATGACCGGCATCTGCTGCGCTCCACCACTGACGATCTCTATCTGGTCCACGACCGCAAAGTGGACGTGTTTGCCGGCGATCTGGATGATTATCAGCAGTGGCTGAGCGACCTGCAAAAGCAGCAGGCGCAGCAGGATGCCGCACCAAAGCAGGATAATGCCAATAGCGCTCAGTCGCGCAAAGATCAGAAGCGTCGTGATGCTGAGCTGCGCGCGCAGACGCAGCCGCTGCGCAAAGAGATTGAGAAGCTGGAGAAGCAGATGGCTAAGTGGCAGAGTCAGCTGAGCGAGGCTGAAGCCCTGCTGGCCGACAGCGCGATTTACGATCAAAGCCGCAAAGCCGATTTAACCGCCGCCCTGCAGCGCCAGGCGGAGAGCAAATCGGCGCTGGAAGACGTCGAAATGGCGTGGCTGGATGCGCAGGAGCAGCTGGAGCAGATGCTGGCGAATTAGCGGCCAGCATCTATGCCGACCCTGCAGCTTTTCTCTCTTCTGCAGGGGCGGCATTTATGCCGACCTGGCTCACCACCGCAACGCGTTAAAACGGTATATCCCCTAACACCGTCGCACGATGCATAATCCTGCGCGCCGGATAGTAATCGGCATTGGCGTAATGCTGCGTCACGCGGTTATCCCAGATAGCGATATCGTTCTCCTGCCAGCGCCAGCGCACCTGAAACTCCGGCTTCGTGGCGTGCGCAAACAGATAATTCAGCAGCGCGTCGCTCTCTTTTTCACTGACGCCCAGCAGACGCGTGGTAAACCCCTCGTTCACAAACAGCGCCTTACGCCCGCTGACCGGATGGGTGCGGATCGCCGGATGCCGGACCGGGGGATGCTTAGCCACCGCCTGCTGCCAGCGCTGATGCTCCTCCGGCGTGCGGCGATATTTATACTCCTGAAACGACTTCTTAAAATCGTGCTCCGCCTGTAACCCGCTCAGCAGCTGCTTAACCGGCTCAGAAAGGGTTTCATAAGCGGCAATTCCGCTGCTCCAGAGCGTATCGCCCCCGCTTTCCGGCAGCAGTTTCGCGGCCAGCAGAGCAATGGCCGGCGGCGTTTCAATAAAGGTGACATCGGTATGCCAGTTGTCGTTATCCGGCGGATTATCCTGATGGGTATCCAGCTCGATGATCTCTTCCACGCCAGCCGCATGCGGATAGACCGGATGAATATGCAGATCGCCAAAACGCACCGCCAGCGCCCGCTGCTGCTGCGGCGTAATCACCTGGTTGCGTAAAAACAGCACCTGATGACGCAGCAGGCCGTGATAGAGCTGTTCAAACTGCGCATCGCTCAGCGGACGGCTGAGATCGACATCGCTGACCTGCGCGC
Organism: Pantoea eucrina; assembly: GCF_002095385.1. Lineage (GTDB taxonomy): Bacteria > Pseudomonadota > Gammaproteobacteria > Enterobacterales > Enterobacteriaceae > Pantoea > Pantoea eucrina. The sequence goes on along the minus strand of NZ_MIPP01000008.1, from coordinate 74,916 downwards.
CGATCCAGGGGCCCAGCGCAGTAAAAGTAAGACGTTCGTTCATTGCTGCTCTCCATACCAGGGCGTCAGGCGGCGTTGCAGCGCGCGCAGACTCACTTCTAAACTAAATGCGATAACGGCAATGACGCCGATACCCGCCAGAACCACATCCGTAGCAAGAAACTCTCCTGCCGACTGCACCATAAACCCCAGGCCCCGCGTGGCAGCGATAAGCTCTGCAGCCACCAGCGTTGACCAGCCGACGCCCAGCCCGATACGCAGACCGGTCAGGATCTCCGGCAGCGCGCCCGGCAGGATCACAAAGCGCAGCAATTGCCAGCGGGATGCGCCAAGCGCCTGTGCCGCGCGCACGCGGACCTGCCGGCAGTTTTTCACGCCAGCCAGCGTGGCCAGCGTCACCGGCGCAAAAATCGCCAGATAGATAAGTAAAATCTTTGAGGTTTCACCAATACCAAACCAGATCACCATCAGCGGCAGGTAGGCCAGCGGCGGCACCGGCCGGTAAAGCTCAATCAGCGGATCGAGCAGCCCGCGCAGCGCCGGGCTCAGTCCCATCGCAATGCCGGTCGGGATACCAATCAGCGCGGCAAAAAACAGCGCCACCAGCATGCGCGTCAGGCTTGCGGCCAGATGCTGCCACAGCGTGGCGTCCATAAAGCCCTGCGCACTGGCAATCAGCAGCAGTTTCTGCAGCACCTGCTGCGGCGCGGGCAGAAACAGCGGCGCAATCAGCCCCAGCGCCGTCACGCCCCACCACACCAGCAGTAGCAGCGTGATGCTCAGCAGGCTAAGCGACAGCTGGCGTGACAGCGGCCAGCGCAGGCCGCGGGTGCGCGCTGTACCGCGTTTCTCATCAATAACTGCACTCATACAAACGCCTCCCGCCGGGCAAACACCTGATTCAGCACATATTCACGACGTTCGATAAACGCCGGATCGGATTTGATGCTGCGGCACGGTTCGCCATCCGCGAAGCGCTGACCAAAATTGAGCTTTAGCCGCTCTACTATGCGTCCCGGTCCGGGCGACAGCAGCACCAGTTCGCTGGCCAGAAACACCGCTTCTTCAATGTCATGGGTAATCAGCAGGATCTGCTTGCCGGTGTCGCGCCACAGCGTCAGCAACAGGGTTTGCATCTGCTCGCGGGTAAATGCATCCAGCGCGCCAAAGGGCTCATCTAACAGCAGCAGCTGCGGATCGGCCGCCAGCGCACGCGCAATCCCTACGCGCTGACGTTGTCCCCCGGAGAGCTGCCAGATAAAACGCTTTTCTGCCCCCTCCAGCCCGACGTTGCGAATCAGCCGGCGGGCAACGGCGTGACGCTCCGCTTTTGCCATACCGGCCAGCTGCAGGCCAAATGCCACGTTATCGATCACGTTGCGCCACGGCAGCAGCCCTTCATGCTGAAACACCACGCCGCGGCTGGCGTCTGGCCCGGTCACCGCTTTGCCATCCAGCGTAATGCTGCCCGACTCCAGCGGCAGAAAACCGGCAATCAGGTTCAGCAGCGTGGTTTTGCCACAGCCGGATGGACCCAGCACCACCAGCAATTCACGGCTATCCAGCTGCAGGTTGATATCCTGCAGCGCGGGCTGACCGGCGTAACGTGCGTTGAGATGCGTGATGCTGAGCATACGGCCTCCGTTATTTCGCTAAAGGTGCAACAAAGCGGGTGGTCACAAAGCTGCTGTAGTCGCTGGCCGCTTCCGGCACCCGCCCCTGCTCTTTCAGGAAGTGCGCGGTATCAACAATGGCTTTATTCACCGGCTTGCCGAGTTGCTCAACCTGCTGTTGCGCCGTCAGATAGGTATTGCCTTTAACCAGACCCGGCACATCCCCTTCCGGTACGCCGCTCAGGCGCGACAGCTTGCTCAGGTTATCCGGCTGCTTCAGCCACTGTTCGGGCTGGGCGAGATAGGCCTGCTGTGCATCAATGGCGCTGCGGGCAAACGCAGTAACCACCTCCGGATGCTGCTGCGCAAAATCTTTACGCACCACCCAGACATCGAGCGTTGGTGAGCCCCACTGTCCCACCTGCGAGGAGTCGGTCAGCACGTGGCCCTCTTTTTCCAGCTCATTAACGGCCGGGGCCCAGACGTACGCGCCGTCAATATCGCCACGCTGCCAGGCGGCAACAATCGCAGGCGGTTGCAGGTTCACTAACTGCACCTGTGAGGGCTTAATGCCCCAGTGCTTCAGCGCCGCCAGCAGGCTGTAATGCGTGGTGGAGATGAAAGGTACGGCAATACGTTTGCCGATGAGCTGTTTCGGATCGCTGATCCCTTTTTTCACGACCAGCGCCTCGGAGTTACCCAGCTGTGATGCAAGCAGAAACGCTTCAATCGGCAGCTGCTGTGTGGCAGCGACCGCCAGCGGACTGGAGCCAATATTGCCAATCTGCACATCGCCGGACGCCAGCGCACGCAGCACGCTGGCGCCGCTGTCAAATTTGCGCCAGTCCACGGTTGCTCCGCTCTCACGGGCAAAGGTGTTATCCGCCTGAGCGACTTTGGCAGGCTCTGCGGAGGTCTGGTACGCCACGGTGACGTTGACTGCCTGTGCCTGAAACGCTATCAGTCCCAGTACTGCTGCCAGCGAGATTATTGTTTTTTGCATTGCCATCATCCTGTTCCCCGAAGTGAAGTTATGACGGCAGTGTCGCCAGCGGTGAAAGTTTCATAAAGGAATTAAAAATTATCCCTCATGCCAATCAGTTCTTAGATCAACATCAGGCAAGGCTATGCAAAAAAAGCAAATAGGCCGGACAGAAACGGTGACAAATTTGTCAGGCGCTCACATCGCTACTGTGTTATTGATCTCTACCTGATTTCATCACCTGAATAGCGGTTGTTATCTCCATGTCCATCGAAAAAGTCGCGCACCTGGCGGGCGTATCAAAAGCTACCGTTTCCCGGGTTCTGAACCAGCATCCCGGCGTGCGTCCCGATACGCGCAGTAAAGTGCTGGCAGCGATCAGCGCGTGCGACTACCAGCCTAATTTGCTGGCGCGCCAGCTGCGCACGGCGCAAAGCAACATGCTGCTGGTGCTGATTTCAGATATTACCAACCCCTTCTGTTCGCGCGTGGTGCAGGGGATTGAAGCGGAGGCGGAGGCGCAGGGCTATCACATTTTGCTCTGCAACAGTGCCTCTCAGCTGCGGCGTGAAACCGCCTATCTGGCGCTGCTGGCTGGCAAGGTCGTCGATGGCGTGATCACAATGGATGCCGCCGCCTGTCTGCAGGGGCTGAAAGATTTGATTGGTGATGCGCCGTGGGTGCAGTGTGCTGAATACGATCCCTCTATTAATGCATCCAGCGTGACTATTGATAACCGGCAGGCGGCCTTTGAGACGGTCCGCTACCTGGCCGGAAAGGGCCGAAAACAGATTGCGCTGGTCAACTGCGACATGCGCTATCTCTATTCGCATCAGCGTGAGAGCGGCTACCGCGAGGCGCTGAAGGCGCTGAATATGACGTGGGATCGCGTGGCGTATGCGGAGAATATCTCCTGCGAAGCGGGCAGCGCCGCGCTGCATGCGCTGCTGGCACAGCCCTCTCCGCCCGATGCCATTTTTACCGTGTCAGATGTGCTGGCCGTTGGCGTTATCCACGCCGCGCTGGAAGCGGGACTGCGCGTCCCGGAAGATCTGGCCGTGGTGGGTTTTGACGGTATTCCGTTTACCAGCAGCCTGAATCCGCCGCTGACCACCATTGCGCAGCCGATGAATCAGATGGGCGCCCGCAGCGTACAGCTGCTGCTGAACCGCATTCGCCAGCCGCATGCTGCCATTGTGCATGAAGTCCTGCCCTGGCAGCGTCTGGAGCGCGCATCCAGCTAATCTAGCGCCAGATCAGCAGCACACAGGCAGCGGTCAGTGCGCCCATCGCGAGGTTGAACAGCTTCCAGGCACGCGGGCTATGCAGCAGGCGGCCAATCAGTGAACCAAATCCCATCCAGATCAGGCCGGATACCAGATTCACCAGCGCCATGCCCATGCTGATCGCAACCACAGAGTGCTGATAGGCAGCTCCTGCCAGGCTGAAACTCGCTATCGCCCCCAGCGCCATCAGCCAGGCTTTGGGATTGATCAGTTGCAGCAGTCCGCCCTGCCAGAACGGCATCTGCTTTACCGAACGGTCTTCGGTTTCCAGCGTCTCATAGGCGGCCGTCGCGATTTTCCACGCCAGCCAGAGCAGATAGAGACTGCCGGCAATCTTCAGCACCAGATGCAGCGACGGATAGAGCAGGATCAGTCCGCCAATGCCAAATGCCACCATCAGCAACATCACCTGCATACCCAGCATGATACCAATAAGCAGCGGTAGCGTGCGCAGAAAGCCAAAATTAGCACCTGAGGCCGTAAGTAACATATTATTGGGCCCCGGCGTGATGGCCGCGACCCAGAGAAAACCTAACATCGACAAAAAAAGACTGAGTTCCATGAGTATCCGGATGCTCCTCATCCTTAAAAGCAGACAACCCATCGAAGCTATCAGCGAGTTATGCATCAGACAAGCACTATCCCTGGTTATTTAGATTGCCCCACCGGCAATCCCTTTATTCCGCTGCGCGGCTTCGGCAATGCGCATTTGCAGACCCTGCTGCCGCGCCTGCTACGGCGTCGCGTCACGCTTAAACCACACTGGCAGCGGCTGGAGCTGCCGGATGGCGACTTTGTCGATCTCGCCTGGAGCGAAGATCCGGCCGGCGCGCGACACAAACCGCGCATGGTGATGTTCCACGGGCTCGAAGGCCATTTTCGCAGCCCTTATGCACACGGCCTGATGCAGGCGTGCAAAGCGCGCGGCTGGCTTGGCGTGGTGATGCACTTTCGCGGCTGCAGCGGCGAACCTAACCGGCTGCAGCGCATCTATCACTCCGGTGAAACAGAAGACGCAACCTATTTCCTGCACTGGCTGCGGCGTGAATGGGGCAGCGTGCCGACGGCTGCAGTAGGAGTGTCGCTGGGCGGTAACATGCTCGCCTGTTTACTGGGGCTGCAGGGCAATGAGGCACCGCTGGAGGCGGCCGTGGCGATATCAGCGCCGCTGGCGCTCGCCCCCTGCAGTGAAAAGCTCGATATCGGCTTCTCCCGCTTCTACCAGCACTATCTGCTGACGCAGCTGAAAAAGAATGCGCTGCGCAAACTGCGCGCCTGGCCCGGCACGCTGCCGGTTGATGTACTGCAGCTGCGCGCGTTTCGCCGCCTGCGCGAATTTGACGATGCGATCACCGCCCGGGCGCACGGCTTTCTTGACGCCAGCGATTATTATCAGCGCGCCAGCGCCCTGCCGCTGTTAACCGGCGTGCGCAAGCCGATGCTGATCATCCACGCCAAAGACGATCCCTTTATGACAGATGCGGTGATCCCGCAGCCGCAGCAATTGTCTGCCACAATTGAGTATCAGCTGACGCAGCAGGGTGGACACGTTGGCTTTGTCGGCGGCAGCCTGCTTAAACCGCATATGTGGCTGGAGCAGCGCGTGCCGGAGTGGCTCTCAACTTATCTGGATGGGCAATTGTGATTATTCCGTGGCAGGAACTGGATGTAACAACGCTGGAAAACCTGATTGAAAGTTTTGTTCTGCGCGAAGGCACTGACTACGGTGAGCAGGAGCGTAGCCTGGCGCAGAAGGTAGCCGACGTGCGCCGCCAGCTGCAGCAGGGCGAGGTGGTGCTGGTCTGGTCTGAGCTGCATGAAACGGTCAATATTATGCCGCGACGCGAGTTTCGCGGCTGATGCACTGCCGGATAATTCATGGTAACAATGCTCATCGCCCGACCTCACAGGGAGCACACGTATGTCAGCCAGACACCCCGTTATCGCCGTTACCGGCTCCAGCGGCGCCGGTACCACGACAACCAGCCTTGCGTTCCGTAAAATTTTTCAGCAGCTGGGGCTGCATGCAGCCGAAGTAGAAGGCGACAGTTTTCATCGCTATACCCGGCCGGAAATGGATATGGCGATCCGCAAAGCACGCGATCTGGGCCGTCACATCAGCTATTTTGGTCCGGACGCCAATGACTTTGGCCTGCTGGAGCAGACGTTCCGGCGCTATGGCGAAAGCGGCATCGGAGAGTCGCGCAAATATCTGCACACCTATGATGAGGCCGTGCCGTGGAATCAGGTGCCGGGCACCTTTACTCCCTGGCAGCCGCTGCCGGAGAATACCGATGTGCTGTTTTACGAGGGTCTGCACGGCGGAGTGGTGACGCAGCAGCATAACGTGGCGGAGCATGTTGATCTGCTGGTGGGCGTGGTGCCGATCGTCAATCTTGAGTGGATACAGAAACTGGTACGCGATACCAGCGAACGGGGCCATTCGCGCGAAGCGGTGATGGACTCCGTGGTACGGTCGATGGAAGATTATATCAACTACATCACGCCGCAGTTTTCGCGCACGCACCTTAACTTTCAGCGTGTACCGACAGTTGATACCTCTAACCCGTTCGCGGCGCGCGAGATCCCCTCACTGGATGAGAGTTTTGTGGTGATCCATTTTCGCGGCCTGGAGGGGATCGCTTTCCCCTATCTGCTGGCGATGATTCAGGGATCGTTTATTTCGCATATGAATACGCTGGTGGTACCGGGCGGCAAAATGGGACTGGCGATGGAGCTGATCATGATGCCACTGGTGCAGCGGCTGATTGAAGGAAAACGGATAGAGTAGAGGCCATGTCTGCCACATGACGTGGCATCGGTCGCCATAAATGGCGACCCTGCAAAGCCTGTTTCACGGGTAGCGAGGTATGCGCACCGGCAGCTGTTACAGCTCAACTACCTCATGGCTGTGGGTGATCTCCACCCCTTTGCCGAGCATGATCGCCACCGAGCAATATTTTTCTGCCGACAGGTCAACCGCCCGCGCCACCGCTTTCTCGCTCAGCGCTTTGCCGCTGACGATAAAGTGCAGGTTAATCTGTGTAAAAATACGTGGCGCTTCTTCGCGCCGCTCTGAAGTCAGTTTGACCTCACAGTCAGCCACGTCATTACGCCCTTTTTGCAGAATCGAGACCACATCAATCGCGCTGCAGCCGCCGGCGGCCATCAGTACCATCTCCATCGGGCTTGGCGCTTTATCGCCTGAATTCCCGTCCATTAATAACTGATGTCCTGATGAGGATTCTCCGAGAAAGGTCAGCCCTTCCACCCATTTCACACGTGCCTGCATTATTCTTTCTCCTGAAGCGGCGTTTTGCGCCAGAGTACGCGTTCATCCGGCAAACAGCAATCGCCCGCCTGCTGAAGCGAGACAACACAAGACAGCCTGCAAAAGCTGTGCTACAAACAGAGCTGAAAATTTCTTCGTCGTGGCTGATGAGGACGGGCAGAATCAAAAGCAGAGCTTACACATCCGCCCGGATAATTTTTATTAACAGGACGCGCTGGACGATTTCATCGCCTGACAGGGAATGAATGCCCCTGTGTTTTGGGCACGATTACAATAGAGGATAATAGCGAATGGTTCTCGGCAAACCGCAAACAGACCCTACACTCGAATGGTTCCTGTCCCATTGCCATATTCACAAATATCCATCCAAAAGCACGCTGATCCATCAGGGTGAAAAAGCAGAAACGCTCTACTACATCGTTAAAGGTTCCGTTGCGGTACTGATTAAAGATGAAGAAGGCAAAGAGATGATCCTCTCCTATCTGAATCAGGGAGATTTCATCGGCGAACTCGGCCTGTTTGAAGAGGGCCAGGAGCGCAGTGCCTGGGTGCGTGCGAAAACAGCCTGCGAAGTTGCTGAAATTTCCTACAAAAAATTTCGTCAGCTGATTCAGGTTAACCCGGATATTTTGATGCGCCTGTCGGCGCAGATGGCACGTCGCCTGCAGGTGACATCAGAAAAGGTGGGTAACCTGGCTTTCCTGGATGTTACCGGCCGTATTGCGCAGACGCTGCTTAATCTGGCTAAACAGCCGGATGCCATGACCCACCCCGACGGTATGCAGATTAAAATTACCCGTCAGGAGATTGGTCAGATCGTGGGTTGCTCACGGGAAACCGTTGGTCGCATCCTGAAAATGCTGGAAGATCAGAACCTGATCTCCGCACACGGTAAAACCATCGTCGTTTACGGCACCCGCTAAGCTGTTTCACCCCCCACGGCGTGATGACACCATCACGCCGTTTCTGTTTGCGATAAGCTGATGTGGCGCCGAATCATCTATCATCCCGAAGTCAATTACGCTCTGCGTCAGACGCTGGTGCTGTGCCTGCCTGTCGCGCTGGGATGGCTGTGTGGCGATCTGCAAAAAGGCCTGCTGTTCTCGCTGGTACCCGCCTGCTGCAATATTGCCGGCCTTGATACGCCGCATAAACGCTTTTTCAAACGCCTGATCGTGGGCGGTACGCTTTTCGCCACCGGCAGTTTTCTGATCCAGTACCTCACCAACGCCGCGGTTCCGCTGCCGCTTATTATGCTGGTGCTGCCGCTGCTGATTGGCGTGACGGGCGAAATCAGTCCGCTGCACGGGCGTCTGCTGCCCGGCACGCTGATTGCAGCGATCTTTACGCTGAGCCTGGTGGGGCGTATGCCGATCTGGGTGCCGCCGCTGCTCTATATTGGCGGCACGTTCTGGTATGGCCTGTTTAACTGGTTCTGGTACTGGCTGTGGAAAGAGCAGCCGATGCGTGAAACGCTGAGCCTGCTCTATCGTGAGCTGGCTGACTACTGCGATGCCAAATATACCCTGCTGACACAGCTGACCGATCCGGAAAAAGCGCTGCCGCCGCTGCTGGCGCGCCAGCAGAAAGCGGTTGACCTGATCACCACCTGCTATCAGCAGATGCATATGCTTTCTGCCAGCCGCGATAACAGCCATAAGCGGCTGACGCGCGCTTTTCAGGTGGCGCTGGATCTGCAGGAGCATATCGCTGTCAGCCTGCACCAGCCGGAGAAAGTGCAAAAGCTGGTAGAACAGAGTCATGCGGAAGCGGTTATCCGCTGGAATGCAAAAACCATTTCGGCACAGCTCAGGCTGCTGGCCGATGCCATTCTCTATCACCAGCTGCCCGCCCGCTTTCAGATGGAAAAGCCGCTCGGCGCGCTGGAAAAAATTGCGCGGCAGCATCCGGATAATCCGGTTGGCCACTTCTGCCTTTATCATTTCAGCCGCATCGCCCGCGTGCTGCGCACCCAGAAACCGCTCTATACGCGCGATCTGATGGCCGATCGCCAGCGGCGCCTGCCGCTGCTGCCCGCCCTGCGCAGCTATCTATCGTTCAGGTCCGGCGCGCTGCGCAGCGCGGCCCGCTTTGCCGTTATGCTGATGTTTGGCAGCTCTGTTGCGCTGTTTTTTAATATTCCCAAGCCCTACTGGATCCTGATGACCATTATGTTTGTCAGCCAGAATGGCTACAGCGCCACGCGCGTGCGCATTCAGCACCGGGCGCTCGGCACCTTTGCCGGGCTGCTGATTGCCGCCGCATCGCTGCGTTTCGCCGTACCGGAATCGATCGCGCTGCTGTTTATGCTGGCAATCACGCTGGCCAGTTATCTGGTGACGCGCAAATATTATGGCTGGTCGATGATTGGCTTCACCGTGACGGCGGTCTACTCGCTGCAGCTGCTGTCGCTGAATGGTGCTCAGTTCCTGCTGCCGCGGATGATGGATACGCTGATGGGCTGTCTGATCGCCTTCGCCGGTATGATCTGGCTATGGCCGCAGTGGCAGAGTGGTCTGCTGCGCCAGAATGCGCACGATGCGCTGGAAGCGTATCAGGAGGCGCTGCGCATGCTGCTGGGGCCGGATCACGCGCCGGAAAAACTGGCTTACCAGCGGGTAAAGGTTAACCAGGCGCATAACGCGCTGTTTAATGCGCTGAATCAGGCGACCGGCGAGCCTGGTTTTAACGCGCAGTATCTGAAGGATATGCGGCTGTGGGTCACGCACAGTCAGTTTATCGTAGAGCATATTAACGCCATGACTATTCTGGCGCGTGAGCACACCATGCTGACCCCGGCTCTGGCAGAGCGCTATCTGCAGTCGTGCGAAATTGCCCTGCAGCGCTGTCAGCAGCGGCTGACCTACGACGGACCGGGCAGTGAGAGCAACGTTATGGAGGCGCCGGAAAACCTGCATGAGGGGCCGGTGACGATTGTCGAGCAGCATGTTAAACGCATTTTGCAGCATCTCAGCGTCATGCACACCATCTCCTCTCTGGCATGGAGCCAGCGACCGCATCATGGCCGCTGGCTGCGGGCTATTCGTCCGAAAGGATAGTCAGGCTGCAATAACCCTGCGCAGCGCGGCGGCAAAGCGCGTCATTCCGGCGTCGATCTCCTCCGGAGTGATAACCAGCGACGGCACAAAGCGGATCACATCGCTGCCGGCGGTCAGGATCATCACGCCTTCTGCCGCTGCTGCATTGAGAATATCGCGGGCTTTACTGGCATGTTCCGGTTTCAGTACCGCGCCCATCAGCAGACCCTTTCCGCGAATTTCGCTAAAGATATCCAGCTCACTATCCAGCGCCCTCAGCGCGTCGGTAAACTGCCGCCGCCGCGCCTCCACCCCAGCCAGCACCGCCGGCGTGTTGATGATATCCAGCGCGGTTTCTGCAATCGCGCAGGCGAGCGGATTGCCGCCGTAGGTGGTGCCATGTACGCCGGGCGCCATGACGGAAGCGATCTCATGCGTGGTCAGCATCGCGCTCACCGGGAAGCCGCCGCCCAGCGCTTTCGCCGTCGTAAGAATGTCAGGCTGAATACCGTAGTGTTCATAGCTGAACAGCTTGCCGCTGCGCCCCATGCCGCTCTGTACTTCATCCAGCACCAGCAGCGCGTTATGCTCATCGCACAGCGCACGCAGTCCCTGCATAAATTCCGGCGTTGCCGGCATCACGCCGCCCTCACCCTGAATCGGTTCAACAACGATCGCGCAGGTATGATCATCAATCACGGCTTTTACCGCCGCCAGATCGTTAAACGGAACGTGGACGATATCGGCCGGTTTGGGGCCGAAGCCGTCAGAGTATTTAGGCTGTCCGCCAACGGAGACGGTAAACAGCGTGCGGCCGTGGAAAGCGTTGTGAAACGCGATGATCTTACTTTTGAACGGCGAGTGCTTTTTACAGGCGTAGTAGCGCGCCAGCTTGAACGCCGCTTCGTTAGCTTCCGCACCGGAATTGCCAAAAAATACGCGGTCGGCGAAGGTAGCAGCAATCAGCTTCGTCGCCAGACGCAGCGCCGGCTCGTTGGTAAAAACATTACTGGTGTGCCACAGCGTTTCGCCCTGGCGCTTCAGCGTCTCAACCAGCGCCGGATGGCAGTGACCCAGCGCGGTGACCGCTATACCGCCGGAGAAGTCGATATACTCTTTACCCTGCTGATCCCAGACGCGGCTGCCTTTGCCCTTTACGGGCACAAACTGCGCAGGTGCATAAACAGGCAAAATGACGTTATCAAACGTCTCCCGGGTTACCGCTATGTTTTCCGCTGCCATTGCTAACCTCATCCGGCTATTGAGTGATCTTAAATGAAATTATAATCACGGAATATGCATAAAAAATCACGGAATGGCAAACGGAAGTTAGCGTTCAAGGAAATTTTTCAGCAGCTGATGGCCCTGCTCGCTGAGCACGCTTTCGGGGTGAAACTGCACGCCTTCCAGCGGTAGCGTGCGGTGACGAAAGCCCATGATTTCATCGGGCTGATTATCACGCAGGCTCCAGGCGGTGATCTCAAACGCGTCAGGCAGCGATCCATCCGCCACAATCAGTGAGTGATAGCGCGTTACGGTGAGTGGATTAGCGAGGTTGCGAAACACGCCTTCGCCAGTGTGGCGTACCGGCGAGGTTTTCCCGTGCATGACCTGACGCGCACGTACCACCTTTCCGCCAAAGGCTGAGCGATGGCCTGATGTCCGAGGCACACCCCCAGCACCGGCAGCCGCCCGGCAAAATAGCGAATGGCATCCAGAGAAATACCCGCCTGGTCGGGCGTGCAGGGCCCGGGGGAGATAACCAGATGGCTTAGCGGCAATGCCGCCATCTCAGCCAGCGAGATAGCGTCATTACGCACCACGCGCACCTGCGCGCCCAGCTCGCAAAAATACTGGTAAAGGTTCCAGGTAAAAGAGTCGTAGTTATCAAGCAGCAGCAGCATCATGACCTCAGGTCGATCAAACCGCCGCTATTCTACGCACTTTATCGCGCCGGGCTTACCACTTTTGTCAGCTGCGCGGTCAGCGCGGCGAGATCGCCCGCGACCGCTTCGCGAATTGCCTTCTGCCACGGCTCCGGCTCCAGCCGATCCCACTCCAGCAGATAGCCGGCGTGCAGCGCCAGCTGCTCAAAAAAGATGCGCTGAGCGCGTCCGTTGCCCGCCCGGAACGGATGCAGTACATAGAGTTCACAGTAGTAATGTGCCAGACGGGCCACAAAGGCGTCTGTATCAAGTTCGGTCAGCCCCTGCTCCTCCTCCAGCGCGCTCATCAGCGCATTGCCCTCTTTCTCAATGTATTCGCAGTGGCAGTAAGGGGTCTCGTCGCGCCAGATATCGATGGTGCGGAGTTCGCCCGCCCAGCTGTAGAGATCCTGAAACAGCGTGCGATGAATATGGCGTAAACGCGGCAGACCCGGTGTACGCGGACCTGGATCCAGCGTCGCCAGCCGCGCGGCACTGAACGCCAGCTCCGCCTTGCGCAGCTGCGCGGCATCATGAATTTCCAGCCGGTTTTTCAGCACATCATCGTTGTGCCACAGGTAGGGATCGCGTACCGCCAGTGAATTATCCGCCATACTGCCTCCTCAGCGAAGCAAGCCGATCTTCCGCCTGCTCAGCGGTGACCGCAGGCTCAGTCAGGGTATAACCAGACAGCCTGCAGCTGGCCTGATAGCTGGCAGCACGACGCTGCAGCCACAAAGTGGCTTTCTGTTTTTCAGTGAGTTTTTGCGGCATAGCGCCTCCGGCTGACAAGATTTGCCCTAAGTATAAGAGCAAATTCTGGCTTTGCCGGAGCGCGGTCAGCGACGTCACGCTACAGGTGACGCGGAAACAGATTAAGGCAGGATTTTCGCGGAGGTAATAACAACCGGTTTTGCCGGGACATTCTGGTACGGGCCCACATCTTTAGTCGGGACCTGGGCGATTTTGTCGATCACATCCATCCCTTTCACAACTTTACCAAATACCGCATAACCGAAGTCGCGCTGTCCGTGATCCAGGAAAGCGTTATCTGCCACATTCAGGAAGAACTGGCTGGTTGCGCTGTCTTTCTCAGCGGTACGCGCCATAGAGATGGTACCGCGCAGATTACGCAGTCCGTTGTCAGCTTCGTTTTTGACTGGCGCGCTGGTCTGCTTCTGCTGCATATCCGTGGTAAAACCGCCGCCCTGGATCATAAAACCCGGGATCACGCGATGAAAAATGGTGTTGTTGTAGAAGCCGTTATTAACGTAATCCACAAAGTTTTTTACTGAAACCGGCGCTTTCTGGTTATCCAGTTCAAGTTCAATGTTGCCCGCCGACGTGGTGAGCAGGACATGCGTATCCCCTTTTGCAGCCAGTGCAGAAGCAGATACGGAAGAGAGTGCTAACAGGGCGATCGCCGCTGTCAAAGTACGTTTAAGCATGAAAGAGTCCTTACCCTGGAGATCGGCTTAAAAAACAGAATTGATTGTAAAGAGCATGTAATACAAGAGCCAGCGTTTTACCTATATTTACCGGAATGTTGCAAACGTCATACTTTTGCCGCCGCGCAATCATTTGCGTGACTGAAATCACACATATCATGAAATTTGCGTAGCTTATTTCACTGCTTGTTTATTAAGATCACAGTTCCATTTACAATTCATGACACTTTTGCCTCATCGTCCCCCCACAGGTTATGAACATGACAAACCGTAATCGCATCGGCCTTACCTGGATCAGCTTTTTCTCTTATGCGCTCACTGGCGCACTGGTGATTGTGACCGGTATGGTGCTGGATAATATCGCGCAATATTTCCAGCTACCCATCTCAGAGATGAGTAACACTTTTACTTTCCTTAACGCCGGCATTCTGGTTGCCGTTTTCCTGAACGCCTGGCTGATGGTGATTGTGCCGCTGAAACGCCAGCTGATTTTCGGCTTTGTGCTGATGATTCTGGCGGTAGCGGGCCTGATGACCAGCCATAACCTGCAGGTCTTTTCACTCTGCATGTTTATTCTGGGCGTGGTCAGCGGCATTACCATGTCAATTGGTACCTTCCTGATCACCCATATCTATGACGGTCGCCAGCGCGGTTCACGCCTGCTGTTTACTGATTCATTTTTCAGCATGGCCGGCACGATTTTCCCGATTATTGCTGGCGTACTGCTGGCGCGTGCGCTGCCGTGGTACTGGGTATATGCCTGCATCGGTGTTATCTACCTGGCTATTTTTGTTCTGACGCTGATGGTGGAGTTTCCGGTTCTCAAAAGTGAAGCGGCCGTTCAGGGTGGGGAAAAAGAGAAATGGGGCGTGGGGGTGCTGTTCCTCTCCATCGCTGCGCTCTGTTATATCCTGGGTCAGCTGGGCTTTATCTCCTGGGTGCCGGAGTATGCAACCAAATCGATGGGCATGGATATCGCCTCTGCCGGGCAGCTGGTCGGCAACTTCTGGACCGCTTACATGGTCGGTATGTGGGCGTTTAGCTTCCTGCTGCGCTTCTTTGACCTGCAGCGCATCCTGATGGTGCTGGCTGCGCTGGCCACCGGCCTGATGTACTGGTTTGTCTCCTCTCAGGAGGCGGGCATGCTGCACTGGATCATTATCGCGCTGGGCTTCTTCTCCAGCGCGATTTATACCACCATCATTACGCTGGGCTCGCTGCAGACCAAAGCGGCCTCGCCTAAGCTGGTTAACTTTATCCTGACCTGCGGCACCGTGGGCACCATGCTGACCTTTGTGGTTACCGGACCGATAGTGGCTAAAGGTGGCGCGCATGCGGCACTCTCTACTGCCAACGGCCTTTATGCCGTGGTGTTTGTCATGTGCGTGCTGCTCGGCTTTGTCACAAAGCACCGTCAGCACGGTCATGTGACCCACTGATGATACCGGCACTGCCGCCTCGCGCGGCAGATGCGACCCAATAAAAAGGCGAGCCGGAAGCTCGCCTTTTTTTACGTCATCCGCGCCGGTTTACGGCTGTGCGACGAACCCGACGGCGTCGTACACTTTCTTCAGCGTTTCCTGCGCGTGTGCGCGCGCTTTAGCTGCGCCGTCACGCATTACCTGGTTGAGCAGCGCTTCATCATTGCGGAAGTGGTGATAGCGCGCCTGCAGCTCGGTCAGCATGCCGGATACCGCCTCGGCAACGTCGCCCTTGAGGTGCCCGTACATTTTGCCCTCAAACTGCTGTTCAAGCTCCGGAATCGATTTGCCGGTAACGCCTGAGAGAATATCCAGCAGGTTGGAGACGCCCGCCTTCTCTTTGACATCATAGCGCACCACCGGCGGCTCTTCGGAGTCAGTAACCGCACGCTTGATCTTCTTCACGACCGATTTGGTATCTTCCAGCAGGCCGATAACGTTGTTGCGGTTGTCATCCGACTTGGACATCTTTTTCGTCGGCTCCAGCAGCGACATTACGCGCGCGCCCGATTTCGGAATAAACGGCTCCGGAACCTTAAACACGTCACCATAAAGCGCGTTGAAACGGGCAGCGATATCGCGGCTCAGCTCCAGATGCTGCTTCTGATCTTCGCCTACCGGAACCTGATTGGTCTGATACAGCAGAATATCAGCCGCCATCAGCACCGGGTAGTCAAACAGACCGGCGTTGATATTCTCTTCATAGCGGGCAGATTTATCCTTGAATTGTGTCATACGGCTCAGCTCGCCAAAGTAGGCGTAGCAGTTCAGGATCCAGCTCAGCTGCGTATGCTCCGGCACGTGCGACTGAACAAAAATAGTGCTTTTTTCCGGGTCAATGCCGCAGGCCAGATAGAGCGCCAGCGTATCCAGCGTCGCTTTACGCAGCGTGGCCGGGTCCTGACGCACGGTGATCGCGTGCAGATCGACGATGCAGTAAATGCAGTGATAGTCATCCTGCATCTGCACCCACTGACGCAGCGCACCCATATAGTTGCCAATGGTCAGTTCACCTGAAGGCTGGGCGCCGCTGAAAACGATGGGTTTGCTCATGTTATATCCTGATAATCACAGCCCGAGTGCGGGCAGAAGTTCGCCAAAAGTGTCGAGAGTCAAATCGGGCCGGCTGGTGGTAATAGACTCACCGTAGTTGTAGCCAAACGTCATACCGACATTCGGTACACCGGCAGCCTGTGCCGCGAGGATATCATTGCGTGAGTCCCCGACAAACAGCAATTGTTCCGGCAGTACGCCGAAATGGCCCAGCACCAGGAAGATGCCGGCCGGATGCGGTTTTTTCACCGCTACGTCATCACCGCCGATAATCAGTGAAAAAGAGTCGCTGATGCCGAGAGAGGCCAGCAGCGGAGCGACAAACGGCGTTGGTTTATTGGTAACGATAGCGAGAGGTAATCCCTGGTCGCGCAGCGCGAGCAGCGTCTCTTTTACCTGCGGAAACAGCGTGCTGCCTGACTCAACCGTGTCAGCGTAGTGCCGGTCAAAACAGGCGCGTGCGTCACGCTGCTCTTCCGCATGCGGCTCGCGGCCCAGCGCCCAGGTCAGGGCGCGCGCCATCATAATATCGGCACCGTTACCTATCCAGGTTGATGCACGCTCAATGCCCGGCGCCGGCAGCTGCAGATCGCCCAGCGCCCGATCGATCGCCTGTGACAGGCCCGGTGCGCTATGCACCAGCGTTCCGTCAAGGTCAAAGGCCAGCGCGCGGATATCAGTGAAATGAGCCATTAACTTTCTCCAGTTCCGTGCGCATTTCATCGATAACTTTTTTGTAATCGGGATGACCGAAGATGGCCGAACCGGCGACAAACATATCTGCGCCAGCGGCAGCAATCTGTCCGATATTGTCGATTTTTACTCCGCCATCCACTTCGAGCCGGATGTCATAGCCGCTCTGATCGATCAGCCGGCGCGCCTCGCGCAGTTTATCCAGCGTGCCCGGTATGAATGACTGGCCGCCAAAGCCAGGATTGACCGACATTAGCAGAATGATATCCAGCTTATCCATCACGTAATCAAGGTAGCTCAGCGGCGTTGCCGGATTAAATACCAGGCCCGCCTTACAGCCATGCTCTTTGATGAGCTGCAGCGTACGATCAACGTGGTCACTGGCTTCCGGGTGGAATGTGATATAGCTGGCACCCGCTTTCGCAAACTCCGGGATAAGCGCATCCACTGGCTTGACCATCAGGTGCACATCAATCGGTGCCGTAATGCCGTAGTCACGCAGCGCTTTCAGCACCATAGGTCCCATCGTCAGATTGGGCACATAGTGATTATCCATCACATCGAAATGCACGACATCGCCGCCTGCCGCCAGTGCTTTGGCGGTATCTTCACCCAGACGGGCAAAGTCAGCGGCAAGAATTGAAGGGGCCAGTAAAAATTGTTTCATCCGATTCTCCCAATGTTGTGCGCCAGTCTCAGCTGACGTAATGCGTTGGTCGCGGACGAAACAGGCTAGCGGAAAAGCGCCAGCAGTTCGTCCACCTGCGTACGACCACTTATGCTTCGGCTGATAGAACGCCGGGCTTTTACTACATGTAAATCCGCGTTCTGATACCACTCCCGGGTCAGCAGCGTATCGTGATTGGAAATCAGGACCGGTATCTGGCTCTTAGCCAGCTTCCTGGCCAGCTCCGCGAGATGCTGCTGCTCGCGCAGGCTGAAACTGTTGGTGTGATAGGCCGTGAAGTTGGCCGTTGCCGACAGCGGCGCATAGGGCGGATCGCAATAGACCACCGAGCCTGCAGCAGCGCTGTTCAGGGTAACATCGTACGATTCGCAGACAAAGGTCGCTTTCTGCGCGCGCTCTGCAAACCAGAGTAGTTCAGCTTCCGGAAAGTAGGGTTTGCGGTAGCGGCCAAAAGGCACGTTAAATTCACCGCGCAGGTTGTAGCGACACAGGCCGTTATAGCCGTGACGATTCAGATAGAGGAACAGCACGGCGCGCTGGTAGGGATCGCGGCTGGCGTTAAATGCCAGCCGCTGCGCATAATAGTGCTCAGCGCTGTTTCCTTCCGGCGTAAACAGCTGACGCGCATCCGCAATAAATGTCTGCGTACGCGTTTTGACAATGTTGTAGAGGTTAATGAGATCGCCGTTGATGTCCGCCAGATGGTAGCGGTCATAATCGGTATTGAGAAATACGGAACCGGCGCCCACAAAAGGCTCAACTAAGCAGTCGCCTTGTGGCAGGTGACGACGAATATCGTCAAGCAGTGGGTATTTCCCACCGGCCCATTTCAGGAAAGCGCGATTTTTTTTCATGCTGTCGTGGTTATTACATCTTCATTGTAGCTGTGGTGAAACCGACAGCAGATCTGCGCTTAAACGGGGCCGCAGCAGCGGGCCCCACATCAATTTACTGACTCTCTTTCTTAACCTGGCTCAGCGGTTTTACCCACGGATTAACCGCACGTACTTCTGCAGGCAGCGCAGCCGCAGCCCGTTTCGCTTCGGCAGGCGTCGCGTAAGCGCCACTGACCAGCACGTACCAGGGCTGACCGTTACGTGTGGTTTTATACACGTGATAGCCGCTCAGATTCTGTTTTTTTGCCCACGCCGTCAGGCTCTCCTGCTTCGACGCTCCGCTCAGCTGCAGCGTATAGTTACCCCCTGAAGGCAGAGACTTGCTGGCGCTGCTGGCAGGCGGGTTGTGCGCTGCCGTGGTGTGGGTCTGGCTCTCGCGGGTCGCAGACGGTTTTGCCGCAGCCGCTGGTTTATGGCTGGTACCGGATGCGGTGGAACGTGAACTGCTGCTGGCGCGCGGCGCGTTATCCGCCCGCACAGCAGGCGGCGTAACCGCTTTTCCTGCTGTGCTGCCGGCATTGCCGCTTACGGTAGCGGGCGCGGTGGGCAGAGAAGAGCCGCCCTGCGCACCCTGGGCGGCAGCATCTACCGAGCCCTGCTGATTACTCAGCGCGCTGTTGAGATCGCCCGGCAGCGTGACGCGCTGCTGGTTCGCAGGCGCCTCTGTTACCTGCGCCTGCGTTGGCGTGGATGACACGGAAGGCATTGAGATCGCCTGCCCTTCACCGCCCGCTGCCGGCTGCGTCGTATTCTGTGGCGCGCTGCCTTCAGTCGTTGGGGCCGCTGCCTGCTGGCCGCTCATGGAGGTGGAGTCAGAGAGATCGATATGTTTTTCACTGCCGCCAGATGTCGACCCACTGCCGCTGCTGCGGTTAGCCGCGGGTTTATCATCCGGCCCGGTCAGCGCTGAACCGATGCCCAGCACCAGAACCAGTAACACCAGAATGCCAATTCCCATCATCATATGCTGACGGGAGACCGGCGTTTTGGCTTTTGGCGCAGAAGACGCTTTACGGGATCGCGCGGGACGGCGATCGCTGGCATCAGGTTTTAACTCATCTTCCGGTTTGAACTCATCCATCTCGCCTCCTCCGTAAAACGGTACGTGTCCGACGCACCGTATCACAACGTTCTTCTTCAGCCTGAACTTACCTGCCGCAGCGTTATATGACGGTCTGCTGTCAGAACGCTACATTCGCGCTCAGTTACTGCGACAATCGTTAATTGCAGCCAGCACCATATCATGTGCAACACCGGCACGCACTTCAGAGCGACCAATAGCGAGAGGCAGCACCAGACGCAGCTCGCCCCCGATCACTTTTTTGTCGCGCATCATATGCGGCAGATACGCTTCAGCTGTCATCTTAGCGGGACCGGTTACCGGCAAACCAGCACGCTGCAGCAGCGCAATCACGCGTTCGCTCTCTGCTGCGGTAAATTGCCCCAGCCGTTGCGCCGTACGCGCGGCCATCACCATACCGGCGGCCACGGCTTCGCCATGCAGCCAGTTGCCATAGCCCATATGCGCTTCAATCGCATGACCAAACGTATGGCCCAGGTTGAGCAGCGCACGCTGGCCGTTTTCACGCTCGTCGGCAGCCACCACTTCCGCTTTCAGCTCGCAGCAGCGGCGAATACACCAGGCGATTGCGCGCGCATCCAGCGCCAGCAGCGCATCAAGATTTTGCTCCAGCCAGTGGAAGAATTCACCGTCCAGAATGATGCCGTATTTGATCACCTCTGCCAGGCCAGACGCCAGCTCGCGCGGCGGTAGCGTGGAGAGACAATCCGTGTCGATGACCACCGAGGCGGGCTGATAAAACGCGCCAATCATGTTTTTACCGAGCGGATGATTGACGGCGGTTTTTCCGCCTACTGACGAGTCAACCTGCGCCAGCAGCGTGGTGGGCACCTGAATAAATCGGACGCCGCGCTGATAGCTGGCAGCGGCAAATCCGGTGAGATCGCCAATCACGCCGCCACCCAGCGCAATCAGCGTGGTGTCGCGGCCGTGCGGCTTCTGCAGCAGCGCGGTAAAGACCTCATCCATGACGGTCAGCGTTTTATACTGCTCACCGTCAGGCAAAATCACCTGATCAACATGGATGCCCGCCTGGGTCAGCAGCGTTGCGACTTTCCCGAGATAGAGCGGGGCCAGCGTCTGGTTGGTTACCAGCATGGCGCGATCGCCTGCCTTCAGCGGCCAAAAAGAAGCCGGATCCTTAAACAATCCGGCAGCAATGGTAATGGGGTAACTACGATCCCCCAGTGAGACAGTGATCTTCTCCATGATGACCGATACCTGTTGCTGAGCCCTCAGGATGCTGGATTAGTTTTTTTCCAGCATGTTGATGATCTGATTGGCGACCACTTTGGCACTTTGATCATCAGTGCGAATAGTGACGTCAGCGATCTCTTCATAAAGCGGATTGCGTTCATCTGCCAGTGCTTCGAGCACTTCACGAGGCGGTTCATCAACCTGCAGCAGCGGGCGCTTTTTATCGCGCTGCGTGCGGGCAAGCTGCTTTTCGATGGTGGTTTCCAGATAGACAACCACGCCGCGGGCGGAGAGACGATTGCGCGTTTCACGGGATTTGACGGAACCGCCGCCGGTCGCCAGTACGATGCCTTGTTTCTCGGTCAGCTCGTTAATGATTTTTTCTTCGCGATCGCGGAAACCAGCTTCGCCTTCCACATCAAATACCCAGCCTACATCCGCTCCGGTACGTCGCTCAATTTCCTGATCGGAATCGAAAAATTCCATATTGAGTTGCTGAGCTAACTGACGACCAATAGTGCTTTTGCCGGCACCCATCGGCCCAACCAGAAAGATATTGCGTTTCTCTGCCATTTTGTCGGTATTACTAAGAATTCGTTGATGATACCCCGCGTTCAGCGCGTTGCTGGCGGGACAGGAACTGAGACCTCATAAGCATTAGCAAGAGTCAGATAGAAAATTATCTCAACACTCATGGCCGTTTGGCAACCGAATAAATCGCCTCCGGCAACCTGCACACAGGTATGGTCTTTGGTTCGCGAGACGGTAACGCTCTTCCTTACGTGCCTTCATTAAACAGGCTACAGCTGCGCAGGCCGGGGGTTGCCGGTGCTTATCATCGGCTGATATTAGCGCTGAAAACGGCCCTTTATCTGCTTGCTGCTGCCCACTTTATGCTGGCATATTTCTTTTTTGACGCCAGTATCGCTTGTGACTGACGCCCGTCGGAAGATTATCCTGCCGCGTACCGCTACACCGTTTTAAAATCGCTAAACCTTGTAAGCTAATTCCTCTCTGGCGTCAACGCGCACGGCACTACAGAACGAATTTTCCGCTTTATCCGGCAGAAAGCGCTGCTTCCCTGACCAGTCTGGGGGTAATAAAGATAACCAGCTCACGTTTTTTCTGCTCCTGCAGCTGCTGCCGGAACAGCGCGCCCAGCAGCGGCACCTCTCCCAGCCACGGCACGCGCTTTTCACTCTGCGTGCGCTGCTGCTGAAAAATGCCGCCCAGCGCCAGCGTTTCGCCATCACGCAGCGTCACCTGCGTCTCAATTTCCTGCTTTTCAATGCTCAGCACCTGGTTCTCTCCCAGCGTCAGGCTGCGGCCAGGCATGTTCTGGCTCAGTCGCAGCCGCAGCTGAATGCGACCGTTGCCCAGAACCGTGGGAGTGACCTCCATACCCAGCACCGCCTCTTTGAACTCGATTGCCGTCGCACCGCTGTTGCCTGACTTCACCTCGTACGGAATTTCGGTGCCCTGTTTGATGGTGGCCGTCTGCTGATGCGCAGTAAAGAGCCGCGGGCTGGCGATGATATCGATCTGATTCTCCTGCTCCAGCGCGCTCAGCTCAAGATTCAGCAATTCACCGCTCATTTTACCCAGCGTCACCCCGGCGCGCAGTGCTGGCGTACTGACCGCCAGCGGCAGGCTAAGCTGCGGATTGCGCAGCGTCGCCGCTACCGCATCTGCCGGAGAGAGCTGCCAGCTGACGCCCAGTTCACGCAGATGCTCTTCGTTAAGCGTCACGATATGCGCCTGCAGCTCCACCTGCTCCAGCGGCCGGTCGAGGGCTTTGATCCAGCGCGTCGTGCTTTCCAGAGCCGGTGCCGTGTCGCGCAGCAGCAGTGAGTTAGTACGGCTATCGACCGTGACGCTGCCGCGTGCTGACATCAGTGAATGCTCTCCCTGCAGACTGCGGTGAATCTCGCTGGCGCTGGCATAATGAAGCGTAACGGTGCGCTGCTCCAGCGTCCGCTGCGCCTGTTTATCTTCCTGCTCCTGCCGGACCCGCTGCATCTGACGCTGCTGCCAGCTTTGCGGATAGACCAGCAGCACCCCCTCCTCTTCTATCAGAACAAGATCGGTCAGGCGTGAAATCAGCGACAGGGCATGCTCTGCGCTTACCTTCTCCAGGCGCAGCGACAGTCGTCCCTCAACTCCGGGCGCAATCAGCAGATTAGTCTGCTGATAATCCGCCAGCGCCTGCAGAATGCGCTCTACCGGCGCATCGTCAAATACCAGGCTCAGCGTGCTGGTCTGCGCCTGCAGCGGGGTGCTTAACATAAGCCCCAGCAGCATCACGATCCGTTTCATAAAAGCCTCCTTTAATTACCCAAACGATCTGTTGCTTCACACAGCGGCGCGGCGCGGTTAACGTCAGCGTGCGCGCGGTTATCCCCGCGACCTGCCAGGGATAAACCGGAAAAGGAATGGATGGCTCCAGCCGGTAGCTTTTCCCCTCGGGCGATATTACCCAGGCGACAAAGTGGGGTGCGCCACCTGCCACGCCCTGCAGACGCCAGTTCTGCGGCGTGGCGGCAGGCGGTTCGCAGGCGCGGTTGGTCAGAGGGACGAAAGGATTGCGTGCTGCGACGGCACCGACCCAGAGCAGCAGGCACAGCAGCGCGCTACTCCGCATCGGATTGCTCCAGCCACAGCTCTGCCGTCAGCAGACGCGCGCCGGACCGCAGTGAAAAACGCTGCGGTACCGGCTGAGCGGTTCCGGCCAGCTCACTGAACAGCGGCATAAATTCACGCCACTCCAGCTGCAGCACCAGTTCTGATGGCTGAGCCTGCGGCTGCCAGTTTTGCAGCTGCGCGCCACGCGTGTTCACCAGCTGCTCCAGCGATGCGCTGGCCGCGCTGCCGCGCTGCGGCATCTGTAACATAGCGATCTCCTGCGTAAGCGTGGCGACTGACGGCTGCAGCGCCTGCTGCAGCTGGCTTTGCTGCGCGGTAAGCGCTGTCAGCGCTGTCCGCTGCTGTGCCAGCGCCTGCTGCTGGGGTTGCAGCAGCAGCAGCCAGAGCAGCAGCAGCACGGCTGCGGCAACCAGCGTGCTGCAACCGGCACGCCAGGCAAAAGGCCACAGCGCATAGCGCCACATCAGCTCATTCATTGCGCGGCTCCCGCATCCGCGCCTGCAGCGTGAAGCGGTATCGGCCATCGGACTGCCGGGTTATCGCCCTCTGCCTGACGGCGGCAAACAGCGGCTGTGCCAGCAACCGATGGCGCAGCTCGCTCACCGCAGCCACGCTGTCACTCCACCCTTCGACGCGCAGCAGCTGCTGCTGACGATCGATACGCTCCAGCCACAATGCATCCGGCAGCAACCCCGGCAGCTGCTGCCAGAAACGTTGCCAGTGCTGATAGTGCAGCGCCACCTGCTGACGCTGCTGCTGTAAGTCCAGCAGCCTGTCGCGCGCCTGCAGCAGTGATTGCTGTTGCGTGCGCAGGTGCCGCAGCGCGAGCAGTCGCTGCCGGGCCTGTTCTGTCGCACTTTCAGCCTGAGTCAGCTGCTGTCTGCTATATCCTCCCAGCACCAGCGCAACGAGCAGCGGCAGCGTTAACGCGGTAATCAGCAGATATTTCGTCTGCCGGCAGCACTTCTGCCACTGCCGCTCACGCCACGGCAGCAGATTAACCCTTAGCATGAGCTGTCTCCGGGACGCAGCGCCAGTCCCAGCGCCAGCGTAAAGTCGCCCTGCTGTGCGGGCAGAGGCGGCTGCTGGTAGCGTAATAATGAGAGCGGCAGGCACAGCTTCGCCTGTAGTGTGGTCAGGGCTGACGAAGAGGTACAAAGCGAGTCCGATACCTGCGGAAAGAGCTGTGTAACAGTGTCTGCATCGAGCGCGCCTGTGACGCTCCCGCAGCGCAGCGCGCCATCATTAAACACCCAGAACCCGTTCTCGCCTGCCGGGTGGATCAGCAGCGTATGGGGGGCAAGCGGCAGCTGCTGTGCGACCTGCATCAGGGCCTGCGTGCTCAGTTCAAAGATGTCAGGCTCCAGACCCGCCTGCTGCAGCGGCTGCAGCCACTGCGCCATTACGTCCCGCCGTGCCGCCGTAACCTGCAGCCTGTTTTCAGCCGCGTCACACTGATAGTCAAACGCCAGCAGCGCGGTTTCCACCGGAAAGAGGGTACGGGCGGCGGCAGTGACATAACGATTTAAAGCGGGTTCGCGCAGCGAGGTGTCGGGCAGCGGCAAGGTCCGCTGCAGAACCAGCTGTGGCGGCAGGCCAACGCGCAGGGAAAACTGCGCCGGCAGCTGCCGCCGCCACGACGCTAACATCTCCTGTAACAGCGGCGAGCTTTGCAACACGCCGTTGCGTAACGTATCGTGCGGCAGCGCTTGCTGCCACCAGTGTCGCAGCTGCCAGCCATGACGACGGCGTTCAATACCCAGCGCACACAGGTGCCTGTTCTGAATATCCAGTCCAATTTGCCAGCGCTGAAAAGCCATACGCGCGATCTCCTTATCATCAAAGGTAAACGCTAAACCCGGCTATGCTGAATGACAGGCAAATGACGGGTATATCAAAGCGTCAGGCTTGCCTTTATACTACCGCGCGATTGTTTATAAACTGCCCAAACGCCAACAGATGGGAATTCTCAGGTGAAGTTCGTAAAGTATTTATTGATTCTTGCAGTGTGTTGCATTTTGCTGGGAGCCGGTACGGTTTATGGCTTGTACAAGTATATAGAGCCGCAGCTGCCCGATGTGAACACATTGAAAGATGTGCGTTTGCAGACGCCGATGCAGGTTTACAGCGCCGATGGCGAGCTGATCGCCCAGTATGGTGAAAAACGCCGCGTACCGCTGACGCTGAAGCAGATGCCGCCAGAGCTGATCAAAGCATTTATCGCGACCGAAGATAGCCGCTTTTATGAGCATCACGGCGTCGATCCGGTGGGGATTTTCCGTGCCGCCAGCATCGCGCTGATGTCAGGCCATGCGTCGCAGGGTGCCAGTACGATTACTCAGCAGCTGGCGCGTAACTTCTTTCTGAGCCCTGAACGTACGCTGATGCGTAAAATCAAGGAAGCGTTCCTGGCCATCCGCATTGAGCAGCTGCTGAGCAAAGATGAGATCCTTGAGCTTTACCTCAATAAAATCTATCTCGGCTATCGCGCGTATGGCGTTGGCGCGGCGGCGCAGGTCTATTTCGGTAAAACGGTCGATCAGCTGTCGCTGAGTGAAATGGCGATGATCGCTGGCCTGCCGAAAGCGCCCTCAACCTTCAACCCGCTCTATTCGCACAGCCGGGCGCTGGCGCGTCGTAATGTGGTGCTGGCGCGCATGCTGGATCAGAACGACATCACACAGCAGCAGTATGAAGAGGCCCGTAATACGCCGCTGACCGCCAGCTATCACGGTCCTGAGATCGCCTTTTCTGCCCCTTATCTCAGTGAAATGGTGCGTCAGGAGATGGTGAAACGTTACGGCGATCGCGCCTATGACGACGGCTACAAGGTGTATACCACCGTAACCCGTCGCCTGCAGGAGGCGGCGCAGCAGGCGGTGCGTAATAACGTTATGGCTTATGATATGCGCCACGGCTATCGCGGCCCGACCGCCGTGTTATGGAAAGTGGGCGAGACCAGCTGGGATCAGCCGCGTATTCTTAAAACGCTGAAAACACTGCCCGCCTACGGACCGCTGAATGCCGCAGTGGTGACCAGCGCCAGCGCTCAGGAGGCCACGGCCTTACTGAAAGATGGCAGCACGGTCGCGCTGAAACTCTCCGGCGTGCGCTGGGCGCGCCCTTATAAATCAGACACGCTGCAGGGCCCGACGCCGCGCAGTATCACGCAGGTGCTGCAGGCTGGTCAGCAGATCTGGGTACGTAAAGTGGGCGATGAGTGGTGGCTGGGTCAGGTACCGCTGGTGAACTCTGCGCTGGTGTCGCTGAATCCGGAAGATGGCGCAGTGCGCGCGCTGGTGGGCGGATTCGATTTCAATCAGAGCATGTTTAACCGTGCCACCCAGGCGCTGCGCCAGGTGGGATCGAACATCAAGCCTTTCCTCTATACCGCCGCTATGGATCGTGGTCTGACGCTGGCTTCTATCCTTAACGATGTGCCGATTTCCCGCTGGGACGCCGGCGCAGGCGCAGACTGGCGGCCTAAAAACTCGCCGCCAACCTATGCTGGTCCTATCCGTTTACGGCAGGGGCTGGGAGAGTCTAAAAACGTGGTGATGGTACGCGCCATGCGCGCGATGGGCGTCGATTATGCTGCAGAATATCTGCAGCGCTTTGGCTTCCCGGCGCAAAATATTATTCATACCGAGTCGCTGGCGCTGGGTGCGGCTTCATTCACCCCACTGCAAGTGGCGCGTGGCTATGCGGTCATGGCAAACGGCGGTTTCCTGGTTGACCCCTATTTCATCACCCGCATTGAGGATGAGCAGGGAGGCGTGATTTTTGAAACAAAGCCTAAGATTGCCTGTCCGCAGTGTAATCTGCCGGTGATCTATGGTGATACGAAGAAGTCAGTTGCCCTGAATGAAGAGAGCGTGGAGAACGTCGCCACCTCTGATGAGTCGAAGAATCAGACGGTGCCACAGCCAGCGCTGGAGCAGGTTCCGGCACAGCCGCAGCCAGCAGGCGATCAGCAGTATGCGCCGCACGTGATTAATACCCCGCTCTCTTTCCTGATCAAAAGCGCGCTTAACTCCAATGTCTTTGGCGAGCCGGGCTGGATGGGTACCGGCTGGCGTGCCGGACGCGATCTGAAGCGAAATGATATTGGCGGAAAAACCGGTACGACAAACAGCTCTAAAGATGCCTGGTTCTCCGGCTATGGCCCGGGTGTGGTGACGTCGGTCTGGATTGGCTTTGATGATTCACGCGCGCTGGGACGTTCAACCGTATCAGGTGCGATTCCGGATCAGATTTCCGGTTACGAGGGCGGAGCCAAGAGCGCGCAGCCGGCGTGGGATGACTATATGAAATCTGCGCTGGAGGGCGTACCGGTGCAGCCGCTGACGCCGCCGGAAGGCGTGATCACCGTGACTATTGACCGGGCAACCGGCAAACTGGCTAACGGTGGTGGCAATACGCGTCAGGAGTATTTCATTGACGGCACGCAGCCGGTGGAATATAGCGTGCACGACGTCGGCACAACCATTATGGACAATGGCGAAAGCCACGAACTGTTCTGATAAACAGGCGCCTGCGGGCGCCTTTTTTATTCAGTAATCAAGCCGGCCCTGTTTTACCAGCCATTCGCGCACCAGAAACAGCGCACTGACGTTACGCGCTTCGCTGAAGTCGGGTTCTTCCAGCAGCGCCAGCAAATTCTTCAGCGGCCAGCGCCGTACCACCAGCGGCTCCGGCTCATCCCCTTCCAGCTTCTCTTCATAGAGGCCTTCAGCCACCACGATATTCATTTTGCTGGAGAAGTAAGAGGGTGCCATGGTGAGCTTGCCGAGGGCTTCAAGACGGGTCGCGCCGTAGCCAGCCTCTTCTTTAAGTTCCCGGTCAGCCGCCTCAAAGGCGCTTTCGCCCGGATCGATTAGCCCTTTTGGAAAACCAAGCTCATAGCTTTCCAGCCCCACCCCATACTCCTGAATCAGGATAACGTCGTCGCCGAGAATCGGCACAATCATTACCGCTTCGCGTTCAGAAGGCTTCATGCGCTCATAAACGCGGCGTGCACCATTGCTGAAAGCGAGATCGACGGCTTCAATGGTAAACAGGCGGGAGCGGGCCACCGCTTCTACCTTGAGGATGTCAGGTTTTTTCAATGGAGTGGTCATATCAGCCTCAGACGTTGCACAACCTTGTGAAATGCGATAGCGCCAGCATACCGAAGGCCGCGCAAATGTGCGACAGGCAACGCAGGCTAAGCCGCTGCCGGATTGCGCGGCCCGCCGTATGGCGCGCTATGCGCTCGCTCGCTTTAAGCATAAGTCAACGCCTCAGCGCGAAATTCAGAAAATACCGATATTTAATTGAGTATTGCCTGGTTAACATCCTATAAGGGATTAATCTAATAATTTATAATCCGATGATTTAGCGCATTATTTTATCTGTGTTTCTTCTTGTCAGAACCTCTTCTGCTCGCCAGAATTGACACATCTTACGATTTTCGCCGGGAGTAGAACGTTAACGTGAAGGCATTTCGTTGGCTGGAATGAGCTGAGCATGAGCACTTTTATTGTCATCCTGACAGTGATGCTGATCGGCTCATCATTAGCAGGTATCACTTACTGGTACGCTATGCGGCATCGTCCGCCGTTAGCGCGACCTCTGCCGTTTATCAGTCCGCCCTGCCGCAAACTCTCTGATGATGAGCGCATCGCAGTAGAAAAGTATCTGGCTGCGCTGGCGAAACGTCAGCCGCCGCGCACCCGCGCCCGCTTTGCCACGGAAGCGGAAGCGCTGACGCTGACGGCTCAAAGCAATCATGTCTACCCGGTTACCCGTTCCATCACCCGCTACGGCCTCTCAACCGACGATCCGCACAAATGGCGCTACTATCTCGATGAAGTGGAAGTGCATCTGCCACCGCTCTGGGAACAGTATATTGCCGATGAAAATTACGTTGAGCTGATCCGCACGCAGACGCTGCCGCTGGTCATCTCGCTGAATGGTCACTCGCTGGTTAACTACGCCATTGAGCAACCCGCCCTGCCGCCGCTGATCCAGCCTGCCAGTACCAACGCCTCTATCCGTAAAGCAGAGAGTGAAAACGTTGAGTTACTGCGGGTGCGCAAAGAGTCGCACGAGGAGTACCAGCTTTCGCGGCCTGACGGTACGCGTGAAGCGATCGTTATCAGCTGCGCTTTTTTGCTGTTTTTTCTCGGTCTGGTGCTGCCGGGCAATCTCCTGCTCTGGCTGGTGGTGCCTGGCTGCGTAATGATCGCCGTCAGCCTCTGGTTCCTCTGTCGTTTTCCCGGTGAGAAAAGACTGCGTGATATTCACTGCCTGCGCGGTGCGCCGAAACGCTGGGGCCTGTTTGGTGAATCGAACCAGGAGCAGAGCAACATTTCGCTGGGCATTATCGATCTCATCTACCCGCCGCACTGGCAGCCTTATATC
The DNA here is from genome assembly GCF_002095385.1 of Pantoea eucrina. Classification (GTDB taxonomy): domain Bacteria; phylum Pseudomonadota; class Gammaproteobacteria; order Enterobacterales; family Enterobacteriaceae; genus Pantoea; species Pantoea eucrina. The sequence continues at coordinate 45,195 of NZ_MIPP01000008.1, read as the reverse complement.
GCTCACGATCTGGGACAGATCACCGAAGTGGATATCTATCTGAACCGCCAGGTTGTGCGTCAGGGGCGTTTTTTGTCGTTGCAGGATGAGGTCAGGAATTTCCCGGTCCAGCGGTGGCGCAAGAATCTGGTACTGACCTGCGGTTCACTGCTGGTACTGGCAATGCTGCTGACCTGGATCCCGCTCAGTATGCCGCTCAAGCTGAGCCTGGCCTGGGTCAAAGGCACGGAAAGTCTTGAGGTCGACAGCGTGGATAAGCTCTCTGCCCTGCCGCTGCACGTCGGCGATGTGCTCAGGGTGACGGGAACCGGTATGTGCTCGGTGCCAGGCAATTACCAGAGCAATCGCACCTACGCTTACATGCCTTTTGACTGCTCTGCTATCTACTGGAACAAAGCTGCTCCGCTGCCTCAGCCGCAGTCTGACATTATTGACAAGGCCGCTGCGCTGCTGGATACCACCCTGCGCCAGCTGCATCCGGAAACCAGTACCGATCCCAAGCTTAATCCGCAGCTCGCCTCAGCGATTCAGAAGTCAGGCATGATTTTGCTGGATGATTTTTCCGAGCTGGTGCTAAGGACGCAGGATCTCTGCAGCCAGCAGCAGGATTGCGTCCGGCTGAAAAATGCGCTGGTTAACCTGGGCAATGCGAAAGACTGGGATTCGCTGATCCACCGCGCGGACACCGGCAAACTCAGCGGCATGAATGTGCTGTTAAGGCCTGTCAGTGCCGAGGCGCTGGAGAATCTGGTGAATACCGCGACGTCGACCTTCTTTTCCCGTGAAACCCGTCGTGCGGCGGAAACGCTTAACAGCCCGCCGCCGGGCGGCTTTCTTATCATCAGCGATGAAGGCCGGCAGCTGGTGACGCAGCCGCAGCCTGCCGTCTCCCTGTTTGATCTGGACGCGCCTTCACAGTGGCGCGAGCTGCAGCGTATCGCGGGCATGCTGCTGCATACGCCGTTCAGCGCCAGCGGCATCATTACCAGTATGAGTACCGACGCTAACGGGACACGCCATATCATGCTGCATAACGAACCGGATGCCATGGCGCAATGGCGCTACATCGGCAGCGTTGTGCTGATGCTGATACTGCTGATTTCCGCGCTGGTGAACGGGTTACTGACGCTGCGTCGCATCCATCGTAACCGGCTGCGCATGGCTGAAATTCAGCAATATTACGATAAATGCTTTAACCACAATCTCAGCACTATGCAGAGTGTGCGCTCGCTGTTCTGACCCTCCGCCCTTCTGTGCTACCCTGACGCGCATTTTTTTGCGACGGCTGTCGGGGCCGGCATTTACGCTAAACTGATAGGGTGCGGCATCGCGTCGCACCTTGATTTATCACTTTCTGCCCATATCTCCGGGTATCTGCAGCTTTCCCTCTGCGAAGTTCGCGTCAGAGCCGGTTGCATATAGCGCGACGCGGTGATGAGAGCCCGGCCAGCGTCTGGTGCAGAGACCCGGGCGTCAGCCGCTTCCGACGCCGACTGGCCGCCACCCTTTTTCAGCGCCGCCCTGCCGGACCCGTTTACCGGTAAAGGTGAAACGCTGCGTTAAAGCAGGAGCCACAATGAAAGAGAAAATCAGCGACGGCGTACGCCTTGATAAATGGCTGTGGGCCGCGCGCTTCTATAAAACCCGCGCGCTGGCACGTGAAATGATTGAAGGCGGCAAGGTTCACTATAACGGTCAGCGCAGCAAACCCAGCAAGCTGGTTGAATCTGGCGCGGAGTTAACGCTGCGACAGGGAAACGATGAGCGGACGGTGATCGTTAACGCCATCAGCGATCAGCGCCGCCCCGCCAGCGAAGCGCAACTGATGTATAGCGAAACCGCCGCCAGCGTGGAAAAACGGGAAAAAACGGCGCTGGCGCGCAAGCTGAACGCGCTGACTATGCCACATCCGGATCGCCGGCCTGATAAAAAAGAGCGCCGCGATCTGATGAAATTTAAACTGTCGGGTGATGAATAGTTTCCACCCCTGCGAGAGAAAACTTATGTCTGTTCAAGATCAATTACACCGTTACCTGTTCGAAAACGTTGCCGTGCGCGGCGAGCTGGTCAATGTCTCCCACACCTGGCAGGACATTATCCGCAACCATGACTACGCAGAGCCGGTAAAAACGCTGCTGGGCGAGCTGCTGGTTGCGACCAGTCTGCTGACCGCCACGCTGAAATTTGACGGTGATATCACGGTGCAGCTGCAGGGTGACGGCCCGCTGACACTGGCAGTGATCAACGGTAATAACCGTCAGGAGCTGCGTGGCGTGGCGCGCGTGAAAGAAGGTGCAGAGATTGCGCCCGGCAGCACGCTGAAAGAGATGACAGGTAACGGCTATCTGGTTATTACCATTACACCAGAAAAAGGCGAACGTTATCAGGGCGTGGTGGGTCTTGAGGCGGATACGCTGGCAGGCTGTCTGGAAGACTATTTCATGCGTTCTGAGCAGCTGCCTACCCGCCTGTTTATCCGTACTACTGAGCAGGGCGCAGCCGGTATTTTACTGCAGGTGCTGCCCGCGCAGGAGACCAGTCAGGATGATTTCAATCATCTGGCCATGCTGACGGAAACGGTGAAAGCGGAAGAGCTGATCACGCTGCCGGCAAACGATGTGCTGTGGCGTCTCTACCATCAGGAAGAAGCCACCGTTTACGATCCGCTGCCCGTTATGTTTAAGTGCACCTGCTCGCGCCAGCGCTGCGGTGAAGTGCTTAAAACGCTGCCAGAGAGCGAAGTGGATGAGATCCTCGAGGAAGATGGCAAAATCGATATGCACTGCGACTATTGCGGCACGCACTATGTTTATGACGCGGTTGATATTGCTGCCATCCGTAACGAATCTGTCAGCGACAGCGACCAGCTGCACTGATTCCACTGCGGGCGGCCACGCCGCCCGTTTCGCGTAAAACTATACCCCCATGTTTTTTCACGGAAATTAACTAATTTTCACTAACTTTACTTTTATAAGTAGCCGATTTCTCCGCTTGTCACGTTCCAGTTCGCATTTTTAACTATCTTCACTTTCCGCCTCTGCTCAGATGTGTACACTGCGCGCGATCTGTCCTGCGCAACCGAGTGCGCCACGCGGCAGACACCCCCTAAAAATGCAATGAAGTACCGATTTAAGGAGCAGTCACATGCGCGTTAACGGCCTGACATCGCAAGACCTCGCCGACCTGGGCATCAGCGGCACTACCGAAGTGGTGTATAACCCTGACTATGACACGCTGTTTCAGGAAGAAACCCGCCCGGAGCTGGAGGGTTATGCGCGAGGCACCCTGACGCAGAGCGGCGCAATCGCCGTGGATACCGGCATTTTTACCGGCCGCTCACCGAAAGATAAATATATTGTCCGCGATGACACGACGCGCGATACGCTGTGGTGGAATGGCACCGGCAACGGTAAAAACGATAATCAGCCGCTTTCGCAGGAGACCTGGCAGGCGCTGAAGGATCGCTGTACCCAGCAGCTTTCAGGCAAACGCCTGTTTGTGGTGGATGCCTTTTGCGGTGCCAATCCTGACTCCCGCCTGAGCGTACGCTTTGTGATGGAAGTGGCCTGGCAGGCGCACTTTGTGAAAAACATGTTTATCCGCCCGAGCGATGAAGAGCTGGCCAGCTTCACGCCTGATTTTGTGGTGATGAACGCGGCGCAGTGTACCAATCCGGACTGGCAGGCGCAGGGGCTGAACTCAGAAAATTTTGTTGCATTTAACCTGACAGAACGCATGCAGCTGATTGGCGGTACCTGGTACGGCGGCGAAATGAAGAAGGGCCTCTTCGCCATCATGAACTATCTGCTGCCGCTGAAAGGCATCGCCTCCATGCACTGCTCCGCGAACGTGGGTAAAGCGGGCGACGTGGCCGTGTTCTTTGGCCTCTCCGGCACCGGTAAGACCACGCTCTCCACCGATCCTGAGCGGCAGCTGATTGGCGATGATGAGCACGGCTGGGATGATGACGGCGTCTTCAATTTTGAAGGCGGCTGCTATGCAAAAACCATCAACCTGTCTGAACAGGCCGAGCCGGAAATCTATCGCGCTATCCGCCGCGATGCGCTGCTGGAAAACGTGGTGGTGCGTGCTGACGGCAGCGTGGATTACGCCGATGGCAGCAAAACAGAAAACACCCGCGTCTCCTATCCGATCAATCACATTGAAAACATTGTGCAGCCGGTTTCCAAAGCGGGTCATGCGAAAAAGGTCATTTTCCTTACGGCTGATGCGTTTGGCGTGCTGCCGCCGGTTTCGCGGCTGACGCCAGAGCAGACGCAGTATCACTTCCTTTCCGGCTTCACAGCCAAGCTGGCCGGCACTGAACGCGGCGTCACGCAGCCAACACCAACCTTCTCTGCCTGCTTTGGCGCCGCATTTCTGACCCTGCATCCGACGCAATATGCTGAAGTGCTGGTTAAGCGCATGGAAGCGGCGGGCGCGCAGGCTTATCTGGTTAACACCGGCTGGAACGGCAGCGGCAAGCGCAACTCACTGAAAGATACCCGGGCGATTATCAACGCGATTCTGGCTGGCGAGCTGGATAACGCCGCGACCGTGACCCTGCCGGTGTTCAATCTGCAGATCCCGACGCAGCTGGCCGGGGTGGACGCCGCCACGCTGGATCCGCGCCGCAGCTGGCAGAGCGAAGCGGAGTGGCAGCAGGCCGCGCAGGATCTGGCACAGCGTTTTATTACTAACTTTGAGAAGTATACCGACAACGACGCGGGTAAAGCGCTGGTACAGGCGGGTCCACAGCTGTAAGCACGGCTGAACCACTGCAGCGGGCGGCATCACTGCCGCCCTTTTTTCTGTCTGCTCAGGTGCTGTGCGCGACGCTGGCCAGCGCGGTGCTGTTTTCCGGCATCGGCAGCCAGGCGCGGATACGTAATCCGCCGCGCTCGCTGGCACCAATCTCCAGCGATCCTTCATGCGCATCGATTATGCGCTGCACAATCGCCAGCCCCAGCCCGGTGCCGCTGGTACTGCGGGCGCTGTCGCCGCGCACAAACGGCTGAAACAGATGCTGCAGCTGATCGGGTTTAATACCGGGACCATCATCATCAACCTGGAACCAGGCGCGGTTAAGCTCCTGGCCGCTGCTGACTTTGATCCAGCCGTTACCATAACGCGCAGCATTTACCACCAGATTTGCCACCGCGCGTTTAATCGAGAGCGGATTGATATTCAGCATCAGCTCATCGGTCATCACCGCATTCTCAATCTCGCGTTCATAGCCGCTCTCGGCCGCGACCACTTCTCCCAGCACGCTATTGAGATCGGCCCGCTCGGTCTGCATCTCCTGACCCGTACGCAGATAATCGATGAACTGCTCAATGATAGCGTTGCACTCTTCGATATCTTTATTAATTGACTCCGCCAGATAGCCATCCTGCTCACCCATCATCTCGGTCGCCAGACGGATGCGCGTCAGCGGCGTGCGCAGATCGTGACTGACGCCCGCCATCAGCAGGGTGCGATCGTCAGCCAGCTGCTTGACGCCAGCCGCCATCTGATTGAAGGCGCGCGTCACCGAACGCACTTCAGAGGCTCCGTATTCACGCAGCGGCGGCGGAATAATGCCTTTGCCCACCTGCAGTGCCGCGTGCTCCAGATCCACCAGCGGCCGGTTTTGCATCCGGATAAACAGCCAGGCTCCGCCAATCGCCAGCAGCATAATCGCCAGCGTGTAGCGGAACAGCGGCGAGAAGTCACCCTGATGAATTTCCGTCAGCGGCACCCGCACCCAGATATCGGGCGAAAGCCAGGTTTTCAGCCAGACAACCGGCGAGTTTTTATTGACCTCGACGCGCACATCGGTCGGGCCGCCCAGCTGCTGCGCCATCTGCTCACTCAGAAACTCATAGTGCTGCGCCCAGCGCAGCCCGCTCTCTTCTGCCGCCGCGTTGGTATAAAGCGAAATCCCCAGCTCGCGGTAAATTTCGCGCCGGAAGGCGGGTGGCACTTCCAGCTGTGTCCCATCTTCCAGCTGCAGCCGATCGGTCATCAGCATACGCACTTCGTAGGCCAGCACCTTATTAAACTGCTGCAGGCTGGGAAGAATAGCGAAGTTCAGCACCACCAGATACGTTGTTACCAGGCTGACAAACAGCAGGGTAACGATCAGCAGCAGGGTGCGGGCAAAGGAGCTGCGGGGCGAGAAGCGCAGTCGCCTCATGCTTTACTGCCGTCCGGCACAAAAACGTAGCCCAGACCCCAGACGGTCTGGATATAGCGCGGATGCGCGGGATCTTCTTCCACCATGCGGCGCAGGCGCGAAATCTGCACGTCGATTGAGCGTTCCATGGCGCTGTATTCGCGTCCGCGCGCCAGGTTCATCAGCTTGTCACGCGAAAGCGGCTCACGCGGATGACTCACCAGCGCTTTCAGCACGGCAAATTCACCGCTGGTGAGCGGCATAGGCTCATCTTCACGGAACATTTCACGCGTGCCGAGGTTCAGTTTGAATTTGCCGAAGGCGATAACCGCCTCTTCCTGTGAAGGCGCACCCGGCAGCTCGTTGGCCTGACGACGCAGCACCGCGCGGATCCGCGCCAGCAGTTCACGCGGGTTAAACGGTTTGGGAATATAGTCATCCGCCCCGATTTCCAGCCCGACAATGCGGTCAACCTCTTCACCCTTAGCTGTCACCATGATAATCGGCATCGGGTTACTCTGGCTGCGCAGACGGCGACAGATAGAGAGGCCATCTTCGCCTGGCAGCATTAAATCCAGCACCATCAGATGAAACGATTCACGCGTCAGCAGGCGATCCATCTGTTCAGCATTAGCGACACTGCGCACCTGAAAGCCCTGTTCGGTGAGATAGCGTTCCAGCAGCGCGCGCAGACGCATATCGTCATCAACGACCAGAATTTTGTAGTTCTCTTGCATGTTCAACTCCCAAAGGCGCCATTGCCTGAAGCAATATTGTGAGGATAAGGGACCTGTCTGTGACAGATATTTATGGTTTATATTCTAAGCGAAATTGTTACAAAGCATATTAAACAGGAGCTTATATTTAATTTCTTGCCTGAAATGCGGCTCCGCTCCCGCTTTTGCCACCCGATTTTACCCTGATTAGCGCTTGTCTGAAAAAACGGCACTTTTTCTCACTGCGCGTGGCTCGACCGCACTTTTCCCGCTCTGCCAGAGCCTGCCCTGCGCTTTCACATCAATTCAGCGGGATAGCAGACCGCCGGCAGCACAAAACTGCGCAGATTCTGGTTAGCGCCTCATAACGCTCTCGGAAGAGTGCCAGCGGCGGCACAATCCAAGACCATTTATAAATAAAGACAGTTAAATCAGCGAGTAAACACCACTTTCGCCCGGCCCGATGATCTCCGACACTTCTGCTGTATCGACCCGATCGGTGTCATGTGGAGAAGAAAAATGAAAAAAGTTGTTCTGCTGAGCGCGCTGGTTCTCTCCAGCCTTACCCAGGTTCAGGCGGCAACGTCAGTCGGTGAAGCCGCCGGTGCGCAGGCGTCAACGACAGCAAAAGGCAACTCGGATGCAATTGGCGTGGGCGCAGTAGCAGCACTGCTGGGCGTGGCGCTGGCTACCATGGGCGGTGGCGATGGCAATGGCAGCAGCACCTCAACCACTACCGCAACGGTGCCGGGCAAGTAAGCGCTATACCGGGACTGCGCTGCCTGTGGCTCACCACGCGCAGTGCAGTTCACTTACGCCTTGTCGTGATAGGTAATCTGATTCACAAACCAGATCTTTTGTCCTTCAGGCGTGTTAACGGTGACCTCATCATCGACCTCTTTTTTGATCAGCGCCCGCGCCATAGGTGAATCGATTGAGATGTACTCTTTCACATTATCGCCATAGATTTCATCTGGTCCGACGATGCGAAAACGCTTTTGTTCCCCCTGCTCATTCTCCACTTCTACCCACGCGCCGAAAAAGACTTTGCCCTCCTGCTGCGGGGCGTAATCAACAATTTTCAGCTCAGCGAGGCATTTGCGCAGGTAGCGTACCCGCCGGTCAATCTGCCGCAGCAGCCGTTTATTGTAGGTATAGTCCGCGTTTTCTGACCGATCGCCGAGGCTGGCGGCCCAGGAGACGATACGGGTGATCTCCGGACGCTTCTCATTCCACAGATGATCGTGCTCGGCGCGCAGCTTGTTGTAGCCTTCGCGGGTAATCAGTTGAGTTTTCATTACATCGGCTCATTTATGTCAGTTTTGCAGGTCGCCAGCTGCGTACAATAAGCGACGCTGCCGCAGGCAGCAAGATGCGGGCGCGATTCAGAAAAAGATGGATTGCCGCCCGGCTGGCTGGCAATTTACGCCCTCAGTCCGTATAACTGTCCCCTGTTTTTAACCCCGGATAAGCAAGATCGTTACTGATGATGAAAGATTCGCTGAGCCAGATTATCGCAGGTGAGCTGCAGGCACGCGCCGAACAGGTTGATGCCGCCGTACGCCTGCTGGATGAAGGGAATACCGTCCCCTTTATTGCACGTTACCGTAAGGAAGTCACCGGCGGGCTGGATGATACCCAGCTGCGCGCGCTGGAGAGCCGCCTGAGCTATCTGCGCGAGCTGGACGATCGCCGCCAGTCGATTCTGAAATCGATTGACGATCAGGGCAAACTCTCGCCGGAACTGGCGCAGGCTATCAACAGCACGCTGAGTAAAACCGAGCTGGAAGATCTCTATCTGCCTTACAAGCAGAAGCGCCGTACGCGTGGCCAGATCGCCATTGAAGCGGGCCTCGAACCGCTGGCTGACACATTGTGGAACGATCCCTCGCAGCAGCCGGAAGCGGTAGCTGCAGGCTTTGTGGATGCGGATAAAGGCGTGGCGGATACGCGCGCCGCGCTCGATGGCGCACGCTATATCCTGATGGAGCGGTTTGCCGAAGACGCCGCGCTGCTGGCAAAAGTGCGCGACTATCTGTGGAAAAACGCCCATCTGGTAGCACGTGTCGTTGAGGGCAAAGAAGAGGCGGGCGCTAAATTCCGCGACTATTTTGATCATCACGAAGCGCTGAGCAGCGTGCCTTCGCACCGCGCACTGGCGATGTTTCGCGGCCGCAACGAAGGCGTACTGCAGCTGTCGCTGAATGCCGATCCGCAGTCTGAAGAGGCGCCGCGTGAAAGCTATGGCGAAACGCTGATTGCCGATCACCTGGGTCTGCGCCTGAATAATGCGCCGGCTGACAGCTGGCGTAAAGCGGTGGTGAGCTGGACATGGCGCATCAAGGTGCTGCTGCATCTCGAAACCGAACTGATGGGCACCATCCGTGAACGGGCCGAAGATGAAGCGATTAACGTCTTTGCCCGCAATCTGCACGATCTGCTGATGGCCGCTCCGGCCGGTATGCGCGCCACAATGGGGCTTGACCCTGGCCTGCGCACCGGTGTGAAGGTTGCCGTAGTTGATGCGACCGGCAAACTGGTGGCCACTGATACGGTCTACCCGCACACCGGTCAGGCGGCGAAAGCGGCGGCGGCCGTCGCGGCGCTCTGTATAAAGCATCAGGTTGAGCTGGTGGCGATTGGTAACGGCACCGCTTCGCGCGAAACAGAGCGCTTTTTCCTCGATGTGCAGAAACAGTTTCCGCAGGTCAGCGCACAAAAAGTGATCGTCAGTGAAGCGGGCGCCTCCGTCTACTCCGCTTCGGAACTGGCGGCGCTGGAGTTTCCTGACCTCGACGTATCGTTGCGCGGTGCGGTCTCTATTGCCCGTCGCCTGCAGGATCCGCTGGCCGAGCTGGTCAAAATTGACCCTAAATCGATTGGTGTGGGCCAGTATCAGCATGATGTCAGTCAGAGTCAGCTGGCGAAAAAGCTGGATGCCGTGGTTGAAGATTGCGTTAACGCCGTTGGCGTCGATCTCAACACCGCCTCGGTCGCCCTGCTTACGCGCGTAGCGGGTCTGACGCGCATGATGGCGCAGAATATTGTGGGCTGGCGTGATGAAAACGGACGTTTTCAGAACCGTCAGCAGCTGCTGAAAGTGAGCCGCCTCGGACCAAAAGCGTTTGAACAGTGCGCCGGCTTTCTGCGCATCAATCACGGTGACAATCCGCTGGATGCCTCTACGGTGCATCCGGAAGCGTATCCGCTGGTGGAGCGTATTCTCTCTGCCACTGAGCAGGCGCTGGATGCGCTGATGGGAAATCCCGGCAGCCTGCGCAATCTGAACGCGCGCGACTTTACCGATGAACGCTTTGGTCTGCCTACCGTGACCGATATCATCAAAGAGCTGGAAAAGCCGGGCCGCGATCCGCGTCCTGAGTTCAAAACCGCGCAGTTTGCCGAAGGCGTGGAAACCATGAACGATCTGCTGCCCGGTATGATTCTGGAAGGCGCCGTGACCAACGTGACTAACTTTGGTGCCTTTGTGGATATCGGCGTGCATCAGGATGGGCTGGTGCATATCTCCTCTCTCTCCGATCGCTTCGTGGAAGATCCGCATCAGGTGGTGAAAGCAGGCGATATCGTGAAGGTCAAAGTCATGGAAGTGGATCTGCAGCGTAAACGTATTGCGCTCACTATGCGTCTGGATGAACAGCCGGGTGAGAGCAATGCACGCAGCGGTAGCCGACCTGCTGCCAGAGAACCGGCGCGCGCCGCAAATCCGGCCAAAGGGCGCGGCAAGCCTGCGCCTGCAGGCAACAGTGCCATGGGTGATGCGCTGGCTGCGGCTTTTGGTAAAAAGCGCTGATTTCAGCCTGCTAATCTGCCTGCAGCCGGCAAATGGCTGCAGGTAACAGGTTGCGAAATTGTCCCGTCAGGCTACGCTGAAAAAATCTGTGTGATCCACTGACCTTCCGCGTGGCCTGACAATCTGATGGATAAAATCAACGCCCTGCTCGATGAGATCTATGAAGGAGACCTGCCCGCCATCGCGCGCGAGCGTCTGCTGTCACATATCCGCGCCGCGCGCGACAGCGTGAAAATGCCACGTAAAGCGCACTGGGATGAGAAAGATGTGGTGCTCATCACCTACGCCGATCAGTTTCGTGAGCCGGAGCAGCCCACCCTCGCCAGCTTTACACGCTTTTATCAGCAGCACCTGCAGTCTGCTTTTAACCTGGTGCACCTGCTGCCATTCTTTCCCTACTCGTCCGATGATGGCTTTTCGGTTATCGACTACCACAAAGTCAATCCGATCTGCGGTGACTGGCAGCAGATTGCGGCGCTGCACAGCCAGACGCGGCTGATGTTCGACTTTGTCTGCAACCATATCTCGGCGCACAGCGCCTGGTTTCGTCACTATCTGGCGCAGGACCCGGGCTGGGATGATTTTTTTATCAGTATGCCGCCGGCCACCGATCTCAGCGCCGTGACCCGCCCGCGCACTTCGCCGCTGCTTACGCCTTTTACCCTGGCCGACGGCAGCACGCGCTATATCTGGACCACCTTCAGCGCCGATCAGATCGATCTTAACTTCGCCAGCCCGGATGTGCTGATCCGTATGATCGGCGTGCTGCTCGACTACCTGAAAAAAGGTGCGGATTATGTGCGGCTGGATGCGGTTGGCTATATGTGGAAAACGCCGGGCACGCGCTGCATTCACCTGCATAAAACCCATTTGCTGGTGAAGCTGTTCCGCGCCGTCGCCGATGTTGTTGCGCCGGGCACGGTGATCATCACGGAAACCAACGTGCCGCACCAGGATAACATCAGCTATTTTGGCCGCGGGGATGATGAAGCGCAGATGGTATATCAGTTTTCTCTGCCGCCGCTGGTGCTGCAGGCGATCCATGCCGGTTCAGCGCGCGCGCTGCGTCAGTGGGCCGCCTCGCTGACGCCCGGCAGCGGCAGCACCACCTTTTTTAACTTTCTCGCCTCGCATGACGGTATCGGCCTGAATCCGGCGCGTGGCATTCTGTCAGAGCCTGAAATTGTTGCCCTGGTGCGTGAGCTGGCGCTGGAAGGCGCGCTGGTGTCATATAAAAACAACCCCGACGGCACCACCAGCCCCTATGAAATCAACGTTACCTATCTCGATGCGCTTAACCATCAGACCGATGATGATGAGACGCGCCTGCGCCGTTTCCTGCTGGCGCACGCCATCCTGCTGGCGTTTCCGGGCGTGCCCGCGATTTATATTCAGAGCATCCTCGGCTCGCGTAACGATAACGAAGGGGTGCGCGCTGCCGGCCACAACCGCGCCATCAATCGCGAAAAATATAGCCTGCGTGAAATGGAGCAGTGGATCAGCGGCGGCGACTGGCTGCGTCAGCAGGTGTTTGAACGGCTGAGTGCGCTGATCCAGCTGCGCACCCGCCAGCCCGCTTTTCATCCCGATAACGCCATGACTCTGCTGGAGAGCGACAATGCAATCCTGCTGTTTCGCCGCCACGCGCCAGATGAAGAGGGGCTGCTGTGCCTGTTTAACCTGAGCAGCCGTGAAATTACCGCCACGCTGCCGCAGGCGCGCCACTACCAGGATATCGTCAGCGGGCAAAAGGTGGACGGCAGCGCGCCGGTGACGCTCGCTGCCTGGCAGTTTATGTGGCTGCGTGGATAAACTGCGTCACGTGCCCGCAGAACGCCTCAGGATGTGAGATAAACGGCGCATGCGCTGCCTTTTCCATGACCACTGACGGGGAGCCGGGCCAGCGCGCATCCAGCTCGGCGGCAATACGTCGCGGTACCAGCCCATCCAGCGCCCCATAGAGGCGCAGGAACGGCACGCTAAGAGTGTCCAGCGTCGGGCGCAAATCGCTCTGCCGCAGAATCTCCAGCCCGCTCTGCAGCGCCGCAACTGACGGCATCGGCTGCGACAGCACCACCTCTTTCAGCTGACGCGCATCCTGACGCGCATTTTCTGTCCCCATGGTCTGTAATGCCAGAAAGCGCTCAACGGTGCGCCGGAAATCGTCACTGAGCTGCTGCTGAAAACCGGTCAGGGTGTCGGGCTTAATCCCCGGCCACTCCGCCTGCGCGGTAAAACAGGGCGAGGAGGCTACGCTGATCAATGCAGAAACGCGCGCCGGCTGCAGCAGCGCCAGCTGGCTGGCCACCAGCCCGCCCAGTGACCAGCCCAGCAGCGTGGCGCGTTCAGGCAGCTGCGGCAGCAGCTGTTGCGCCATCTGTATCAGCGTCAGCGGACCGGCCGCTGCGCTGCGGCCAAATCCGGGCAGATCCACCAGATGCAGGCGAAAATGGGGACTGAGTCGCGGAACAATGTGTTGCCACACTTCGGCATTCAGTCCCCAGCCGTGCAGCAGCACAAGATCGCGATCGCCCGCGCCCGTGGTGTGCCAGTAAAGCGAACTCATCGGTTACACTCCCGAAAAGTGAAAAAGAGGTCGCTATGCTATCAACCCCGGCCCGCTGCTGGCTATGCCATCTTCCGCTGCAGATTGCACACCACGGCTTGTGCACTCTCTGTCTGCATCAGCTGCCGCTCCTGCCGGCGCTCTGCCCCTGCTGCGGCCTGCCAGCCACTGCAGCGCAGCGCTGCGGTCGCTGCCTGCGTCAGCCGCCGCCGTGGCATCGCTTAACCTGCGTCAGCGATTACACTCCGCCGCTGAGTGACTGGGTACAGCAGCTGAAATTTTCCGGCGCGATCGCACTCAGGGTGATGCTGGCGCGGCTGCTTTTGTTAAAATTGTTAACAACGCGCCGGAATGAACCCGCTACGGCGTTCGATCTGGTGCTGAGCGTGCCGCTGCATCATCAGCGCGCCTGGCAGCGCGGCTTTAATCAGTCAGCGCTGCTTGCGCAGCCGCTCGCACGCTGGCTGAGGTGTGAGTATCGTGAAGGTGTCAGCCGGATACGTCGCGGCAGCACCCAGCATCAGCTTAATGCCCGCGCGCGCCGTCATAATCTGCGCAGCGCGTTCCGCCTTGAAATGCCGGTGCAGGATCGCCATATCCTGCTGATTGATGATGTGGTCACCACCGGCAGCACCGTAGCGGAGATTAGCCGCCTGCTGCAGGCTGAGGGCGCCGCCAGCATCCATATTGGCTGCCTGTGCCGTACCTTGTAGAGCGTCGGTGTTGGGCGTATTATAACCAGGTAATTTAGTCAACTATTGAGCAATCGCCATGATCCGTATTACTGATACTGCGCAAGAGCATTTCGCAAAACTGCTGTCAAAACAGGAAGATGGCACCCAGATCCGCGTATTCGTTATTAACCCGGGTACGCCAACCGCCGAGTGCGGCGTCTCCTACTGCCCGCCTGACGCGGTAGAAGCAACGGATACCGAACTGAAGTTCGATAAACTCTCTGCCTATGTGGATGAGCTGAGCGCACCCTATCTTGAAGATGCAGAGATTGACTTCGTTACGGATAATCTCGGCTCTCAGCTGACCCTGAAAGCGCCAAACGCGAAAATGCGTAAAGTCTCTGACGATGCGCCGATGGCAGAGCGGGTCGAATATCTGCTGCAGGCGCAGATCAATCCGCAGCTGGCCAGCCACGGTGGCCGCGTGTCGCTGATGGAGATCACCGATGATGGCATCGCCGTGCTGCAGTTTGGCGGCGGCTGTAACGGCTGCTCGATGATTGATGTCACGCTGAAAGATGGCATTGAGAAAGAGCTGCTGGCTGCCTTCCCGGAGCTGAAAGGGGTTCGCGATCTCACTGAACACCAGCGCGGCGAACACTCCTACTACTGATAGTTTATGCGGCAGCGCCCTGCGCTGCCGCGGTTTTACTACGCTTTACGCGCCTCGCTTACCGTTTTCAGCAGTTTCTTCACGCCCTTATCCGCAAACGCCTCTTCCAGCGTAAAGCTCCACTTGCGTCGCCAGTTAGGATACTCATCTGTTGTGCCCGGCACGTTAACCGGCGTTGTCATGCCCATCCAGTCCTCCGGCTGCAGGCCCAGCAGCGTGCTGCGGGTAAGCGCCAGAAAGCGATGGATAGCCTGATTAAAGGCTGGCGTCAGCGCCTGTTTTTCCGCCTGCTTTGCACTGCGCGCCGGCATGGCCCCGGCCTGATGCAGCGCATCCAGCAGCGCCTGTTTCTGTTCCACGCGCTGCGCCTGCAGCGACTGCAGCGTACTGCCTTTATACATACCCAGCTTCTCGCCCAGTGCCAGATCCTCCGCCTGCCAGAAGCCGCTCAGCGTCGGCAGATCGTGCGTGCTGGCACTGGCGATGGACTGCGGCGGATAGCTGTCGGGCAGGCGATAGCGCCCCTCTTTTTCCTGTTCGAAGAACAGTACTTTCCAGGAGAAAACTCCGCTGTCGCGCAGCAGTTTGACAATTTCCTGCGGCACGGTGCCGAGATCTTCGCCAATCACCATGCAGCGCATCCGCTGGCTCTCCAGCGCCAGAACCGCCAGCAGATCCTCTACCGGATAGGAGACGTAGGCGCCTTTATCCGCACCTTCCCCATGCGGGATCCACCACAGTCGCAGCAGCGACATCACATGGTCGATGCGCAGCGCGCCGCAGTCGCGCATATTCGCGCGCAGCAGGTCGATAAACGGCTGATAGCCACGCGCGCGCAGCACGTGCGGATCGAGCGGCGGCAGCCCCCAGTTTTGTCCCAGCGGTCCCAGCGGATCGGGCGGCGCGCCGACCGAAGCGCCAAGTTTATATAGCTGCGGATCCTGCCAGGTTTCGGCACTATGTTCAGCCACACCTACCGCCAGGTCGCGGTAAAGCCCCACCGCCATACCCAGCTCCTGACTGCGCTGCCAGCAGTCACTGAACTGCTGATGCGCCAGCCACTGCAGCCAGCTCCAGAAGCCAATCTCCTCTTCATGCTGCGCGCACCAGGCCTGGACTTCCGGCTGCGCGGCACTGCGTAAACCCTCCGGCCAGGTTTCCCAGCCCCACCCCTGCTCATCCTGCCCGCTGCGCTCAGCCAGAATGCCATCAAACGCGGCCTGATAACGCAACGCGTCGCCGCCCGCCGTCAGAAACGCCTGGTAATCCGCTTCCTCTGCCGCCTGCGGCTGATACTGCTGCCAGGCCAGACGCAGCGCCTCCAGCTTGAGTGCCGCCACTGCCGCATAGTCAACTGCCTCCACCGCGCGCGCCTTCTCCAGCGCCTTGCGGGTTTTCGCACTCTTCCACCAGCGCTGTGCAGCGGCGCTCTGCTGAAATGCTGCCACCTGGCTGACGTCAATATAGAGAATATTCAGCCAGCGGCGCGACGCCGGGCTGTAGGGGCTGGCGAGATCGGGCTGAGCCGGATAGAGCGCATGCAGCGGGTTAAGGCCAATAAAGTCGCCGCCGTGCGCCGCTACCTGCTCCAGCATCCGTTTTAAATCGCCAAAGTCACCGATACCCCAGTTCTGCTCTGAGCGCAGCGTATAGAGCTGCACCAGCGCACCCCAGCGTTTTTCTCCCTGTGCCAGCGGTTCAGGCAGGTAGCAGCGACGCGGCGCAATAATCAGGCGCGACTGCCACTCCTGACGCCCTTTACGCAGGCTGAGCTGATGATAGCCCTGCGTCAGACGCGGCGGCAGCGTCAGCATCTCGCCACCCTGTACCGTGCCGCTGTGGCTTTTGCCCTGCTCAGTGGTCAGCTGCCAGGTAAATTCACCTTTGCCACCCACCGCAAGCTCGCGCCGGGCGCGTGCCACAAAGACCTGCACCGGCGGCACCGGCGGCGCTTTACCTGCCGGCGCCTCCATTACCGCCAGCAGCGCCTCTTTGGTCTCATCGCTGATGGTTTCCTTTTCCCCTCTGGCATTCACAAAACGCAAGGCAATTCCCGCCGCTTCTGCGGCCTGATCCAGTTTATTGAGAGACATCAACGCTCCTTTCGCGTCCGGGCTGGCGGATAGAGATCAAAAGGATAAGTAAAGTCGCGCCTGGTGAAAAAAGCGACCGGATCGGAAGGGAGAGGGAAAAAATAGCTGCCGGGCGCGTGGCCCGGCGCAGGATCAGCAGAGTTCGAGATGGACCTCATGCTGCTCAATCACTTTAAGCACGCTGGCGGGAGGCTTCTGATCGGTAAACATGTAATCAATCAGTCCCATATTGCCCAGATTGACCATAGCGTTACGCCCGAACTTTGAGTGATCCACAACCAGCATTACGCAGCGCGAATTGTCGATGATGGCTCGTTTGGTCCGGACTTCATGGTAGTCAAACTCCAGCAGCGAGCCATCCATATCGATGCCGCTGATACCGAGAATGCCGTAGTCGAGGCGGAACTGCGAGATAAAGTCGAGCGTGGCTTCGCCCATGATCCCGCCGTCACGCGTGCGCACTTCTCCGCCGGCGATGATCACCCGGAAATCGGGCTTGCCCATCAGGAGAATGGCAACGTTAAGGTTGTTCGTGACAATCCGCAGATCGTTATGGTTCAGCAGCGCATGGGCAACCGCTTCGGGTGTAGTACCGATATCAATAAACAGCGTTGCGCCATCCGGGATCTGACTGGCCACGCGCGCGGCGATGCGTGCCTTTTCTGCCGACCACATCATTTTACGATCCTGCCAGGCGGTATTTTCCGAACTGGAGGGCAGCGCCGCGCCGCCGTGATGGCGCTGAATTTTATTCTGATCGGCCAGATCGTTTAAATCCCGGCGGATGGTCTGCGGACTGACCGCAAAATGCTCAACCAGCTCTTCCGTACTGACATACCCCTGACGCCGGACCAGATCGATAATGGCGTCATGACGTTGCGTCTGCTTCACATCTCTCTCCTCGGCTTGCAGCCGTGTTCTTTTTATCTCTGATGACGGGCAGCGTGGCGCGTATCCACAAACGCCATAGCCAGCCCGACCAGCAGGCCGGTCACGTGCGCGGCATTAGCAATTGCCAGACCAAATGCGCCGTACCAGCCAATTACCAGCCATACAATAGCGAAACCAATCAGTCCGCGCTCCAGATAAATACCGCTTTCGGGATCGCGCTCGCCGCGCAGCCAGCAATAGCCCATCAGCGCATAGACCACACCCGAAAGACCGCCAAACAGCACGCCGCTGAATTTGGCCTGCATCCAGCCGCTGAGCAGCGCAGAGATCAGCATAATCACAAACAGCTTGCCGCTGCCGAGTCGCTTCTCGACCGCTCCGCCGAGATACCACCACCACATCAGGTTAAACAGGATATGCAGCAACGAAAAGTGCAGCAGCGCATGGCTGAACCAGCGCCAGACCTGAAAATATTGCGAGGCGTCAGCCGGCCAGCCCAGCCAGGCCAGCGCGACATCATCACCCGCAATCTGCATCAGAATAAACACTGCGACGCAGAGCGCCATCACCGAAAGCGTCAGCGGTCCGGCGCGTTCGCGAATCGTGGCCCAGACGTTGCTGCGCTCATAGTGCAGCCCGCTGCGGGTGCTGCCGCTGCGCCAGCTGGCCGCCTGATAGCGCGGGTGATTAGGGTCGCGAACGAATTGCGCAAGTTCGTTTTCGACCATCTGCAGCTGGCTCTCATCATCCAGCACGATCACAAAGTGACTTTCCTGCTCTATGCGCAGCGTCACACCGCGCGTCGCCATATAATCCACAAACGCCTGCGCGGTGCGGGCGTGGCTGAACCGGGTAATACGCATCATGCTGCGCTCTCCTTAAGATGGCGGGTCAGAGACTACCGGTCGCGGTCTGCGCAGGAAACGCTGCACGCCAGGCGTCAAACCCGCCATCAATGCTGTACACCTCACTGAAACCCTGCCCCAGCAGAAACTGCGCGGCGCCTTTGCTGCTGTTGCCGTGATAACACATCACCAGCACCGGCAGATCGCGGCGCGCCTGCGCGATAAAGTCCGCCAGGTTGTCATTGGAGAGATGCTGCGCGCCAGCGGCATGTCCCAGGGCGAAACTCTGTGGATCGCGAATATCGACTAACTGCGCGCCCTGCGCCAGCTGCGTGTTTGCCTGCTGAACGTTAATACACTCGAAGGTTTCCATCGTTATCTCTCATTTAGCTGTTCTGTTTGCGCCTAGTTTACCCTGAGAAACAGGTGCCATAACCTGATAAAGAAAAGGGTTATCTGTTTTTTTTCCTGCCGGAATGTTAGCTGCATCACGCAGGAATGTTTTTATTGCGTTAAAGACTGGCGAAAATGTTGGTTTCCGATTATTATTACGCTCGAAAACGAACATTTTAGAACTATTCCGAACATCGGAGGAGATGACGTGGAAACCAAAGACCTGATCGTGATCGGCGGCGGCATCAACGGAGCCGGCATTGCAGTGGACGCTGCAGGACGCGGACTGTCTGTGCTGATGCTGGAGGCGCGGGATCTGGCGTGTGCCACCTCCTCCGCCAGTTCCAAACTGATTCACGGCGGCCTGCGCTACCTTGAGCACTACGAATTTCGCCTGGTTGGTGAAGCGCTGGCCGAGCGCGAAGTGCTGTTAAAAATGGCACCGCATATCGCTTTCCCGATGCGCTTCCGCCTGCCGCACCGCCCGCACCTGCGTCCGGCGTGGATGATCCGTATGGGCCTGTTTATGTATGACCGCCTCGGCAAGCGCACTACGCTGCCGGGCAGTAAAGGTCTGCGCTTTGGCGCGGAGTCGGCGCTGAAGCCGGAAATTACGCGCGGTTTTGAATATTCCGACTGCTGGGTGGATGATGCCCGCATGGTGGTGCTGAACGCGCAGGAAGTTGAGCGTAAAGGTGGCGAAGTGCGCACCCGTACCCGCGTTAACCGCGCATGGCGTGAAGGCGGCATGTGGATGGTTGAGGCAGAAGAGGTCGATACCGGCAAAATTCTGACCTGGCGCGCTAAAGGCCTGGTTAATGCGGCCGGCCCGTGGGTTAAACAGCTGTTTGACGACGGCCTGAAGCTGAAATCCCCTTATGGCATTCGCCTTATTAAAGGCAGCCATATCGTGGTGCCGCGCGTGCACACCGAAAAGCAGGCTTATATTCTGCAGAACGAAGATAACCGTATCGTGTTTGTTATTCCGTGGATGGATGAGTTCTCTATCATCGGTACCACCGACGTTGAGTACAAAGGCGATCCGAAAAACGTTAAAATTGATGAGGAAGAGACGCGCTATCTGCTGAAGGTGTTTAACGCGCACTTCAAAAAGCAGCTGACCTCAGATGATATCGTCTGGAGCTACTCCGGCGTGCGTCCGCTGTGTGATGATGAGTCAGATTCACCGCAGGCGATCACCCGCGACTATACGCTGGACGTGCGTGATGATAACGGCGGGGCGCCGCTGCTGTCGGTGTTTGGCGGTAAGCTGACCACCTATCGCAAGCTGGCAGAGCATGCGATGGAGAAACTGGCGAAGTACTACCCGAACGCCGGCCCGGCCTGGACAAAAAATGCCGTGCTGCCGGGTGGTGATTTCTCCGGTACGCGTGAGGACTACGCTGCCGGTCTGCGTCGCCGCTATCCCTTTATCAGCGAAAACATGGCGCGGCACTATGCCCGCACCTACGGCAGTCGCACCGAAATGCTGCTTGAGGGTGTCACCAGCCTGACCGATCTGGGCGAGAATTTTGGTCATGAGTTCTATGAAGCTGAACTGCGTTATCTGGTCAAAAACGAGTGGGTACGTGAACTGGATGATGCTATCTGGCGCCGTACCAAGCAGGGTATGTGGCTGAACACGGCCCAGCAGGCGCGCATCAGCGAGTGGCTGGCGCGCAACAGTCAGAAGCCGGCGCTTTCGCTCGCATCGTAAGGTCTGTTATCCGCTTTACCGACCCCGCACCCGCTGCGGGGTTTTTTATGTCGCCGGATAACCGATTCAGGAAGAGCGTGCAGGGATAACAGAACAGCGCCGCTGCCCCACAGAAGCGGCAGCGGCGCTGGCACAGAGCAGCAATCAGAGTCCGGCGTGTTCGCGGATATATTTGCGCGCTTTTACCGCATATTCAAACGGGTTGGCGATAGCCGGATCCTGCTCCGCCTCTACCACCATCCAGCCTTTATAGCCTGCCTCGTCGAGAATTTTAAACACCGGCGCGAAATCGATCGCACCATCTCCCGGCACGGTGAAGGTGCCTTTCTTCACGCCATCAAGAAACGACAGGGATTTCCCGCGCACTTCAGCCACCACTTCGTCGCGCACATCTTTCAGATGCACGTGGAAAATACGCGGCAGATGCGTGGTCAGTACGTCCAGCATCGCCTGCTGCGATCCTTCAGAGTAGTAAATATGGCCGGTATCATAGAGCAGGCCTACGCTGTCGTGGGTCAGCGCCATAAAACGGTCAATCTCTTCCGGCGTCTGGATCCCGGTTCCCATATGGTGGTGCAGCGTCACGCGCATGCCCTTTTCTGCGGCAAGCTGCGCCAGTTCGTTATAGCCTTCCGCCGTCAGGCGCCACTCTTCGTCACTGAACACCGGTTTCTGCTCAAACACGGCCAGCGTGGTACCCTGAATACTTTTGCTCTGCTCTGAACAGCCGATAACGCGCGCGCCCATCGCATGCAGGAAGTTCATATGGTTGATGAACTCATCGATGGTCTTCGCCTTATCGCCGTTAGCAAAAAAGGTGCTGAACCACGCGTTGCAGATCTCAATGCCGCGGATATCGAGCATCGGTTTCAGAATCGCCGGATCGCGCGGGTATTTACTGCCGACTTCGCTGCCGGTAAAACCGGCCAGCGCCATTTCACTGACCGTCTGCTGGAATGTGTTCTCTTTGCCCAGATCGGGCATGTCGTCATTGGTCCAGCCGATCGGCGCTATCGCCAGCTTTACATTCTCTTTGTTCATCTTCAAATCCCGGAATCAGGGCAGCGGAGCAGTCGCGCCGCTGCAAAAAAAGTAGCAGGTTATTTGCTGTAAAATGCCGGACGCGGTGGCATTTCAACCGGCTCAATCGCGCCGCTGTTCTGTGCTTTCAGGCATGCGTCAGCTGCTACTGAAGCGGCAAAGCCATCCCATGCGGAAGGTCCGGTAAGCTCACCGGCTTTAACATCGTTAATAAACGCCTGCAGCTCGACGTCATAGGCGTCGATAAAGCGATCTTTCCAGTCGGTCAGCAGCGGCGTTCCGAGGCGCGCGTTTTTACGCGTCTGGATCGCCGACGGCTCTGGCAGACGGGCAATGCCCTCTTCCCCCACCACTTCACACTGGATATCGTAGCCATAGGCGCAGTTCACAAAGATCTCCACATCGATGCGGATCCCTTTCTGCGTTTCAAACAGCACAATCTGCGGATCCTTCAGCTGCGCATGCGATTTTGACGTGACGCGCGGAAAGACCACCTGTACCGATTTATAGTCATCCTCCGTCAGCCAGCGCAGCACATCCAGCTCGTGGATCAGCGTGTTGGTGATAGCCATGTCGGTGGTGTAGTTCTCACCCACGCTCTGATTACGGTGCGCGCAGTGCAGCATCAGCGGTTCGCCAATCTCACCTTCAGTAATCACTTTTTTCAGGGCGCGATAGCCCGCGTCATACGGGCGCATAAAGCCCACCTGCACCAGCCGTTTGCCGTGCTGAATTTCCGCATCCACAATACGGCGGCAGCCTTCCGCACTCATCGCCAGCGGCTTTTCACAGAATACCGGCTTGCCGGCAGCGATAGCCGCCAGGGTAAACTCTTCATGCGTCGGGTCCCAGGAGGTCACCAGAATGGCGTCAACCTCCGGCGAGGCGATCACCTGATGACCATCCTGATAAACCTCCGCGCTGATATTCAGCCGCTGCAGCGCCGCCCGGGCCCCCTCAACGTTGATGTCGGAAACCGCCACCACTTTTGCGCCCTGCAGTACGTTGTTACAGCGACGGATATGCTCCTGACCAATTGCACCGGTCCCGATTACCCCAAGTTTGAGCGTCATGATTACACCTGTAGAGTCAGATAAGAGATAAGACGGCCGATCTGCGCCGGCCAGAAGCGTTAATATTTACGTGCCTGCTGAATGTGCTGATTCAGCTTGTCAGCGACCTGCTGCGTACGCTCAGATTCAGAGGTTTGCGCCACGCCGACGTTCCACCAGCTGAAATATTTGTGCACCATGGTTTTTGGCAGCACTTTGATATCAATCAGGGTGGAGACGCTTTGCTGCTGTGCGTCGGCCAGCGCCGCCTTCAGCTGCTCAAGCGTGGTGACGCGGTAGGTTTTGCAGCCGTACCCGGCGGCAATGGCCGCAAAGTCCACCGGCACAAAGCCGCCATCGAGCCGCCCCCCTTCCGGATTACGGAAGCGGAATTCGGTCGTAAAGCTGTCCATACCGTGTTCCATCTGCAGGTTGTTAATGCAGCCGTTGGTCATGTTATCCAGCAGGATGACGTTGATCTTCGCGCCCTCCTGAATCGACGTCACCAGCTCTGAGTGCAGCATCATGAAAGAGCCATCACCGACCATGGCATAGACCTCACGCTGCGGCTGGGCCAGCTTTGCCCCCAGCGCGGCGTTGACTTCATAACCCATGCAGGAGTAGCCATACTCCACGTGATAGTCGTTGTAACTGCGGGTGCGCCAGACGCGCTGCAGGTCGCCCGGCAGGCTGCCCGCTGCGGCCACAATGACCGCGTCATCCGGCAGCTGCTCGTTCAGCGTGCCGAGCACGCTACTCTGCGTCAGCACGGATTGAGTAAGACGCTGAAATTCGGCAAACAGCGCGTCGCGATCGATATGGTCAGCAATTTCCGGAACGAAATCATTGCTGTTCCAGGTAGCAGCATAGACGCGCTGCGTCTCCTGCCGCAGCTGACGCTGCGCCTCTTCTATCTGATCGCCCCAGTGGCTTTCAAAGCCCTGCAGCTGCTGCGCCAGCGCGGTCAGCCCTTCGCGCGCATCGGCGAGCAGCTGCACGCCATCGAGCTTGTAGCTGTCGAAGTTGCTGACGTTAAGATTAAGGAAGCTGACCTCCGGATGGCGAAAAATCCATTTTGACGCGGTGGTGAAGTCGGTATAGCGGGTGCCGATACCGATAACCAGATCGGCCTCTTTCGCCAGCAGGTTAGCGGCCAGAGAGCCGGTTTCCCCCACGCCCCCCAGGTTCAGCGGATGTTCGGAACTCAGCGTGCCTTTGCCCGCCTGCGTTTCCGCAAACGGAATCGCGAAGCGCTCAGCAAACTTCAGCAGCGCCTCGCCCGCTCCGGAGTATTTGACGCCACCGCCCACGACAATCAGCGGCTTGTGCTTGCGCGCAATCAGCGCCAGCGCAGCCTCAAGCGGCGCAGGAGAAGGAAGGCGGCGATCGAGCCGATGCACGCGCTTCTGAAAGAAGTAGTCCGGGAAATCCCACGCTTCGCCCTGTACATCCTGCGGCAGGGCGAGCGTCACTGCACCGGTTTCGGCGGGATCGGTCAGCACGCGCATGGCGTTAATACAGGCGGACATCAGCTGCTCCGGGCGGCTGATGCGATCCCAGTATTTGCTGACGGCGCGGAAAGCATCATTGGTACTGATACTTAAATCGTGGCTCTGCTCAATCTGCTGCAGCACCGGATCGGGCTGGCGGGTCGCAAACACATCGCCGGGGAGCAGCAGCAGCGGAATACGGTTGGCCGTGGCGGTTGCCGCAGCGGTAATCATGTTGGCCGCGCCCGGGCCTACCGACGAGGTACAGGCGATAATCTGACGGCGCAGCGACTGTTTGGCAAAGCCGGTCGCAGCATGCGCCATACCCTGCTCGTTGCGTCCCTGATACACAATCAGATCGCCGCTATCCTGCTCCAGCGCCTGACCCATACCGAGTACGTTACCGTGGCCGAAAATGGCGAACACGCCTTTCACAAACTTGCTCTCTGCGCCATCGACATTCAGATATTGATTATCGAGAAACTTCACCAGCGCCTGTGCCGTTGTCAGTCTGATCGTGCCCATATCTCTTTTCCTTTACTTGCCGGCATCCGCAGAGGAGCCTCGCGACCCGGAGCAGGCTGTCTGGCTGCCCCGCGCATAAGTGAAACATGCGGCGATTATAAACAAATATTTTTTCCATAAAATACAATTACAGAAGAAACATTTCATTTTGCGATGGAGATCAAATTCAGCACAGTAAAGTGACTGAGCAGCCATTTCTGCGTGGATAAAGTGGAACGAAGCCAGAAAGCGTGGCGCGGTTGTGAACTTTTGTTTCACCCGGAGAGCTTCTGCTATTTACCTGATATTTCCTGCGATCGGCTTCACAGCCCGGAGATGCCGCGCCAGTTTACGACGTTATCCCTGCTCTGTTGCGCAGAGCGGTAATTTACCTGGCTCACAAAATAAAGATGTATGTTTCATTTTATGTTGTTTATGAAATATTCATTCCTCATACTGATTTTCCAGCCAGTCAGGCATTCTGAGAACCCGACAGCAGCGCACCCGACACGGGCGATGATGTTCGTGCCTGCTTATCACAGAAGGAAACTATAGGTATGAGTACACAACAGAAGCGGCTTGATGTGATTTGTATCGGACGCATCGCCGTTGATCTCTATGGTCAGCAAATCGGTTCGCGCTTAGAGGATATGACCAGCTTTAATAAATATCTGGGTGGATCCTCAGGCAACGTGGCGTATGGCACAGCCATTCAGGGGCTGAAATCTGCGATGCTGGCGCGCGTCGGCGATGAACATAACGGCCGTTTTTTACGTGAAGAGCTGCAGCGCGTCGGCTGTAACACTGACGGCCTGATCACCGATAAAACGCGTCTGACCGGACTGGTGATCCTCGGCATTAAAGATGAAGAGACCTTTCCGCTGATCTTCTATCGCGATAACTGCGCGGATATGGGGCTGGTGCCGGATGATATTCAGGAGGCGTTCATTACTTCTTCACGCGCGGTCGCGATTACCGGCACGCACCTTTCCCATCCGGATACCCGCGCCGCCGTGCTGAAAGCGCTGGATATTGCCCGTCGCAACGGGCTGCGTACCGCGCTGGATATCGACTATCGGCCGGTATTGTGGGGCCTGACCTCACTGGGCGACGGTGAGACGCGCTTTATTGAATCGGGCCAGGTGACCCGCCAGCTGCAGGAAGTGCTGCACTATTTTGACCTTATCGTCGGCACCGAAGAGGAGTTTCACATTGCCGGCGGCAGTACCGATACGCTGACGGCGCTGAAAAATGTGCGCCAGGCAAGCCAGGCCACGCTGGTGTGCAAGCGCGGTCCGCTGGGCTGCGTGGTGTTTGAGGGCGATATTCCGGACAGCTGGGAACAGACCCGGCTGCAGAGCGGCGTGCAGGTTGAAGTGCTGAACGTACTGGGTGCGGGCGATGCATTTATGTCCGGTCTGCTGCGCGGCTGGCTGAACGATGAGAGCTGGGAGCAGGCGTGTCGCTACGCGAATGCCTGTGGCGCGCTGGTGGTGTCGCGGCACGGCTGCGCGCCGGCAATGCCTACTAAAGCGGAGCTGGATGATTTCCTCAGCCGCGACCGTGAGGTTAAACGACCAGATCGCGATACGCGCCTTACTCACCTGCACCGGGTCACCACGCGCCGGCAGCAGTGGCCGGAGCTGAATGTGTTCGCCTTTGACCACCGTAAACAGCTGGCCGATATGGCGCAGGAAGCGGGCGTCAGCGAGACGCGCATTCCGCAGTTGAAACTGCTGCTGCTGCAGGCGGCGCAGGAGGCGGCGGCAGAAGCAGGCCTGAATGAAAAGAGCGGCATTCTGGCCGATACCACCTACGGGCAGAAAGCGCTGAACGCAATTACCGGCAAAAAGTGGTGGATTGGTCGGCCGATTGAGCAGCCCGGATCGCGGCCGCTGCGCCTGGAGCATGGCAATATCGGCTCGCAGCTGATCGACTGGCCGGCGGAGCACGTGGTGAAGTGCCTGGTGTTTTACCATCCGCACGACAGCGCTGAGCTGCGCGATGAGCAGGATGCGCTGCTGCTGGATGTCTGGCGCGGCTGTAACAAGAGCGGGCATGAGCTGCTGGTAGAGGTGATCCTGCCGGAGAGCAATCCGGATCACAACGAGTCTTACTATCATGAGATGCTGAGCCACTTCTACAGCCTCGGCATTCAGCCCGACTGGTGGAAACTGCCGCCGCTCTCTGCAGAGAGCTGGCAGGCGATAGGTGCGCTGATTGAACAGCAGGATCCGTACTGTCGCGGCATACTGCTGCTTGGCCTGGACGCGCCGGAAGATAAGCTCAAGGCGGGCTTTGCCGCGGCGGCGCAGGCGGAGTGGGTAAAAGGATTTGCCGTCGGGCGCACCATCTTTGGTCAGCCTTCACGTCAGTGGCTGAAAGGCGAGCTGGATGACCAGACGCTGATTAAGACGGTAAAAGGCAACTATCTGCGCCTGATTGGTTACTGGCGCGCGGCGCGCGGTTAGGTCCGGCGGGCATTGTTTCCGCACACCCTCTCCCCTGGCGGAGAGGGTGCAACCCTCTGCTTCAGCTCTTTCCCGTGCCTCTCTCTTTCCAGCCTCCGATTACTTCACCGCAAACCGTACTGCCGCCACGCGGTTTTGTGAGGTATTGCATAATCCAATGAAATAGATGCGCTGCTGATGACAATTGAATGAAATTTTCCATCCATCTGGTACTATAGCGCTCATTATCCAGCCATTTTTCTTTTGTTAACGGGCCGAAGCAATGACCAATAATCCAACCCAGCTCACTCTGCTACAGGACGATATCCGTCGTCGCTACGAGACGCTGAGCAAGCGTCTGAAGCAGGTGGCTCGTTATATTCTCGATAACAGCAACAGCATCGCTTTTGATACCGTCGCCTCTATCGCTCAGCAGGCTGATGTACCGCCCTCCACGCTGATCCGTTTTGCCAACGCTTTTGGCTTCAGCGGCTTCAATGAAATGAAACAGGTGTTTCGTCAGCATCTGATGGAAGAGACCGTTAATTATACCGAGCGCGCGCGCCTGTTTCGCCAGACGGCCACCGATGACAGCGCCAGCTCGCCGGAAAGCCCGATGGAGATCCTCAACGTCTTCACCATGGTTAACAGTCAGGCGCTGCAGCAGCTGGCGATGCAGATAAACCCTGAACAGCTCAACAAAGCGGTACAGATGCTGAATGAGGCGGAGAATATCTACATTATTGGCCTGCGCCGCTCCTTCAGTGTGGCTTCTTATCTGGTGTATGCGCTGCGTCACCTTGAGCGCCGCGCGTTCCTGATTGACGGTCTCGGCGGCATGTTTGCCGAGCAGCTGAGCATGGTGAATCCCAAAGATGTGGTGATCGCTATCAGCTACTCGCCCTACGCCCGCGAAGCCGTTGAGCTGGTCGAGCTGGGCGCCCGACGCGGCGCGCATCAGATCGCTATCACCGACAGTCAGGTCAGCCCGCTGGCCGCCTTCAGCGACGTCTGTTTTGTGGTTCGTGAAGCGCAGGTCGATGGATTCCGTTCTCAGGTTGCTTCACTCTGCCTGGCGCAGACGCTGGCCGTGTCGCTGGCGCTGACTAACAGCAGCGAGCCGGAATAACTGCACCCATAAAAAAGGGCAGCGCGCTGGCTGCCCTTTTACCCTCCATACCGCGACTCAGCGGCTGCGTGGATAGCTATCGCTGTTTACCCAGGCGTGATCTTTCTCCCAGGTAAATTTCCACTGCCGTACCGGTCCCGCCATTACGTTGAGATAGTAGTTGTCATAGCCCGCCAGCGTGGCGACCGGGTGGTAACCGCGTGGCACCATGACCACATCGCGATTGCCGGGCGCCATACAGACATCCAGCGAGCGATCGTCGGTATAGACCCGCTGCATAGCAAAACCGGGTTCCGGATCAAAGCGATGGTAGTAGGTCTCCTCCAGATAGGTCTCATCCGGGCTCGCTTTATCATCATGCTTATGGCTTGGCCAGGAGCTGGTCGCTCCTTCACCGGTATAAACCTCCACCACCAGCAGGCTGTCCGCCGCTTTGTTATCCGGCAGAATATTATGCACCAGACGCTGGTTACGCCCTTTGCCGCGATGCTCAATGCCTACCTCTTCCGGCGGGATGAGCCGGGCCGGCAGATCGCCATGTCCCGGCGCGCTGCATACGGCCAGCTCAAGATCGGTTTCTGCGGTGATCTCCACCTGATCGTGGTGCGGCACATAGACTGACCACGGGGGAGTCCGCTCAAACGGCGACATGCGCTTGCCAATACCGGCAAAGGCAGCGTGACGGGTTTTAACCGACGCCCGCCCGGCGACCAGCACCAGGCAGAGCTCTTTCTCACCACTCTGCAGCGTCAGCGTCTCGCCCTGCTTTAGCAGGTAAGCCGCAAAGCCAACGTATTCCCAGCCTGCGCTCTGCGGCGTGACGTGCTGAATACGACCGCTGCTGTCAGGCTGCTGTGCTTTTGAAATCAGGGACATGCTTTCCTCCTGTGACCGTCTCAACCCAGCGTAGGCATACTGAATTCCGATACGGTCTGCTGGCCGCTGGGCCAGCGTACGGTGGCAGTTTTCATCCGCGTATAGAAACGTACGCCATCCGGGCCGTGCACATTCAGCGCACCAAACACGGAACGTTTCCAGCCGCCAAAGCTGTGGAACGCCATAGGAACCGGCACCGGAACGTTTACGCCCACCATGCCCGCCTCGACGTTCTGAATAAACTCGCGCGCGGTGTGGCCATTGCTGGTAAAGATGGCGCTGCCGTTACCAAACTCATGGCTGTTAACCAGCTGCAGTGCGCTGCTATAGTCGCTGGCGCGCATAATGCTCAGCACCGGGCCAAAGATCTCCTCACGCCAGATCACCATATCGGAGGTGACATTATCGAACAGCGTGCCGCCTACATAGTAGCCCTCTTCATGGCCCGCGACCCGGATAGTGCGGCCATCGACCACCAGCTTCGCCCCCTCCTGCTCACCTTTATCGATGTAGCCGAGCACTTTTTTCTGATGAGCGGCAGAGACCACCGGACCCATCTCATTCTCTTCCGCGCCCTGCTGCATGCCGGGCCCCACGCGCAGCGCTTTGATCAGCGGCGTCAGGCGGGCGATCAGTTTGTCCGCGGTATCATCGCCGACGGCAACCACTACCGGCAGCGCCATGCAGCGCTCGCCCGCTGAGCCAAACGCACCACCCATGATGGCATTGACGGTGGCATCCAGATCGGCATCCGGCATGACGATAGCGTGGTTTTTCGCTGCGCCAAACGCCTGTACGCGTTTACCGTGCGCGCTGGCCGTTTTATAGATGTGCTCCGCAACCCCGGATGAGCCGACAAAGCTGACGGCCGCGATGCGCGGATCTTTATACAGCTGTTCTGCGTCATCATTAGATGAGTGCACAACGTTGAATACGCCATCCGGCAGGCCCGCTTCTTTCAGCAGCTCCGCCATACGCACCGATGCGGACGGATCCAGAGCCGGTGGTTTGAGAATAAAGGTATTTCCGCACGCCAGTGCGATCGGGAACATCCAGAGCGGCACCATCGCCGGGAAGTTAAATGGCGTAATGCCTGCCACCACGCCCACCGGTTGCATCAGTGAGTAGCTGTCAACGCCGGTGCCTACGCCCGGCGAGTTTTCGCCTTTCAGCAGGTGCGGAATGCCGCAGGCAAACTCAATCACCTCAATACCGCGCGTCAGCTCACCGAGCGCATCTGACCAGACCTTGCCATGTTCTGAGACGATCAGGGCTGCCAGCTCATCACGGTGCTTTTCCATCAGCGCTTTGAAATTAAACATGACGCGCGCACGACGCAGCGGCGCGGTTTTCGACCATTCCGGAAAGGCAGCGTGCGCTACCGCAATCGCCTGCTCTACTTCTGCAGCGGTGCTTTGCGTCAGCTCACGCACCACTTTGCCGGTTGCCGGATCGTAAACCGGAATGGTTTCATTACTGGCGCTGTGCGTGATGCTGCCACCGATAAAGTTTCCAATAATAGTCATGTCGATGCCTCATTGATGTAAAGGGCCCTGCAGGCAGCAAAGGGTCAGCGTCAGGCTACCCGGGCAGGTGAGATGAAAAGCGTGCTATGAAGCTATTACAATGAAATAAATTTTTCAAATAATCTTTTTTGGAAGATTTTCTTTTAGCGGGCTGGATCGCATTTTTTCTGGCTGGCGGGGCGCTGATTACTCTCATCAGCCAACGTTCTGGTTACTGCAGATAATGTTAACGACGCATTTTTGCGAAGCGGATCTACTGTTTTACATTTCATTATTTACTTATTTTGAAACAAATGTTCTCCTCTTTTCCATCAGTATCTCTGCCTGCATGAAGTGCTCAGCGATCCTTATCTGTGTCCCTCAGGGATACTTTTGCCGTTGCTGGCCCCGGTCGGGGCCTTTTTTTATGGCGTCTCCGCGCTGTCCGGCTGGCGGGATTTCAGCATATAGAGCGTGCAGCCCAGCGCGATGCAGACCAGCAGCGCCGTCAGCAGATAGACCCGGGACACGCCGGCATAGCTCATGATCAGGCCAGCAAGGGGTCCCGTGATGCCCAGCGCCAGATCCATAAAAGCGGTATAGGTTGCCAGCGCACTGCCCTGATTCTGCTGCGGCACCGCTTTGACCGCGACGACGCCGATAGCCGGAAATACCAGAGAAAAGCCGGCGCCGGTCAGAAAAGCCCCCAGCTTCGCCATCCACGGATCGGCCGCACCTGCGACCAGAAACAGGCCCGCTGCCTCAATGGCAAAGCAGACGCTGGCGACGCGCAGCCCGCCCCATTTGTTAATCGCATCCGGAAACAGCAGGCGCATACCCACGAACGCACTGCTGAACAGCGTCAGGGCAAACGCCGCCCCTTCCCAGCCACGTTCGCGGTAGAACAGGGTAATAAAGGTCGCAATCACGCCAAATCCGGCCGACCCCATCGCCAGCAGCACGCCATAGCCATATATTTTTCCCAGGACCGCACGGAACGGCAGCGGGCGCGCTTTACTGCCTTTAACCGCCGCACGTGGCAGCGCCAGCACCATCGCCAGCAGGCTGATGGCCACAATTACCCCTGAGAGCTGCAGCAGCCCGCCACTGCGAAACAGCGCAACGCCCAGCGGCGCACCCAGCGCCATGGCGCCATAGGTGACAATGCCGTTCCAGGAGATAACGCGCCCGATATGCAGAGAACCCGCTTTCGCCACGCCCCACAGCGATGTCCCGGTGCCGCAAAAGCTCTGGCCAACGCCGAGAATAATGCGCCCCAGGCAGAGCAGCGTCAGGCTAAGTAGCGCCTGCTCCTGTGCCAGGGCGGAGAAGAGCATACAGAGGCCGCTCAGCAGGCTGCCTGCCAGCCCCAGTACGACCACGCGCTTGGGTCCCCAGCTATCGGCAAAGCGTCCGGCATAGGGCCGGCTCAGCAGCGTGGCGATATACTGCAGGCTAATCACCACCCCGGCCCAGAACGCGCTATACCCCAGATTGTCATGAACGAACCCGGGCAGCACCGCCAGCGGCAGCCCGATAGTCAGATAGGTGGCGAAATTAAACTTCACAATAGAAAGAATCTGCAGATTCAGCCGGAGACGGCTCTGTTCCGCAGCAGCAGGCAGGTCAGGCATAGATAAACGCGCTCACGACAGGCATTTGATAACAGAAAATTAACTATACGCCTTTTCAGAGGGTATGCATCTGCTGAACGCCCTGGATCGCGCTCCTGTTTCTGGCGCTGTGCCCTGGCGTCTGCCCTGCCTGCACGTGTATAAACAATCTCTTACCCGCCTTCAGCTACACTTGGATCAGAAAAATTCCCCGCAGGAGCAGCAATGAACGAAAAGCCACAGGAGAGAATTGGCCAGAACATTCTGGTCAAGCTGGCGATGTTAGTCATTATTCTGGCAGGCATCCGCGCCGCGTCAGACATACTCGTCCCCTTTCTGCTCGCCAGTTTTCTGGCCATCGTGCTCAACCCGCTGGTCAGCACGCTGATGCGTCGCGGGCTACGCCGCGGCGTCGCTATCTCACTGGTGATTACCGTTATCTTTATTATGATGCTGCTGCTGGTCGCCGTGCTGGCAAGCTCAGTCGGTGAATTCAGCGATACCTATCCGCAGATCCGCACTATGCTGGAGCAGAAGCTGACGGTCATCCAGCATCTGGCGGCGGGTTTTCATATTAATATTTCAACCGAAACGCTGGTGCAGCACTTTGACCCGAATCTGATCATGAACATGGCAACCACGGTACTGGCGCAGTTTTCCGGCGCGATGACCAATATTGTGCTGCTGATCCTGACGGTGGTGTTTATGCTGTTTGAAGTGCACCACCTGCCTTATAAAATGCGCAACGCCCTGACAAACCCGCAGATCCGTATTGCGGGCCTGCATAAAGCGCTAAAAGGCGTCACCCACTATCTGGCTCTGAAAACGCTGGTAAGCCTGATAACCGGATTTTCTGTATGGCTGGTTCTGCTGCTGCTGGACGTGAAGTTTGCGCTCTTCTGGGGCGTGGTGGCTTTTATACTCAATTTTATTCCCAATATCGGCCCGATTATCGCCGGTATCCCGCCGTTTATTCAGGCGCTGGTGCTGAATGATATTTACGATGCGATGCTGGTCGCGTTTTTGTTCAGCGCAATCCATATGGTATTTGGCAATATGCTGGAACCGCGTCTTATGGGGCGCGGGCTGGGCCTCTCTACGCTGGTGGTTTTTCTGTCGCTGATTTTCTGGGGCTGGCTGCTGGGGCCGGTCGGCATGCTGCTGTCGGTGCCGCTGACCAGCGTCACAAAAATTCTGATGGAAACCACGCCGGGCGGCAGCCGGCTGGCGATCATGCTTGGCACCGGCAGGCCGCGCCTGAAACGACGCGAGCCGCAGCGGCAGATCAAATAGCATCCGGCCTCGTCACCGTTTTGCTTTTAGCGATTAATACCTCTTTATCGCTGCTTTTAACCGCAAAACCACGATTTATCCGCTGGATAAACGCAAATTGAGCGGGAAAAAGCGGGCGATAAGCGCAACGGGCAGCGATCGTTAACGCCAGCGGGTGGCATCGCAGACGATTCACAGCCCTGCAGAGCGTAAAGAAGATGCTATGCTGCTGGCGCGGCTGATGAATGCCTAACCCCACCGAGGAGAGTCTGGTGCCTCTGCGTAAAAAACGTCGTGATTTTGGCTGGCTCTATATTGTCTGCGCCGGACTGCTGCCGCTGGTGCTGGGCATCGTCTGTACGGCAATTGAAGCGCGCCATATGGTCAGGCAGCAGCAGGTGGCAACAGCTAATATTCTGCTGGCTCAGGCGGAGAAAATGAGCGACAACGCCTGGGGTATGATCGCCGAACTGCAGCAATACCAGCATCAGACCTGCAGCGATATCGAAAAGCATCTGCAGCGCATCGGCACGCTTAACGCCTACTTTCGTTCGGTGGGGATGCTGCAGGGCGATAACATCACCTGCTCCTCCGCTTACGGCGTTAATCACGGCGCGCTTGAATCGATGATAATGCGTCCGCTGCCGGTGACGGATAAAGCCGTCTGGAGCCTCTCACTGCCAGGCACCTCGGGCGTACCGCATCGTGCGGCGGTGATTTTCGTGCGTCAGCTACCGGACAGCAGCGGCTTCTGGGCCGTTATTGATGGCCAGTATCTGATGGACTTTATGCATGCCATGGGAGAGTCCCGCGGCTATCAGATGAGCCTGCAGTTCAGCGAAGGCGCAATTATCGCCAGCGGCAACTCTAAAACGCCAGCTGAACACTATATGCAGAGCACTCTGTTTCAGAGTGAATCGCCGCGTTACCCTATTCGCGTCAGCGTAACCGTGCCGCCGGCAGAGCTGATCGCCGCCTGGCGACAGGCGCTGTTTATCTTCCTGCCGATGGCCTCAATCTTCTCAATCATGCTGATGATACTGACGGCAAACTGGCTGCGCCGGCGTATCTCCTGGGCCGATGAAATCCGCCGCGCCATGCGTAATCGTCAGTTCTCGGTTCACTATCAGCCGGTGTACAGCAACACCCTGGCGCGCTGCTCAGGCGCCGAAGCGCTGCTGCGCTGGCAACTCCCCGATGGGGAGATGGTGCGACCCGATATTTTTATTACGCATGCGGAGTCGGAGGGGATGATTGTCGATCTCACCCGCCATCTGCTGGAACTGATGAGTGAAGATATCGCCCGCTGGCCGGTGATGCCAGGTTTTCACCTCGGGTTTAATCTGGCGGCAGATCATCTGCAACATGCGGAATTTACTGAGGATATCATGCAATTTGCGCACGCTATCCGCGACAAGCAGATGCTGCTCACGCTTGAACTTACCGAGCGCAGCCTGATTCAGGATGGCGAAGCGGTGGCGCGCAAGCTGCGCTTTCTGCAGGCGCAGGGCATGAAAGTCGCCATCGACGATTTCGGCACCGGCCACTGCTCCCTCTCCTATTTGATGACCTTCCCGCTCGACTACCTGAAGATCGATCGCGGCTTTATCAACGCTATTGAGGGGCTGGAGATCGAAACGCCGGTGCTGGATGCGATTATCACTCTCTGCCATAAGCTGAAGCTGGAGGTGCTGGGCGAAGGGGTGGAAACCGCGCTGCAGCTCGCCTATCTGCAGCAGCGTCAGGTCACGTTTATTCAGGGCTATTATTATGCCCGTCCTGTCGCCAGTCAGACCTTTCTGCGCTGGCTGGAAGAGCATGGCAGCCAGCCGCTGAGCGGTATTGTCTCTGCATCGCACTGACCTCATCACAGCCCGCATGA
Organism: Pantoea eucrina; assembly: GCF_002095385.1. Classification (GTDB taxonomy): domain Bacteria; phylum Pseudomonadota; class Gammaproteobacteria; order Enterobacterales; family Enterobacteriaceae; genus Pantoea; species Pantoea eucrina. Next base: position 9,845 of record NZ_MIPP01000008.1, on the reverse strand, counting down.
CATGCGGGTTATGTCAAAAAAAGTAAAATATTTTTTACCCCTCTGACACCGCTTTACGACCATATAATTAGCTAAAAAGTAACCACTTACTGGCTAAAACATGACAAATATCACATAAAAACGGTATACTCTGTCGCGGTTCGCAATAATTACCCGGGTAATAATTGCTATGGCTGGCCAGGGAAAAACCCGTTTTCACGGCTATGCTTTAATTTTCTCAACGCTGCGGACTGAGTTGATAGCAGACAGCCGGCGGCGTTGAGGATTTTTCGAATTCCAATACAGGGTAACATCATGAAATTACGTAGGAAGCGTGTAAAACCTATCGGGCTGGATGACGTCACCATTATCGATGACGCCCGCTTACGCAAGGCTATTACTGCGGCATCGCTGGGTAATGCGATGGAGTGGTTCGACTTTGGTGTCTATGGCTTTGTTGCCTATGCGCTGGGTAAAGTCTTTTTCCCGGATGCATCTCCGGGCGTGCAGATGATCGCGGCGCTGGGTACCTTTTCGGTTCCGTTCCTGATCCGTCCGCTGGGTGGTCTGTTTTTCGGCATGCTGGGCGATAAGTATGGCCGCCAGAAAATTCTCTCTATCACCATTGTTATTATGTCGATCAGTACCTTCTGTATCGGCCTGATCCCCTCTTACGCCTCTATCGGCATCTGGGCACCGATTCTGCTGCTGCTGGCCAAAATGGCCCAGGGCTTCTCGGTCGGCGGCGAGTATACCGGCGCATCGATTTTTGTCGCAGAGTACTCTCCGGACCGTAAACGCGGCTTTATGGGCAGCTGGCTCGACTTTGGTTCTATTGCCGGCTTTGTGCTGGGTGCAGGCGTCGTGGTGCTGCTCTCGACCATCATCGGGGAAGATAATTTCCTTGAGTGGGGCTGGCGCGTACCGTTCTTCCTGGCGCTGCCGCTGGGCCTGATTGGCCTCTATCTGCGCCATGCGCTGGAAGAGACCCCGGCTTTCCAGCAGCACGTTGATGGTCTGGAGCAGGGCGACCGTGACGGCCTGCGCGATGGCCCGAAAGTGTCGTTTAAAGAAATCGCCACCAAACACTGGAAAAGCCTGCTGGCCTGTATCGGTCTGGTGCTTGCCACCAACGTGACCTACTACATGCTGCTGACTTACATGCCGAGCTACCTGTCACATAACCTGCACTACTCAGAAGATCATGGGGTGCTGATTATCATCGCCATCATGATGGGTATGCTGTTTGTACAGCCGATCATGGGCATGCTGAGCGACCGCTTCGGTCGTCGTCCATTTGTTATCCTCGGCAGTATTGCGCTGTTCTTCTGTGCGATCCCGGCGTTTACGCTGATTAACAGTAACGTACTCGGCCTGATTTTTGCCGGCCTGCTGCTGCTGGCGGTGATCCTCAACGCCTTTACCGGCGTGATGGCCTCGTCGCTGCCGGCGATGTTCCCGACGCATATTCGCTATAGCGCGCTGGCCAGCGCATTCAACATTTCGATTCTGGTTGCCGGTCTGACGCCGACCGTGACGGCCTGGGCAGTAGAAGCCAGCAACAACCTCTATATGCCTGCCTACTATCTGATGGTGGTTGCTGTCGTGGGTCTGATCACTGGTCTCTATATGAAAGAGACAGCGAACAAACCGCTGCGTGGCGCCACGCCTGCGGCATCTGACCTTGATGAAGCCCGTGAGATCCTGCAGGAGCATCACGACAATATCGAACAGAAGATTGAAGATATTGATGCCGAGATCGCACGCCTTGAGGCTAAACGCCGCAACCTGGTCGATCAGCATCCGGTTATTAAAGAGTAATATTCACCCGTCCCGCCGCCCGGCGGGACTTTTTTATCTCCCGTCTCCGCCTCTCAGCAGCACACATTCTTCATTACCCGACGTGAAAAAGAGTAAACTGTAGTCACTATTTTCATCCAAATAAGTTGTGTGAACATGTCTGAATTTAATCTGATCCAGCGCCCGAGAAGGCTGCGTAAAAGCGCCTCTATGCGCGCAATGTTCCAGGAATCCGGCCTTAGCATCAACGATCTGGCGCTGCCGATTTTTGTTGAAGAAGAGGTGGATGACTATGTGCCGATCAACGCTATGCCAGGCGTGATGCGTATTCCGGAAAAACGTCTTGCGTATGAAATTGAGCGTATTGCCAAAGCGGGTATCCGCTCGGTAATGACCTTCGGTATTTCGCATCACACCGACGCCACCGGCAGCGATGCGTGGCAGGAGAATGGCCTGGTCGCGCGTATGGCGCGCATCTGTAAAGATACCGTGCCGGAAATGATCGTGATGTCCGACACCTGCTTCTGTGAATACACCAGCCACGGCCACTGCGGTGTGCTGTGCGATCACGGCGTGGATAATGACCAGACGCTGATCAATCTGGGCAGGCAGGCGGTGGTGGCCGCGCAGGCAGGTGCTGACTTCATCGCCCCTTCAGCGGCAATGGATGGTCAGGTTAAGGCGATTCGTCAGGCGCTGGATGGGGCGGGCTTTACGGATACGGCGATTATGTCCTACTCCACTAAGTTTGCCTCTTCGTTCTACGGCCCGTTCCGTGAGGCCGCTGGCACAGCGCTGAAAGGCGATCGCAAGACCTATCAGATGAACCCGATGAACCGGCGTGAAGCGATCCGCGAATCCCTGCTGGATGAAGCCGAAGGGGCGGATTCGCTGATGGTTAAACCTGCCGGCGCCTATCTCGACATTCTGCGTGATATTCGCGAACGCACCACGCTGCCGCTGGCTGCCTACCAGGTGAGCGGTGAATATGCGATGATCAAGTTCGCCGCGCAGGCGGGTGCAATTGACGAGCGTAATGTCGTACTGGAAAGCCTGGGCGCCATTAAGCGTGCCGGTGCCGACCTGATATTCAGCTACTTTGCGCTGGATCTCGCCGAGCAGAAAGTGCTCTGATAAGCACTCTTCAGCCTGGCGGTCGCTATCGCCGGGCTGCTGATTTACACAATAATCGTGAGCACGTGAACCGCTTTTTCTGATCGAAATTTAAATAAATAACGCTGCTTTTATTCTGTTATTTCCAGAAATAACGGTAAAGCATTTATATAAAAACAAGACCATTCTTGATATGGGAATATATTAATCAAAAGCAGAAAAATAATTTAGCATGCCGCTATTTTATGCCGTTTAATTAACCTTCATAATAACGAGTGAAGGGAAAACATCGGCATGAAGCAGAAATATAATCAGCAAGTTATCGCCATAATAAAAGAGTGGATCACCGATAATCTGGAGCAGCGCCTGAGCATCGACGATATTGCACAGAAATCAGGATATTCGAAATGGTATCTGCAGAAATTATTTGCCCGCTATTATAGTGAAACGCTGGCGCGTTATATTCGCCGGAAAAAACTGACCCACTGTATTGCGGATCTTAAATACAGCGACACGCCGATTATTCGCCTGGCGCTGAAATACCATTTTGAAAGCCAGCAGTCGCTGACCCGTTCGTTTAAGCAGACGCTGGGTTGCACGCCGCTGCAGTGCCGCAGGCGCAGGTTGAGTCACGAAGCGGAAGCGCATATCCGCAACAGTGACGACCCCTGTGCGATTTGCCGGCGTATGGAGAGTAAACCGGGCTCTCCGGATGAAGACCCGCTGTGATCGGCCGGCAACACGCTTCGCGCCGGCCGCAGAGAAGCGCAATCGCTTTTATGCCACTGGCTTACCCGGCAGCATCACGGCTGACATGATCTGCCGGCAGCGCAGCGCCTCCTGACGCGCCTGCTGCTGCTGCGGCAAGGCCAGATCCTGCCACACCTGCTGCAGATGGGTTGCCAGGCCAGGCTGGAAGCGGATTTTCTGCAGCGCGTAATCGGAGTTACCGCCTTCAATAATCTGTTGCATCGCCTGCGGGCTGTTATCGCGCCCGTCGTGGGTCAGCGTACAGAATACAGCAATATAATAAGCTTTATCTTCATCATCATAATGTGGCATCAGCCACCATACGGCTGCGCTCAGCAAAATCAGCACCGGCAGCAGAAATTTCATTTTTAACATAGTGTCACAGGATCGGCGGAGTAAAAAACCTGGCGATAATAGCAGATTAGCGGCCCGGCTACCCGCCCGCGTGAGCCATCCGCGCCGGTTTCTGCGGATTCTCTTAAAGTTGTTGTTTTACGGTTTATTGATTGAGCAACTTCCCGCCCTTTGTTAATTTTAAAACTTCATTTCGCGCCGCTCAGGGTGCATTCAGGACGTTGCCACAGGGCCAGTTTTTTTGCCTGCATAAAAACTGCGATAGCTGACGGCCTGCGACAGGAAAAAGCATGAACAAAAATAACGTTAAAACGCATCTGGTCTCGCTGGGTCTGCGGGCAGAGAAGATGCTGACGCGGCGTAAACAGCTGGCAAGCTATAATCCGCGCGATGAGCAGGATATCGATATGTGCAGCCAGCCCGCCACCGGCACGCCGATCCCGCAGCAGATCTGGATGTACTGGGAGAGCGAAACGCTGCCCGCTGAAGTGCAGATTTTTGTGGATAAAATTGTCCGGGAAAACCCGGGTTACCAGATGACGGTGATTAACAATCGCAATCTCGCCCACTATCTGCCGGACCTGCAGTTTACGCATCCCGATATGCGTCCGTCGCACAAAAGCGATGTTATCCGCCTGGAGCTGCTTTACCGCTATGGCGGCATCTGGATGGATGCCACCATTATCCTCAACCGTACGCTGGATGCGCTGCTGGCCGTTAATGCCGATCCGCGTTACGACCTGATTGCGTTTTATCGTGCCGGTTCAACGCACGATATGGCTTATCCGGTGATTGAGTCGTGGTTTCTTGCGGCTCCGGCGAACAATGCCTTTATTGGCCGCTGGCTGCACTATTTCCGCCCGATTGTGACGCTGGGGGCGGAGGCTTTCTTCCGGCAGCTGCTGGCGCAGCCTGACTATGACACCCTGGTGCAGGGGATTACGCCACCCGACTATCTGGTGGTCTATCTGGCGCAGCAGCAGGCGCTGCGCGAAAGCAATCATTACAATCTTTATCTGCGCAAGTGCGAAGCCAGCGCGCTGCTTTATCAAAGCCTGAGCGAGTGGCGTCCGGTCCGGCTGAGCCGCATGCTGATGGTCGATCGTCTGCCTGAGGTGCTGCCGCCGTTAACCAAACTCACCGGCTTCGATCGCAAATATCTCGCCACCAACCTGAAATATGGCGTGGTCAACCGCGACAGCCTGCTGGGACAGCTGCTGCTGAGCCGCCGGTAATGCTCAGAGCGCCTGGGCGCAGGCCCAGGCGGAACTCCACGCCCACTGGAAATTGTAGCCCCCCAGCCAGCCGGTCACGTCCGCAACTTCACCAATGAAATAGAGGCCCGGCACATCGCGCGCCTCCATGGTTTTTGAAGAGAGCTGGGTGGTATCGACGCCTCCCAGCGTGACCTCTGCGGTGCGATAACCTTCGGTGCCGTTTGGCTGTACCCGCCACTGGTGCAGTAACTGCGCCAGTTCAGCCTGCTGTTTGCTGTTGAGCTGCTTCAGGGTGACATCCGGAATCGAATTCATCGCCTGCAGAACCTCCACCAGCCGCTTCGGCAGGATCTTCGCCAGGCTGTTTTTCAGGCTGAGATTGGGATGTGCGCTGCGCTGCTCATCAAGGTAGTCGTTCAGCGCCAGCGCCGGCAGCAGGTTGACGCTAATAAACTCGCCTGGCTGCCAGTAGCTGGAGATCTGCAGCACTGCCGGACCAGAGAGACCACGATGGGTAAACAGCATCGCCTCCTTAAACAGCGTGCCATCCTGCGCTTCGATGGTGGCCGGCAGCGCAACGCCCGACAGGGTGCTGAGCTGCTCCAGCAGCGGCTTATGCAGCGTAAACGGCACCAGTCCGGCGCGGGTCGGATAGACGCGCAGACCAAACTGCTCCGCCACTTTGTAACCAAACGGCGACGCGCCCAGTCCCGGCATCGACAGCCCGCCGCTGGCGATCACCAGCTTCTCTGCCCATACCTCTGCGCCATTAAGCTGCAGCCGGTATCCCCCGTTGTCACGCTCCGTGCTCAGCACTTCGCTGCGCAGCCGCAGCGTCACCGCACCCGCTTCACACTCTTTCAGCAGCATATCGACAATCTGCTGCGCGGAGTCATCACAGAACAGCTGACCCAGCGTTTTTTCATGCCACGCGATGCCGTACCGGCTGACCAGATCGATAAAATCCCACTGGGTGTAACGCGCCAGTGCAGATTTGCAGAAGTGCGGATTGTGCGACAGGTAGGCCGCCGGCTCGGTATACAGATTGGTAAAGTTGCAGCGGCCACCGCCTGACATCAGAATCTTACGGCCCGCTTTTTTGCCGTTATCCAGCAGCAGTACGCGGCGCCCGCGCTGTCCCGCCTGCGCTGCACAGAACATCCCGGCAGCACCTGCCCCTATTACGATAACGTCAAACTTTTCCACTGCGATGTCCACCTGATTACGAAAGGCGCTGATTGTAGTGATCTGCGGCTTTTTGCGCCACCTTCAAAAAAATGCCGTAAATATGTCATAATGTAACTGTTTCATTTTTCGGCTCTTTTACCTTGTTTTGTCCTCTGAGTTACCAATTTAAGACAAAAAAAGGCTATATTTCTCTTTCCCATACAGTGCGTTGTCGCAGATAATGCGCCGCGTTCATGTCCTCCAAAATGGCGTAACGTTTATGCTACATCTGTTTGCTGGTCTTGACCTGAGTACCGGCCTGTTATTGGTTCTTGCCCTGCTGTTTGTATTGTTTTATGAGGCAATCAACGGCTTCCACGACACCGCCAACGCGGTCGCTACCGTCATCTACACCCGTGCGATGCGGGCGCAGCTGGCAGTGGTGATGGCAGGTGTGTTCAACTTTTTTGGCGTGCTGCTCGGCGGTCTGAGCGTGGCCTACGCCATCGTACATATGCTTCCTACCGACCTGCTCCTGAATGTCGGTTCGGCGCACGGCCTCGCCATGGTCTTTTCCATGCTGCTGGCTGCCATTATCTGGAACCTCGGCACCTGGTATCTGGGCCTGCCGGCCTCCAGCTCCCATACGCTGATTGGCGCCATTATCGGTATTGGTCTCACCAATGCGCTGATGACCGGCACCTCTGTAGTGGATGCGCTTAATCTGCCAAAAGTGATCAATATCTTTCTGTCGCTGATCCTGTCACCGATTATCGGATTGATCATCGCCGGCGGCCTGATTTTCCTGCTGCGCCGCTACTGGAGCAGTACGAAGAAACGCGCGCGTATTCATATGACCCCCGCTGACCGTGAAAAGATCGATGGCAAGAAAAAGCCGCCGTTCTGGACGCGCATCGCGCTGATTGTTTCGGCCATCGGTGTCAGCTATTCACACGGCGCTAACGACGGACAGAAAGGCATTGGTCTGATCATGCTGGTGCTGATTGGCGTGGCGCCGGCAGGTTTTGTCGTGAATATGAACGCTTCCGGTTATGACATCACCCGCACGCGCGATGCGGTTAATCATCTGGAGCAGTATTACCGCCAGCACGGCGATTCGCTGACGCACATTGTGCAGATGGCACCGCCTGCGCTGCCGACGCCGGAAGAAGTTCCGAGCGGCCCGCAGGAGTTCCACTGTGACAGCGCCCGTGCGCTGGAGGCTATCGGCCGGGCCCAGGGCCTGCTGAACAATCTGCAGAGCTACGATCAGCTCTCTGTCGATCAGCGCAGCCAGATGCGTCGTCTGCTGCTGTGCATCTCTGACACGGCGGATAAGGCGGCCAAGCTGCCGGAAACCGGTGCGGATGATAAGCGCTTCCTCAGTAAGCTGAAGGGCGATTTGCTTGGCACCATCGAGTATGCTCCGGTCTGGATTATCGTGGCCGTGGCGCTGGCGCTGGGTATCGGCACCATGATTGGCTGGCGACGTGTGGCGACCACCATCGGTGAAAAAATCGGTAAGAAAGGCATGACCTATGCGCAGGGTATGTCAGCGCAGGTGACCGCCGCCGTATCGATTGGCGTGGCAAGCTATACCGGTATGCCGGTTTCAACCACGCATATCCTCTCCTCCTCTGTGGCCGGCACCATGCTGGTTGACGGTGGCGGACTGCAGAGTCGCACCATTAAAAATATCGCCATGGCGTGGATCTTCACGCTGCCGGTCTGTATTTTGCTCTCGGGCGGACTCTACTGGATTGCGCTGCATCTGATTTGATACCGCACTATTCCGGCAAAAGGGCGACAGCAGTGTCGCCCTTTTTATTGCCTGCGCGCGGAATAACGGTGTCGCTTTACTGCCAGATCGCCATCGCCACCAGGCTCACCACGACCAAAAAACAGAGCCCGCTGGTCAGTACAAACTGACTGCGCACCCGTTCACAGCGGCGGATAAACTCATCGTCATGATGGTCAAGATAGCGCTTTAACCAGATATAGCGCACCAGCCGCACCTGTTTACCCGGCTGGCCGTGAGACGTAAAAAAGCCGGCACCGTCAACATACTGGTACAACAGCGGATCGCAGCCGCGCAATACGTAGAGCAGCGCACGCAGGGAAGAGAAGTAGCGCGCCATATTCACCAGACAAACCACACAAAGAGCCCAAAAAAGCGCGATAGTGCTGATCATATTTCCCCCTTCTGGCTGGTACCGCAATGACGTGATATGCAGCGGGGAAGTGCTGCAGACGCCCTGTGGAAAATAAGCCAGCCATCGATAAGCAGATTGGCGTTGTTGTTTTACAGATCTGCGCCTCGCCACCAGAGAAAAGTGGCACGCAATTTCAGTGTAGAATATCTGCTCAAACTTTTTCCAGCGACGCGCTTCGTCAATATATGCATAACCCCCTGCTCAGTGGATCGTTATCACGCTCAGGCGCAGCGGTGCAGCATTTGCCGGTGACAGTGGCTATACTCAGCAGATAACAACAGATCCTGCAGTTTCATTGAGTCACCGGCGCATCATCGCCGCTTCGCGCTAAGGAAAACGCCCGCCGTGGTTTGCGGGAGGGTAGCCCCCCAGAATATTGAGAAAGGAGTTTTATTATGGCCTATAAACATATCCTGATTGCAGTCGATCTCTCTCCGGAAAGCCAGCTGCTGGTGGATAAAGCGGTATCGCTGGCGCGTCCTTATGATGCCAAAATCTCGCTGATCCACGTTGACGTTAACTATTCCGATCTCTATACCGGCCTGATTGACGTAAATCTCGGCGATATGCAGAAGCGCATTTCAGAGGAGACGCACAGCGCCCTGAAAGCCCTCTCCGTCAGCGCAGGCTATCCGGTTGGCGAAACGCTGAGCGGCAGCGGCGATCTGGGCCAGGTGCTGGTGGATGCTATCCGGAAATATGATGTGGATCTGGTGGTCTGCGGACATCACCAGGATTTCTGGAGCAAGCTGATGTCATCCGCGCGTCAGCTGATCAATACCGTGCATATCGATATGCTGATTGTGCCGCTGCGCGACGCAGAAGAAGAATAAAAAAACAGGCCGGGATAACCGGCCTGTTTTATATCTGACGCCCTGCTCTGCCGCTTCAGGTTAGCGGCGGATAGATATCAAAGCGGTGACTTTTTGTTACCACGGCAGACTGTGTCACCACGCCTGCCAGCGGCGGTGCGTAATCAGGACGCTTGACCACGATACGCTTTTTCGCCAGACGCCGCGCAGGCTCCAGCAGCGCATCGGCATCCTCATCAGCCCCCACCAGCGACTGAAATACGCGCATCTCTTTTTTTACCATCGCACTTTTCTGCCGGTGCGGATACATGGGGTCGAGATAGACCACATCCGGCGCGGGCGCGATATCGCTCAGCGCCTGCTGGCTCGCCACGTGCAGCAGCGTCAGCCGCTCGCGCAGCCAGCCGCCGATTTCGCTGTCGGCGTAGCCACGCTGCAGG
>NZ_MIPP01000007.1 GCF_002095385.1 Pantoea eucrina | reverse complement strand
CCAGCGCGATGCCGGTCGCAGCAGCGGCAGCGCCTGTCGCTCCGCCCGCCTCTGCCCGCTTCAGCACGCTGTTTCGCTCGCGTCCGGCTGAACCCGCCGTATTGTCCAAAGAAACACTCCTCAAACCGCTACTGGAGAAGATTGCGTTATGCCGTTAGTTTGTGTGTGCTCGCCAAAAGGGGGAGTAGGGAAGACCACCATGGCGGCCAACCTTGCATGGAGTCTGGCGCGCGCCGGCAGCAAGGTGCTGGCAATCGATTTTGATGTGCAGAATGCGCTGCGTCTGCATTTTGGCGTCCCGCTGCAGGATGGCCGCGGCTTTGTTGCGCGCTCTGAAGAGCAGGCTGACTGGAGCCAGTCGATTCTGACCACCGGCGGCAATATTTTTGTGCTGCCCTACGGCGACGTCACAGAGGAGCAGCGTGAACGCTTTGAGCACAAGCTTGCCAGCGACACCCATTTTTTGCGGCGCGGTCTCGATACCGTGCTGAATTATCCCGGCCTGGTAATTGTGGCCGATTTTCCTCCCGGTCCGGGGCCGGCGCTTAAAGCGATGCAGCAACTTGCCGATATGCATTTAGTAGTCATGCTTGCGGATACGGCATCCGTCTCTCTGCTGCCGCAAATTGAAAATAACCGCATGATTGGTCAGCCGCTGAATAATAAACATGGCCACTATTTTGTGCTGAACCAAAGCGACAATCGCCGCAATATCAGCCGGGAAGTCACATCATTTATGCAGCAGCGTCTGGGCGATAGCCTGCTCGGCGTTGTCCACCGCGATGAAAGCGTGGCGGAAGCGAATGCATCACAGCAGTCAGTGTACGATTTCAGCCCCGCGTCTGCGGCCGCCTTCGATATTGAACTGGTGGCAAAGCGCGTGGCTAATTTGCTCAGTATTCAGGTCGGCAACGGTGAAGTTCAGGCGCCTATCCGCAGCCAGTATTAATAGCCGGGCTCAGGCCCGGCTCAGATAATTTATAACGCTTTTTCAGGGTGACTCATGAGTAAACTCGGGTTTTACCTGCTGCTGCTGGTGCTCGCGCCGGTGGCGGCGGTAATCATCATCACGCCTATGGACAGCCAGAAACAATATATTTTTGGTTTAATCAGCATCGGGATGATGTTTTTACTGGGCTTCAGCAAAAGCCGTAAAATAACCGTGGTAATGGTTATTCTTTCCGCGCTGATGTCGACCCGATATATCTGGTGGCGCACTACCGAAACGCTGGAGTTTAATTCCGAGATCGAAGCTATTCTCGGCATTGGCTTATATCTGGCTGAACTTTACGTCTGGCTGATCTTAATTCTCGGGTTCCTGCAGACCACCTGGCCTTTAAAGCGTACGATTGAACCGCTGCCGGATGATACCCGCCTGTGGCCCACGGTGGATGTATACGTACCGACCTAAAACGAAAGTCTGGACGTGGTGCGCGATACCGTGCTGGCGGCGCAGTGTATCGATTACCCGCGCGATAAAATCAAAGTCTATCTGCTGGATGACGGCAAGCGCAGCGAGTTTGCGGTATTCGCCGCTGACGTAGGCGTGGGCTATATCACGCGTGATGACAACCGGCACGCCAAAGCGGGCAATCTTAATCACGCGATGACCATTACCAAAGGCGAGCTGATCTGCGTATTCGACTGCGATCACGTCGCCACGCGCGCGTTCCTGCAGGCAACGGTCGGCCCCTTCCTGAAAGATCCGAAGCTGGCCCTGCTGCAGACGCCGCACTATTTCTACTCTCCCGATCCGTTCGAGCGCAACCTGCGTGCCGCCCGCTCTATTCCTAACGAGGGATCGCTGTTTTATGGTCCGGTACAGCAGGGCAATGACAACTGGAATGCGACCTTTTTCTGTGGCTCCTGTGCCGTTATCCGGCGCAGCGCGCTGGAAGAGATTGGCGGCTTTGCCGTTGAGACCGTGACGGAAGACGCGCACACCGCGCTGAAAATGCAGCGTCGCGGCTGGGGCTCAGCGTTTCTGGCGATCCCGCTGGCGGCCGGTCTGGCAACGGAACGCCTCGGCCTGCACGTTATTCAGCGTACCCGCTGGGCGCGCGGCATGACGCAGATTTTCCGCGTGGATAATCCGCTGTTTGGCCGTGGTCTGAAGTGGCAGCAGCGCCTCTGCTACCTCAACGCCATGCTGCACTTTCAGTTTGGCCTGCCGCGCGTGGCGTTTCTTACCGCGCCGCTGGCTTATCTGCTGTTTAACCTGAATATCATCCACTCTTCGGCGTCGCTGATCTTCGCCTATGTGCTGCCGCATCTGGTGATGTCGCTCTACGTTAACTCCCGTATGAATGGCCGCTTCCGCTATACCTTCTGGGGAGAGATTTACGAAACGGTGATGTGCTTCCATCTGGTCATCCCGACCCTGCTGACGCTACTGTCGCCGAAACATGGCAAGTTCAACGTAACGGATAAAGGCGGTCTGCTCGATCAGGGCTTCTTTGATTTCCATATCGTACGGCCGCACGTCATTGTCGCGACGCTGCTCTCCATCGGCATTGTGGCCGGCGTGGTCCGCGCGACGGCGCATGACTATTTCGGGGTCGATCCCTGGGTTATCGCGCTTAACGTTGGCTGGGCTATTTTCAGTCTGATTATTCTGATGGCGGCCATCGCCGTGGCGCGCGAAACCAAGCAGGTGCGTAAAACCATTCGTATTGAGGTGCAGATCCCGGCTGTGATCCACTACGCCAGCGGGATTTCGTCGCGTACCCGCACCAGCGATCTCTCGATGGGCGGCGCGCAGCTGGATGCGCCTGACAACCGGCATGAAATGGATGAGATTGAAGAGATCGATCTGCTGCTGAAGTCCGGCACTATCACTATCCCGGTCAGTAAAATTTCCGGCGATGCAGAGACAATCCGTTTGCGCTTTGGCGCGATGCCGCTGGCGCGTCGCCGCGAGCTGGTTCGCGTGGTGCTGGCGCGAGCGGATGCGTGGATCCAGCCGGAGTATAAGCAGGATAATCCGCTGGTATCGATCGGCACTATTATTCGTACCGTTTTTGAGCTGTTCTGGCTGACCTGGAAAGATCGCCGCGAGAAGCACAAGCGTGATGACCAGCCTGCGGCGAAAGAGGACAGCGCAGCATGAAGAAATTAACGCAAACGCTGCTCGCCAGTTCGCTGGCGACCGCACTGCTGCTGACATCGGTTCAGGCTGAAGAGCCTGCGGTTACGCAGGACAGCAGTGCGCTGTCAGCCGTGCCGCCGCCGGAAGGGCTCGACAGCACGGCTGACGCGCAGCTGCAGCAGGCGGCCGGGGCCGCCCCGTACACGCCGGAGAGCAGTACTGCCGCGCCAGCTGAGGCTGAAGCGCCGGCAATCCTGTTGCCTGCGCCTGATACCGGAAGCGCCATTCTTAACCAGCCGGTAAGCAGCACCATTTCGGTGTCGCAGATGGGGCAGAAGCAGGGTATCACCCTGACCGGCGGGCAGCTGCAGTCGGGCATTGTCTTTACCCTGCCCGGTGATGAGGTGGTTACCAACGCACGGCTCAACCTGTCGCTGCGCGTCTCATCAGCGCTGGCCGCGCGCAATACGTCGCTGCAGCTGATGCTGAACGGACAGCCGCTCGGCACGCTGCCGCTCGGCTCCAGCGACAGCGACGTCAGCGACTATCAGCTGGATATTCCGGCTGCAATGGTAGTGTCAGATAACAACCTCAGCTTTAAAATCAACGATGCGGATAAGCTGCTGTGTGAAAAAGAGAGCACACAGCAGTATCAGGTAACGATTCTGCCGCAAACCACGCTGAGCCTGGAGGGCCAGCAGCTGAATATCGGCACCAGCCTGCGCAACTTCCCGCGTCCGTTTATTGATGCGCAGCGTATGACGCCGGCCAGCGTCACCTTTGGTTTTGCCAGCAGCGTAACGCCGGATGCGGTGAGCGCTGCCGCACTGGTGGCGTCGTGGATGGGCATTCAGTCTGACTACCGCGGTATACGTTTTCCGGTGAGTCGCGGCGCACTGCCAGAGCGCAACGGTATTCTGGTCGGGCATCCGGGCGACAAAATCGGCATCGTGACGCTGCCGGCCAGCAATGGCCCGCTGCTGCAGGTGATCGATAACCCGGATAATCCGGTCTATAAACTGCTGCTGATTGTGGGCAGCGATGACGCACAGCTGCGTCAGGCGGCGAATCGTCTGACAACCAAACCGCTGACTACCGATGCCAGCCAGCTTGCTGTGCAGCCGCAGCCGCTGGCCCAGCGTAAGCCTTATGATGCCCCGCGCTGGATCAACACCTCACGTCCGGTACGCCTGAGTGAACTGCTGCGCAAAGATCAGAGCCTGACCACGACCGGTATCTGGCATGACGCGCTGCGCGTTAACTTCCGCGCGGCGCCCGATCTGTTTTTATGGGATGGCGATACGATCCCGGTCAACCTGAACTACCGTTTTCCCACTGAAAGCTGGATCGACGAAAACAATTCGTTCCTGAATGTCGCCCTCAACGGGACTTTCCTGCGTAACCTGACGGTTAACAAAGTCGGCCTGCTGGAGAGCGCCTGGCACCGCCTGGGGGGCGACGCGCGTCAGGAGCACTACACCCTGAAGCTGGAGCCATATCTGATTTACGGCGATAACCAGCTGGCGCTCTACTTTAATATCAAGCCAAAAGCGGATGCGCCGTGCGGCGTACTGCTTAACAACAACATTAAAAGCCGCATTGAAGAGGATTCGTGGATCGATCTGAGCCACACCCGTCACTTTACCATGCTGCCGAACCTCTCTTACTTTGTCGGAGCCGCGTTCCCGTTCACGCGCCTGGCAGACTTCTCGCAGACCACGCTGTTGCTGCCGGAAAAACCGGGTGATGCGGAGATCGCCACGCTGCTCGATATGGCGGCGCGCGCGGGTAACGCAACCGGCGTTGCGCTGGTACAGAATCAGGTACTGTTTGGCCTGCCTGAAGGCGGCACCAATCTGAGCCGGCTGCAGCAGAGTGATGTGCTGGCGGTCAGTACCATGCAGCACAGTGCTTTTACGCAGCAGATGCTGCACGGCACGCCGTGGCAGACCAGCGGCAATACGCTGAGCGTTAACGAGCCAGGCCTGAAGGATAAGCTGCGCGGCTGGCTGACCGGCGACTGGTATCGTCAGCAGCTGGACGCCGATCGCTACTTCTCCTCTAATGAGGCATGGCGCGGTTTTGTCAGCTATCGCTCGCCGTGGAGTGCCGACCGGCTGGTGGTGATGACGGTGGCCACCAGCGATCAGCAGCTGCTGCGCCTGCATGACGATCTTAATTCAGCGCGCATCAACGCCGGTATTCGCGGCGATACCGCCATCATTACCGATGAGAACGGGATCCGCAGCTTCCGCGTTGGCCCGCAGTTTCCGAGCGGAGAGATGCCGTGGTACATGATGGTGGTGTGGTACGCCAACCAGCACTCGGTGCTGATGGCGCTGGCCGCGCTGCTGGTTGCCGTGCTGATCGGCAGCAGCGCCTGGCTCATGCTGAAGCGTCACGCATGGCGGCGTCTTAACCCCAAAGCAGACAGTCAGTCCGGCAGGAAGTAAGGATAAAAAGAATGCATAAAAATATACTGAGTGCCGGCATCCGCCACGCCCTGCTGCTGGGCGGGGCGCTGACGCTCTCTCAGCCGCTGCTGGCGGCAGAGAGCAACAATCCTGCGCTGCAGGCGCTGTTTGACCAGGCTGCCTACTGGCATCAGAAAGCGCATGACGATCTGGCAAAGGCGTCGCTGCAGAAAATCCTGCAGGCGGAGCCGAATAATACCCAGGCGCTCTATCTGCTGGCGCTCTACTCCCAGCAGACCGGAAGTACCGCCGAGGCAGCGCAGTGGCGTGCGCGGCTGAGTGCCGTTTCGCCCAACGATGCGCATCTGGCCGAACTGGATAACGCCCGTCAGCTGCAGAGTATTCCGCAGGCGCAGCTATCGCTGGCGCGTCAGCAGGCACGCAGCGGCAACATCGCCGCAGCGCTGCAGACGTGGCGCAACACCTTCAGCGGTAACGAGCCACCGCCGAGCGTCGCCGCTGAATATTATCTGACCATGGCCGGCGATCGCACGCTGCTGCCGCAGGCGGTTGAAGCGCTGCGGCAGTTTGCCGCCGATCATCCGCAGGATACCGGTGCGCAGCTGGCGCTGGGCAAGGCGATGACCTATCAGGAGCCGACCCGTCGCCAGGGGATTGAGCTGCTGGCCGGTATGGCTGACGGCAATAAAGAGGCTGACCGCTCGCTGCGTCAGGCGCTGCTCTGGCTGGCACCGCAGGCTCAGGACGCTGCGCTCTATCAGACCTGGCAGCAGCGTCATCCTCAGGATAACGCGGTAGTGGATTACTACCGTAAAAACGTGGGCGGCGCGGAAAAGGGCGCCGGCTTTACGGCCCTGAACAGCGGCGATGTCAGCGGTGCGCAGTCCAGCTTTGAAAAAGTGCTGCAGGCGAACCCGCAGGATGCGGATGCGCTGGCGGGCATGGGCTATGTTGCGCAGCGCGCCGGGCGCTACGCTGAAGCCGCAGACTACCTGAACCGGGCGGCACAGCTGGGTGGCGATCAGAGCGATGCGCGGCAGAAGCAGGCGGCGGATGCCCGCTTTTACGCGCAGCTTGCCGCCGCTCAGCAGGCGCTGAAAAGCGGCGACAGTGCGCAGGCGCTGGCGCTGAGCGAGCCGCTGACCCAGGCTGAAGGCGAAAAAGGCGTGGCGGCAAAACTGTTCCGTGCCGATGTGCAGCGCCGCACCAATCAGCTGCAGCAGGCGGAACAAACCTACCGTGCGATCCTGCAAAGCGATGCGGATAACCGCAGCGCCAAAGAGGGACTGTTCTATGTGCTGCGCCAGCAGAACCGCAGCGCTGAAGCTAACAGCCTGCTCGCCTCACTGCCCGACAGCGTGCGGCAGAGCGTGGCGCCACGCGGTAATAACAGCGATCCCATCCGGGCACAGGCGAAACGCGAGCAGGCCGCAGGCAACAGCGCCGCCGCGATCGCCACGCTGACCAGCGGCGTACAGCGCTATCCCACCGATGGCTGGCTGCGTCTGGATCTGGCGCGGCTCTACCGCGCGCAGGGCAATACGCTGATGGCAGCCAATGTGATGCAGCCGGTGATGCGCAATGGCGCGACCAGCAGCGAACTCTATGCCGGTGCGCTCAACGCCAGCGAAAGCGGCGCGTGGCAGCAGGCGAGCCAGCTGCTGGCACGTATTCCCGATCGCAGTAAAACCGGCGCAATGCGTGAACTGGCGCAGCGCGTTAACTTTAATCTGCAAATGGCAACGGCCGATCAGTATCTGGCACAGGGCTCGGATGCGGCGGCGGCGAATACGCTGCGCGCGCTGGCTGCTGCCCCGCCGGCTAATCCGGTTGACGCCGGCAATCTGGCGGAGAAACTGGCGAAAGCGGGCGATCTCACCAGCGCCGTGGCGGTGGTACGCAGCAACATGCAGCGCGGCGTGCAGGGTAACGCCGGGGACTATGCCACGCAGGTCACGGTGCTCAACCAGGCCGGGTTGAGCGGTGAAGCGCAGCGTTTTCTCAGCTCGCCTGAACTGCAGGCGCGCAGTACGGCAGCGCAGCTGGCTGATGTGCGCAACGGCTATCTGATCAATGAAGTAGATCGCCTGCGTGAGCAGAAACAGTATGCGGCGGCCTATGACAAATTGGTGGGTGCGCTGCAGCAGGATCCGCAAAACCGCGATCTGATGTTTGCCATGGCGCGTCTCTATCAGTCCGGCAAAATGAACAAAGAGGCGGGCGTGGTCTATGACTATCTGATCACGCAGGATACGCCGCAACAGGATGCGCGCACCGGGGCCATTAACGTGGCGCTGGCAGAGAATGATATCAGCAGGGCGAATACGCTGACGCGCGGACTGCGCAATGAAGAGACGCCGGAGCGGCTGCTGCTGCTGGCGCGCGTAGCGGAAGCCAACGGCGAGCACGGCGAAGCGATGCGTTATCTGCGTACCGCACGCGGTAAAATGATTGGTCTGCAGGGCGCGCAAAGCGGCAGCGTACCTGTGGTTGGCGGACTGGCGCTGGCAGACAATCCCTTTATTAACCGCAGCACCTCGCCGGTTGGCCGTTCCTCTTCCAGCTATGGCGCGGTCATGCCGTGGCAGAACGCACCAACAGTAAGCCGCACAGCAGACACTGCGCTGGCAGCCAATACGCCTGTGCTGCAGCAGAACCAGACGCTGCATCAGATTGACACGATGATGGACGCGCTGCAGGAGAAAACCGGGACCTGGGTACAGGGACAGATGCAGGTGCGCGGACGCGATGGCGAGTCAGGCTTGAGTAAGCTGACCGAAGCGAAAGCGCCGCTGACCTTTTCCACGGTGCCGTTTGGCGAGTCGCGGTTTGATTTTACCGTTACGCCGGTTTCACTGACCGCGGGCAGCGCTGGCGGAGATGCATGGCGCCGCTTTGGCAGCAATGCGCTGGTGCAGGGCAATGTCGTGGCAGCCGGGGATGCGAAAATCACGGACGTTCCCGCTTCAGCCACCGATTCGCAGTCCGCTTCCGGCGTTGAGCTGAACATGGCGCTGAAGGGCGACAGCTATAAAATCGATCTCGGCAGCACGCCGCTGGGCCAGGATCTCAGCACGCTGGTGGGCGGGATCCAGTGGTCACCGAAGCTGACTGATTTCCTGACGCTGATCCTGACCGGTGAACGCCGTGCCATGACCGACAGCCTGCTTTCGTATGTGGGAGCAGAAGATAAAACCAGCGGCAAACGCTGGGGACGCGTAACAAAAAATGGCGCGAATGCCCTGCTGAGCTATGACAACGGCGATGCCGGACTTTATGCCGGCGGCGGCGCTTATAGCTACATTGGCGAAAATGTGGCGAGCAACCAGAGCGTTCAGGCAACCGCTGGCGTTTATGTACGGCCTTTCCACTACGACGATCGCGAGCTGAAAGTGGGAATGAATCTCTCCTGGATGGATTTCTCCAAAAATCTCAGCTATTTCAGTTATGGCCAGGGCGGCTATTTCAGCCCGCAGAACTATGCGTCCGTTTCATTCCCGGTGAATTTCAGCCGTCAGTTTGACGATCTGAAAGTCAACGTCGGGGGATCGGTAGGGTATCAGTCTTACAGCCAGGATAAGAGCGCCTACTTCCCGGACGATGCTGCGCTGCAGTCGCAGCTGCAGAGTCTGGCCGATCGCGGCTTTGTCAGAAGTGCTTACTACAGCGGTGAAAGTAAAAACGGCATAGGTTACAACCTGCACGCCGGTGCGGATTATAAAATTAATAAAGATGTCACGATTGGCGGGCAGCTGGGGTATGACACCTTTGGCGACTACAACGAAAGCACTGCCAATCTCTACTTCCGCTATATGTTTGGAGATAACTGATGAGCGAGCAACCCACCGCACGCGTGACCTGGTCGCATCAGCCTGGCTGGTTTGACCTGGTCTGCGTGATGACAGAGAGCGTGCTGGAGAACGGCGGTGATGAAGCCACGGCTTTTCTGGCCAGCACCGGGGAGACGCTGGCGATGCGCTATCCGCTGCCGGCTTCACGTACCGTGCAGGATCTGGAGCGGGAGATGAATCTGCAGCTGGCCCGCTTCAACTGGGGCTTTGTGCAGATTCATCCGGCAGAAAATGCGATTCAGATTGAGCATCATGCGCTGCCGGCCGGTCACGACACGCTGCCGGCTGAACGCTGGCGGCTGGCGATGGGGGCCGTGCTGGGCGGGCTGTATGCGCAGTGGCTGCGCGATCAGGGCGGCAGCGCGGCAGTACCGCTGACGCTGGAAAACGACAATGGCTCAACGCTGCTGTATCGATATCAATAGGAAGCGGTAATGAATGTAATGCGGCACGGGCGTCGGTGGATGCTCTGTTTAATGATGATATTTTTTAGCGTGCAGGCGATGGCAGACGGCTGGAGCAGTTATAAAAGCCGCTTTCTGAACAGCGACGGCCGGATTATCGATACCGGCAACAAGGGCGTCAGCCATACAGAGGGTCAGGGCTATGGCATGCTGCTGGCGGTGGCGAATAACGATCGCGCTACCTTTGATCTGCTGTGGCAGTGGACGCGTGCGCATCTGCATAATCCGCAAAATGACCTGTTCTACTGGCGCTATGTGCCTGATGCGGCCGATCCGGTGGCAGACAAAAACGACGCCAGCGACGGTAATGTGCTTATTGCCTGGGCGCTGCAGCGCGCGGCCCAAAAGTGGGGAGGAGATTATCAGCAGGATTCCGATCGCATTCAGCGGGCAATTATTAAGCTGAACGTGATCGATTACGCCGGACACAAAGTTATGCTGCCTGGCGCAAACGGCTTTAATAAGTCGAGCTACGTCGTGCTGAACCCCTCCTATTTTCTGTTTGCTGCCTGGCAGGCGTTTGCTCAGCAGAGCCATCTGCGCGTCTGGAATACGCTCATTGACGATGGCCTGACGCTGCTGGGTGAGATGCAGTTTGGTAAAACCGCGCTGCCGCTGGACTGGGTCGCGCTGAACGCGGATGGCTCTGTCGCACCGGCGGTGGGGTACTCTAACCGGTTCAGTTATGATGCGATTCGCGTGCCGCTGAATATCTGGTGGTACGATCCGCAGAGCCTGCGGCTGGTGCCTTTTCAGCACGTCTGGCAGGGCTATCCGCGTCAGACCACGCCGGCCTGGTTCGACGTACTGGCTAACAGCCCGGCGCCTTACAATATGGAAGGCGGCCTGACAGCGGTACGCGATTTGACGCTGAACCAGACCGGTCATCTCAGCGACCGCATTCAGCCGGAACAGAATTACTTCTCTGCCAGCCTGCAGCTATTAGTGTGGCTTGCCTGGCAGGAAAAAGGTTAATACTCTCCTGCGAGCGCGCGGTGCGCGCTCGCGTTCTCCGCGCCCGGCAACGGGTAAAACGCTGAAAACGCGCCTCTCTTCCTTCCGACCGATGATTTTCACCCTTATCGCGGCGTACAACGTCTGAGACCTGGGATATACTTGCTGCGCATTCAGGCTACTATCACTGCGGATTATGGCGGCATTGCGGCCGGGAGAAATTTTGTTGCGCGTCAGTCGCTCGTTAACCATCAAGCAAATGGCAGCCGTGTCTGCGGTTGTGCTGGTGACGATCACGATTTTTATCGTTATCCAGCTTTTTCATTTTGTGCAGCAGCGCAGGGTTGATTACGCCCAGCAGATGGAGAATGTGGCGCACACGGTACGCCAGCCGCTCTCAGAGGCGGTGCTGAAAGCGGACATCCCTCAGGCGGAGCATATTCTTAATACACTGAAACCCGCCGGTATCCTGTCGCGGGCCGATGTGGTGCTGCCCAATGCGTTTCAGGCGCTGCACGCCGATTTTGCACCGGAAAAGCCGGTTCCGCGTCTGGTCGCCCGGCTGTTTGAACTGCCGGTGCAGATCACGCTGCCGCTGTATGCGATAGAGCGGGGCGGCATGCCAAAGCCCATCGCCTATCTGGTGCTTCAGGCGGACTCCTCGCGCGTTTACCAGTTTCTGCTCAGTACGCTCTCAACCATGATCACCAGCTGGCTGCTGATGGCGCTGATTCTCTCGGTCGCCATTAGCTGGTGTATTAACCGTCTGGTGGTGCACCCGCTGCGCGATATTTCACGCGAGCTGCAGGAGCTGCCGCCGCAAGCCATCCTGACACATAAGCTTACGCTGCCCGGAAATCACCGCGATGATGAGATAGGCATGCTGATCCGCAGCTATAACCGCAATCAGCAGGTGCTGGAGTCCGTTCACGATGAGATGAGCCGGCTGACCACCCATTTTGCCGTGACGGATCTGCCTAACCGCACGCTGTTCCTGGCGCTGCTCGACCAGCATCTGCAGCAGCGTCACCGGCAGCAGCCCTGGAGCGTCATGGTTATCCGTATCGAAACGCTGCAGGAAGCCAACGGCGTGCTGAGCGATGAGCAGCGCGATGCGCTGATGCTGACGCTGGTCGAGAAAATCCGCAGCACGATTGATGACCACACGCTGCTGGCGCAGACAGGGCCCAGCGATTTTGCGCTGCTGCTGAAGCGGGCGCACAATCCATTCCGCGCGATGCGCCTGGCGCGAAACCTGATGCTGCGTATCAATCAGCCGGTCAATCTGTATCAGCTGCAGCTGCGACCGAATGCCAGTATCGGGCTGTCGCTCTCTGACGAGAGCCTCTGCTCTGCCCGCGAGCAGCTGGATCGGGCGACGTCAGCCATGATGTCAGCGCGGCATCAGGGGAAAAATCAGATCCTGTTTTTTGATCCGGTACTGACCGAACGGGCGCAGAAGCGGCTGACGCAGGAGCATGACATTCTGCAGGGGCTGCAGGAGGGTGAGTTTGCGCTTTATCTGCAGCCCCAGCTTAACATGGCAACCGGTGAGCTGACGGGGGCTGAAGCGCTGCTGCGTATGCGGATGGCGGATGGCAGCTTCGGGCTGCCGGAAGAGTTCATCGCCAGCGCGG
Organism: Pantoea eucrina; assembly: GCF_002095385.1. GTDB lineage: Bacteria > Pseudomonadota > Gammaproteobacteria > Enterobacterales > Enterobacteriaceae > Pantoea > Pantoea eucrina. Next base: position 77,976 of record NZ_MIPP01000007.1, on the reverse strand, counting down.
AAGAGATCGGCGTGATTTCCGCCATCGGTCGCTGGGTATTTGAAGAGGCGTGCCGCATTCTGGCCGGCTGGCAGCGACGGGGGATTACGCTGCCGCTGAGCGTAAATATTTCGGCCGTCCAGCTGCGCGACAGCGGCATGGTGACGCATCTGCAGAGCCTGCTGGAACGGCATCGCATCCGGCCGGGTTCTTTAGTGCTGGAAGTCACCGAAACCGCCGGAATAGGTGATGCCGAACAGGCGATGGCGCTGCTGCTCGCGCTGCAGCAGACCGGAGTTGCCGTTGCGCTGGACGATTTTGGTATGGGCTACTGCAATCTCAATTATCTGCATCAGTTTAAAGCGTTACCGGTTAATAAGCTGAAGATGGACCGCAGCTTTGTCGCCGCGCTGCCGGACGATGACACTATGGTGCGCATTGTGGCCGCTGTGGCAAAGATTGTGGATGCGGATGTTGTGGCTGAAGGGGTGGAAACGGCGGAGCAGCGCGACTGGCTGCTGGCGCGTGGCATCACTATCGGTCAGGGCTACCTCTATGCCGAAGCGCTGCCGCTTACCATCTTTGAACAGGGCTGGCTGCAGCGCTGTTCACGCACGTGATAGTGACCTTATCAATTGATTGTTCTGCAGAAACCGCGCCATAGCGCCAGCTGAAGCGTTTCAGTTCATAGTTAGAGTTTTGTAACTTTTGTAAGGAATGTCAGGGGATACTCATCCTGTTAACAGGGTGTTATTTTCAGTTTATCGGTAAGGTTTTACGCTCTCAGGCGGCTTGCCGCATGCGTTTCTCCCTGACACAGGCGGTGAATGCCGTCTCTACCTGGACACCTGTTATGAAACTGTTTAAAAGCCTCTACTTTCAGGTGCTGGTTGCCATCGGCATCGGCGTTCTGTTAGGCCATTACTATCCCGAATTAGGCGCGCAAATGAAGCCGCTTGGTGATGGTTTTGTAAAGCTGATCAAGATGATCATCGCCCCCGTAATCTTCTGTACGGTGGTGACCGGTATCGCCGGCATGGAGAGCATGAAAGCCGTTGGACGCACTGGCGCCGTAGCGCTGCTCTATTTTGAAATCGTCAGTACTATCGCGCTGATCATCGGACTGGTGGTAGTGAACGTGGTTCAGCCTGGCGCAGGAATGAACGTGGATCCCGCCACCCTGGATGCGAAAGCGGTAGCCGTTTATGCACAGCAGGCAGAACAGCAGGGTGTGATCGCGTTCCTGCTTGATATCATCCCGGGCAGCGTCATTGGTGCCTTTGCCAGCGGCAACATTCTGCAGGTGCTGCTGTTCGCTATTCTGTTTGGTTTCGCACTGCATCGCCTCGGCAGCGCCGGTACCGTGATGTTCAACGTTATCGAAAGCTTCTCAAAAGTGATCTTTGGCGTGATCAACATGATTATGCGCCTGGCACCTATCGGGGCGTTTGGTGCCATGGCCTTCACCATCGGTAAGTATGGTGTCGGCTCGCTGGTGCAGCTTGGCCAGCTGATCATCTGTTTCTATATTACCTGTATCCTGTTTGTCGTGATCGTGCTGGGCGCAATTGCGCGCTGGGCTGGCTTTAACATCTTCAAATTTATCGGTTATATCAAAGAAGAGCTGCTGATTGTGCTGGGTACGTCATCGTCTGAATCAGCGCTGCCGCGCATGCTGGATAAGATGGAGCGCCTCGGCTGCAAAAAATCGGTGGTGGGGCTGGTTATTCCAACGGGCTACTCGTTTAATCTGGATGGCACCTCAATCTATCTGACCATGGCCGCCGTGTTTATTGCGCAGGCGACCAACGCTCATATGGATATCTTCCATCAGATCACCCTGCTGGTGGTTCTGCTGCTCTCCTCGAAAGGCGCGGCGGGCGTTACCGGAAGCGGCTTTATTGTTCTCGCCGCGACGCTCTCTGCGGTAGGGCATCTGCCGGTCGCGGGCCTGGCGCTGATTCTGGGCATCGACCGCTTTATGTCCGAAGCGCGTGCGCTGACTAATCTGGTCGGTAACGGCGTAGCCACGGTGGTGGTGGCTAAGTGGGTGGGTCAGCTGGATGAAAACCAGATGAAAGAGACGCTTTCTTCAGCGAAAAAGGTCAATCACGTCTCTCATACCGGCGCATAATCCGCAATTTGCGTTAATTTCCGATTAAATGCCCGCTGTCACTTGCCCTGACAGCGGGCATTTGCATAATAAACCCCGTTGATTTTTTTCCCGATTTTTTTCCTTGTTGCGCGACTTCCTGGCCATCCTGTGGTCAAAGGAACTGTCATTAAATAAACGCGGCGGCAATACGCCGCGCGGGCCGCTTTCCCGGTGGCCAGTCAGTCCGTGCTAACAAGCGTTTATCTGTTTGATTAGGGGTTCACATGCAGGGCACCAGAATTCGGCTTTTGGTTGGCGGCTTGCTGCTTGCAGCAACCGGTTTCGGCGCGCACGCCGAAACACTTCAGCCCGATCCCGCCTGGCAGGAGGGCAAACTGGACAACGGGTTCAGTTGGCAGCTGCTGACCACACCACAACGTCCCAGCGATCGCATTGAGCTTCGCCTGGTGGTTAATACCGGCTCGCTGGCGGAGAGCGCTCAGCAGACCGGCTTCAGTCATCTGTTACCGCGCCTGGCGATGGTGCATAACACCGCGCTGGATACCAATCAGCAGCGTGCACTGTGGCAGCAGGCGATGGATCCGCAGCGTCCGCTGCCGCCAGCGATCTCGTCATACGACTACACTCAGTACAACCTCAGTCTGCCCAACAACCGGCCAGAACTGCTTAAAGAAGCGTTAAACTGGCTGGCGGCGACCGCGGGTAAGATGAGCATTAATGAGCAGGTGGTCGCGACGGCATTAAGCGCGACCGATCCCATCGCCACCTGGCCATCTGACACGCAGGATGTCTGGTGGCGCTACCGCCTGAAAGGCTCAACCATGCTGGCGCACGACCCCGGTGAGCCACCGCGCGCGCCGGTCGATCCCGCGCAGCTGAACAGTTTTTATCAGCAGTGGTATACGCCAGATAATATGACGCTCTATGTGGTTGGTAATGTCGACAGCCGCACTATCATGGAGCAGATTGGCAAGACTTTCGCAACGCTGAAAGGAAAACGCGATACGCCGGCACCACTGCCCACGCTGTCGCCGCTGCCGCATCAGCCGGTCAATCTGGTTGATGGCTCTCTGGCACAGGATCGGCTGTCGCTGGTATGGGATACGTCGTGGCAACCGATTCGCGAATCGCAGTATCTGCAACGTTACTGGCAGAGCGATCTGGCGCGGGAAGCGCTGTTCTGGCACGTGCAGCGCGCGCTGGCAGATAATAAAGCGCAAAATGTGCAGGTCGGCTTTGACTGCCGCGTGCTTTATCAGCGTGCGCAGTGCTCCATCAATATGGAGAGTCCCAACGCGTCACTGCCACAAAACATGAATCAGATCGCTAAAGCGCTGGCCGTGGTTCGCGATAAAGGGCTGCCGCAGGATGAATTTGATGCGCTTATGGCGCAGAAGCTGCTGGAGCTGAATAAGCTGTTTACCACCTACGCCCGTACGGATACTGACATTCTGATGGGGCAGCGCCTGCGCTCGCAGCAGAATGCGGTAGTGGATATTGCTCCCGAGCAGTATCAGAAACTGCGCCAGTCTTTCCTGAGTGAGTTAACGCGTGAGCAGCTTAACCAGGAACTGCGCCAGCAGCTGACGCAGGAGCTGACTATGGTACTGATCCAGCCACAGGGCGAAGCAGAGACCAATGTGAAGATGTTGCAGGAGAGCTGGAACAAGGTGATGGCGGTGCCTGATGCGCCCGCCGCACCGGCCCCGGACGAAAGCAGTAAAGCAGAAAACAGCACCGATCGGGGCGCATAAATGCGCCCCCTGTGATGAATTCCGCGCAGGGCGTAACAACGTCAGGTTTTCGCCCGCAGCCATTCGGTGACCAGCATCGGCCAGCTTGCCAGTGGCAGATCGGCTACGCCGCGGATACCGAAACCGTGCCCGCCTTTCTGATAAAAATGGATCTCGGCCGGAATTTTATGTTCACGCAGCGCGCTGAAGAACAGCATGCTGTGGTTAACGGAAACCGCTTCATCGTCAGCCGCATGGATCAGCAGGGCTGGCGGTGTTTGCGCGTGCACGCGCGTCTCCAGCGAATAGGCATCGATACTTTTCTGATCCGGCCAGGCGCCCAGCAGGCGCGTGCGTGAACTTTCGTGTGCCAGGCCGTCACGCATACTGATAATCGGGTAGATCAGCACCATAGCGTCGGGGCGCGGTGAGAGCGCATCGATACGATCCTGGACCGGATAGAGCTTCTCGTTAAACCGCGTTCCCAGCGAGGCCGCAACGTGGCCGCCTGCGGAAAAGCCCATCATCACAATGTACTTACCGTTTTTGCCCTGCTGCGCCCGTTCGCGCAGCACGCGGACCGCCCGCTGGGCATCGGCCAGCGGTGCATCCGCGCCTTCATGATGCCCGTCATAGGGCAGGCGATATGTCATTACGGCCAGCGTATAGCCCATCGAGGTAAAAACGTGGCCAGCGCGCTGCCTTCACGATCGATTAGCACCCGCTGATAACCGCCGCCCGGTGCCACCAGCAGAGTGATCCCGTTGGAGTTTTCCGGATACCAGATAGCCATTTCCGGGCAGCGCACGCCGGTGGCTGCGCGATCGTAAGGCTCATACTCTTTAGCCAGGTCAACAATCTGCGGCTGAGCGCGGGAGTCACTGGCGCCTGGCGCATCACCGGATGGCCAGATATTGATAATTTCTGTGTGCATAAATCTGTCCTGAGCAGGGCGTATAGTCGTTGTTTTTCTGCGGCCGAAGGAACAGCGTCCTGCTGTTATTGATTAAAAGATGGTCTTCTTTTGCGTTGTCGTCCAGCCGAAAAAACGATAACCAGCGAGAATCAGACTATACCTGGCAGGCGGGAATTCTCTTTCAAGAGACTGAATTTAAACAGTTATGTTTAGCGAAGATAATAAGTGCACACTTCAGATAAAGTGCGAAAGATGGAAGAGGCGTACTAAGCGCAATGAACAGGATAAAACAGAGTAGTAAGTCAAACCAGTCACGGGAAATTTCAGCAGAGAAATCCCTCCGGCTGCGCCTTTTTCCGAACCCTTCCGGCGGCCGGTTTTCTGGTGCGTCAGTTTGCCTTAAGTCTTTAAATCGCCCTCCGGCGACGATTTAGCAGACAAAGCATCCTCTGTTTCTGCGATTAAGGCAAAGGCGCGCTGTTAGACTCGACGCCCTATATGGCTGCACAAAGCAATAAAGTTATCCAGGAACCAGCCGATACTTGCCGCCGGGTTGCTTTCTGCAGGCACTCACCACCGATCAGGAAAAAACCATGGTGATGAAGAATTCCGGACACCGGCTGTCTGTTTCTCTTAAACATGCGCAACCGGATATCGCATTTTTCCGGCAGCAGTGCCAGCGTACTTATACTTTTCAGCCTATTTATCAGATATCTGGCCGCCTGCTGGCGATTGAGCTGCTGACCGCCGTTACGTACGCGGCTATGCCGGAAAAGCGTCTTTCACCGGAAAGCTACTTTGCTGCGCTATCGACAGAGCAGCGGCTGGATGTGGTGCATGAACAACTCACTCTGCTGTTGACGTGGTCCCGCTTTTTTATCCGCCATCAGCTGGTGGCATCGGTCAATATTGACGGGCCGACGCTGCTGGCGATACAGCAGCATCCGGCCCTGCGACGGCTGATTGGCCAGCTGCCGTGGGTGCGCTTTGAACTCACTGAGCATCATGCGCTGCCGCAGGAGGAGATGGTGGCGCAGATGCCGGAGCTGGGGCCGCTATGGCTGGATGATTTTGGCTCCGGCATGGCAAATTTTTCCGCGCTGACCGAACTGCGCTATGACTACATCAAATTATCGCGTGAACTCTTTATGCTGCTGCGCGCGTCAGAAGAGGGGCGAGTCCTTTTCTCAACGCTGCTGACGCTTATTAATCGCTACTGCAATGGCGTAATAGTTGAGGGCGTGGAAACCGAAGAGGAGTGGCGCCAGGTACAATCCTCACCCGCTATTGCAGCTCAGGGATACTTTTTTTCCCGTCCGCTTCCTTTTAGTGAGCTGAGATCGCTGCCGTTGATGCTTCTCTGATGTTGTTACACCGCGTCTCGACTATCTTTAATGAGACGTGAGAACAAGGAGGAAAAAGCATGACTCGCACGGGAAAAGCTGCCAGCTGGGTGGCGGGCATTCTGCTGTTACTGATCGTGGTACTGGTTGTGGTGATTGCCACCTTTGACTGGAACCGCCTGAAACCAACCATTAATCAGAAAGTGTCAGCAGAGCTGAACCGTCCTTTCGCGATACGCGGCGACCTTGGCGTACACTGGGCGCGTAACCGCGCTGAGCCGGGCTGGCGCAGCTGGATCCCCTGGCCGCAGGTACACGCTGAAGATATCATGCTGGGCAATCCGCCCGACATTCCTGACGTGACTATGGTACACCTGCAGCGCGTTGATGCGACGCTGGCCCCCCTGGCGCTGCTGCACAAAGAGATCTACCTGCCCTGGATCAAGCTGCAGCAGCCCGACGCGCGTCTGATACAGCTCGCCAGCAAGAAGAATAACTGGACATTTACGCTCGCCAGTAGCGAAAACAGCGAGGCTGACGCCGCTCCCTCAGCCTGGTCATTCCGCATGGATAATATTCTGTTTGATCAGGGGCAGCTGCGCTACCGCGATGCGATCAACAAAGCGGATGTAACGGTGAATATCAACTCACTCGGTAAACCCGTGCCTTATGCTCAGGTTACCGGCGGCGATGATAAGCAGAAAGGCGCTGGCGATTTTGTTTTTGGCTGGCAGGCGAAAGGCACCTATAACCAGCAGCCGCTTTCCGGCGACGGCAGAATTGGCGGCATGCTCTCACTGCGCAGCAAAACCACGCCATTTCCGCTGCAGGCCGATCTGCGTAACGGCACCACGCGGGTAAGGCTGGAAGGCACGCTGCAGGATCCGCTGAACCTGGGCGGGCTGGATGTGCGCCTGCGATTTTCCGGCGATACGCTGGCCAATCTCTATGGCTTAACCGGCGTGCTGCTGCCTGATACCCCCCCTTATGAAACTGACGGTCATCTGACTGCCCGCTTTAATGACGCCAAAGGCGCGCTGTTCCGCTATGAAAAGTTTAATGGCCATATCGGTGACAGTGATATCCATGGATCGCTCACCTATCGTCAGGGCAAACCCCGGCCGAAGCTGAGCGGCGAACTCACTTCCCGTCAATTGCGCATGGCCGATCTCGGCCCGCTGATTGGCGTTGATTCCGGTAAAGGGAGTGAGAAAACGGCGCGGGCGAAGGCGCAGCGTGGTGAAGCCGCCACGCAGCCTGCCGATCGCGTGCTGCCTTACGATAAGTTTGAAACCAAAAGCTGGGATGCGATGGATGCCGACGTGAAGTTTAGCGGCAAGCGCATTGAGCACAGCAGCAAGCTGCCGCTCAGCGACCTCTATACGCATCTGACGCTGGAAAAAGGCGATCTGCTGCTTGATCCGCTGCGCTTCGGCATGGCCGGCGGCAATATCAATACCACTATCCGGCTTGAGGGCAGCCGTTCACCGATGCGCGGCCGCGCCGATCTGCACGCGCGCAAACTGCAGCTGCGCCAGCTGTTTCCTGATGTAACCGCCATGCAGCGCAGCCTGGGCCAGCTCAACGGAGACGCAACGCTAAGCGGTACCGGCAATTCGGTTGCCGCACTGCTGGGCAGCAGCAACGGTCAGCTGCGCCTGCTGATGAACAATGGCCTCATCAGCCGCAGCCTGATGGAAATTGCCGGGCTTAACGTCGGAAACTACGTGGTGGGTAAACTGTTTGGTGATGATGAAGTGCGCATCAACTGTGCCGCCACCGATCTGACGCTGCGTCAGGGCGTCGCAACGCCGCGCCTGTTCGTGTTTGATACCGAAAATGCGGTAATCAACGTCACCGGCAACGTTAACTTTGCCAGCGAGCGACTCGATCTGACGGTAAATCCGGAGAGCAAAGGCATTCGCATTATTACGCTGCGTTCTCCGCTCTACGTGCGCGGAACCTTTAAAAATCCGGATGCCGGGGTTAAAACCGGGCCGCTTATTGCACGCGGGGCGGCGGCCGTAGCGCTGGGGGCGGTTGTGGCACCGGCTGCCGCGCTGCTGGCGCTGATTTCACCCAGCGACACCGACGCTAATCAGTGCAGCAATGTGCTGCAGCAGATGAAGAGCCAGAAGTGATTAACTGCGCCATAGCACCTTAATGATGTGGTAACCAAACGCGGTTTTTACCGGTCCGTAAGGCTTCAGCAGCGGGCAGGTAAAAACCGCTTTATCAAAAGCCGGCACCATCTGTCCCTGACGAAACTCGCCCAAATCACCGCCGTTGCGTCCGGACGGGCAGGTTGAATGTTTTTTTGCCAGCTGCTGAAAGTTGCCTCCTTTCTCCAGCTGCGCCAGCAGGGCTTTCGCCTGCGCTTCCTCTTTCACAAGGATATGTAAAGCTGCTGCGGTTTTCGCCATGGTGCTCTCCTGTTATGTATAATGTGCGGCGCATTATAGCGTAGTGCACGTCAGTTGCAGGGGCGCCATTGATGGCGACCTTTGCGTTCAGGTACGCACCCTGCGACGCGATGTAATTCTTCCTGTCTGATTCAATCGAGTGATGTTTTTTATGCGTTTAAACCCCGGCCAACAACGTGCTGTCGAATTTGTCACCGGCCCCTGCCTGGTGCTGGCGGGGGCGGGGTCCGGTAAAACCCGCGTCATTACCAATAAAATCGCTCACCTGATCCGCGAATGCGGCTATCAGGCGCGCCACATTGCTGCGGTGACGTTTACCAATAAGGCGTCGCGCGAAATGAAAGAGCGCGTGGCGCAAACGCTGGGACGCAAAGAGGCGCGCGGCCTGATGATTTCAACCTTTCATACGCTGGGGCTGGAGATTATCAAGCGTGAATATGCCGCGCTGGGGATGAAATCGAGCTTTTCGCTGTTTGACGACCAGGATCAGCTGGCGCTGCTGAAAGAGCTGACCAGCCAGTGGCTGGAAGAGGATAAAACACAGCTGCAGCAGCTGATTGCCACGATCTCTAACTGGAAAAACGATCTGATCGATCCGCAGGGTGCGGCAGCAATAGCAAAATCCCAGCGTGACCAGATATTTGCGCACTGCTATCAGCTCTATGATCGGCATCTCAAATCGTGCAACGTGCTCGATTTTGACGATCTCATCCTGCTGCCCACGCTGCTGCTGCAGCGTAATGAGGCGGTACGCGAACGCTGGCAGCAGCGTATTCGCTATCTGCTGGTGGATGAGTATCAGGATACCAACACCAGCCAGTATGAGCTGGTAAAACTGCTGGTCGGCGCGCGCGCGCGATTTACCGTGGTGGGCGATGACGACCAGTCTATCTACTCCTGGCGCGGGGCGCGTCCGCAAAACCTGGTGCTGCTGAAAGAGGACTTTCCGGCGCTGGAGGTCGTGAAGCTGGAGCAGAACTATCGCTCCACGCAGCGTATTCTCAAAGCGGCTAATATATTGATCGCCAATAACCCGCACGTGTTTGAAAAGCGTCTCTTTTCTGAACTGGGGTCAGGCGAATCGCTGAAGGTGCTGAGCGCGAATAATGAAGACCACGAAGCGGAGCGCGTAACCGGCGAGCTGATCGCACATCACTTTATCAACCGCACCCAGTATAAAGATTACGCCATTCTCTATCGCGGCAATCATCAGTCGCGCGTGTTTGAAAAGCTGCTGATGCAGAACCGCATTCCCTACCGTATTTCCGGCGGCACTTCGTTCTTTTCACGCCCGGAGATCAAGGATCTGCTGGCCTATCTGCGCGTGCTGACTAATCAGGATGACGACAGCGCGTTTCTGCGCATCGTAAATACGCCGCGTCGCGAAATCGGCCCGGCCACGCTGCAGAAGCTGGGTGAGTGGGCCACGCTGCGTAATAAGAGCCTGTTTAATGCCAGTTTTGACATGGGGCTGGCTCAGACGCTAAGCGGGCGCGGTCTGGAGCATCTGCAGCGTTTTACCCACTGGCTGAATGAGATTGTGCAGCTGACTGAACGGGAGCCGATCAGCGCGGTGCGCGATCTGATCCGCGGTATCGACTATCAGAGCTGGCTGTTTGAGACCTCCGGCAGTCCGAAAGCCGCAGAGATGCGGATGAAAAACGTCAATACGCTGTTCCAGTGGATGACGGAAATGCTTGAAGGTGATGAGCTGAATGAGCCCATGACGCTGGCACAGGTTGTCACGCGCTTTACCCTGCGCGATATGATGGAGCGGGGAGAGAGTGATGAAGATCTCGACCAGGTTCAGCTGATGACGCTGCACGCATCAAAAGGGCTGGAATTTCCCTATGTCTACCTGGTCGGCATGGAAGAAGGTCTGTTGCCGCATCAGAGCAGCATTGATGAGAACAACATCGAAGAGGAGCGGCGTCTCGCCTATGTGGGCATTACGCGCGCACAGAAAGAGCTGACCTTTACGCTCTGCCGGGAGCGTCGCCAGTATGGTGAGCTGATTCGTCCTGAACCCAGCCGTTTTTTGCTGGAACTGCCGCAGGATGACGTCGAGTGGGAGCGTGAGAAAAAAGTGGTAAGCGCAGAAGAGCGCGTTAAAACCGGGCAAACCCGGGTGGCCGGGTTGCGGGCAATGCTGGCGAATGCAAAAAAGTAGTGGCAGCCGTCACGTCATCAGGAGAAGGTCAGGAGCCAGTGAACGTAGGACTGAAAGTGGCTCTCCTGCTCCAGCAGCTCGGCGCGCAGCGGATGCGCCTCCAGCCAGCCCGCCGGCAGCGTAAGGTGCAGCGCATCCTCTTCTGCCAGTAAGCGTACCGCCGGGAGCGTATCGTCACGGCGACGCGTGGAGAAGATAATCGCCAGGCGCAGCAGGCGGCTCAGGCGTTCTGCCGTACGCGGCGGCACGGCATTTTGCTGGGCCAGCAGAGCCAGATCGATACTGCCGCTCTGGTTCTGCAGCAAACAGGCGAGCACTTTTTTCTGCGCGGGCGTAAAGCCAGGAAGGTCGAGATGGCGGATCAGATAGGCGGCGTGCCGGGGAGCCTGACGAAAATCGACGCTCAGGCCAATTTCATGTACGGCACAGGCGCTTAACAGCAGATCGCGACAGCGCTGGTCAAGCTTCCAGCTCTGGCTGACCTGACGAAAAAAACGTTCAGCCAGCTGCTGCACCCGGTCAGCCTGTTCCACATCGATAGAAAAACGGCGCTGCACATTATGCAGCGTACGGCTGCGGATATCGCGATTGACCGGCAGATGGAGCATGCCATACACCAGACCTTCACGCAGCGCGCCGCCTGCCAGCGTCATGCTATCAATATTCAGTTCGTTGAAAATGGCGATGAGAATCGACAAACCGCTGGGAAAGACCAGCGCACGCTCCAGCGTCAGCCCTTCAATTTCCAGCTCTTCCAGCTTGCCGCACTGAATAGCGCGCTGCTTCAGCTGCTGCAGTTTACTCAGGGTGATACGCTCATCCATCCCCTGCGCCACCATGATCTCCTGCAGAGCCTGAACCGTACCGGATGCACCGACGCAGACCTGCCATCCTTTCTCACGCAGCGCCGCTACCACGGGTTGCAGCATGTCGCGCGCCGCCTGTTCTGCCCGGTCAAAATTGTCCTGCGTCAGATGGCGATTGCTGAAAAAACGCTCCAGCCAGGTGACGCAGCCCATTGAAAGGCTGAACAGCGTGGTTGCGTGCGAACCTTCACCGGTAACCAGTTCGGTGCTGCCGCCGCCAATATCGACTACCAGACGCTGGTCGGAGCCGCCGGTCGTATGGGCCACGCCCTGATAGATCAGGCGCGCTTCTTCCTCACCGCTGATAACATTGACCGGACAGCCCAGAATCGCTTCAGCGGTGGTCAGAAAGTCTGGCGCGTTGCGTGCGATGCGCAGCGTGGCGGTCGCCACCACGCGGATCTGCTCTGGCGGGATATCCTGCAGCTGTTCCGAAAACAGCTTCAGGCACTGCCAGCCGCGCTGCATCGCCTCAGCAGAGAGTTCGCTGTCAGCATTAAGTCCTGCTGCCAGCCGGACTTTGCGCTTGATGCGCGCCACGGTCTGAATAGTGCCGGAAACTTCACGCACCACCAGCATATGAAAGCTGTTAGACCCGAGGTCGATCGCTGCATAGAGTGATGATGCGCTTAGCATGTGGGATTAACCTGGGCGTTTACGGTTATGGTTACGGGGCGCGCTGCTCCGGCGATTACTGTTATTGCCGCCGCGACGCTGACCGTTGCCGGTGCGGTTGCGCTGCAGACGTTTTGCCGGTGGCAGATCGCTGAGCAGCGCATCGCTGTTGTATTTGCTGACCGGAATGCCGTGACCGATATACTCCTCAATCGCGGGCAGATTCAGCGCATACTCTTCACACGCGAGGCTGATAGAGTGTCCGCTGGCGCCGGCACGGCCGGTACGACCAATACGGTGAACGTAATCTTCGCGATCGTCCGGCAGATCGTAGTTAAAGACGTGCGTTACGGCCGGAATATGCAGACCGCGCGCCGCAACATCCGTTGCTACCAGAATATCCACGTCGCCTTTGGTGAAATCATCGAGAATGCGCAGGCGCTTTTTCTGCGGGACATCACCGGTCAGCAGACCGACGCGATGACCGTCGGCGGCCAGATGGCCCCAGATATCTTCACAGCGATACTTGGTGTTAGCAAAGATGATGGCGCGATCGGGCCACTCTTCTTCGATCAGCGTCTGCAGCAGACGCATCTTCTCTTCATTGGATGGATAGAAGAGCTCTTCTTTGATGCGGTGGCCGGTTTTCTGTTCCGGTTCCACTTCGACATATTCCGCGTTGTTCATATGCTCAAACGCCAGTTCCCGGACGCGGTAAGAGAGCGTTGCGGAAAACAGCATGCTCAGACGCTGCGTGGCAGGCGGCATGCGGCGGAATAGCCAGCGAATATCTTTAATAAAGCCGAGATCGAACATGCGATCGGCTTCGTCCAGCACCACAACCTGAATAGCGCCCAGATTCACATGGTTCTGTTTTGCGTAATCAATCAGACGTCCGGTAGTGCCCACCAGGATGTCGACACCGTCAGCGAGCACTTTAAGCTGCTTGTCATAGCCGTCGCCGCCGTAAGCCAGACCCATTTTCAGGCCGGTTGCTTTAGCCAGCGGCTCCGCATCGGCGTGAATCTGTACGGCCAGCTCGCGCGTAGGGGCCATGATCAGCGCACGTGGCTGATTAACCTGGCGCCCTTCAGCTGCAGGGTGAGAAAGAAGATAATGAAACGTTGACGTCAGAAACGCCATCGTTTTGCCGGTACCGGTTTGCGCCTGACCCGCAACATCACGCCCTGAAAGCGCAAAAGGCAGTGCGAGCGCCTGAATAGGCGTGCAATGCTGAAAGCCTTTAGTATCAAGGGCTTCCACGACCTGAGGGTGCAGGGCGAAGTCGGAAAACTTCTGTTCGGTTAAGTGTGTTTTGCTCATAGTGTGGTAGAATATCAGCTTACTATCGCTTTACGAAAGCGTATCCGATGAAATAAAGTTAACCAACGTTGGTATATTTTACGCCAATTCGCCAGGCATAATCTTTGGAGTTAAACATGAGCAGCGATAAAATCGTTCACCTCACCGATGACAGTTTCGATACTGACGTGCTGAAAGCCGAGGGTGTTACCCTGGTTGACTTCTGGGCTGAATGGTGTGGTCCTTGCAAAATGATCGCCCCGATCCTCGATGAAGTTGCTGAAGAGTACGACGGTAAGCTTACCATCGCCAAGCTGAACATTGATGAGAACCCAGGTACCGCGCCAAAATATGGCATCCGTGGTATTCCGACCCTGCTGCTGTTTAAAAACGGCGAAGTGGCGGCAACTAAAGTGGGTGCGCTGTCTAAAGGCCAGCTGAAAGAGTTCCTGAACGCCAATCTGGCGTAAGCGCAACGCGCTCTGTTCCGCAGTGGTGAATTTTTTCGCCACTGCTGGACGCCGCTGGTCAGGCGTGCTAATTTGACGATACTGCATTACGCACTTACCTTTGTAGTTTGCATCTAAAGATTTCTCTTGTCAGACCCCGCTCGAGTTGAACGTTTTTGTGGTTTGGCAATCTGACGGCTAGCATACCCGGCATCATCTTTCGACCGTCTCTCGCTTCCTATCGCTCTATCAGACGATACCCGCCGAGCAGTGTTGAAAAAGAGCCATTAACAGGCATGGAATTTTTGCCATACCATTCACGACAATCATTTCGAGAATTACCCCGAGTTTAAGAACCCATCACTATGAATCTTACCGAATTAAAGAATACGCCGGTTTCTGAGCTGATTACTCTCGGCGAAAATATGGGGCTGGAAAACCTGGCGCGCATGCGCAAACAGGACATTATTTTCGCCATCCTCAAACAACATGCGAAGAGCGGCGAAGACATCTTTGGTGATGGCGTGCTGGAGATATTGCAGGACGGATTTGGATTCCTCCGTTCCGGAGACAGCTCCTACCTCGCCGGTCCTGACGATATCTATGTTTCCCCCAGCCAGATTCGTCGTTTTAATCTGCGTACCGGCGACACCATTTCCGGTAAAATCCGTCCGCCAAAAGAGGGTGAGCGCTATTTTGCCCTGCTGAAAGTTAACGAAGTTAACTACGACAAGCCGGAAAACGCCCGCAGTAAGATTCTGTTCGAAAACCTCACGCCGCTGCACGCTAACAGTCGTCTGCGTATGGAGCGGGGTAATGGCTCAACTGAAGACTTAACCGCTCGCGTGCTGGATCTGGCGTCGCCAATTGGCCGCGGCCAGCGTGGCCTGATTGTGGCACCGCCAAAAGCGGGTAAAACCATGCTGCTGCAGAACATTGCGCAGAGCATTGCGTATAATCATCCGGATTGCGTCCTGATGGTGCTGCTGATTGACGAGCGCCCGGAAGAAGTGACCGAGATGCAGCGTCTGGTTAAAGGTGAAGTTATCGCCTCTACCTTCGATGAGCCTGCATCCCGCCACGTGCAGGTTGCTGAAATGGTCATCGAAAAGGCCAAGCGCCTGGTCGAGCATAAAAAAGATGTCATCATCCTGCTCGACTCAATCACCCGTCTGGCGCGTGCGTATAACACCGTGGTTCCTGCCTCAGGTAAAGTCCTGACCGGTGGTGTTGATGCCAACGCCCTGCATCGTCCGAAGCGTTTCTTCGGTGCAGCACGTAACGTGGAAGAGGGCGGTAGCCTGACTATCATCGCCACAGCGCTGGTTGATACCGGTTCGAAAATGGATGAAGTCATTTACGAAGAGTTTAAAGGTACAGGTAACATGGAACTGCACCTGTCGCGTAAGATTGCGGAAAAACGCGTCTTCCCGGCAATTGACTACAACCGTTCAGGTACCCGTAAAGAAGAGCTGCTCACCTCTCAGGAAGAGCTGCAGAAGATGTGGATCCTGCGCAAAATTATTCACCCGATGGGCGAGATTGACGCGATGGAGTTCCTCATCAACAAGCTGGCGATGACCAAAACCAACGATGAATTCTTCGACATGATGAAGCGTTCATAAGCGGTTAAAAGCGAAACAATGATATTGTTACGCAGGTAATAAATCGGCATTATTTCTGTTAAACGCCACGGCTTATCGTGGCGTTTTTTATTTGTGCGCATTAGGATTAGGCGAGTCAGAAAAGTTTTAGAATGACGCAAGCAGAAAGGCGGCGATTTTTTCAGCAACCGCGCGCGCTGCGGCCTGGTCAGACAGGGATATACAGCAATAACCGGGATTTTGCTTATTGTTGTCCACGATTTTAGCTGAGAGCGTTAATGTGAATTTACTCACTATGGGTGCAGAGCTGGGTTTAACTTTTCTCTTCTCTCTGGCATTCCTTTTTATGGCCCGTAAGGTCGCAAAAAAAATCGGATTAGTTGATAAGCCTAATGCAAGGAAAAAGCATCAGGGCGTTATCCCTCTCGTTGGCGGTATTTCCGTTTACGCTGGCGTTTGCTTCGCTTTCCTTATTACGCAGTCCTATATGCCGAACGGCCTGCTCTATCTCTTCTGTGCCGGCGTGCTGGTGCTGGTCGGCGCACTCGACGATCGCTTTGATATCAGCGTAAAGTTTCGCGCCTGTATGCAGGCGATTATCGCCGTTGTCATGATGTATGGCGCCAAGCTCTATTTGCTGAGTCTCGGTTTTATTGTGGGTCCGGTGGAGATTGTCGTCGGTCCCTTTGGCTACGTATTAACGCTGTTCGCCGTCTGGGCGGCAATTAATGCGTTTAACATGGTCGACGGTATCGATGGTCTGCTGGGCGGACTCTCCTGCGTAACGTTCGGTGCAATGGGGATCATTCTCTATTTTGACGGCATGACCAGCCTGGCAATGTGGTGTTTTGCCATGATCGCCGCCACTATTCCCTATATTTTGCTGAACCTCGGTTTTCTGGGCAAACGCTATAAAGTGTTTATGGGTGATGCCGGCAGCACCATGATCGGTTTCACCATTATCTGGATCCTGCTGGAAACGACACAGGGCCTGAGCCATCCTATTACGCCGGTAACAGCGCTGTGGCTGATCGCCATCCCGCTGATGGATATGGTGGCTATCATGTATCGCCGGCTGCGCAAGGGCATGAGTCCATTCTCAGCCGACAGGCAACATATTCACCACCTCATCATGCGTGCCGGTTTCTCGTCACGTCAGGCTTTTTTACTGATCACGCTGGCGGCGGCGCTGCTGGCAGGCATCGGCGTGCTCGGCGAATATCTGGCGTTCATACCTGAGTGGGTCATGCTGGTGCTCTTCCTGGTAGCATTTCTGCTCTATGGCTACTGCATTAAACACGCGTGGCGTATGGCACGAATGATTCGCCGTCTCAAGCGCAGATGGAATCAAGCGCATATCAATAAAACATGACCTGGATAAGCATCAGATAAGGACACCGCTGTTATGAACTCTGTTGTGGAGAACGAACTGGATATTCGCGGCCTGGGCTGCACGCTGTGGCGCGGTAAACGCTGGATAGCGGGCTGCGCTGTTCTGTTTGCCCTGCTGGCCTGGCTCGCTTCAATGCTGATGAAGCAGGCGTGGAGCACCACGGCAGTCACCGACAGGCCTACGGTTAACATGCTGGGCGACTACTATGTACAGCAGCAGTTTCTGAACAACCTCGATATCCACAGCAATACGCTGAGCCTGAATAATCCGGCCCCTACCGTAATGGATGAGGTCTATCAGGAGTTCACCATGCAGCTCGCTTCATGGGATACGCGGCGCGATTTCTGGCAGCAGACCGACTATTTTAAAAGCCGTAAAAGTGGTAATGCGCATAATGATGCGGCCTTGCTGGACGATATGATCACCAACATCCAGTTTATGCCGGCAGATAGTGCGCACAACACGCTTGATACGGTGCGGCTGGTGGCAGAAACCGCCGGTGATGCTAACAATCTTCTGCGTCAGTATATTGCTTACGCCAGCGAGCGTGCGGCACGCCATCTGAATGAAGAGCTGAAAGGCGCATGGCAGGCGCGTAACGTGCAGCTGCAGTCGCAGGTTGACCGGCAGCAGGCGGTAGCGCAGGCGGTGTACGATCGCCAGCGTCAGCGCATTGAACAGGCGCTAAAGCTCGCCAGTCAGCAGGGTATTACCGATAACCGTGCGCCTGCTGCAGGTGAGAGCCTGCCAGAGAGCGATCGCTTTTTACTGGGCCAGCAGCGGCTACAGGCGCAGCTCGATATGCTGCAGGCCAGCGGCCCCGCCTACGATTTGAGCTATGATCAAAACAGGGCGATGCTGAGCACGTTACAGGCTGGCCCACGCCTTGATAAACAGTTCCAGACTTACCGCTACCTGCGCACGCCGGAAGAGCCCGTTTCACGCGACAGCCCGCGCCGTCTGTTTATGATGGTGATGTGGGGAGCGATCGGGGCGCTGGTCGGAGCGGGTGTGGCGCTGGTGCGCCGGCCGCGCGCGTTATCAGCTATTCGCCAATAAGAGAATCAGCGTGAAAGTACTGACTGTATTTGGCACCCGTCCTGAAGCCATCAAAATGGCGCCGCTGGTGCAGGCACTGGCGCAGGATGCTGCGTTTGAATCCCGCCTGTGCGTCACCGCACAGCACCGTGAAATGCTCGATCAGGTGCTGCATCTGTTTCAGCTGCAGCCCGATTACGATTTAAATATCATGCGCCCGGAGCAGGGGCTGACCGAGATTACCTGCCGTATTCTGCAGGGCATGAAAACCGTTTTAGCCGATTTTAAACCTGATGTGGTGCTGGTGCACGGTGATACCACCACCACGCTGGCGGCCAGCCTGGCGGCCTTTTATCAGCAGATCCCGGTGGGGCACGTCGAGGCTGGTTTACGCACCGGTAATCTGATGTCGCCCTGGCCGGAGGAGGCTAACCGCACGCTCACAGGCCATCTGGCAAGCTATCACTTCACGCCGACCACCACATCACGGCAGAACCTGCTGCGGGAAAACCTGCCTGATGCGCGTATCTTTGTCACCGGCAATACGGTAATCGACGCGCTGCTGTGGGTGCGCGATCGCGTGCTGACCAACGCCGATCTCAATGCCCGCCTGGCGGCGCACTATCCGTTTCTGGAATCGGACAAAAAGCTGATCCTGGTTACCGGTCACCGGCGCGAAAGTTTTGGTAAGGGCTTTGAGCGTATCTGCAGTGCGCTGGCGCAGATTGCGCGCCTTCATCCGCAGGCGCAGATCGTCTATCCGGTGCATCTCAATCCCAACGTCAGCGAGCCGGTTAACCGGATACTTAGCGGTATCGACAATATTATTCTGATCGAACCGCAGGAGTATCTGCCGTTTGTCTGGTTGATGAACCGTGCCTGGCTGATCCTCACCGATTCCGGCGGAATTCAGGAAGAGGCGCCGTCGCTGGGGAAACCGGTGCTGGTGATGCGCGATACCACGGAGCGGCCGGAAGCGGTCGCGGCAGGGACGGTAAAACTGGTTGGCACCGATGTCGATACCATTGTCGCTGAAGTCACCCTGCTGCTGCAGGACGAAGAGGCGTGGCAGAGTATGAGCCGGGCACACAACCCTTATGGCGACGGCCACGCCTGCGCACGCATTCTGCAGGCGCTGAACAACAACAGAGTTTAATTATGTCTTTTAATACCATTTCCGTGATCGGACTGGGTTACATCGGGCTGCCAACGGCAGCCGTTTTCGCTTCAAGGGGAAAGCAGGTCGTGGGCGTGGATGTCAATCTGCGCGCCGTTGAAACCATTAACCGGGGGGAAATCCACATCGTGGAGCCCGATCTCGGCGAGGTGGTCCGGCAGGCGGTGCAGCAGGGGCTGCTGCGCGCCACCACGACGGCAGAACCGGCAGATGCGTTTCTGATCGCTGTCCCCACGCCCTTTATGAACGATCATCAGCCAGACCTGAGCTTTGTCCGCGCGGCCGCGCTGTCGCTGGCACCGGTACTGAAAACAGGCGATCTGGTGATTCTGGAGTCGACTTCGCCGGTCGGCGCCACAGAGCAGATGGCGGAATGGCTGGCCGAGGCGCGTCCCGATCTGCGTTTTCCTCAGCATGAGGGCGAGAGCGATATCTTTATCGCCTACTGTCCGGAGCGGGTGCTGCCCGGCAAGGTGATGACCGAACTGCTGGAGAACGATCGCGTGATTGGCGGCATGACGCCCGCCTGTTCGGCGCGTGCCAGCGAGCTGTACCGTATTTTCCTGCGCGGAGCCTGCGTTGAAACCAACGCGCGTACGGCGGAGATGTGCAAGCTGACGGAAAACAGCTTCCGCGATGTCAATATCGCTTTTGCTAATGAGCTGTCGCTGATCTGCGCCGATCAGAAGATCAACGTCTGGGAGCTGATTGCGCTGGCGAACCGGCATCCGCGCGTCAATATTCTGCAGCCCGGACCGGGCGTGGGCGGACACTGTATTGCCGTCGACCCGTGGTTTATTGTGGCGCAGAACCCGCAGCAGGCGCGGCTGATTCGCACCGCGCGTGAAGTGAATGATGCCAAACCTGGCTGGGTACTGGAGCAGGTAAAACAGGCGCTGGCGGAGTGCGCGACGCAGAGCGATAAGCGCGCCAGCGAGATCGCTATTGCCTGTTTCGGGCTGGCGTTTAAGCCCGATATCGACGATCTGCGTGAGAGCCCGGCGATGGCGGTCGCGCAGCGCATTGCGGCGTGGCACAGCGGAGAGACCTGGGTTGTCGAGCCGCACGTTACGTCGATTCCTGACCGGCTGGGGCAGGACGCCTCGCTGGTATCCGTGGAGCAGGCGCTACAGCAGGCTGACATTCTGGTGATGCTGGTTGATCATGCACAGTTCCGGGCCATTGACGCTGCGCAGATTGCCCAGCCGTGGATTGTCGATACCAAAGGGGTATGGCGATGAAACGCTTTCTGATCACCGGCGGCGCGGGATTTATAGGCTCAGCGCTGGTGCGCTTTCTGATTGAAAGCACGGAGCATCAGGTCGTGGTGGTGGATAAGCTAAGCTACGCCGGCAATCTGGCGTCGCTGGCGGGCGTGCAGCAGCATCCGCGTTTTGCCTTTGAACAGGTTGATATCTGTAACCGGCCGGAGCTTGATCGGGTGCTGGCGCAGTATCAGCCCGACTGCGTAATGCATCTGGCAGCAGAAAGCCACGTCGACCGCTCGATTGATGGGCCATTTGCCTTTATCGAAACTAATATTGTCGGCACTTATCATCTGCTGGAAGCGGTACGCCACTACTGGCAGGCGATGGAGAGCACGCGCAAAGCTGGCTTCCTGCTGCACCATATTTCCACAGACGAAGTCTTTGGCGATCTGCACGGTACGGATGATTTTTTCACCGAAACCACGCCGTATGCGCCGAGCAGCCCCTACTCCGCATCAAAAGCCAGCAGCGATCATCTGATGCGTGCCTGGATGCGAACGTATGGACTGCCGGTGATCGTCACCAACTGCTCCAATAATTATGGCCCGTGCCATTTTCCGGAGAAGCTGATCCCGCTGACTATCATCAATGCGCTGGCGGGCAAGGCGCTGCCGGTCTACGGCAACGGCAGCCAGATCCGCGACTGGCTCTATGTGGAAGATCATGCGCGCGCGCTCTATACCGTTGTCAGTCACGGCAAAGCAGGAGAGACCTACAATATTGGCGGGCATAATGAGCGACGTAATCTTGAGGTAGTGCACGCCCTGTGCGATCTGCTGGATGAGCTTGCCGCCGGGCAGCGTCCTGCGGCGATTAACAGCTACCGTGAGCTGATCGCCTTTGTTAGCGACCGTCCCGGACACGATCTGCGTTACGCCATCGATGCCAGCAAAATTGCCCGCGAGCTGGGCTGGACGCCACAGGAAACCTTCGAGAGCGGCATACGTAAAACGGTAGAGTGGTATCTGGCCAACCCGCAGTGGTGGCAGGCTATTCTCAACTGCAGCTATCGCGCTGAACGCCTCGGCTTAACCGCTTCGCGCTGAAGCAGAGCCAGAAGGAGCAATGATGAAAGGTATTATTCTGGCGGGTGGTTCAGGAACGCGCCTGCATCCGATTACCCGCGCAATTTCCAAGCAGCTGCTGCCGGTGTATGACAAGCCGATGATCTATTATCCCCTTTCTGTCCTGATGCTGGCAGGCATCCGCGATGTGTTGATCATTACCACGCCTGAAGACCGGGCGCACTTTGAGCGTCTGCTGGGGGATGGCAGTGAGTTTGGTGTCCGGCTCTCCTATGCTGAACAGCCAAGCCCCGATGGACTGGCGCAGGCGTTTATTATTGGTGAATCGTTTATTGGTGACGACCACTGCTGTCTGGTGCTGGGCGACAATCTCTACTTTGGTCAGGGTTTTAGTCCGAAGCTGAAAAAAGTGGCTGCCCGAACGGAAGGCGCGACGCTCTTCGCTTACCAGGTGATGGATCCCGAGCGGTTCGGCGTGGTGGAATTTGATGAGGCGTTTAATGCGCTTTCAATCGAAGAGAAGCCGGCGCAGCCAAAATCGCGCTGGGCGGTGACCGGACTCTATTTTTACGATCGCCGCGTGGTGGAGTTTGCAAAGCGCGTCCAGCTCTCGGCGCGCGGTGAGCTGGAGATTACGGCGATTAACCAGATGTACCTGGAGGCTGGCTCACTCTCTGTTGAGCTGCTGGGTCGCGGGTTCGCCTGGCTGGATACCGGTACGCATGACAGCCTGGTTGAAGCCAGCGTCTTTGTGCAGACGGTAGAAAAGCGGCAGGGATTCAAGATAGCCTGCCTGGAAGAGATTGCCTGGCGCAACGGCTGGCTGAGCGATGCTCAGCTACAGGCGGCAGGCGAGGCGTTAACCAAAACCGGCTACGGCCAGTATCTGCTGGATATTTTACATGCCCGTCCGCGTCAGTATTGATCCCCTTGAGTGGGAGAGTGACTTCTTTCATCAGCCCACGGCGCGCCTGACGCTGCAGGGTGAACTAACGTTGCCGCAGGCGCTGCAGCAGGCGACAGGCCTGCTGCAGATAAAAGTGCCGGCAGAGCAGACCGCGGCGATTGATGCGGTCTGCCAGCACGGCTTTCAGCTGGTTGAGGGAGAAGCCGATCTGACGTTACCGCTGACGCAGACGGCGCGTCAGCCTGGCGTACGAATTGCGCGTGAGGCGCAAATCCCGGCGTTGCGTGCCGCCGCTGCAGAAGCCTTCAGCCAGAGCCGGTTTCGTGCCCCGTGGTTTGACGCGGCCGACAGCGGCCGGTTTTATGCGCAGTGGATTGAAAACGCGGTGCGCGGCACCTTCGATCACCAGTGTCTGATCGCCTGCGATGAACAGGGCAGCCTGCAGGGCTTTGTCTCCCTGCGTGAAGTGAACGGCGATGTGCGTATCGGACTGCTGGCGGTGCTGCCTGATGCCCGGTCGCAGGGTATTGGCCAGCGTCTGCTGCTGGCTGCGGCTGACTGGGGCCGGGTGCGCCAGCTGGCGCAGCTGCGCGTTGCCACGCAGCTCAGCAATCTTGCAGCGATGCGCCTCTATTTACGCTGCGGTGCCCGGCTGGAAAGCACCGCCTACTGGTTTTACAGGAAAGCATCATGATCCCTTTTAACGCGCCCCCTGTGGTGGGCACTGAAACAGACTATATGCAGTCGGCGATGGCCAGCGGCAAGCTGTGCGGTGACGGCGGCTTTACCCGCCGCTGCCAGCAGTGGATGGAGCAGCATTTTGGCAGTAAAAAAGTGCTGCTGACGCCCTCCTGCACCGCCTCGCTGGAGATGGCCGCGCTGCTGATCAACATCGAGCCCGGTGATGAAGTGATCATGCCGAGCTATACCTTTGTCTCCACCGCAAACGCGTTTGTGCTGCGCGGCGCCACCATTGTCTTTGTTGACGTGCGCCCGGATACGATGAACATCGATGAGACACTGATTGAGGCTGCAATCACGCCGAAAACGCGCGCTATCGTACCGGTACACTATGCGGGCGTGGCGTGTGAAATGGACACCATTATGGCGCTGGCCGCAAAGCATCAGCTTTATGTCATTGAAGATGCTGCACAGGGCGTCATGTCACAGTATAAAGGCCGCGCGCTTGGCACCATCGGGCACATCGGCTGCTTTAGCTTTCACGAAACGAAAAATTACACCGCCGGAGGTGAAGGCGGCGCGACGCTGATA
The DNA here is from genome assembly GCF_002095385.1 of Pantoea eucrina. Lineage (GTDB taxonomy): Bacteria > Pseudomonadota > Gammaproteobacteria > Enterobacterales > Enterobacteriaceae > Pantoea > Pantoea eucrina. Next base: position 54,380 of record NZ_MIPP01000007.1, on the reverse strand, counting down.
AATGATGCGGCGCTCACCGAGCGTGCTGAAATTATCCGGGAAAAAGGCACCAACCGCAGTCAGTTTTTCCGTGGTCAGGTGGATAAATACACCTGGCGCGATATCGGCTCAAGCTACCTGATGGCCGATCTGCAGGCAGCCTATCTCTGGGCGCAGCTGGAAGCGGCGCAGACCATCAACCAGCAGCGACTGCGACTGTGGCAGCGCTACTACGACGCGCTGCAGCCGCTGGCGGCTCAGGGGCGGATCGCGCTGCCGGCAGTGCCGGATAGCTGCCGTCATAATGCGCATATGTTCTATCTGAAACTGCGCGATAGTGACGATCGCGAAGCGCTGATACGCTGGATGAAAGAAGCGGAGATCCTCACGGTGTTTCACTACATTCCGCTGCATACGTCGCCTGCCGGTGAGCGGTTTGGCCGCTTCCACGGTGAAGATCGCGTCACCACGCGCGACAGCGAGCGCCTGCTGCGCCTGCCGCTGTTCTATAACCTGTCAGATAACAATCAGCGTACCGTGATTAGCTCTCTGCTGAGCTACTTTGCCTGATGTCGCTGGCAAAAGCATCGGTCTGGACCGCGGCCTCCACGCTGGTAAAAATTGCGGCTGGCCTGCTGGTGATAAAGCTGCTGGCGCTGAGTTTCGGTCCGGAAGGCGTCGGGCAGGCGGGTAACTTCCGGCAGCTGATTACCGTGCTCGGCGTACTGGCTGGCGCAGGCATTTTTAATGGCGTGACCGCCAGCGTGGCGCAGCTGCAGCATGAACCTGCGCAGCTGCGGGCGCTGACCGGTACGGCCTCTGCGATGGTGCTGGGCTTTTCGGCGCTGCTGGCCGCGGGTCTGCTGCTGGGTGCGGCACCGGTCAGCCGGATGCTGTTTGGGCACGAGCACTACCAGAGCGTGGTGCGCATCGTGGCGTTTCTGCAGTTTGGCATCGCCTGGGCGAATCTGACACTGGCGCTGCTGAAAGGCTTTCGCGATGCGCGCGGCAATGCGCTGGCGCTGATAACCGGCAGCCTGACAGGGGTGGCCGGTTATATTATTTGCTGGTGGCTGGGCGGTTATCAGGGGGCGCTGGCGGGACTGGCGCTGGTCCCGGCGCTGCTGGTGATACCGGCGCTGATTATGCTGCGGCGCCATCGTGCGGTGCTGCCGCTGCGCTGGCTCAGACCAGTATGGCAGCCGGAACTGGCACGCAACCTGGCAAAATATACGCTGATGGCGCTGATGACGTCGATCACGCTGCCGGTTGCGTGGGTGATGATGCGTAATCTGCTGGCGGAACAGCAGGGCTGGGCGCAGGTGGGATTATGGCAGGGCGTGACGACGATCTCTGACGCCTATCTGCAGTTTATTACCGCTACTTTCAGCGTCTGGCTGCTGCCGACGCTGGCACGCCTGGAGCATAAGCCGCAGATTGCACGGGAGATAGGCCGCGCGCTGCGGTTTGTACTGCCGGCGGTGGCGGCCGCCAGTTTCGCTGTCTGGCTGCTGCGCGACATGGCGATCTGGCTGCTGTTTTCCCCGCAGTTTAGCGGCATGCGCGATCTTTTTATCTGGCAGTTATGTGGCGATCTCTTTAAAGTCGGCGCCTATGTTTTCGGATATCTGGTGATCGCCAAAGCGTCGCTGCGCTTCTATATACTCACCGAGATCAGCCAGTTTGCTTTGCTGACGCTGTTTTCGCGCTGGCTGATCCCGCTTCACGGCGCGACTGGCGCAGCGCAGGCGTATATGGCGACCTATATACTCTATTTTGCCCTTTGCTGTGGCGCTTTCCTGATTTATTGCCGGACAAAATGACGTTATTTCATGTGCTGGGATCTGATATCCCGCATCACAATCAGACGGTGCTGCGTTTCTTTAATGACGTGATAGGCACTGAATTGCCTGCCGCCGCGCCGCGCCGCTTTATGGTAGTTGCTGCGCCTGGCTCGCTGCCCGCCTGTAGCCAGCTGCAGATCGAAACTTTCGCTACTAAAGCCGCGCTGGCGCAGGCGGTAATAGCGCGCGCCGCCGATCGCTCCCGGCGCTTTTTCTTTCACGGACAGTTTAACCCGCGTATCTGGCTGGCGCTGCTCAGCGGAAAGATCCGCCGCCATCAGGCGTTCTGGCATGTCTGGGGAGCTGACCTGTATGAAGAGGGTGCCGGGCTGAAATATCGTCTGTTCTATCTGCTGCGCCGCATCGCGCAGGGGCGTATGGCACAGGTGTTTGCTACGCGCGGCGATCTCTTTTTTTATCAGCAGCGGCATCCGCAGGTGCCGGCGTCACTGCTCTATTTTCCGACGCGCATGCCTGATATTGCGCTGCCGGCAGCCACAGCATCGGACAGTGCGCTGACGATCCTGCTGGGCAACTCCGGCGACCGCAGCAACCGGCACATTGAAGGATTGCAGGCGATACGCCGGCAGTTTGGCGAGCAGGTCAGCGTGCTGGTTCCGCTCGGCTACCCGGCCAACAACTATGCCTATATTGATGAGATCGATGCGGCGGCGCAGCGTCTGTTTCCGGCCGGGCAGGTTACGCTGATCCGCGACAGGCTCGATTTTCCAGCCTACCTGCAGTTGCTCAGACGCTGCCAGCTTGGCTATTTTATGTTTGAGCGGCAGCAGGGGATTGGCACGCTCTGTTTGCTGATTCAGGCTAACATTCCCTTTGTGCTGAACCGTAAAAATCCGTTCTGGCGCGATCTCAGCGAGCAGGGCATCCCGGTGCTGTTCAGCTGTGACGAACTTGATGCCAGCCGCATCGCGGAAGCGCAGCGCCAGCTGACGGCGTGCGACAAACCGGCCATCGCTTTTTTTGCGCCGGGCTATCTTGCCGGCTGGCGCCATGCGCTCAGCCTGAGTGAAGGAAGTGCATCATGAGTCTGCTGCAGTTTAGTGGTCTGCTGGTGGTTTATCTCTGCTCGCTGGGCTTTATCCTGACGCTGACCTGGCGTGAGTTCAGGCGCGTGCGCTTTAACTTTCATCTCTTCTTTACGCTGCTGTTTCTGCTGACCTTCTACTTTGGTTTTCCGCTGACCAGCGTACTGGTATTCCGCTTTGATGTGGCCGTGGTACCGCCCGCCTTTCTGCTGCAGGCGCTGCTGGCAGCCACCAGCTTCTACGCTATTTACTACGTCAGTTATAAAGTCCGGCTGCGACCGGCCAGCGCCGCGCCGCGCAAGCCGTGGCTGGTAATGGATCGGGTGGAGACGCATCTCACCTGCCTGCTGCTGGCGCTGGTGGCGATTGGCACGGTGACCGTGTTTTTCATGCACAACGGGCTGCTGCTGTTCCGGCTCTCGGCCTATAACCAGATTTTCTCGAGTGAGGTTTCTGGCGTGGCGCTCAAGCGCTTCTTCTATTTCTTTATTCCGGCGATGCTGATCCGCTATTTTCTGCATCCGACACAGCGGCAGTGGCTGCTGTTTCTGCTGGTAACGGTGGCGTTTGGCTTGCTGACCTATGCGCTGGTGGGCGGTACGCGCGCGAACATCATCATCGCCTTTGCGCTGTTTCTGTTTATTGGTATTACGCGCGGCTGGATCACGCTCTGGATGCTGGCAGGGGCAGGCGCGATGGCGATCTGCGGTATGTTCTGGCTGGCGCTGCGGCGCTACAACCTGGATGTGGCCGGGGCAGAGGCCTTTTATACGTTTCTCTACCTGACGCGGGATACGTTCTCGCCGTGGGAGAACCTGGCGCTGCTGCTGCAGAACTATGACAAAATCGATTTTCAGGGGCTGGCGCCGCTCTGGCGCGACTTTTATGTCTTTATTCCGGGCTGGCTGTGGCCCGATCGTCCCTCTGCGATCCTGAACAGCGCTAACTACTTTACCTGGGAAGTGCTGAATAACCACTCCGGCCTGGCCATTTCGCCGACGCTGATCGGTTCGCTGCTGATCATGGGTGGCGTGCTGTTTATTCCGCTGGGTGCGGTAGCGGTGGGCCTCCTGATGAAAGGCTTTGACGCGCTTTATACGCAGGGACGTGACAGCGACAACCGCTATAGCGGCGCGGTGCTGCAGAGTTTCTGCTTCGGTGCGGTGTTTAACATGATCGTTCTCGCTCGCGAGGGGCTGGACGCATTCGGCTCGCGCGTGGTGTTTTTCTGCATCATTTTTGCCGCCTGTACAGGCCTGGCAAAGCTGCTCAGCTGGCTGCTGGCGCGCGCAGGGCTTATTCGTCCGCGTCGTGTTCAGGCGCTGCGCGGCTCCTCCTGATCACCGGGCAAAACGGAAGATGAAAACCATGACGACCACTGAGCCGCATTACGCGATACGCGGCGTTGATCTGCACGCGTTTAACGATATGGAGAGCTTTGTCAGCTTTCTGCTGCCTGATAACACGCCCCGGCGCGGTACGCTGATTGCCATCAATGCTGAAAAGATGCTGACGCTGGAAGAAGATGCGCAGCTGCGCGCTCTGATTAGCGAAGCTGAGTTTAAATATCCGGATGGCATCAGTATTGTCCGCTCGCTGCGCAAAAAGTATCCGCAGCTGCAGGTCAGCCGCATTGCCGGTGCCGATCTGTGGGAGGCGCTGATGGAGCGCGCCGGACGCACCGGGATTCCGGTATTTTTAATTGGCGGCCGCGAGCAGGTACTGCAGGAGACCTGCGACAAACTGCAGCGTCAGTGGAACGTAAATATTGTCGGCAGCCAGAACGGCTATTTTGCCCCGGCTGACCGCGAGGCGCTGTTTGCACGTATCGCTGCGAGCGGCGCAAAAATCGTTACCGTAGCGCAGGGTTCACCACGTCAGGAGCTTCTGATGCGTGACTGCCGCCAGCACTGGCCCGACGCACTCTATATGGGAGTAGGCGGTACCTATGATGTTTTTACCGGCAACGTTACCCGTGCACCGCGTCTCTGGCAGCGTCTGGGGCTGGAGTGGCTCTATCGGCTGATCCGGCAGCCTTCACGCTGGCGCCGGCAGTTAAAGCTGCTGAAATATTTGCGCTATCACTGGAGGGGCGATCTCTGAGGCTGCTGATTAATCCAGCAATTTTTTAGCTTATAAGCGTGAAATTGCGCTATTTATCGACGGAATGCACAAAGCATAACCAAACGCGTTTTTTTCTTTAAAAAGCACTGGACAGGGTGAAGCCAAATACGTAGTATGCCCATCCGCAACGGCGCTACGCGCCCGTAGCTCAGCTGGATAGAGCGCTGCCCTCCGGAGGCAGAGGTCTCAGGTTCGAATCCTGTCGGGCGCGCCATTTTCTTTTGGGCGCAAGAGCTTCGGTGGTTGGGTTTAACCGCGTTATGCAGTGAATAGTAAGCGTAACAGCTTACGCACCAGAATTATGGTGGCTATAGCTCAGTTGGTAGAGCCCTGGATTGTGATTCCAGTTGTCGTGGGTTCGAGTCCCATTAGCCACCCCAGATTTTGCTGGGACATGCGAAGGTGGCGGAATTGGTAGACGCGCTAGCTTCAGGTGTTAGTGTTCTTACGGACGTGAGGGTTCAAGTCCCTCTCTTCGCACCAGGCAGAATTTTAGTAAAGAAGTAAAGAAGTAAAAAATCGGCGAGTAGCGCAGCTTGGTAGCGCAACTGGTTTGGGACCAGTGGGTCGGAGGTTCGAATCCTCTCTCGCCGACCATATTCGAAAAGCCTGCTTGAAAAAGCAGGCTTTTTTCGTTTGCGTGTAATCTGCGGCCAGGGTCGCATAAATGCGACCCCTGCAAAAAAATCCGCGATACGATGCGCGGCCCCCACCAAACCGTAGGGGCGCCATTAATGGCGCCCTGGTTTAAACCCGCAATGCGACCGCTACAGTTTTTGTCGTATTTTTGCGACAAATAACGCTTTGAATAGATTGAATTTATTCCATAAGAGATCTATTTGTCGCTGTTTTGCGACGGAAATGACCGCAATCGCATACTGCCTGCGGCATGTCGCTTTTCAGATAAGAGAACAGCAGCGTTAACTCCCTGAACCAGAAAAGCTTTTTAAGAAAAATGCCAATCTGGCACATCTTGTGCAATACTTCCTGTCGTAGATGCTCATTCCACCTCTTATGTCCGCTCAGGCGACATAAACCTGGGAATGATGCAGAGCCCCTTACGGTATCCGTTGTCCAGCCTGGCAGTAACGCTGTGCGCTACTGTAGTTAGACGGACATTACGTTGAGTCGGATACCATCAGTTGTCTTACGACCTGATCTTACACCTGCTTCTGGCAGGTGTTTTTTTATCTGCTTACGGCGGGGATGGCACGGTTCAGGCAAAAAAAAGCCGGGACAAGCCCGGCAGACAAACAACAAGCATAAATCAGGTTGCCGGATTGTTCTTCAGCGTCAGCAGCAGGCCCTCGCGGCGCATGCTGGCCGCATCCTCCGGACGCTGCAGGCGATCGTAGACATCCGCCAGCCAGGCATAATCAAACGCATCAGGACGCTGCGCCAGCGCCTGCTCAAACGCATCGGCGGCCTGTTGCCATTCGCCGTGGCGCATCAGCAGCTGCCCCAGCGTGCTGTGCAGCAGTGGCGTTGCCCCATGCTGTTTGATCTGCTGACGCAGCGCTTTCTCCAGCGCATCAGGATTGCCGCTTTTAATGCGCGGCATCAGCAGCACCAGCCGATCGTCATACTGCTTTTTCAGACCGTCCAGCACGATATCCTGAGCCGTGTCGGGATCGTTGCACTCGATCAGATGCTCACTCATGGCCACCTGCAGCGCAGTCTCCTGCCGCGTCTTGCGGCTCTGACTCTGCCACCAGCGCTTCAGACCCTCACTACCCTGATCGGCCATCGCCTGGTTCATCAGCCCCAGCCACGCCTGCTGCTGCAGCGCATGACGCTGCGCATCATCGTTAATTTTGGCCTTTTGCATCGCCGGCAGAATATCCAGCAGGGCACCCCAGGCACCGGTACGAATATAGGCCTGCTCCGCCAGACGCAGCACTTCCGGATGGCGCGGCGCAACTTCCAGCAGACGGTCAACACCGTGACGCGCCGCATGATCTTCGTTGCGCGCCAGCTGCAGCCGGACCCGGGTGATCTCCACCGGGATAGTATTGTTCTCTGCCAGTTCAGAAGCGCGTTCCAGATGCTGATTAGCACGGGTTTCATCGCCGCGCTGCTGCGCCGCTTCAGCCGCAAGCAGATAGTTTGCTACCGGCTGATCGGCGTGATCGGCATTCTTCGCCAGCAGCTTCTCTGCCTGCTGATAGTCACCTTCAGCCAGCTTCATCAGCGCATGCTGCGTATGACGCTGCGCGCTGCGACGTTTGCGGCCGGTGAACCAGCCGCGCGTACGGACGCCGGTGCGGAACAGACGACGCAGGATCCACTCTGCCAGCAGAATCACCAGCAGGCTCAGGACCAGGATGATCCCCAGCCCGGTCACGCTGGTCTCAATATTCCAGTTATCAGTCTGGATCAGCACATAACCCTGATGCCCGGCTACCATCGGGCCCAGCACGACGCCAGCCAGCAACAGCAGGAAAAGTACCAGTACTTTTAGCATGGTCAGCCTCCCTGTTGTTCAGCCGCAACCGATGGCTGCGCCAGCAGATTGCGCACGCGCGTTTGCATCAGTTTTTCCAGCAGCGGCTGACTTTCCAGCGAATCCGGCACATCCATTGAGATGGTCTGCTGGCTCAGCTCATCCAGCTGTGCAAGAAACGCCCGGGTCGCCGCATCGTTGGTGTCATACCAGGCGCGTACCCAGCTCGATACCGCATCCAGCGACTGTTTATAGATCTCCTCCTGATGACGCGGCACCGCCTGCGCAGCCACCAGCAGACGGGAGCGGATATTTTCACGCAGATAGACGTCCTGATTAGGCGCCAGAAGCGGCTGAGCGGTATTATCACGGCGGCGGATGGTAATGAAATCATCCATAAAATTATGCCAGCTCTTCACCAGATTCTGCCGCCATTCGTGCAGCGAGCCGGAGAGTTCGCCACCGTCGCTATCCATTGGCGCATCGTCGTTGTCGTTGTCCGCCAGGCGCAGATTGTCTACGCCGTTAGAGAGCTGATTCAGCTTGAGGATGATGCCGTCGTAGTCGACCTGGCTGACGGCCGAAAGTGAGCTGATATCCTGCGTCAGCGCCCGGCGGACGTTGGTCATGCTGGGATCGTTCATCTCAGCCAGACTGGTATCGGCGCTTTTCAGCAGCGCAGCGGCCGTGGTGACATCCTGATCGCTCCAGAGTTTGCGGCCCGCCAGTTTTACCAGATAGTCAGCCTGCGCCAGCAGCCAGGTGCGGGTGTCATTACCGGAGATAGTGGCGACTTTTTCACGCAGCGTCTCCAGCTCTTTTGCGCTGTTATCCTGCTTAGCGCGCGCTTCCTGCAGAGCAGTGCCCGCATCAGTCAGCTGCTGCGTCAGCTGGCGTTTGTCGCTGCCAAGCTGCTGCTGCAGCGCGCTGAGCTGCTCGCTGAGCTGCTGGTTAGTCTGAGCCTGTACATCGGCCTGATGTTTCCCGTTGAGGTAAAGGCCTGCGCCAATCGCCAGCGCAATCACAATTGCCACGGCGCTTAATACCCGGCCATCGCGCTGTTTTTCGCGTGGCGGCTGGTTTTCTGGCGTCGGGGAAGTGTCCGCTGGGGTAGTTTCTTCAACCATGGCGGAGGAAGCTTTGTGTTCCGTCATTGTGGCTCATCCCATTGTTAAGTTCAGCGTAACGCACGCAGCAGCGCGTCGTTATCGGCACCATCGGCTACGTCTATCTCCTGCCAGCCCGCTTCAGCGGCCTGGGTAGCCAAACGTTCACTGACGACCACCAGTCGACAGTGCAGTAACCACTCCCGCCGATCGATTGGCGGAAACAGTGCATGGAGTTGTTTTAACATTTCACCGCTGGTCACCACCAGCGTGGTAATCCCGCGGTCGCGCCAGCGCCGACCCTCAATAGCGCCGTCGTAGTGCTTCTCATTGCGCTGATAGCACTCACAGTATTGCACTTCTGCGCCACGTTCGATGAGAGTTTCCGCTAATAATTCCCGACCGGGAGTGCCGCGCAGGATCAGCGCGCGCTTGCCGCTGACCTGCTGCAGGCGCTGCAGGCGAACCAGCTCTTCGCTGGTCTCCCGCGCATGAGGATAGTCTACTTTGAGATTTGTGACGGTATGCAGCGCCAGCGCGGTTGAGCGACCAATCGCATAGTAGTCAGCGGCAGCGGGCCAGGTTGTCTGGCTGTGCTGCAGCGCCGGATGGGCGAAATTCACTACCTGCTGTGACAGCAGAAACACCAGATCGCCCGGCCGCAGCGCCGTCAGCTGTTGCGGTAACTGTGCTAAATCGCGACCCGGCGTAAATTCAATCAGCGGAAACGCCCACGCCAGCTTGCCCAGGCTGCGCAGGCGCGCAACCAGCTCGCTGGCAGCCGGTTCCGGACGGGTCACAAGAATAGTCATACCGGCGGCTGTCCCTGATAGACCTCATGCAGAATTTCGCGCGCGCCCTTATTCAGCAGCTCTTCAGCCAGCGAAATGCCCATCTGCTCCGCCTGCTCACGCGGGCCACGGCGTTCACCGGTTACCATCTGGCTGCCGTCGGGCGCACCGACCAGACCGCGCAGCCAGAGCTGGTCATCTTCCAGTACGGCAAAACTGCCGATCGGCACCTGACATCCACCCTCAAGCCGGGTATTCATGGCGCGCTCAGCGCGCACGCATACTGCTGTCTCACTGTGGTTCAGCGCCTGCAGCAGCGTAATTAATGCGCTGTCATCAAGCCGGCACTCAATGCCTACGGCACCCTGTCCCACGGCGGGCAGTGAAAGCTCTGCAGGCAGTGCCTGACGAATGCGATCTTCCAGCCCAAGGCGTTTCAGACCGGCAGCGGCCAGAATAATGGCATCATATTCACCCGCATCAAGCTTGCCGAGACGGGTGCCGACATTGCCGCGCAGCGAACGGATAATCAGGTCAGGCCGGCGTGCGCTCAGCTGACACTGGCGGCGCAGGCTGGAGGTGCCAACTACTGCACCCTGAGGCAGCTCATCGATAGCGTTATAGTGATTAGAGACAAAGGCGTCGCGTGGATCTTCACGTTCGCAGATAGTCACCAGACCCAGGCCTTCCGGAAAGTTAACCGGCACATCTTTCATGGAATGCACCGCCAGATCGGCGCGATTCTCCAGCATGGCCTGTTCCAGTTCTTTAACGAACAAACCCTTGCCGCCCACTTTTGCCAGCGGGGTATCGAGAATAACATCGCCTTTGGTCACCATCGGCACCAGCTCTACCTGCAGGCCCGGATGGGCTGCCATCAGGCGCTGCTGAACATATTGTGCCTGCCAGAGTGCGAGAGGACTTTGACGGGTAGCAATTCTGAAAATTTTGTTTAACATACCGTTAACCATTTTGATCGTTCATCGATTATCCTATCATCGATAGGGGAATGCTGTCAGTTTCAACGGATTGAAAAGGCCGCACTATTCATTTGTGGCTCGCCATACCTCAGCAGGCGTGGCGCAAAAAAAGCGGGTTGCTCTGCGGCAGATGCTAAACTGTCATGTAGCGCAACTTTCTTTACGGTCAATCCTTCTGGTGTTAGATTGATCACGTTTCCAGCAATAATTTGCCTGCATACCTCATTATTAAAATGGCAAACGCTGGAAGCAGGGTGCTTAACACTGGGACAATCAGGCGAAACGTCTTGTACCTCTACATTGAGACACTTAAACAGAGACTGGATGCGATTAACCAGCTGCGCGTAGATCGCGCGCTGGCTGCCATGGGGCCTGCTTTCCAGCACGTCTACAGTCTGCTGCCAACATTATTGCACTATCATCATCCTCTGATGCCGGGTTACCTCGAAGGTAACGTTCCACACGGCGTCTGCTTCTTCACGCCTGATGAACAGCAACAGCAGCTGCTGCATACCGTTACCGGCAAACCGGCGGCAGACCTGACGCCAGCGGCCGGGGGCGAACGGCCAATTACCGCTATCTACTCGATGGGCAGCACCTCGTCGGTCGGGCAGAACAGCGCATCCGATCTGGATATCTGGGTGTGCCACCACTCCTGGCTTGATAACGAAGAGCGTCTGGCCCTGCAGCGTAAGTGTACGCTGTTACAGAAGTGGTGTGTGTCAATGGGTGTGGAAGTCAGCTTTTTCCTTATTGATGAAAACCGTTTTCGTCACAACGAGAGCGGCAGCCTCGGCGGTGAGGATTGCGGATCGACCCAGCATATTTTGCTGCTTGATGAGTTCTATCGCACGGCGGTGCGTATGGCGGGTAAGCGCATCCTGTGGAATATGGTGCCGAATGAGGAAGAGCATCACTATGACGATTACGTCATGTCGCTCTATTCACAGGGCGTACTGACACCGAACGAATGGCTCGATTTAGGCGCCTCGGTACGCTGTCGGCAGAAGAGTATTTTGGCGCCAGCCTGTGGCAGCTCTATAAAAGTATCGACTCCCCTTATAAAGCGGTGCTGAAAACGCTGCTGCTGGAAGCGTACAGCTGGGAGTATCCGAATACGCAGCTGCTGGCGATGGATATCAGACAGCGTCTGCATGAAGGCGAGATCGTCAGCTTCGGGCTGGATCCCTACTGCATGATGCTGGAGCGGGTCACGCGCTATCTGACCAGTGTGGAAGATCACGCCCGCCTCGATCTGGTGCGGCGCTGTTTCTATCTGAAAGTGTGCGAGAAGCTTTCCGGTGACGATCAGCACGCCCGCAACGGCTGGCGGCGCGAAATCCTGCTACAGCTGGTAAAAGCCTGGGGCTGGGACGAAGCGAAACTCGCCGTTCTGGATAATCGGGCGGAGTGGAAGATCGAGCGCGTGCGCGAGGCGCATAATGAGCTGCTGGATGCGATGATGCAGAGCTATCGTAATCTGATCCGCTTTGCGCGCCGGAACAATTTAAGCGTCAGTGCCAGCCCGCAGGATATCGGCGTATTGACGCGTAAACTGTATGCCGCTTTTGAAGCGCTGCCGGGTAAAGTCACGCTGGTCAACCCGCAAATATCACCCGATCTGTCAGAAGAGAATCTGACCTTTATTCACGTGCCCGCCGGGCGCGCTAACCGGCCAGGCTGGTATCTCTATAATCAGTCGCCGGATATGAGTTCGATTATCAGCCATCAGCCGCTGGAATATAACCGCTATCTGAACAAGTTGGTGGCGTGGGCATGGTTCAACGGATTACTGACGCAGAAAACGCGGCTGCACATTAAAGGTAACGAGCTGTGCGACCTGGCGCGTCTGCAGGAGCTGGTCAGCGATGTCTCCGGCCACTTTCCGCTGCGCCTGCCGGCGCCTACGCCAAAAGCGCTCTACAGCCCGTGCGAAATCCGCCATCTGGCGATTATTGTCAATCTTGAGCACGATCCCACTGCGGCATTCCGTAACCAGGTGGTGCACTTTGATTTCCGCAAGCTGGATGTATTCAGCTTTGGTCAGCAGCAGTGCCTGATTGGCAGCGTCGATCTGCTCTACCGCAACTCGTGGAATGAAGTACGTACCCTGCATTTCAGCGGTGAACAGGCGATGATTGACGCGCTGAAAACCATTCTGGGCAAGATGCATCAGGATGCGGCGCCGCCCGATACGGTTGAGGTATTTTGCTACAGTCAGCATCTGCGTGGCCTGATCCGCACGCGGGTACAGCAGCTGGTATCAGAGTGCATTGAGCTGCGCCTGTCGAGTACGCGGCAGGAGCCGGGCCGCTTCAAAGCGATTCGCGTCGCGGGACAGACCTGGGGACTCTTCTTTGAACGCATGAGCGTCTCGGTGCAGAAGCTGGAGAACGCGGTAGAGTTTTACGGCGCGATTTCCAACAACAAGCTGCATGGGTTATCGATTAAGGTGGAATCGAACCAGACTCCGCTGCCGCCGGTGGTAAACGGCTACGCCAGCGAAGGCATTATTCAGTTCTTCTTTGAAGACACCAGCGACGATCGCGGATTCAACATCTATATTCTCGATGAGAGCAATCGCGTGGAGATTTACCACCACTGCGAAGGCAGTAAAGAGGAGCTGGTGCGCGACGTCAGCCGTTTCTACTCTTCATCACACGATCGCTTTACCTACGGCTCAAGCTTTATCAATTTCAATCTGCCGCAGTTTTATCAAATCGTGAACACCGGCGATCGTTTTCAGGTGATCCCGTTCCGCAGTCAGACCCTGACGCAGCTCTGTCCGACCCCGCCGGATAACGACAACGCCGATTTTATGCCGCGTTATCAGGTGCACTGATCGCGGGTTTTCAGCCAGCCTGCACGGCCACTCTGTCCGATATTTCCTGTTGCTTTTACACCATCAGCTGCGATGATAAGCAGCTGAGAATTGGACAATACGAGCAGATAAAATGAGACGAGTCATAAGCCAGTTGGGCATGGCGCTGATGCTGGTCAGCCTGGCAGGCTGCGGCCTGAAAGGCCCGTTATACTTCCCGCCCGCGGATAAGCCGCAGCAGAACGACAAGCCGACAGAACAGCAGCAGCAGGCCGCTCAGCAGGCGGATACCGGGGGCCTGGTCACCGGCAGCTCATCAGGCGTACAGTCAAACTAAATTTAATGAGTAATCCGGCGGAGCAGAAAATGCAGTTCTCGAAAATGCACGGTCTCGGCAACGACTTTATGGTCGTGGATGCAGTGACACAAAACGTCTTTTTTTCGCCGGAATTGATTCGCCGCCTGGCGGATCGGCATCTGGGGATCGGCTTTGATCAGCTGCTGATCGTAGAGCCACCCTACGATCCGGATCTCGACTTTCACTATCGCATATTTAACGCTGACGGCAGTGAAGTGGCGCAGTGTGGCAACGGCGCGCGCTGTTTCGCCCGCTTTGTGCGCCTCAAAGGGCTGACCAATAAAAATGACATTCGCGTCAGCACCCAAACCGGACGTATGGTGCTGAGCGTGACCAGCGATGAGCTGGTACGGGTCAATATGGGCGAGCCTGATTTTGATCCGCAGCGTGTGCCGCTGCGCGCTAACAAGGCGGAGAATCTCTATCTGCAGCGCGTCGCTGAGCAGACCGTGATGTTTGGTGCCGTCTCAATGGGTAATCCGCACTGTGTAATTCAGGTGGAGAGCGTGATAACTGCAGCCGTTGAGACGCTGGGGCCGGCGCTGGAGAGTCATGAGCGCTTCCCGGAACGCGTTAACGTCGGCTTTATGGAAGTGGTCAGCCGTGAGCACGTACGCCTGCGCGTTTATGAGCGCGGAGCCGGCGAAACCCAGGCGTGCGGCAGCGGCGCCTGTGCAGCGGTAGCCTGTGGTATTCAGCAGGGGCTGCTGGCAGAAAAAGTGCGCGTCGATCTGCCCGGCGGGACGCTGCATATCGCCTGGAAGGGGGCCGGACAGCCGCTATATATGACCGGACCCGCCACCCACGTTTATGACGGATTTATCCATTTATGAAATACCCGGAAGAGCAGACTGACAGCGCGGTGCAGCTTGACGATCGCGCCGTCAGCGCTTATCTGCAGCAGAACCCCGATTTTTTTATCCGCAACGCACGTCAGGTTGAACAGATGGCGGTGCCGCACGCGGTGCGCGGCAGCGTCTCGCTGGTAGAGTGGCATATGGCGCGCCAGCGCAACCACATCCGTCAGCTGGAAGAGGAGATCACGCTGCTGATGGAGCAGGCCAACGCCAATCATCAGCTGTTCGATCGCCTGCTGGCGCTGCAGGGACATCTCGCCGCCGCTGACAGCCTGCAGGAGATGCTGAACCGCCTGCAGCGCTGGGCGCGCGAGCTGGGTCTGGCGGGCGCCAATGTACGGCTGTTCAGCGATCAATGGCGCCTCGGTGCACCCTCTGATTTTATCCAGCTGGGTCTGGCGCGACAGGCGTTTGAGCCGCTGCGTATTCAGCGTTTTGGTCAGCAGCAGCACTATCTTGGCAGCCTGAACGGACCGGAGCTGCTGCTGCTGCTGCCGCAGGCGAAAGCCGTCGGCTCGGTTGCGATGTCGCTGCTGGGCGAGCGGGGTGAAGCGGGCGTCGTCATCTTCAGCAGCCGCGATAATCAGCACTATCAGGCCGGCATGGGGACACTCTTACTGCAGCACCTGGCCCAGATGCTGCCGGCGCTGCTGGCGCGCTGGATCGAGCGCGTATGAGTACGCTGCTGCCCGCCGTCGACGCCTTTCTGCGCTATCTGCAGGTAGAACGCCAGCTCAGTCCGCTGACGCAGAAAAACTATCGTCGCCAGCTGCTGGCGCTTGTGGCGCTCGCGGAGAGCATGCAGTTAACCGAATGGTCGCAGCTGGAGCCGGCGCAGGTGCGCAGCCTGGCGGCGCGCAGCCGGCGCGATGGCCTGCAGGCGAGCAGTCTGGCGCTGCGTATGTCTGCCCTGCGCAGCTTTCTTGACTGGCAGGTCAGCCAGGGCATGCTGAGCGCAAATCCGGCGAAAGGTATCGCCACGCCGCGTAACGCCCGCCATCTGCCAAAGAATATGGACGTGGATGAAGTCACGCAGCTGCTGGAGATTGACCTTAATGACCCGCTGGCGGTGCGCGATCGCGCAATGCTTGAAACCATGTATGGCGGCGGCCTGCGTCTCAGCGAGCTGGTCGGGATAAACTGCCGCGATCTTGATGCGGAGTCGGGTGAAGTCCAGGTGCTGGGCAAAGGCAGTAAAGAGCGGCGCGTGCCGGTTGGCGCAACGGCGGTGACCTGGCTGCAGCACTGGCTGGCGCTGCGCGACAGTTTTGCTCCGCAGGATGATGCGCTGTTTGTCTCTTCGCGCGGTAGCCGGATTTCCGCGCGCAACGTGCAGAAGCGGTTTGCCGAGTGGGGCATCAAACAGGGCGTGGCCAGCCATATTCATCCGCATAAGCTGCGCCACTCTTTTGCCACCCACCTGCTGGAGTCAAGCGGCGACCTGCGCGCGGTGCAGGAGCTGCTCGGGCATGCCAATCTCTCGACCACCCAGATTTACACCCATCTCGATTTCCAGCATCTGGCCTCGGTCTACGATGCCGCGCATCCGCGTGCTAAACGAGGAAAATCAGAATGAAGTTTTACCGCTCCCTGCATCCGGTTAAGGCGCTGACCTTCGATCTGGATGATACGCTGTATGACAACCGCCCGGTGATCCGTAAGACCGCGCAGGAGACGCATGCGGCGCTGCAGGCGTTTCACCCGGCGCTGCGTGAATTCACACCGGCCGATTATCAGCAGCTGCGTGATGAGCTGCTGGCGCGCGAACCCGATATTTATCATGACGTCTCAGAGTGGCGCCGCCGTTCGGTGGAGCTGGCGTTACTGAATATTGGCCTGCCGGCCGCCGACGCTGCCGCGGGCGCAGGAGAGGTGATGCGCACCTTTCACCACTGGCGCAGTCAGGTTGTGATGCCGGAAGAGACGCACCAGACGCTGCGCTGGCTCGGCGAGCGCGTGCCGCTGGTGGCGATCACCAACGGCAATGCCGATCCGAAAAAGCTCGGCATTCAGCACTACTTTCAGTTTACGCTGCGTGCCGGTCCGCACGGTCGCGCCAAGCCGTGGCAGGATATGTATCATCTCGCGGCGGAGCGGCTTGCTATTGCGCCGGAGGCGATCCTGCACGTTGGCGATGACCTGACCACCGATGTTGCAGGCGCGCTGCGCGCCGGCCTGCAGGCGTGCTGGATCAACCTGAACAGCGGCAATCTGATGCAGATTGATGACGCCCGTCTGCTGCCGCACGTTGAAATTCATCGGTTGGCATCCCTGACCTCACTGCTATAATGGCTGTAAATTTATCCAGTCGTATCCTCCGGCGCACGGCTTTACGAGCTGTGCCGGTTCACTCTGGCGACTTACCTGCGTAAGCGCGCGACCATTCAGAGATCTGCGGCATCGCTGCAGGACGAATGACTCAGGGTACGCAACTCTATTCTTTAAAAACGGTGCTTATGGACGTTTCTGATCTGCTCGACGGCTTGAATGACAAACAGCGTGAGGCGGTTGCCGCACCGCGCAGCAATCTGCTGGTGCTGGCCGGAGCAGGCAGCGGCAAAACCCGTGTGCTGGTGCACCGCATCGCCTGGCTGCTGTCGGTGGAGAACTGCTCGCCATACTCCATCATGGCGGTCACCTTCACCAATAAAGCGGCGGCTGAGATGCGTCATCGTATCGATCAGCTGATTGGCAGCGGACAGGGCGGCATGTGGATTGGCACATTCCATGGCCTGGCGCATCGCCTGCTGCGGGCGCACCATCTGGATGCCGGACTGCCGCAGGATTTTCAGATCCTCGACAGCGAAGATCAGCTGCGGCTGCTGAAGCGTCTGATTAAGTCAATGAATCTGGATGATAAGCAGTGGCCGGCACGGCAGGGCATGTGGTACATCAACGGCAAGAAAGATGAGGGTCTGCGGCCAAAACATATCGAAAGCTACAACAATCCGGTTGAGCAGACGTGGCTGCGTATTTATCAGGCCTATCAGGAGGCGTGCGATCGCGCAGGCCTGGTCGATTTTGCCGAGCTGCTGCTGCGCGCGCATGAGCTGTGGCTGCATAAGCCACAGATCCTGAATCACTATCGCGAGCGCTTTAGCAATATTCTGGTTGATGAGTTTCAGGACACCAACAACATTCAGTATGCGTGGATCCGCATGCTGGCGGGCGACAGCAGCCGGGTAATTATTGTCGGCGATGACGATCAGTCCATCTACGGCTGGCGCGGCGCGCAGGTTGAGAATATCCAGCGCTTCCTGCAGGACTTTCCCGGTGCGGAACGATCCGCCTTGAGCAGAACTACCGCTCCACTAATCATATCCTGAAGTCCGCCAACGCCCTGATCGCCAACAACAGCGGACGGCTCGGAAAAGAGCTCTGGACCGACGGCAGCGACGGCGAAAAAATCTCAATCTACTGTGCGTTTAACGAGCTGGATGAAGCGCGCTTTGTGGTTAACCGCATTAAAACCTGGCATGAGAACGGTAATGCGCTGCAGGATTGCGCGATTCTCTATCGCAGTAACGCCCAGTCGCGCGTGCTGGAAGAGGCGCTGCTGCAGGCCAGCATGCCCTATCGTATTTATGGCGGTATGCGCTTCTTTGAACGCCAGGAGATCAAAGATGCGCTCGCCTATCTGCGCCTGATCGCCAACCGTAATGACGACGCTGCATTTGAGCGCGTGGTCAATACGCCGACGCGCGGCGTGGGCGATCGGACACTTGATGTGGTGCGTCAGACGGCGCGCGAAAAACAGCTTACGCTGTGGCAGGCCACGCGGGAACTGCTGCAGAATCGCGCCCTGGCAGGGCGGGCGGCGTCGGCACTGCAGCGCTTCTGCGAACTGGTTGATGCGCTGGCGCATGAAACCGCAGAGATGCCTCTGCATGTGCAGACCGATCGCGTGATTAAAGATTCCGGTCTGTGGCTGATGTATGAGCAGGAAAAAGGCGAAAAAGGCCAGGCGCGTATTGAGAACTTAGAGGAGCTGGTCACGGCGACCCGCCAGTTCAGTTATCAGGATGAAGATGAAGATTTAATGCCGCTGCAGGCGTTTTTATCGCACGCCGCGCTGGAAGCGGGCGAAGGTCAGGCGGATAAATGGCAGGATGCCGTACAGCTGATGACGCTGCACTCGGCAAAAGGGCTGGAGTTTACTCAGGTCTTTATTGTCGGCATGGAAGAGGGCATGTTCCCGAGCCAGATGTCGCTGGATGAGGGCGGGCGTCTGGAGGAGGAGCGGCGGCTGGCCTATGTTGGCGTCACCCGGGCGATGGTCAAGCTGACGCTCACCTACGCCGAGACGCGGCGGCTTTACGGCAAGGAAGTCTATCATCGCCCGTCGCGCTTTATTGGCGAACTGCCGGAAGAGTGCGTGGAGGAAGTGCGCCTGCGCGCCAGCGTCAGCCGTCCGGTCAGCCATCAGCGCATGGGCACGCCCACCAGCAAAAGCGACAGCGGCTTTACCCTGGGTCAGCGGGTGCGCCACGCGAAGTTTGGCGAAGGCACCATTATTAATCTGGAAGGCAGCGGCGAGCACAGTCGCCTGCAGGTCGCTTTCCAGGGGCAGGGCATTAAGTGGCTGGTCGCCGCGTATGCGCGGCTGGAGGCGATGTAGCGCGGCTGCGCTACCTTGACGACTTTTTCGTCTCAGCGTAACATGCGCGCACTATTATCATGAGAGGACAATGCCTTGGACGCGCCCAGTCGATGCTGGCTCAACATCCTGTTTAGCAGGAATATCTAAGGCTACCTCTTTACGCAGGTAGCCTGAAAGGTTATCCGCGACCTCCTTTGCTTATCCGTCGCATGAGTCAGCACTGATCACACCCTGAAGCGAAAGTTTCCGCGTTAAGGCTTTGCCGTGTCCGTTACGTTTCGGACGTGACGGGCACCGCCCTGTCCCATTTGGTCTGCAATGGGGAGTATTGCTATGCTGAGCGCATTTAAACTCGAGCGCGATCGCCTGACGCGCATCGAGCTGGAAGATAACAACGATAAACTCAACACGTCGGTATGGGTCGATCTCATCGAGCCGGATGACAGCGAGCGCGAGCGCGTGCAGTCAGAGCTGGGACAGAGCCTGGCAACGCGTCCGGAGCTGGAAGATATTGAAGCCTCGGCGCGCTTCTTTGAAGATGAAGATGGCCTGCATATCCACTCGTTCTTTTTCTTTGAGGATGCTGAAGATCACGCCGGCAACTCCACCGTGGCCTTTACAATCCGCGAAGATCGCCTCTATACGCTGCGCGAGCGCGAGCTGCCAGCCTTTCGTCTTTACCGCATGCGCGCCCGCAATCAGCAGCTGACCGACGGCAACGCTTACGAGCTGCTGCTGGATCTGTTCGAGACCAAAATTGAGCAGCTGGCGGATGAGATTGAAAATATCTATAGCGCGCTGGAGAAGTTGAGCCGCGTGATTATGGAAGGCCAGCAGGGTGAAGAGTATGACGAGGCGCTGTCGCGTCTCGCCGAGCTGGAAGATATCGGCTGGAAAGTCCGTCTCTGCCTGATGGATACGCAGCGTGCGCTCAATTTCCTTGTGCGTAAGGCGCGCCTGCCAGGTAACCAGCTGGAGCAGGCACGTGAGATCCTGCGCGATATTGAATCGCTGCTGCCGCACAATGAATCCCTGTTCCAGAAGGTCAACTTTCTGATGCAGGCGGCGATGGGCTTTATCAATATCGAACAGAACCGCATTATCAAGATCTTCTCGGTGGTCTCGGTGGTGTTCCTGCCGCCAACGCTGGTGGCTTCCAGCTATGGTATGAACTTTGAGTTTATGCCTGAGCTAAAATGGAGCTTCGGCTATCCTGGCGCAATCTGCCTGATGATGCTGGCAGGCCTGGCACCTTATCTCTATTTCAAACGCAAAAACTGGCTGTGATCGTGGGGTGCCATTCATGGCGCCCTGGTTGAACACCGCACCCGTCTGACGCCAGGGGCGCATAAATGCGCCCCCTACATTTCTGTAGGGGCGCCATTCATGGCGCCCTGGTCAAACATCGCCCCCGCCTGCTGATTAAAAAACGATTTGCGCTGGCTCCGGGGGCGCAACCTGCGTAACCTGTTGAACTCTTATCTTTGTCTGATTTTGCTCATGTCACACTACTCTCTCCGCTTACAATGGATGCTGCTGGTGGTTGCATCTTTGACGCTGGGCGTTGCTCTCCAGCTGCTTCACCTGCCTGCTGCGCTGCTGCTTGGCCCGATGATCACCGGAACCGTAATGGGACTCAGCGGCGCAACGCTGCGCATCGATAAGCGGCTGTTTATTCTGGCACAGGCGGTGCTGGGCTGTATGATCGCTCAGAGCCTGTCGCCCGCCATACTGACCCCATTATTAAACGACTGGCCGGTGGTGCTGGCGGTTCTGATCCTCACGCTGGCCGCCAGCGGTCTCTCAGGTTTTTTGCTGGTGCGCTTCAGTAACCTGCCGGGTCCTACCGGTGCATGGGGATCGTCGCCCGGCGGCGCCTCGGCAATGGTGGCGATGGCGGGGGATTTCGGGGCTGACGTGCGTCTGGTCGCGTTTATGCAGTATCTGCGCGTCCTGTTTGTCGCCACGGCGGCGGCGGTGGTGGCGCGTATTGGTCTGGATACCAGCGGCGGTGCGACCAGACCGATCTGGTTTCCGGCGCTTGATCACGGTTTTTTGCTGACGCTGGTGGTGATGATCGCCGGTGCCTGGCTCGGGCAGCGCCTGCGGATCCCCTCCGGTGCGCTGCTGCTGCCGGCGCTGACTGGGGCCACGCTGCAGGGGAGCGAAATCGCGACGTTGCAGGTGCCGGAGTGGCTGCTGGCGCTGGCCTATGCGCTGATTGGCTGGAGCGTCGGACTGCGCTTTACGCGCCCGATTTTCCTGCTGGCGCTGCGGACGCTGCCGCAGATGCTCGCCTCAATCCTCGGGCTGATGGTGCTGTGTGCGGCGCTGGCATGGATGCTGACGCGGGTATTGCATATTGACCTGATGACCGCCTATCTGGCTACCAGCCCGGGCGGGCTGGATACCGTCGCTATTATCGCCGCCGGCAGCCGGGTCGATATGGCGTTTGTTATGGCGCTGCAGACGCTGCGTCTGTTTACCATTCTGCTCACCGGCCCGGCACTGGCGCGCTTTATCTCACGCTTTGCGCATCCGCGTGCGGGCTGAGAAGAGTATGGCGTCAAAAATAAACACCGCCAGCGCCAGCCAGATAAAGCCAAAGGTGACCAGCTTATCGGGAGTCAGGCGCTCGCCATAAAACAGTACCGCCAGCAGAAACATCAGCGTCGGGCCAAGATACTGGAAAAAGCCCACGGTTGAGAGACGCAGACGCGCGCAGGCTGCGGCAAACAGCATCAGCGGAATGGTGGTCAGCACGCCGGCGGCCACCAGCATCAGATTGAGGCTGAGCGGATTGGCGCTGAGATGACTGGTCGCGCTGTCGGCAATACCAAACAGATAGATCGCCGCCAGCGGGAACAGCCACAGCGTCTCGATCAGCATGCCGCTTTGTGCATCAACCTGGATCTTTTTCCGCACCAGGCCATACAGCGCAAAGCTCAGCCCCAGCCCCAGCGCAATCACCGGCAGCGAGCCAAACTGCCACAGCTGCACCAGTACGCCCGCCGCCGCCAGCACAACCGCCAGCCACTGCAGACGGCGAAAGCGTTCACGCAGGAACAGCATGCCGAACACCACATTAATCAGCGGATTGATAAAGTAGCCGAGGCTCGCCTCCAGCATATGCTGATTATTCACCGCCCAGATAAACAGCAGCCAGTTGCCGCCGATGGTAACGGCGGTCAGCGCCAGCAGCAGAACTTTTTTCGGCTGAGCGGCCACCTGACGCACCTGCTTCCAGCTGCGGCTCAGCGTAATCAGGATCAGCATAAACAGCACGGACCAGATCACCCGATGGGTCATGATTTCGGCGGGCGGCACTGCCCTGACCAGTTTGAAGTAGGCCGGAGCAACGCCCCAGATAAAATAAGCGCCGAGCGCATAAAAAATGCCCTGCCGCGTTTGCTGGCTGTCCATTGTATTGTCCATAAGGCGGCGCACCGGTTGCGCTGCGTGAGTTAACCGATCAGGTAGGTTGCGGTGGCCGTAGCGATATAATCGTGCTGCTCATTATGCAGTTCAACGCGCGCCACGGCGACTTTATTACCGGCACGCAGCAGAGTACCGGTAGCGATAAAACGCTCGCCGCGGCCCGGGCGCAGATAATCAACCCGCAGATCGATAGTGCCCATCCGCGCCAGCCGCTGACGCAGCTCCTCTTCGCTGATGCTCTCCTGCCGCGTCAGCGCATGGCTGACGCAAACCAGCCCGGCGGTAACATCCAGCACCGAGGCAATTACGCCGCCATGCAGGATCTGCTGTGCGGCGTTGCCTACCAGCATGGTTTTATTGGCAAATGCCAGCCGGACCGTATCAGCATCAAGGTGTTCCAGTTCCAGGCCCAGCGCCTGATTAAACGGCATATGATAAACAAAAATTTCACCAATCAGCTGGCGCGCGTCCTGCTGAGTCAGCATCGGAGATGACATAGTTACGGCCTTAAGATGTTAAGAAGTTGTGTATATTATGCTGCTCCCGCGCTGCTTTCCAGTTTCAGAAATCGGCGCTGATCAACGCCCCGCTTTGCGTGTAGAATGGCCTGCTTTTTGTACCACCGCCCTGAAAACCTTCCCACGCAGCGCACTGGAGAACACTATGCGTAAGCAATACGTCATGCTGGCCGCGGCATTAACCGTTCCTGCACTGGCGCAGGCAGATGAAGCCACGATTAAAAATATTCACGACGCACCTGCGGTGAAGGGGAGCGTGATCGCAAATCTGCTGGAAAAGCATGACAATCCGTTTGTGCTTTACCCCTATGAAAACAACTACCTGCTTTACACCTACACCAGCGACATGAATAAAGAGGCGATTTCCTCTTACAACTGGGCAGACAAAGCGAAAAAAGATGAAGTAAAATTCCAGCTCAGCCTGGCGTTTCCGCTGTGGCGCGGCATTTTAGGTGATAACTCAGTACTGGCCGCCTCGTATACTCAGCGTTCATGGTGGCAGCTGTCGAATCGCGGCGCGTCGTCACCCTTCCGCGAAACGAATTATGAGCCACAGCTGTTTCTGGGCTGGGCAACGGACTACTCACTGGCAGGCTGGACGCTGCGCGATGTGGAGCTGGGCGTTAATCATCAGTCCAATGGTCGCAGCGATCCCACTTCCCGCAGCTGGAACCGCCTTTACGCCCGCCTGATGGCAGAAAACGGCAACTTCCTTGCGGAGATCAAGCCCTGGTATCGTCTGCCGGAAAGCGCCAGCAATGACGATAACCCGGACATTACCAAATACATGGGTTATTACCGCGCGAAGCTCGGCTATATGATGGGCGACAGCATTTTCAGCGTGGAAGGCAACTATAACTGGAACAGCGGCTACGGCGGCGCAACCTTCGCCTGGAGCTATCCTCTCACTGAACACGTTCGCTTTTATACGCAGCTGTTCAGCGGCTATGGCGAATCGCTTATCGACTATAACCACCGTCAGACCCGTTTAGGCGTGGGCGTAACGCTTAACGATCTGTTCTAATCAGTAAAACAGGATTACCGTGGCAATTTCGGCAGTGCACAATCAGGAAACGCTGGCGCAGCAGGTGTTACATGACACCTTCGGCTATCAGCAGTTTCGTCCGGGTCAGCAATCCATTATCGAGTCAGCGCTCTCGGGGCGCGACTGTCTGGTCGTCATGCCGACCGGCGGCGGCAAATCGATCTGTTATCAGATCCCGGCGCTGGTGCAGGACGGGCTGACACTGGTGGTCTCCCCGCTGATTTCACTGATGAAAGATCAGGTTGATCAGCTGCTGGCCAACGGTGTGGCGGCGGCGTGTCTTAACTCGACGCAGACGCGCGAACAGCAGCAGCAGGTTTTTGCCGATTGCCGTACCGGGAAGCTCAAACTGCTCTACATCGCTCCGGAACGGTTGATGATGGACAACTTCCTCGAGGGGCTGCAGCACTGGAATCCGGTGATGCTGGCCGTCGATGAAGCGCACTGTATTTCGCAGTGGGGGCATGACTTCCGGCCGGAGTATGGCGCACTCGGGCAGCTGAGGCAGCGCTTTCCGCAGTTGCCGGTGATGGCGCTGACCGCCACGGCCGATGAAACCACGCGTAACGACATTGTCCATTTGCTGCAGATGCGCGATCCGCTGATTCAGGTCAGCAGCTTTGATCGTCCTAACATTCGCTATACCCTGGTGGAGAAGTTTAAACCCACCGATCAGCTGCTGCGCTACGTACAGGAGCAGCGCGGCAAAAGCGGCATTATCTACTGCAACAGCCGGGCAAAAGTGGAAGATACCGCCGCGCGTCTGCAGAGCCGTGGTCTGAGCGTGGGCGCCTATCACGCCGGCATCGACAGCGCACAGCGCGCGCATGTGCAGGAAGCGTTTCAGCGCGACGATCTGCAGATTGTGGTCGCTACCGTGGCGTTTGGCATGGGGATCAACAAACCCAACGTACGCTTTGTGGTGCATTTTGATATCCCGCGCAACATCGAATCCTACTATCAGGAGACCGGCCGCGCCGGCCGCGATGGCCTGCCTGCTGAAGCGATGATGCTTTACGATCCGGCGGATATGGTCTGGCTACGCAAATGCCTGGAAGAGAAAGTCCCGGGGCCGCTGCAGGATATCGAGCGTCACAAGCTGAATGCGATGGGCGCGTTTGCGGAAGCGCAAACCTGCCGGCGTCTGGTACTGCTGAACTACTTTGGCGAAGGGCGTCAGCAGCCCTGCGGCAACTGTGATATCTGCCTCGATCCTCCCCGCCGCTATGACGGGCTGGTTGACGGGCAGAAAGCGCTGTCGTGCATTTACCGTACCGGCCAGCGTTTTGGCATGAGCTACATTGTGGAAGTATTGCGCGGCTCAGCCAGCCAGCGTATTCGCGATAACGGCCACGACAAACTGCCGATCTATGGCCTGGGGCGCGAGCAGAGCCTGGAGCACTGGATCAGCGTACTGCGTCAGCTCATTCACCTTGGCATGGTGACACAAAATATCGCCATGCACTCTGCGCTGCAGCTCACCGAGGCCGCGCGTCCGGTACTGCGCGCTGAAATACCGCTGATGCTTGCGGTACCGCGCACCGTGACGGCGAAAAGCCGCAGCAGTGCGCCAAAAGTGTACGGCGGCAACTACGATCGCAAGCTGTTTGCCAAGCTGCGTAAGCTGCGCAAGGCGATAGCAGATGAAGAGAATATTCCGCCTTACGTGGTGTTTAATGACGCCACGCTGATTGAAATGGCGGAACAGTTGCCGGTCAGCGCGTCAGATATGCTGAGCGTAAACGGCGTAGGGCATCGCAAGCTGGAGCGCTTTGGTAAGCCGTTCCTGCTGATGATCCGGGAACATCTTGATAATGACGAATAAAGGACTAAACGTATGCTGATATTATTTGCTACCGTCGCGCTGGTGCACCTGGTTGCGCTGATGAGCCCCGGCCCTGACTTCTTTTTTGTGTCGCAAACTGCGGCCAGCCGCTCGCGTAAAGAGGCGATGATGGGCGTGCTGGGCATTACGCTGGGCATTGTTGTCTGGGCGGGCGTAGCGCTGATGGGGCTGCACCTGCTGCTGGCCAAAATGGCGTGGCTGCATGAAATTATCATGGTGGGCGGCGGGCTCTATCTGCTGTGGATGGGCTGGCAGCTGCTGCGCTCGGCGCGTCAGCGCCATAAGCAGCCGCAGAGTGATGCACCCGTGGTGGAGCTGCCGAAGCGCGGCATGAGCTTTCTGAAAGGGCTGCTGACAAACCTGTCCAATCCCAAAGCCATTATCTATTTTGGCAGCGTCTTTTCGCTGTTTGTCGGTAATGATGTCGGTGCCGCGACGCGCTGGGGGCTATTCCTGCTGATTATTGCGGAAACCTTTGCATGGTTTGCGCTGGTGGCCGCTATCTTTGCCCTGCCGTGGATGCGCGAGAAGTATCAGCGCATGGCAAAGTGGGTGGATGGCATGGCGGGCGTGCTGTTTGCCGGTTTTGGCATTCACCTGATTATTTCGCGCTAGGCCCGGTCGCCTGAAACGGCGACGCTGCGCCGGGTGTGGCTGACCGCACACCCGGCCGTTTATTACGCTATTTTACGCGCGCTGGCTAACAGCGCGCCGACCGCCATAAACAATCCACCAAAAATGCGGTTCAGCAGCTTCATCTGTCTCGGGCCTTTGATCCAGCCCGCAATGCGCGTCGCCAGCGTGGCGTAGCCAATCATCACGATGATATCGACCACAATCGTGGTCACGCCGAGGATCAGATACTGCATCAGCTGCGGCTGATGGGGCAGAATAAACTGCGGAAACAGCGCGGCGAGAAACACGATGCTTTTAGGGTTGGTCAGGTTCACCAGCAGCGCGCGCTGAAACAGGTGCCGGCGCGGCATCGCTTTGGCAACGGCGTTCAGGTCGAGGCTGCCAGCGGCGCGCCACTGCTGAATACCCAGCCAGATCAGATAGGCAGCGCCGGCCCATTTCAGGATCTCAAACGCCAGCAGCGACTGTGAAAATAGCGCGCCGAGTCCGGCCCCCACCAGCACAATATGCACCGCCAGTCCGAGCTGTAAGCCGGTAATCGATACGGCCGCACCGCGATAGCCGTGGCTGATACCGGTGCTCATGGTATTGATAGCGCCTGAGCCTGGTGAAAGGCTGAGGATGGTTGTGGTAAGCAGGTAGGTTAACCACCATTCTGTCGTCATGTGTGACATTCCCTGAAGCGAGCGAAGTATGACACAATACGCCAGAAAATTGCGCTGCGCTATGGCATACCAGCAGGGCGAACTGAACTCTCCGGGAGGGGCAGATGCAGCATCACAGAGAGAGCTGGCTCAGGCGTGAACGCGCTTTTGCGGCGTTTGCTACCGGTCCGCTGCTCGACTTCTGGCGGCAGCGGGAAGAGTGTGAGTTCACCGGAACGGGCAATCTTACTCTCCGCTATGTACGTTTTACTGCGCCACACCACACGCGCGTGATCCTGATTGTGCCGGGGCGTATTGAAAGCTATATCAAATACCCGGAGCTGGCATACGACCTGTTTCACTGCGGCTACGATGTGGTGATTATTGACCATCGCGGGCAGGGGCGCTCTGAGCGGCTGCTGGCAGATTCGCACCGCGGACACGTGGTGGAGTTCAGCGACTATGTTGACGATCTGGAGACGCTCTACCTGAAAGAGATTGTCAGCCAGCATTATCAGCAGCGCTATGTCCTCGCTCACTCAATGGGCGGTGCGATTGTCGCGCTGTTTCTGGCCCGGCAGCCGCGGGCATTTCATGCGGCGGTGCTGTGCGCACCTATGTTTGGCATTGTGCTACCGCTGCCGCCCTTTCTGGCGCACCGTATTCTTGACTGGGCAGAGAAGCGGCCGGCGCTGCGCGACGGATACGCCCTTGGCACCGGACGCTGGCGCGCGCATCCGTTTGGCATTAACCGCCTGACGCACAGCCGCGAGCGCTATCGACGCAATCTGCGCTTTTATGCTGACGATCCGGCTATTCGCGTCGGCGGTCCGACCTATCACTGGGTGCGTGAAGGCGTGCAGGCCGGACGCAATATTATGCGTCAGGCGGCAAATATCACCACGCCGCTGCTGCTGCTGCAGGCGAGTGAAGATGATGTGGTGGACAACCGTTCACAGGATCTCTTCTGCCAGGCGCTGGCGGCAGCCGGGCATCCCTGTGAAGGTAACGTACCGCGCGTCATTGAAGGCGCGCGACATGAAATTCTGTTTGAATCAGATGCAATGCGCGCCGAAGCGCTCAATGCCACCGTGGATTTTTTTGCCCGTCATCTCAGCTGACGTTATTTCCGTTATTACAACCCGAGGTTTCCATGTTTCACATCGTTGCATCCGATCTGGATGGCACGCTGCTCTCGCCGCAACATCGTCTGACGCCGTTTGCCCGTACCACGCTGCAGGCGCTGGTGGCGCGTGATATCCATTTTGTTTTTGCCACCGGCCGCCACCATATCGACGTGGGACAGATGCGCGACAAGCTCGGCATTCCGGCGTACATGATCACCTCCAACGGCGCGCGCGTGCATAACGCCGCAGGCGAGCTGATTTTCAGCCACAATCTTGACGGCGATATCGCCAGCGAGCTTTACGCCCTGAAATATCAGGATGAAAATATTCTGACCCATGTTTATCGCGATGATGAGTGGTTTATGAACCGTCACCATCCCGATGAGCAGGACTATTTCCAGGAGTCGGAGTTTATGTATCAGCTTTATGAGCCGGGAATATTGCCCACCGATGGCATCAGCAAAGTCTTCTTCACCTGCAGCGATCCGGCTCGTCTGCTGCCGCTGGAGCAGGCGATTGAAGCGCGCTGGGGCGATCGCGTTAACGTCAGTTTCTCGCTGCCAACCTGTCTGGAAGTGATGGCGGGCGGCGTGTCGAAGGGGCACGCGCTGGAAGCTGTGGCAAAACAGCTGGGGCATTCGCTGAAAGCGTGCATCGCATTCGGCGATGGCATGAATGATGTTGAGATGCTGAGTATGGCCGGTAAAGGGTGCATTATGCACAACGGTCAGCAGCGCCTGAAGGATACGCTGCCATCGCTGGAGATCATTGGCAGCAATGCGGACGATGCGGTGCCGCACACGCTGCGTAAACTCTTTCTGGAGTAAAAAAACGGGCCGGTCTCTCCCGGCCCGCCTCGCTTATCCGAGCTGTTTCTTATGCTTATGTTCGTTGATCATGGTGAGCAGCAGCAGCACCACTGCCAGCACCGAGCCGGCGATCATCACCATAAACCCGCCATCCCAGCCGAAGAAATCAACGGTATAGCCAACGATAGCGCTGGCTGCCACGGAGCCACCCAGATAACCGAACAGGCCGGTAAAGCCCGCTGCGGTGCCGGCGGCCTTCTTCGGTGCCAGTTCCAGCGCGTGCAGGCCAATCAGCATCACCGGGCCGTAGATTAGAAAGCCAATCACAATCATACAGAGCATATCGATGCCCGGATTGCCCGGCGGGTTAAGCCAGTAGATCACGGTAGCGATTGTCACCAGCGTCATAAAGAACACGCCGGTCGCGCCGCGATTGCCTCTGAACACTTTGTCTGACATCCAGCCGCACAGCAGCGTACCGGGAATGCCCGCATACTCATACAGGAAGTAGGCCCAGGAGGATTTATCCAGCGTAAAGTGTTTCACCTCTTTCAGATAGGTCGGCGACCAGTCGAGGATGCCGTAGCGCAGCAGATAGACAAAGACGTTTGCCAGCGCGATATACCACAGCAGCTTATTGGGCAGGATGTACTGCATAAAGATCTGCTTTGCGGTCAGCTCCTGCTCATGGTTCTCGCTGTAATCAGGCGGATAGTCATTTTTCCACGCTTCAATCGGCGGCAGACCGCATGATTGCGGCGTATCGCGCATCATGGCAAACGCAAACAGCGCGATCAGAATGGCGCCAAACGCGGGCATATAGAGCGCCGCTTTCCAGTCGTTAAACCACGCCATACCGAGCAGGAACAGCAGTGGCGGGATACCGCCTCCGACGTTATGCGCGCAGTTCCACACGGAAACAATGCCGCCGCGCTCTTTCTGTGACCACCAGTGCACCATGGTGCGGCCACACGGCGGCCAGCCCATTCCCTGGAACCAGCCACACAGGAACAGCAGCACAAACATCACCATAATGCTGGAGGTCGCCCAGGGCACGAAGCCCATAAACAGCATGACCGAGGCGGCAAGAATCAGGCCCGCCGGCAGAAAAACGCGCGGGTTTGAGCGATCGGAAACAGAACCCATGATAAATTTGGAAAAGCCGTACGCAATAGAGATGCCGGAGAGGGCAAACCCTAAATCCCCGCGCGAGAACCCCTGTTCAACCAGATAGGGCATCGCCAGCGCGAAGTTTTTGCGTACCAGATAGTAAGCCGCATAGCCGAAGAAGATCCCGAGGAAGATCTGCCAGCGCAGCCGGCGATACAGTGGATCAACACGATCGTCAGCGACCTGAGGCCGATGCGGTGCAGGTTTAAAAATACTCAGCATGAGTGTGGCCCTCCGGGGCGCAGAATAGTTATGAATTTCCCAGCAGGTTGGGGCAGAAATACGCATAAGCGCAAAGGAAACCTGGTGTTTCCATATCGCGCAAAGGATAGAGATGGTTGCTGCACGTTACTGTGACGTGTGACACATATGTTACAGTTTTATGACAATCAGGAGCGAAAAAAACCAGGAAATGTTGGATTTCGCGCATTTTGCCAGGTTTTAAGCCGGTGTTCATGCGCATTCTGACCAGAGCCTGTGTAAGGAGGTAACAGCTGACCAGCGCGTATCGCCAGCTGTCCGCCACAAGCGGGCAAAATATGCTCAGTTGTAAACCAGATTATTCAGCTGGTTCATGAAGGTTTGATTACACTAGCGCCTCTGTTTATCGGGGAATGGTGTGCCGTGCTGTTACTTATTATCACCACTGTATTGTGGGCTTTTTCTTTTAGCCTGATCGGCGAATATCTGGCCGGCCAGGTGGATAGCTGGTTTTCCGTGTTGATGCGCCTGGGCCTGGCCGCGCTGGTTTTTCTGCCGTTTTTGCGCTGGCGCGGCTACCGGGCATCAACGCTGCTGCTTTATATGCTGGTGGGAATGCTGCAGCTCGGCATTATGTATCTGCTCAGTTTTGAAGCCTATCTCTACCTGAGCGTATCTGAGTTCCTGCTGTTTACGGTGATGACGCCGCTCTATATTACGCTGATTTATGACCTGCTGAGCCGGCGTCCGCTGCGTATCGGCTACGCCTTCAGCGCGCTGCTGGCGGTAGCGGGGGCAGCCATTATTCGCTATGACAAAGTCAGCGATCATTTCTGGCTGGGTCTGCTGCTGGTGCAGGCGGCGAATCTCTGCTTTGCTGTCGGCATGGTGGGATACAAACGGCTGCAGGAGACGCGGCCCATGCCGCAGCATACGGCGTTCTCCTGGTTCTATCTCGGAGCGGTGCTGATTGCCGCCCTGGCCTGGTCGCTGTGGGGCAATCCGCAGAAGCTGCCCACGACCACGCTGCAGTGGAGCGTGCTGATATGGCTGGGCGTTGCCGCATCCGGGCTGGGCTATTTTATGTGGAACTATGGAGCCACGCAGGTGGATGCCGGCACGCTGGGCATTATGAACAATATGCATGTTCCGGCGGGGCTGCTGGTAAATCTGGCGATCTGGCAGGAGAAGCCGCACTGGCCGAGCTTTATTGCGGGCGCTGCGGTGATCTTCGCTTCACTCTATGTGCATAAACGCTGGGTGATCGGCAGGCGTCACGCCTGAGCACGTGGCGGGCGCAGCCTGCAGGCTGCGCCGTGCGATCAGCTTTTCTTCGCCGGCGTTCCCGGACGCTGGATAAGCGTTAACCCTTTCAGGAAATTACGCAGAATTTGATCGCCACATTCGCGATAGTTCTTGTGATCCGGATTGCGGAAGATAGCGCCGATTTCACCCTGTGAAACCTTGAAGTTGGCTTTCAGCAGGATGTCGGGAATATCGGTGGTTTTCAGCGCAAACGCGATACGCAGCTTCTTCAGAAAGATGTTATTGCTCATGCGACGTTCAACAGAGGGCGCCGGCGCATCGTCGCTCTTACCGCGCCGGTAGTAGATCAGGCCGTTGAGGAAATAGCCCATCAGTACATCAGGTAGTTTGCGAAACGCGGCGTCATCCTCTTTTTTCAGCCAGGCCTGCACATCCTCCAGCGGCACATCGCTTCCCGCAAGGGCAAAAATCTCCACCACTTTGCTATCGCTCAGATCAAGCATATAGCGCACGCTGCGCAGAACATCGTTATTGGTCATGGTGAAACTCTCCGGGTATGCAGTAAAAGGCGGCGCATTATAGTGCAGGCGGGGCGGGGATAACAGCGCGGCGCACGCACGCCGCACCGGACCATCAGGATGCGCCGGGTAATACCGCGCCCGGCTGCGAGGCGTCGCGCACAAACGGCAGGTGATCGCAGGCGTGCTGGCGGGCAAAGCGCACAAAGGCTTCCAGCACCGGCTGACGCTGTTCGCCTTCGCGTACGGCGGCGTAGAGCCGGCTCCAGAGACCGTCGCCCAGCGTTTTGGTGACGACCAGCCCCTGCTTTTCAAAGTTCTCAACCACCCAGTGCGGCAGGGCGGCGATCCCCATCTGCGCCGAAACCATCTGAATCAGCAGCAGTGTATTGTCCACGCTTTTCAGCGCCGGGCTGACGCCGGCGGGCTGCAGAAAGTGACGCCAGACATCCAGCCGCTGGCGCTGTACCGGGTAGATCATTAAAACTTCATCAGCGAAATCCTGCGGCGTAATATGCGTGCGCTGCGCCAGCGGATGATCGGGTGCCAGCACCAGCCGCATCTCAAAATCAAACATCGGCGTATAAAACAGCCCGCTGCGCGGCAGAATATCCGAGGTCAGTACCACATCCAGTTCGCCCTGCTGCAGCGCCGGCTGCGGATCAAAGGTGACGCCGGATTTAAAATCCATCACCACCTGCGGCCAGCTCTTGCGGAAGTTATTCAGCGCAGGCGTCAGCCACTGAATACAGCTGTGACATTCAATAGCGATGCGCAGCGTGGCCTGCTGCTGTGGCTCATGACACGCCTGCAGCGCCTGCTGGATCTGCGGCAGTACCTGCTCTGCCAGCTGCAGTAAAATCTCACCCTGCGGCGTAAAGCGCAGCGGCTGGCTTTTACGCACAAACAGCCGGAAGCCAAGGCGCTGCTCCAGATCGCTGAACTGATGCGATAACGCAGACTGCGTCTGGTGCAGCTGCGCCGCAGCGGCGGCGAGCGAGCCGGTGTTGTGTAACGCCTGCAGCGTTCGCAGGTGTTTGAGTTCGATCATGAGAATCCTTCACAGCGGGACAAAACGAATAACGCGGTAAGCTATACACTACCCGCAGATTGTGGCGGTGTAAACATCTGGATGGCTAAATGGGATGGGCTGCTGTGCGCAGAGGCAGCAAACGCGGGCGTCAAAAGCAGAACGTGCATGAAAAAGGGCGCCTTAGCGCCCCGGATAACGTTATGCGCTGGGGGCTACCCCATACTGTTTGAACCACGCCAGCATACGCTGCCAGCCATCCCGGGCCGATTCTGCATGGTAGCCTGGACGATAATCGGCGTTAAACGCATGACCGGCATCCGGATAGACCACAATTTCCGCTCTGGCATTGGCGGCATGCAGCGCCTGACGCATTTTATCGATACTCTCCAGCGGAATACCCTCATCCTGCCCGCCATACAGGCCGAGCACCGGCGCGTTCAGATCGACGGCGACATCAATCGGATGCTTCTGCTGCTTCAGCGTTTTTTCTCCTTCCAGGCGGCCATACCACGCCGCTGCGGCACGCACCTGAGGATTGTGTGCGGCAAACAGCCAGCTGATGCGCCCGCCCCAGCAGAAGCCGGTAATCGCCAGACGACGAATATCGCCATCGTGCCGTGCAGCCCAGTTTGCCGCATGATCGAGATCGGCAAGCACCTGGCTGTCGGGCACTTTGCTCACCAGCTCGCTGAGCAGCGTCGGGATATCGTGATACTCCTGCGGATCGCCTTCGCGGAAATAGAGTTCCGGTGCCACTGCGAGGTAGCCCTCCAGTGCCAGGCGGCGACACAGATCGCGGATATGCTCATGTACGCCGAAAATCTCCTGAACCACCAGTACCACCGGCAGCGTACCGCTGAATGATTTAGGTCGTGCGTACCAGGCGGGCAGATTTTCCCCCTGGCTGGGAATTGAGGTCTCGCCACACTGAATCGCATCGCTTTGGGTAATGATTGTGCTGCTGGCGGCGGGCTGCGCCGCTGAGGCGAAGCCACCCGGGGTCGATTCTTGTGCCATATTTTCTGTGGTTTTCATGGTTCTCTCCGTGCTGGCAGGTGCGCAATCAGGTAACTATAGCCTGGTCATAATAGCCGGATGGTTACAGGGTAAAAGGAACAGATTCTCAGATGCGGCTTCTGTATTAACATTGCCGCTGAAGCTTACGCAGCACCGTGCCGGATAAATGTGTGAAACGGCGCGTTATATTGTGACAAAAATCACAAATAGTGCGGTTGGTAATGTAACTTTCATTATTTGAAGTGAGAGATGTCACATATTTGTCGCGCTGCCTCACGTAGAGTGCGCGACACAATACTTAATTAGCAGGAGTCTGATATGACCCAGTCTGACGTTTTCCACCTTGGTATCACTAAAGCTGACCTGAAAGGCGCTACGCTGGCGATCGTCCCGGGCGACCCGGAGCGGGTGAAAAAAATCGCTGCGCTGATGGAGAATCCGCAGCATCTGGCGTCGCATCGTGAATTCACTACCTGGCTGGCGGAGATCGACGGCAAGCCGGTAGTGGTCTGCTCAACCGGTATCGGTGGTCCTTCAACCTCAATTGCGGTAGAAGAGCTGGCGCAGCTCGGCGTCCGGACCTTCCTGCGTGTCGGCACCACCGGTGCCATTCAGCCGCACATTAACGTCGGTGACGTGCTGGTGACGACCGCCTCAGTACGCCTGGATGGCGCCAGCCTGCACTTTGCTCCAATGGAGTTTCCGGCCGTGGCCGATTTTGCCTGTACCACGGCGCTGGTCGCGGCGGCAGAAGAGTGCGGCGCGCGTACCCATATCGGCATCACTGCCTCTTCTGACACCTTCTACCCGGGTCAGGAGCGTTACGACACTTTCTCTGGTCGCGTGGTCAATCGCTTCCAGGGCTCCATGCAGGAGTGGCAGGCGATGGGCGTACTTAACTATGAGATGGAATCCGCTACACTGTTAACCATGTGCGCCAGTCAGGGACTGCGTGCCGGCATGGTGGCTGGCGTCATTGTGAACCGTACGCAAAAAGAGATCCCGGACGCGGCAACCATGAAGCAGACCGAGAGCGACGCTGTGAAAATTGTGGTGGAAGCCGCGCGTCGCTTACTGTAGCGCGCCAGTTGGCAATGGATGCGGGACCCGCCTCACAGGGAACTCAGCCGCTGACGAATCAGGATGCGCACCTATTCAGCGAACTCTGGGATCCCTTTTATGCGTAAGACCTTCTCCGCTCCCCGTTCCGCCTCTGTCAATAATCCCGCTGCTGCGCAGGCGCGCGTTGAACACGCCGCCGCGCAGTTTCGCCAGGCGATGGCCGACGGCGACTACGCGCAGGCGCGTCAGTGCTGTGAAGCGGTATTGCGGGTAATGCCGAACCATATGCAGGTGCTCAGCGACTATGCACTGACGCTGATGCGCACCGGCGACTATAAAAAATCGTACAAAATCTATCAGAAAATCTGCCAGGCGCCTGACGCACAGCGTGCACAGGCTTCGGAAACCTGGCTGGATGGCCTGACCGAGGTCTGTGGCTGGCTGGATAAGCCGGATGAGGTGGCACGCTACGGCCTGGCTTCGCTGATGCACTCCGATGCGCGCTTTTCTGCCGGACAAAAGCAGCCGTTTCCGGCTGATGCGCCGCCGGCGTTTAACCCGCACAACCCGGCGGAAAACAGTATTGCGTTCAGCCTGTATGGCAACCAGCCGCGCTACTGCGAAACGCTGATTAAAAACGTTGAAGTGGCGCGCGAGCTCTATCCGGCATGGCAGTGTCGCGTCTATCTGGATGAAAGCGTGCCGCAGCATGTCTGGCAGCGCCTGCAGCACGCCGGCGCGCAGCTGGTGGATATGTCGCACGAAAAAGAGATTCAGCCTACGCTCTGGCGCTTTCTGGTGATGGATGACCCCACGGTCAGGCGCTTTATCATTCGCGACGCCGACTCGCTGCTGTCAGAGCGCGAAGCTGCGGCCGTGCAGGCCTGGCTCGACTCGCCGTTCTGGTTTCATCATATGCGTGACTACTTTACCCATACCGAACTGCTGCTGGCCGGAATGTGGGGCGGCTGTCACGGCGTCGTCCGCAACCTTGCGCAGCAGATGCGCGACTTTATGGCGCGCTACACCGGCAATCAGCGCTTCACCGATCAATATTTCCTCAAAGTGGCGCTGTGGCCCACCGTTCGTGCCAGCCTGCTCAGTCATGACGATATTTTTCATTTTCATCAGGCGCAGCCGTGGCCCGCTCACGCCCCCGTTCGCTGGCAGACAGAACATTTTCATGTCGGCAGTAACGCCGGCTATGCCAGCATGACCGGTAAGGCCACTGCCCCCTGCAACGGTGCGCAGCAGGTTGAACTCGCCTGTGGCGGCCAGAGCTGGTGTTATCCGGCGCGCGTGGTGAATGAGAGTGAATGGGTGCTGCCGATGCCGTTTTTCCTGATCGATGCCTGGAAAGCGGGCGAACTCACGGTCAGAGCCTGCTGACCTCCTGCGGCCTGGCGGTCAGAGATTTCAGTAGACATTCCTCCAGGCCAACTTTACCTTTCCCCTGAGCATCGCGAGGGGCGGGGGGATCATGGATCAGCAACTTATTATTACGCTTGTACTGGCACTGGCCGGTCTGGGTATCGGCTGGCTGCTGGCGCAGCTGCGTGCCGGTCAGCAGCACGCCAGCCTGACTGCGGAGCATCGCCTGCTGGAAGCGGCGCAGCAGCGTCAGCAGCGCGAACAGGAACAGCTGCAGCTGCAGCTCCGGCAGCGTGAACAGGAGCTGCGGCAGCTGCATGGCACCCTGAGCGGGGCGCAGGAGCGCCTGCAGCAGCTGGATTACTGGCGTGCTGAAAGTGAACAGCTCAGCCGCGAGCTGCGTAATCAGCTGGAGATCAACAGCGCACAGGAAGCGGAGCTGCGCGAGGTAACTATCCGGCTGGAGGAGACGCGCTTTGCCGCTGAAGAGAAGCAGCGGCTGCTGACCAGCAGCGAGCAGCGTCTGAGCGCCCAGTTTGAGAATCTTGCGAACCGCATTTTTGAAAACAGCGGTCGCCGTGTTGATGAGCAAAATCGTCAGAGTCTTAACAGCCTGATTGCGCCGCTGCGCGATCAGCTGGATGGCTTTCGCCGTCAGGTCAATGAGAGTTTTGGTCAGGAGGCGCGTGAGCGTCATACGTTAACGTATGAGATCCGCCAGCTGCAGCAGCTCAATGCACAAATGGCGCAGGAGGCGTTAAACCTGACCAAAGCGCTGAAAGGCGACAACAAGATTCAGGGTAACTGGGGCGAAGTGGTGCTCAGTCGGGTACTGGAAGCGTCCGGCCTGCGTGAGGGGTATGAGTATGAAACCCAGGTTAACATCGCGCTGGAGCAGGGGCGCATGCAGCCCGACGTGATTGTCCGGCTGCCGCAGGGCAAAGATGTGGTGGTGGATGCCAAGATGACGCTGGTCGCGTATGAGCGCTACTTCAACGCTGAGGATGATGCCGCACGGGAGCTGGCTATTCAGGACCATGTTGCGGCGATGCGCGGTCATATTCGTCTGCTGGGGCGAAAAGATTATCAACAATTACCCGGTTTACGCTCGCTGGATTATGTGCTGATGTTTATACCGGTGGAGCCGGCGTTTTTGCTGGCCATCGATCGGCAGCCTGAACTGATTAGCGAGGCGCTGCAGCAGAATATCATGCTGGTCAGTCCGACTACGCTGCTGGTGGCGCTGCGTACTATCAATAATCTGTGGCGCTATGAGCATCAGAGCCGCAACGCCCAGCGGATTGCCGATCGCGCCGCACGGCTCTATGACAAAATGCGGCTGTTTGTCGATGATATGAGCGGCATCGGACATAATCTGGACAAGGCGCAGCAGAGCTATCAGCAGGCGATGAAAAAGCTGGCAGAAGGGCGCGGCAATCTTATCGCCCAGAGCGAGGCGTTTAAGTCGCTGGGAGTCGAAGTTAAGCGGCCCATTAATCCGCAGCTGGTGCAGCAGGCGCTGCCGGATGAAGCGGATGAGCGCTGGGCAGAGGATGATGCGGAAACGGCAGCGGAAGTGCGCCGTATCAATGAATAACCGGCGGCAACGTGCTCGGATCGCGCGACTCTGATACACTTCGGAGAGAATTATTTGTGGAACAGGTAAAACCGATGGCAGATGAATCACAGCAGGAAACTACTCACTTTGGCTTCCAGACCGTAGCAAAAAGTGAAAAGGCCGATAAAGTCGCGGACGTGTTTCATTCCGTTGCGGCAAAATATGACCTGATGAACGATTTGATGTCGTTCGGCGTCCATCGCGTATGGAAGCGTTTTACCATTGACAGCAGCGGCGTGCGTCGCGGTCAGCGCGTGCTCGACCTGGCAGGCGGCACGGGCGATCTCACGGCGAAATTTTCCCGTCTGGTGGGTGAAACCGGGCAGGTGGTTCTGGCGGATATTAACAGCTCGATGCTGAAAATGGGCCGTGAAAAGCTGCGTAATCTTGGGGTCACCGGCAACGTCAGCTATGTGCAGGCGAATGCGGAAGCTCTGCCGTTCCCGGATAACTATTTTGACTGCATCACCATCTCGTTTGGCCTGCGCAACGTCACGGAAAAAGAGAAAGCGCTGGCTTCAATGTTTCGCGTGCTGAAGCCGGGCGGTCGTCTGCTGGTGCTGGAGTTTTCTAAGCCGGTGCTGGATCCGCTGAGCAAGGCGTATGACGCCTATTCATTCCATATTCTGCCGCGTATCGGGCAGCTGGTGGCGAATGACGCAGAGAGCTATCGCTATCTGGCTGAATCTATTCGTATGCATCCCGATCAGGAGACCCTGAAAGCGATGATGAACGACGCCGGTTTTGAAAACAGCACGTATCACAACATGACTGGCGGCATTGTCGCGCTGCATCGTGGCTTTAAGTTCTGAGTGACCATGACGCTAACCCCTCTTATTACCGGCGCGTTTGAAACCGCGCTGAATCGTGTACTTTATCGCGATCGTAGCCTGAAAGCCGCCCGGCAGCGCCTGGCAGGTAAGGTGCTGCTGCTGCGGCTGCAGGAGCTCGATTTTCCCCTTGTGCTGGTCTTCAGCGAAACGCGACTGGACGTGCTGGGCGACTGGCAGGACAGCAGCGACTGCAGCGTCAGCCTGCGCCTGAGTACGTTGCCTAAACTGCGCGATCGCCAGCAGCTCACCGGCCTGATCCGCAGCGGCGAGCTGAACGTTGAGGGCGATCTGCAGGTGGTACAGCAGTTCTCCGCATTAATGGATCTGGCTGAACTCGATCCGGCAGAGTATCTGGCACCCTGGACCGGTGATATTGCGGCACAGGGTATCAGTCAGGCCGGCAGGCGGGCGCTGGCTTTTGCGCAGCAGCAGGTAACGCGCCGTCAGGACTATCTCAGCCAGGTGGTAACCGAAGAGTGGCGGCTGGCGCCGGGTGCGCTGGAGCTGGCATGGTTTGCAGAAGAGGTTGAAGCGATGGAGCGTTCACTAAACGCCTTTGAGGCGCGTCTGGCACAGCGGGAGGCGAAATGACGCTCGGAGAACTTCGGCGCTTATATTTTATCGTTAAAATTTTTCTGACCTACGGGCTGGATGAACTCATACCGCACATGCGCATCACGCTGCCGCTGCGGCTGTGGCGCCGCTGCGTATTCTGGATCCCCAACCGGCATAAAGAAGCGGAGATGGGCCTGCGCCTGCGTCTGGCAATGGAGCAGCTTGGCCCGGTCTGGATCAAGTTTGGTCAGATGCTCTCAACCCGTCGCGATCTGTTTCCGCCTAAAATTGCCGACGAGCTGGCAATCCTGCAGGACCGCGTCGCGCCGTTTGACGGCGTAAAAGCAAAAGCGCAGATTGAGCGCTCGATTGGCGGTCCGGTTGAGACCTGGTTTGACGATTTCGATATCAAACCGCTCGCCTCTGCCTCTATTGCTCAGGTCCACACCGCGACGCTGAAATCTAACGGCCGCAAAGTGGTCATCAAAGTGATCCGCCCTGATATCCTGCCGGTAATCAAAGCGGATATGAAGCTGATCTACCGGCTGGCACGCTGGGTGCCGCGCCTGTTGCCGGATGGTCGCCGCCTGCGTCCGATGGAAGTGGTCCGCGATTACGAAAAAACGCTGATTGATGAACTCAATCTGCTGCGGGAAGCGGCCAATGCGATTCAGCTGCGCCGTAATTTTGATCAGAGCCGCATGCTCTACGTACCGGAGGTCTACTCCGATTACTGCAGCGAAACCATGCTGGTGATGGAGCGGATTTACGGGATCCCGATCTCCGATGTCGCCACGCTGGAGCAGCACGGCGTCAATATGAAGCTGCTGGCTGAACGCGGCGTGCAGGTTTTCTTTACCCAGGTATTTCGCGACAGCTTCTTTCACGCCGATATGCATCCGGGCAACATTTTTGTCAGTTACGATCGTCCGGAAGATCCGCAATATATCGGTATCGACTGCGGGATTGTGGGATCGCTTAACAAAGAAGATAAGCGCTATCTGGCCGAAAACTTTATTGCCTTTTTTAACCGCGACTACCGCAAGGTAGCGGAACTCCACGTGGATTCCGGCTGGGTGCCGCCCGATACTAACGTTGAAGATTTTGAGTTTGCAATCCGCACCGTCTGCGAACCGATTTTTGAGAAGCCGCTGGCGGAGATCTCATTTGGTCACGTGCTGCTCAACCTGTTCAACACGGCGCGCCGCTTTAATATGGAAGTGCAGCCGCAGCTGGTGCTGCTGCAAAAAACGCTACTCTATATTGAAGGGATTGGACGTCAGCTCTATCCGCAGCTCGATTTATGGAAAACCGCGAAGCCGTTTCTGGAAGAGTGGATCAAAGATCAGATTGGTCTTCCGGCGCTGGTACGTAAGGTTAAAGAGAAAGCGCCTTTCTGGGCAGAGAAACTGCCAGAACTGCCGGAACTGTTTTACGACAGCATGCGCCAGCATAAGTTATTGCAGCACAGCGTTGATAAACTGGTTAATGAACTGAACGCGCAGCGCACCCGGCATCACCAGTCGCGCTACCTGTTTGGCGTGGGGGCCACGCTGCTGTTAAGCGGGACGGCAGTACTCCTGAGCCGGCCTGACTGGGACTTCTTCCCGGCGCTGTTAATGGCGGCGGGCATCGTGACCTGGCTGGTGGGCTGGCGCAAGACAAACTAATTGTTTGCCTGGTGCAAATCGCGTAATGTCGCAGGCCGGAGCCGGTTTCCCGGCCCGCCACATTACAGTTTTTCGTTTTGTTAAGTATTTCAGAGGCATATCTCATGGGCGGTATCAGTATCTGGCAATTGTTAATCATTGCCGTCATCGTTGTACTTCTGTTCGGCACCAATAAACTGCGCAACCTCGGTTCAGATCTTGGCTCATCCATTCGCGGCTTTAAAAAAGCGATGAGTGATGAAGATGAGAAAAAAGATCTGCCTAAAGAGCAGGATGCTGACTTCAATGCCAAAACGCTGGCAGATAAACAGCATGACCCGGTGAATAAAGATCAGCCGCGGGATAAGTAAGGTGTAACTGTGTTCGATATTGGCTTTAGTGAACTGGTTCTGGTGTTCGTGATCGGCCTGATTGTACTCGGGCCGCAACGTCTGCCGGTGGCGGTAAAAACGGTAGTGGGCTGGATCCGGGCAATTCGCTCGCTGGCGGCTAATGTGCAGCACGAGCTGGCGCAGGAGCTAAAGCTGCAGGAGTTGCAGGACAGCCTGAAGAAAGTGGAAGAGGCGGGAAAGGGAACGCTCTCTCCGGAGCTGAAGCAGTCAATGGAAGAGCTGCGTAAAACCGCTGACTCCATGAAGCGCTCTGTTCAGCAGAGTATTGATATCGAAAAAGCGGAGGATGAAGCGAATACGATTCATCAGCCTGCCGTGGTTAAACCTGATGTGCCGCCGGCTGCCGCCGTTACGCCGGCACAGGCGGAGCATCACGCCAGCGCACCGGCGCAGGCACCTGCTGCTGCAGAAACGCTCAGCGATCGGGCTGATGCGGCGCACTCACCCACTCCCCTTTCTGCAAAAGATGAACGATAACCATGGCTGTTGAAGATACCCAGCCGCTCATCAGCCATCTGATCGAGCTGCGTAAGCGTCTGCTGAACTGCATCATTGCCGTGTTTGCGATTTTTCTCTGCCTGATCTATTTCGCTAACGATATCTATCACGCGGTCGCCGCACCGCTGATCAGCCAGATGCCGGCCGGCGCCAGTATGATTGCCACAGATGTTGCCTCGCCATTTTTTACGCCGATCAAGCTGACCCTTATTGTCTCGGTGTTTCTGGCGGTTCCGGTGATCCTCTATCAGGTATGGGCATTTATCGCGCCAGCGCTCTACCGGCATGAACGCCGGCTGGTTATGCCGCTGCTTTTCTCCAGTACGCTGCTGTTCTACGTGGGTGTGGCTTTTGCCTACTTTATTGTCTTTCCGCTGGCGTTTGGCTTTTTTGCCAAGACCGCGCCGCAGGGCGTCACCATTGCGACCGACATTACGAACTATCTCGACTTTGTCATGACGCTGTTTATGGCATTTGGCGTTGCGTTTGAAGTGCCAATAGCCATCGTGCTGCTCTGCTGGACCGGGATCACCACGCCAGACGATTTGCGGAAAAAACGGCCTTATATTCTGGTCGGCGCTTTCGTTGTTGGGATGCTGCTCACACCGCCAGACGTTTTTTCCCAAACTTTGCTCGCTATTCCGATGTACTGCCTGTTTGAAGTCGGCGTATTCTTTTCCCGCTACTACGTGGGTAAAGGGCGTAAAGCGGCAGAGGAAGACTCCTGATCGCGTTTACGCAGGACGCCCCGTTGCGCGCGGGGTGAAAGCATTTTACAAACCGCCCGCCTGCCGGGCGGTTTTTATTTGGGGAAAGAGATGTTTGATATCGGTGTAAACCTGACCAGCACGCAATTCGCAAAAGATCGCGCTCAGGTGGTTAAGCGCGCGCGCGAAGCAGGTGTCACCGGCATGCTGCTTACCGGCACTAACGCGCTGGAGAGCCAGCAGGCACGACAGCTGGCAGCACAGCATCCCGGCTACTGCTGGTCTACGGCCGGCGTCCATCCGCATCACGCCAGTGAGTGGTCCGCAGAAACAGCCAGCACGCTGCGCCGCCTGGCAGAGAGCGAACAGGTGGTTGCCATAGGGGAGTGCGGGCTCGACTTCAACCGCAATCTGGCTGC
Organism: Pantoea eucrina; assembly: GCF_002095385.1. Classification (GTDB taxonomy): domain Bacteria; phylum Pseudomonadota; class Gammaproteobacteria; order Enterobacterales; family Enterobacteriaceae; genus Pantoea; species Pantoea eucrina. Next base: position 11,038 of record NZ_MIPP01000007.1, on the reverse strand, counting down.
GCATCAGCAGCAGGAGTATGCATTCGATGCCCAGCTGGCGCTGGCTGCAGAGCTGCAGCTGCCGGTGTTCTTACACTGCCGCGAAGCGCACGATCGCTTTGTTGCGGTGCTGGAGCCGTGGCTGCCGAAGCTGACGGGAGCGGTGGTACACTGCTTTACCGGCACGCGTGCGGAGCTGGAAGCCTGTCTGGCGCTGGGCCTCTCCGTGGGCATTACCGGCTGGGTGTGTGATGAACGCCGCGGAATGGCGCTGCGTGAGATGCTGCCGCTGATCCCGGCGGAGCGTTTACTGCTGGAGACGGACGCGCCTTATTTACTGCCGCGCGATATGCGGCCCCGTCCGGCCTCGCGGCGCAATGAACCCTGTTTTCTGCCTCATCTGGTACAGCAGGTGGCGGGCTGGCGCGGAGAGACGGCGGAGGCGCTGAGTGCGCAGGCCGACGCAAACGCGCGTCAGCTGTTCAGGCTGGCTTAAACCTTACGAAAAAGTTTGTTATCCACACTGCGCATCACCTGCTTATTCAGCAGGTTCAGCAACAGGATCGAACGGGTTTCTCCGTCGGGCTCGGCAAAAATCGCCCGCAGCCCTTCAAACGTGCCGTCGGTGATAAGCACTTCATCGCCCGACTGCGGCGTTTCAGGATCCAGAACAATCTGTGGTGTATCGGTCTGCAGTGCTTCAATCACTTCATAGGGCACCGTGGCGGGCATAGCGCCGAAGCGCACAAAATGGCTGACGCCGCGCGTGCTGCTGATGGTGGTGGTATGAATCGCTTCCGGATCGAATTCGATAAACAGATAGTTAGGGAACAGCGGCTCACTGACAGTGGTGCGTTTACCGCGCACCAGCTTCTCCATCGCGATCGTTGGACTGAGGCATGTTACTGCCTGACGCTCAAGATGTTCCTTAGCGCGCAGCAGCTGTCCGCGTTTGCAATAGAGTAAGTACCAGGATTCCATAATTGCCCCCAAATAATGGATGCCAAGAATAACAAACCTGCAGTCAGAGTTATAGCGCATCGGCTGGCGTATACCGTGCCGGCCAGAGAAATTCTCTGCGAATTTTCTGATTAGTGCGTTATCTGTGCGCTTTGCGGCAAGAGAATTGACGACCAGGGCGCATCTGTATCAGACTGCCAGACCATTACGGATCTGCACGATTTCCCGATTCACTCTGGCCGGAAAACTGAAGCCACATGAAATACCAGGACTTACGAGATTTTCTTTCGCTGCTGGAACAGCGTGGCGAGCTCAAGCGCATCACTCAGGAGATTGATCCTGAACTGGAGATGACCGAAATCGCCGACCGCACGCTGCGTGCCGGCGGCCCGGCGCTGCTGTTTGAAAACCCCAAAGGGTATGACATGCCGGTGCTGTGTAACCTGTTTGGCACGCCAAAGCGCGTGGCCATGGGTATGGGGCAGGAGGAGGTCAGCGCGCTGCGCGACGTCGGTAAACTGCTGGCATTTCTGAAGGAGCCGGAGCCGCCCAAAGGCTTCCGCGATCTCTTTGACAAAATGCCGCAGTTTAAGCAGGTGCTGAATATGCCAACAAAGCGTCTGCGCAATGCTCCCTGTCAGGAAGAGATCTTCAGCGGCGATGAGGTTGATTTGTCGCGTATTCCGGTGATGAAGTGCTGGCCTGGCGATGCGGCACCGCTGATTACCTGGGGGCTGACCGTTTCGCGCGGACCGCATAAAGAGCGGCAGAACCTGGGGATCTACCGCCAGCAGGTTATCGGCAAAAACCGGCTGATTATGCGCTGGCTGTCGCACCGCGGCGGCGCGCTCGATTTTCAGGAGTGGTGCAAAGCCCACCCCGGCGAACGCTTTCCGGTCGCGGTGGCGCTGGGTGCCGATCCCGCCACCATACTGGGCGCGGTCACGCCGGTGCCGGATACGCTCTCGGAGTACGCCTTCGCCGGCCTGCTGCGCGGCAATAAAACCGAAGTGGTAAAATGCGTCTCCTGCGATCTGGAAGTGCCCGCCAGCGCGGAAATTGTGCTGGAAGGCTACATTGAACCGGGCGACATGGCGCCGGAAGGTCCCTATGGCGACCATACCGGTTACTATAATGAAGTAGACAGCTTTCCGGTCTTTACCGTTACGCACGTTACGCAGCGGCGTAAACCGATCTATCATTCCACCTATACCGGTCGTCCACCCGATGAGCCTGCGGTACTGGGGGTGGCACTGAATGAAGTGCTGGTGCCAATCTTAATCAAACAGTTTCCGGAAATTGTCGATTTTTATCTGCCGCCTGAAGGCTGCTCCTACCGCCTGGCGGTAGTGACGATTAAAAAACAGTACGCAGGACATGCCAAGCGGGTGATGTTTGGCGTCTGGTCATTTCTGCGTCAGTTTATGTACACCAAATTTGTTATTGTGTGTGACGACGACGTAAACGCGCGCGACTGGAATGATGTGATTTGGGCGATTACCACCCGCATGGACCCGGCGCGCGATACCGTACTGGTAGAGAATACGCCGATCGATTACCTCGACTTTGCTTCACCGGTTTCGGGGCTGGGCTCCAAAATGGGGCTGGATGCTACTAATAAATGGCCGGGTGAAACGCAGCGCGAGTGGGGCACGCCGATCGTCAAAGATCCGGCGGTCACCGCGCGTATTGACGCAATCTGGGATGAGTTAGCAATCTTTGCCGAACCGCCGCAGCGCTGACGGCAGCAGAGAACCATAAGAAAGGGCAATTATGACGACGTTAAGCTGCAAAGTGACTTCGGTTGAGGCGATTACCGACACCGTATATCGCGTGCGCCTGATCCCGGAAGCGGAATTTAGCTTTCGCGCCGGTCAGTATCTGATGGTGGTAATGGATGAGCGCGACAAGCGTCCTTTCTCCATTGCCTCAACGCCAATGGAGAAAGAGATTATTGAGCTGCACATTGGCGCATCCGATCTCAATCTTTACGCTATGGCCGTGATGGATCGCATCAGAAGCGACCGCCAGGTAACGATTGATATGCCGCATGGTGATGCGTGGCTGCGGGAAGAGAGCGAGCGCCCGGTGATTCTGATCGCCGGCGGCACCGGCTTTTCCTACGCGCGTTCACTGCTGCTGACCGCGCTGGCGCAGCAGCCCGATCGTGATATCGCCATTTACTGGGGCGGACGTGAACTGCAGCACCTCTACGATATGGATGAGCTGGAAGCGCTGGCGGTAAAACACCCGAATCTCAGGGTGATTCCAGTGGTTGAGCAGCCTGCAGATGGCTGGCAGGGGCGCAGCGGGACGGTACTGACCGCCGTTATGCAGGATCATGCCGATCTGAGCGGCCATGACATCTATATCGCCGGACGCTTTGAGATGGCAAAAATTGCCCGTGAGCGTTTCTGCAGCGAGCGCGGCGCGCTGGAAGCGCAGATGTATGGCGATGCCTTTGCGTTTATCTGAGGCGCAGCCGTAAAAAAGCCCGCCCGGAAGGGCGGGAACACGTGCGATTCACAGGTCTCTGTTTTAGATACGTTCAAATACGGTGGCGATGCCCTGACCCAGGCCGATACACATGGTTGCCAGGCCAAACTGCACGTCATGCTGTGTCATCTGGTTGAGCAGGGTGGTGCTGATGCGCGCGCCGGAACAGCCCAGCGGATGCCCCAGTGCAATGGCACCCCCGTTCAGGTTGACTTTCTCATCCATCTGCGCCATAAGCCCTAAATCTTTGATGCAGGGCAGGGTTTGCGCAGCAAAAGCCTCATTGAGTTCAAACAGTCCGATATCCGCTACGCTGAGTCCGGCGCGCTTCAGCGCCATTTTGCTGGCGGGAACCGGGCCGTATCCCATAATTGAAGGATCGCAGCCGGTTACCGCCATACTGCGGATACGCGCACGCGGGGTGATGCCCAGTTCACGGGCGCGGCTTTCACTCATGATCAGCATGGCGGCAGCGCCGTCAGAAAGCGCGGATGAACTGCCGGCGGTCACCGTGCCGCTCACCGGATCAAACGCCGGCCGCAGCGCGGCCAGACCCTCCAGGCTGGTCTCCGGACGGATGACCTCATCACTCTCATAGCGCTTCAGCACGCCATCGGCGTCGTGCCCCCAGGTGGGAATAATTTCGCGGGCAAAATCGCCGCGCTGCGTCGCCGCCCATGCACGCTGATGCGAACGGAAAGCAAACGCATCCTGCTGTTCGCGGCTGATATGGTGCATGCGCGCCAGCATTTCCGCTGTCAGGCCCATCATGCCGGCGGCTTTTGCCACTGTCCGGCTCAGGCCGGGATGGAAATCAACGCCGTGGCTCATCGGGACATGGCCCATATGCTCAACGCCGCCAATCAGGCAGGTCTGCGCATCGCCGGTCATAATGGCCCGGGCAGCATCATGCAGCGCCTGCATAGATGAACCGCAGAGGCGATTCACCGTGCTGGCGGGCACGCGGTGCGGAATTTCCGCCAGCAGCGCCGCGTTGCGCGCAATATTAAATCCCTGCTCCAGCGTCTGCTGCACGCAGCCCCAGATGATATCATCCAGCGAGGCGGGGTCGATCGCCGGGTTGCGGCTCAGCAGCTCCCGCATCAGATGTGCTGAGAGATCTTCCGCCCGCACCTGACGAAAGGCGCCGCCTTTAGAGCGGCCCATGGGCGTGCGTGCGGCATCAATAATGACGACATTTTCCATCTCTGTTCCTCAGGCGCGCTGCAGCGACGCTTCATCAATAGGTTGAACGGCGGGGTACCAGCTCTGATGCGCGTGCGCACGCTGCACCAGCGCCTCCGGCAGCGTATAAAGCGTGCCGAGATGTGCGTAGCGTCTGGCCTGGTCGACCACATTGCTGTTACCGAGCGTATCAAGATAGCGGAAAGCGCCGCCGCGGAATGGCGGGAAGCCGAGGCCATAGACCAGCGCCATATCCGCTTCTGCCGGTGAGGCGATAATCTTCTCTTCCAGACAGCGCACCACTTCATGCAGCATCGGCAGCATCATACGATTAATAATCTCTTCATCGCTGAACGCACGCGCAGGTTCGCTGACGCTGCTCAGCAGCTTACCGGTGTCAGGGTCCTGTATTTTCTGCGCTTTACCTTTTTTATCCTGTTCCCAGCGGTAAAAGCCGAGGCCGTTTTTCTGCCCAAACCGGCCCGCATCAAACAGGACATCGATGGCATCCCGATAGTTTTTCTGCATGCGCGCCGGAAAGCCCTGCGCCATGACCTGCTGCGCATGATGGGCGGTATCGATACCGACCACATCCAGCAGCCACGCTGGCCCCATTGGCCAGCCAAACTGCTGCTCCATGACTTTATCAATCTGGCGATAATCAGCGCCGTCGCGCAGCAGCAGGCTGAAAGCCGCAAAATAGGGAAACAGTACCCGGTTAACAAAGAAACCGGGACAATCGTTAACCACGACCGCTGTTTTTCCCATTTTGCTGGCCCACGCCACCACCTTACTGATGGTCGCTTCTGAGGTCTGTTCGCCGCGGATCACTTCCACCAGCGGCATGCGCGGTACCGGATTGAAAAAGTGCATACCGCAGAAATTTTGCGGACGCTGCAGCGCTTTCGCCAGTTCGCTAATCGGGATGGTTGAGGTGTTGGAGGCGAGAATGGCATCGTCCCGCAGCTGCTGTTCGGTCTCAGCGAGCACTTTCGCTTTGACCGCCGGATTCTCCACTACCGCTTCTACCACCACATCAGCGCGGCGGAAACCGCTATACTCCAGCACCGGCTGGATAGTTGTCAGCACGGCAGCAAGTTTCGCACCATCAATTTTGCCGCGCGCCAGCTGCTTATTCAGCAGCTTGCTGGCTTCATTCATACCCAGCGTCAGCGCTTTTTCACTGATATCTTTCAGGATAACGGGTACGCCTTTCCACGCTGACTGCCAGGCAATCCCGCCCCCCATGATGCCGGCACCCAGCACGGCGGCCTGCTGCGGCAGCTCTGCGCGGGCGCTATGTTTTTTCGCCAGGCTTTTGACATATTGATCGTTAAGGAAAATGCCGACCAGCGCGCGGGCAACATCGCTCTGTGCCAGCGGCACAAACGCAGCCGTTTCAAGCTTAAGCGCATCATCGCGCGTCAGCCCGGCGGCAGCTTCAATTGTTTTCACCGCTGTCAGCGGGGCAGGGTAGTGTTTACCTGCCGTCTGCAGCACCATGCTTTTCGCCAGCGTAAAGCTCATCGCGGCTTCAACCGGACTCAGCTTCAGCGGCGCCAGCTTCGGCGCCCGGCGTGCCTGCCAGCTCTGCTGGGTAATGGCGTCGTGTAGCATAGTGAGCGCGGCGCTGCGCAGTTTGTCGCGGCTGACCACGGCATCGACCAGACCCAGCTTCAGCGCGCTTAATCCATCCACATCTTTGCCGGCGGCAATGATCTCCAGCGCGCTGTCGGCTCCCAGCAGGCGCGGCAAACGCACGCTACCGCCAAAGCCTGGCATGATGCCGAGTCGGGTTTCCGGCAGGCCAATACGCGTCTCCGGCGTCGCGACGCGCAGATCGGTTGCCAGCACACACTCGCAGCCACCCCCCAGCGCATAGCCATCAATGGCGACAATGGTCGGTACCGGCAGATCTTCCAGCCGGTTAAAAATGCTGTTAGCAAAGGTCAGCCACGCGCTCAGTTTCTCTTCAGGGGCATCAAACAGCGAAAGAAACTCGGTGATATCCGCGCCGACGATAAAAGCGGGTTTGGCGGAGCTTAACAGCAGACCGCGCAGACCGGGCTGCTGCTGCAGTACATTCAGCGCCTCTCCCAGGCTGGCGACGGTTTTAATATCAAGTTTATTGACCGAGCCGGGAGCATCGAAAACCAGCTCGGCAACGCCGTCTTCGAGCCAGTGTAATGAAAGGGTATCGCCTTGGTAGAGCATATCCGTCTCCTGAAACCGCGAAAAGTGATCTGGTCATACCAGATGAACAGGAGTGTGAGCGGCCTGCCCCTCTTTTGCAAACGGCAGTGTGCTTATTTGATACCGCGATCACAGGCTGGCTGGCGCGCCAATAGCGGCGCGGCTATGCTACACTGCGGCCACTTTCGCGACATCGGAGACTCGTTCATGGATTCACTGAAAACACTGTATCAGGCGCATATCAAAACGCTGCAGCAGCGGGCGCAACAGATTCTGGCGCGCGGCAAACTCGATGCGCTGCTGATCCACTCCGGCGAGCTACAGACCGTTTTTCTGGATGATCACACCTATCCGTTTAAAGTGAATCCGCAGTTCAAAGCCTGGGTGCCGGTCACGCAGGTGCCGAACTGCTGGCTGTGGGTCGACGGCAGCAATAAACCTAAACTGTGGTTCTATTCACCCGTCGACTACTGGCATAACGTCGAGCCGCTGCCGGAGAGCTTCTGGACCGGAGATGTTGATGTCATCGGGCTGAAAAATGCAGATGAGATTGCACAGCTGCTGCCAGCATCGCGTGAAAACGTCGCCTACATTGGCCCGGTACCGGAACGTGCTGCGCAGCTGGGCTTCAGCAGCGCGCAGATCAACCCGCAGGCGGTCATCGATTTCCTGCATTATCATCGCAGTATCAAAACGGATTATGAGCTCGCCTGCCTGCGTCAGGCGCAGAAGCTGGCGGTTGCTGGCCATCGCGCGGCTAAAGAGGCGTTTTTCTCCGGCATGAGCGAGTTCGATATTAACCTCGCCTATCTTACCGCTACCGGGCACCGGGATACGGATGTGCCGTATGGCAATATTGTGGCGCTGAACGAACATGCAGCCGTGCTGCACTACACCCGGCTCGATCACCAGCCGCCAGCCAAACGTCACAGCTTCCTGATTGACGCCGGCGCTGAGTATGCAGGATATGCAGCAGATTTAACCCGCAGCTATGCGGCGCAAAGTAAAACGCGCTATGCCGAGCTGGTGGAGGCAATGAATAAAGAGGAGCTGGCGCTGATCGCTACGCTGAAAGCGGGCGTGCGCTATACCGATTATCATCTGCAGATGCATCAGCGCATTGCGCGTTTGTTGCTGAAATTTGGTCTGGTAAAAGGCCTGACGGAAGAGGCGCTGGTGGCAGAGAATCTCACCGGACCTTTCATGCCGCACGGCCTGGGTCATCCCCTCGGGCTGCAGGTACATGATGTGGCCGGTTTTATGCAGGACGATCGCGGCACGCATCTGGCTGCGCCGGCGCAATACCCTTATCTGCGCTGCACCCGGGTGCTGGAGCCCGGCATGGTACTGACCATTGAGCCGGGCTTCTATATTATCGATTCGCTGCTGGCGCCGCTACGCGGGGGTAAGTACACCCAGCACTTTGACTGGCAGGCGATTGATGCGCTGAAGCCGTATGGCGGAATTCGCATTGAAGATAATGTGGTGATCCACCCTAATCGCATTGAGAACATGACGCGCGACCTGCACCTGGCCTGATGGACGCTTATGATATTCCGGCTGAGGCGATAAGCAGCAGCGAAGAGACGATCAAAAAAGCCGCTTTATCACTCTGCTGGCGCATACGCCGGGTGCTGAAGCGGCGCGGGCGTTTGTGCAGCGGGTCAAAAGCGAGCATCCCGCTGCGCGGCATCACTGCTGGGCCTGGGTTGCCGGTGCTCCGGACGATTCACAGCAGCTGGGCTTCTCCGACGATGGCGAACCCTCCGGCACGGCAGGTAAGCCGATGCTGGCGCAGCTGATGGGGAGCGGCCTTGGTGAGATCACTGCCGTAGTCGTACGCTATTATGGCGGCATCATGCTGGGGACCGGCGGGCTGGTCAAAGCTTACGGCGGCGGGGTGCAGCAGGGACTGAAACAGCTGCCGCGTCAGCGCAAAGTGCCGATGCAATCTTTTATGCTGCGCTGTGATTATGCACAGATGAGCGATATAGAACGCCTGCTGCAGCGTTTTGACGGCATTACTGAAGAGAGCCGCTATGAAGATTGCATCACGCTGCGCATTGCGCTGCCTCATGCGCAGATAGCGGCCTTTAAGCAAAACCTCTCTGACTACAGCCGGGGTGCGCTAGCGCTGCTCCCGCTGGATAACTGAACAAAGGACACGGCTGAATGCACTTCCGCGCCATTACCCGCATTGTGGGTCTGCTGGTTATTTTATTCTCGGTAACTATGATTGTACCGGGTTTAGTGGCGCTGATTTATCGCGACGGTGCCGGCCGCGCCTTCAGTCAGACGTTCCTGATGGCGATTGTCATTGGTTCGCTGCTCTGGTGGCCCAACCGTAAACAGAAGACCGAACTTAAACCGCGCGAAGGCTTTCTGATTGTGGTGCTGTTCTGGACGGTACTGGGCAGCGTCGGTGCAATGCCGTTTATCTTTGCCGAGCAGCCTCACCTCTCCGCGACCGATGCCTTTTTCGAATCCTTTTCCGGCCTGACGACGACGGGTGCAACGACGCTGGTGGGGCTCGACTCCCTGCCGAAAGCGATTCTGTTTTACCGGCAGATGCTGCAGTGGCTGGGCGGTATGGGGATTATCGTGCTGGCCGTTGCCATACTGCCGATTCTGGGCGTTGGTGGCATGCAGCTCTATCGCGCCGAAATGCCCGGGCCGCTGAAGGACAATAAGATGCGGCCGCGTATTGCAGAGACAGCAAAAACGCTGTGGCTGATTTATGTTGTGCTGACCATCGCCTGCGCGCTGGCCCTGTGGCTGGCCGGCATGCCGATGTTTGACGCTATCGGGCACAGCTTTTCTACCATCGCTATTGGCGGTTTCTCCACGCACGATGCCAGCATCGGCTATTTTAACAGCCCGACGATCAACACGATTGTTGCGGTGTTTCTGCTGATTTCCGGCTGTAACTACGGCCTGCACTTTTCACTGCTGAGCGGGCGTAACCTGAAGGTTTACTGGCGCGATCCTGAATTCCGGATGTTTATTGGCGTGCAGTTTACGCTGGTGGTGATCTGCACGCTGGTGCTCTGGCTGCATAATGTTTATGACAGCGGCTGGCAAACGCTGAATCAGGCTTTTTTCCAGGTAGTGTCATGGGCAACAACGGCGGGCTTCACCACAGATAGCATTGCACGCTGGCCGCTGTTCCTGCCGGTGCTGCTGCTCTGCTCAGCATTTATCGGTGGTATGGCTGGCTCAACCGGGGGCGGCCTGAAGGTTATTCGTATTCTGCTATTGTTCAAGCAGGGTTCACGTGAGCTAAAACGTCTGGTGCACCCTAATGCGGTTTACACCATTAAGCTTGGCAACCGGGCGCTGCCGGAGCGTATTCTGGAAGCGGTATGGGGTTTCTTCTCCGCCTATGCGCTGGTGTTTCTGCTCAGCATGCTGGCCATTATCGCGACCGGCGTTGATGACTTCTCCGCGTTTGCTGCTGTTGCGGCAACGCTGAACAACCTTGGGCCGGGACTGGGTGTAGTCGCAGACAACTTCACAACCATGAATGATGTGGCGAAATGGATATTGATCCTGACGATGCTGTTCGGGCGTCTTGAGGTCTTTACGCTGCTGGTGCTGTTCACGCCGACTTTCTGGCGTGAATAAGAGAAACAGGAACCTGTAATGAAAGCATTAATACTTTATTCCACCCGCGACGGACAAACCCGCGAAATTGCAGCGCGTATTGCTCAGACTCTGGTACCGCAGCAGTTATGTGATGTGCAGGATCTTGCAGAGACGAGACAGATTGACTGGTCGCAGTACGATCGCGTACTGATAGGCGCCTCGATTCGCTATGGTCATTTTGATACGGCGCTGATGACGTTTGTCACGCAGCACCGGCAGTCGCTGCAGCAGCGGGTAAGCGGATTTTTTAGCGTGAATCTGACGGCGCGCAAAGCTGACAAGCGTTCCCCGCAAACCAATGCCTATACCCGCAAATTTCTTGAGCAGTCACCGTGGCAGCCCGACTGCTGCGCTGTGTTTGCCGGCGCGTTACGTTATCCGCGCTATCGCTGGTTTGATCGGGTAATGATTCAGTTAATTATGCGCATGACCGGTGGTGAAACCGATACCTCTAAAGAAGTCGAGTACACCGACTGGTCTGCAGTGAGCAGATTTGCGTATGAATTTGCGCAGTTACCAGGCAAATCGTTGTGAAATAGAGCGTTGTGGCGAAAAATAGCGCGAACGATTCTTTTTTTGT
>NZ_MIPP01000006.1 GCF_002095385.1 Pantoea eucrina | reverse complement strand
GGGCTGCCAGCGCTGCGCGTTTGCCTGCGCCTGTGCTATCGCCGCCTGAGGATCGCGCAGCGCCTGCTGCACATCAACGCGCGCTACGGATTTGCCCGTCAGCTGCGTATCTTCCGGAATATTGTCGCCGGCAACCAGGATCAGTTCGGCTTCAGCGGCAGTGCTGACCAGCTCCAGTCCGGCCTGTGCTGCTGCAGCACGCAGACGTTCGATAGCCAGATGTGCGGAGGCCAGTCCCAGTGAAGAATCTTTTATCAGCAGCGTTTTCATTATCATCGCTCTCCTGCTGTTAGTTAACGGGTTGTAAGTCGACGCGCGCCATCATCGCGGCCAACCGGGTACGATCGGCTACGCCGACGTTGCTCTGGCTGACAGCCATTGCCGCCACGGCGGTAGCCAGTCGCAGCGTATGTTCGCTGGATTCACGCATCAGCAGGCCATAAATCAGGCCGCCGACCATGGAGTCACCGGCACCGACCGTGCTGACAACCTCACAGACCGGCGGTTTTGCCAGCCATTCGCCAGATGCGTTGACCCAGAGTGCACCTTCTGCGCCGAGCGAGATCACCACGTGAGCAATGCCCTGCTCGCGCAGTTCATGCGCCGCGTTAATCACATCCTGCAGTTCAGGCAGCTTGCGGTTAGCCCAGATCTCCAGCTCGCGCCGGTTTGGTTTAACCAGCCACGGGGCGGCTTTCAGACCCGCAACCAGCGCATCACGGCTACTGTCAAAAATGATGCACGGACAGAGCGTACGCAGATCGCTCATCCAGCGGGTAAACGCCTCTGGCGTCACGCCGCCCGGCAGGCTGCCGCTGACGCAGACCATATCGAACTGGCCGAGCCAGGTGAGTGAATCTGCGGTAAAGCGCTCCCAGTCCTGCGCGGTTACTTCAAAGCCGGAGAAGTTGAGGTCGGTTACCTCGCCATCTTTCTCTGTAAGCTTTACGTTGATGCGGGTACGCCCCTGCACGACCTGAAAGCGATTGGCTATTCCCAGCTCGCTGAACAGCTGCTGGAAGCCATCCTGATTTTCCCGGCCAAGAAAGCCGCCGACGGTGACGTCGATGCCGAGATCTTTGAGTACTTTGGCAACGTTGATCCCTTTGCCTGCCGCATGCAGGCCGGTGGTTTTGACCAGATTGACTTCACCGCGCTCTATCTCCGGCGTAAAGCCAACCAGGTCATACGCCGGGTTCAGCGTAATGGTGGCGACGCGACGGCTCATGCTGCCCCCTCGCCCAGACCGGAATTAATGGCCTCTTCGATAGCCTGCATCGCCTGCGGCGCATCATCACCGCTGGCGGTAAAGCGCAGGCGATGGCCTTTCTTCACGCCCAGCGCCACCACTTTCATCAGGCTGCGGCCGTTAGCGGGCTTACCGCTGCCGTCAAGGTTGGTAACCGTGACATCACTGTTAAACTGCTTGATAACGCTGACCAGCGCAGTGCCCGGACGCGCATGCAGGCCATGCTCATTGCGAATGGTAAATTCTGCGGTCAGCACTTCAGCGGCTTCATCCACTTCGCTGGTGAGCAGCGCCAGTACGCCGGCTGCATCCGCTTTCAGCAGACGTTCAGCTTTATTGTTCTGCAGCAGGTTACTCAGGTAGCCCAGCACCTCCAGCGGACGCTCATCCACTGCGGCAACCGTCAGCAGCAGCGCCACGCGCTCGCCCTGCCGGTCAAACGGCACCGCCGGGCGGCTTACCGCGACAGCGCTGCCCAGGTTACCCTGCGCGCTGTCGTTCAGCCAGATCCCCTGCCCCAGACTCAGCGGCGTGCGGGAGATAACGTCGGTGATAAATGCGGCGTCAACCGCGCCTGCCGCCTGCAGACGACCGGCATTCAGCGCCTGCAGCGTGATCAGATCGCTCGCCGCGACATCCACCGCAATCAGCGAGGTATCAAAGGTAAATTCAGCTCCCTGCTTCTCACCCATCAGCAGCGCACGCAGATCCTCAGCAGAGGCCGTTTTTAGCTGCTCTGCCACGCTGTCATCGCTTAACACATGCGTCAGCTGACGCAGCAGCGCCAGGTGCTCATCTGATTTAGCGGCGATGCCGATAGCCACATAGGCAATCTGCCCTTCGCCCCACTCTACGCCCTGGGGAAACTGAAAAACCTGTACGCCGGTTTTCAGCACCAGGTCACGGGTGTCGGTGGTGCCGTGTGGAATAGCGATGCCGTTGCCGAGAAAGGTGCTGGTCTGCTGTTCGCGAGCCAGCATGCCGCTGACATAGCCTTCAGCAACGTTGCCTGCTGCGGTCAGCGCGGCGGCAACCTGACGAATAGCGTCTTCTTTTGTCTGTGCCGTGGCGCCGGTATGGATGGCCTGAACTTCGAGCTGGAACATATCTCTCCTCGCTTGCTGAATTGAATCGTTTCAGCTTAATGGCGAAAAAACACGCTGCATCACAGCCACTTAGCCGCAACTACAACGCTGAAACGTTTCAGGGAATATGGTACAGGCGGCTCTTCGAGGCAAGAAAATGCGTAAACCAAAGAACAGATCTTTGACGCTACGCACACTTCATCGGGAAATTAAGATTTTTCGCACGCCTCAGCTGATGAGTTTGCTGAAAGTAAAGGCGGCGGGTCGGGCAGATTTTCAGCAGGCTTACAGCTTTTCAGGGTGCCGTCTCTGCCTCAAGCTGCAGCAGATAGATCATTGCGTCATCCCGGCTGCTGCCACACATTTCCGGTCCAGGCTGCAGGCCAGCACAGACGGCCGGACGCAGCGGCGAACCAAACAGCTGGCAGCGCTGCTGCGCATCCAGCTGAACGCAGGGCGTATTGGCGGGCTTGCCATGAGGCATACCCGGAATAGGCGAAGAAATTGAGGGCGCGGTGCAGCAGGCACCGCACTGGTCGCGGCATAACATGAAGCGCTCCGGCAGAGATTTCGCGGCGACAATAGCAGCCCCGCCTGCTGAAAGCTATGTGCAGATAACAATTTTACAGGGCCTTACTTGCCTGTTTCCGGTCGCGCGCGTAACGTGACGCGCACCTCTCTTTTCTGAGTAAATAACATCATGCCTAAGGCAAACGAAATCAAAAAAGGAATGGTCGTGACCTGGAACGGCAAGCTGTTGCTGGTGAAGGATATTGATGTGCAGAGTCCCAGCGCACGCGGGGCAGCCACGCTCTATAAAATGCGGTTTACCGATGTGCGTACCGGCCTCAAGGTCGAAGAGCGGTTTAAAGGCGACGATATTATCGATGCCATTCAGCTGAGCCGTCGCCCGGTGACCTTCTCTTATATCGACGGCGACGAATATGTCTTTATGGATGATGAAGATTACACGCCCTACAACTTTAAGCAGGAGCAGATTGCCGAAGAGCTGCTGTTTATCCCGGAGGGCGGTATTCCCGGTATGCAGGTGCTGACGATGGAGGGCCAGGTACTGGCGCTGGAGCTGCCGCAGACGGTGGATATGGTGATTGCTGATACCACGCCCGGCATCAAAGGCGCCTCTGCCAGCGCGCGCACCAAACCCGCGGTGATGAGTACCGGCCTCTCGGTGCAGGTGCCTGAATACCTCAGCAACGGCGACCGTATTCGCATTCACGTAGCTGAACGGCGCTATATGAGCCGCGCTGACTGATCGCTGCGTTGTCCGCGCCCGGCAGGTTGTTATACTATAACAACATCCGGCGCGGCCCGCGTTACCGGCCGCGCGCTCAGTTCACTGCCTGCCAGACAGCAGCAGGCCACAGGGAGAAACTATGACGCGCGTTAACCTCATTACCGGCTTTCTCGGCAGCGGTAAAACCACCACGCTGCTGCATCTGCTTGCGCATAAACCGGCCGATGAAAAATGGGCTATTCTGGTCAATGAGTTTGGCGAAGTCGGTATAGACGGCGCCCTGCTGGCCAACCGCGGCGCTGAACTAAAAGAGATCCCCGGCGGCTGCATGTGCTGCGTTAACGGTCTGCCGCTGCAGGTCGGGCTTAATATGCTGCTGAAACAGGCGAGACCCGATCGTCTGATTATCGAACCCACCGGCCTTGGCCATCCCAAACAGTTACTTAATATGCTGCGCGCCGCCGTCTATCAGCCGTGGATAACGGTGGATGCGACGCTGACGCTGCTCGATCCGCGTCAGCTTGCTGATGCGCGCGTGGCCGCAAACGAAAATTTTCGCGATCAGCTCACTGCCGCTGACATTATCGTCGCCAGTAAAAGCGATCGCTGGCAGCCGGAAGATCGCCAGCGTCTGGCGGACTGGCAGCGGGACAATCTGGGCGATCGCCTGCTGACAGAGACAGCCTGGGGGAAAATAGACCCGGCGCTGCTGACACACCCCGCACAACACGATCGCCCGGTTCCGGACGCACTCCACCACGCTCACAGCACCCGCCCACAGGGACTGGCGGCGCTGAAACTGGAGGGTCAGGCGCGCTGGCGGCGTGCGTTAAATGAAGGTCAGGGCTATGCTTCGTGTGGCTGGATTTTCGATGAAGAGACGCAGTTTGATACCATTCCACTGCTGGAATGGGCGCGACGTGCGCCGGTCGATCGGGTAAAAGGCGTGCTGCGTACGCCAGATGGCCTGGTGAACGTTAACCGACAGGGGGACGATCTGTTTATTGAAACCCGTCCGGTCGCGCCTCCCGACAGCCGTATTGAACTGATCCATCATCAGCCAGCCGACTGGAATGCTCTGCAGACCTCGCTGTTGAAGATTCGTTTAAATTAATTGCGATAGGTTTGCCCGTTATTTCACTTTTTGGGTGTTACTTTTTATGCGCGCAACACGTCTTGTCACCATCCTGCTGCTTAATGCGCTGGGTGTGATGCTATTTCTCTCGTGGTATCTGCCAGCCAATCACGGTTTCTGGTTCACTATCGATAAAGGGATCTTTTTCAGCTTCAACGATCTGATGGTCGATCACCACGCATTTGCCGTCCTGGTGGCGATTACCAACTATCGCGGTTTTGATGCGGTTTCACTGCTGGCGATGGGGCTGCTCTACCTCGCCTTCTGGCGACGCGAAACGCCTGAAGGCCGTCGTCGTATGCTGGCTATCGGGATAACTATGCTGCTGACGGCAGTTTTACTTAACCAGCTGGGACATCTGCTGCCGGTGAAACACGCCAGCCCGACGCTGTTTTTTGATAACGTCCATCGCGTCAGTGAACTCACCGGTATTCCGGCAAAGGATGCCTCGCGCGACAGTTTTCCTGGCGACCACGGCATGATGCTGATTATTTTTGCCTGCTTTATGTGGCGCTATTTCGGCTTCCGGGCATTTTTAACCGGCGTGCTGATTGTGGTGCTGTTTGCCCTGCCGCGCATAATGGCCGGCGCCCACTGGTTTACCGATATTGCCGTGGGTTCGCTGTCGGTAATATTAGTTGGACTGAGCTGGTGGTTATTAACGCCGGCCAGCGACAAACTGGTGGCGTGGCTATATCGCACGCTGCCTGGCAAATATAAGCCACGCGGGTAATTGTTTAGCGCAGGTAACCGGAGAGCAAAAAGTGACCCGCCTGCGCTTATTGAATGTTTAAAAAAACTATTAGCAACCTAACAGTTTGCCATCAAAAGAAAACATGATGGCAAACAAGCCTTAACCTTTTCTCTTGTTATCCCCTGTCCAGTCAGAACCCGCTGAAAATCAGCGCTAACGCCGGAATTACCTGCTTAAGCCGCCGCTTATTTGCGCATTAATTACGCCCGATTGGTGATAAAGCAGCCGTTCAGTGAATGTTTTAATTTACATCAAAAAAACCTATAGAAATTTATATAAAACCACTCGCCACGGGGTCTGTAATCAGTTAACCTCAAGCTCGATTACCCTGGTGCAGCATAAAATGTGGTGGCAAACTGAGCGAAAAATGTGTGCATTAACACATTTTAGTAATTAAGGATTTGTCTTAGACCGCTGTACTTATTAATCTCAACCCGTTTTGTCATCTGGCTGGCGACATTCTGTCGTAAGGACATCGAAGGAACACACGTATAATGGTCAAGTCTCAACCAATTCTGAGATACCTCAGGCGGATCATTCCCGCGGTAGCATTAGCAACACTTTTATCAGCATGTAGCAGCAGCCATAATGGCCAGAATGCGAAAAACGAGAATCATGAAGTTAACAACCACAATGGTTTTTTACTTCAGGCGTCTCAGGACGAATTTGAACAAATGGTGCAGAATGTGGACATCAAGTCCCGCATCATGGAACAGTACAGCGACTGGAAAGGTGTTCGCTATCGCTTAGGCGGTGACACCAAACGTGGCATCGACTGTTCTGCTTTTGTTCAGCGCACCTTTCGCGACCAGTTTGGTCTGGAACTGCCCCGCTCAACCTATGAGCAGCAGGATACGGGCAAAGGCATTTCACGCGGTAAACTGCGTCCGGGTGATTTAGTGCTGTTCCGCGCCGGCTCAACCGGGCGACACGTCGGCATTTATCTGGGCAATGATAACTTTGTCCACGCTTCTACCAGCAGCGGCGTCATGATTTCAAATCTCAATGACAGCTACTGGAAGACGCGCTACCGCGAAGCACGACGGGTTCTGGCTAAAAATCAAAGCTAACCCCTCTCTCCGATGATTCTCTCAGCCAGAGAAAACAGAAACGCTGCCCCGGCAGCGTTTT
This sequence comes from Pantoea eucrina, assembly GCF_002095385.1. Classification (GTDB taxonomy): domain Bacteria; phylum Pseudomonadota; class Gammaproteobacteria; order Enterobacterales; family Enterobacteriaceae; genus Pantoea; species Pantoea eucrina. Next base: position 108,898 of record NZ_MIPP01000006.1, on the reverse strand, counting down.
TTTATTGCGGATATCTACTCCGCTGAAATCCAGTTGGTAATCAGAAATATAACAAGACTTTCCTGGCATCCTCGTTATATTCTCACAGCCTCTCCGGTGCAGCCTCAGACGGTTTACTCACATGGCAATATCAGGAACATTGACACCATGCCACTGTCGCGGACGCTGAAACCGCACGCTACGCACATGCGCCGTCTGTTCCGGAAGAGTGCGCTGGCAGGCATGGTTTCGTTTACTCTTTTTATCACCATACTGCTTACGCTGACCTGGCATAAACGCCAGCAGCAGCATGAACTGCTGCTGCAGCACAGCGCGGACGACCTGCAGCAGATGCTCGCAACGCTGACCGACACGCTGCGTCCGCTGCAGCAGTATACGATGCTGGATTGCAACAGCGTCAGCCGTGAACTCACCTCGCGTGCCGCCTTTGCAGATAATATCCGCGCGATTCTGCTGGTGCGGGACGGCCTCGCCTGGTGCTCATCGGCCACCGGCGCCTTCAGGCTGCCTGTTAGTGAGATTTCACCCGCCACCGAGCTGGAGAGCGATCGCGATATACGGCTGCTGCCGGGCACCCCGCTGCTGCCGTCGCGTCCGGCGCTGGCGCTGTGGCTCAAGTATCCCGGCGGCGCAGAGAGCGGCATCCTGACAACGGTAAATCTCTCTCTTGCGCCCTACCAGTTGCTCGCCTCTTATCACCCTGAAATCACCGGCATGGCGCTGGTTATTGGCAACAATGCGCTGAAGAGCGACGTCAGCCACGCTATTCCGCGCCGCGACCTGCCAGCCGGACTGACCGCCCTTACGCTGCCGCAGAGTGATATCCGCTTTGTTCTCTATGGCAGCACGCTGACAACGCGCGACTATCAAATGACGCTGCTGACCGGCGTCCTGTTTGCGCTGATGATCGGCTGTCTGACCGGCGTGCTGCTTAACCGCCACCAGCGCCCGGCGCGCGAGATCATGCTGGCAATCCGGCGCGGGCAGTTCTACGTTGAATATCAGCCGTTAATCATGGCGCATAACGGTCAACCCTACGGCGTGGAAGCGCTGCTGCGCTGGGCGCATCCCATAGAGGGTACGATCCCGCCCGATGTGTTCATCAGCTATGTCGAAGCGCAGAACCTGATTATTCCGCTTACCCGGCATCTGTTTTGCCTGGTCGCGCGCGATGCGCATAGCCTGAGCCAGCAGCTGCCGCGCGGTACGCGTCTGAGCCTGAACCTCTCCCCGCTGCACCTTGCCGCCGACAGCTTTCGTCACGACGTTCAGACGTGGATTGCCGCAATGCCTGCTGACCACTTCAGCTATGTGTTTGAGATCACCGAGCGCACCATGGTGAAAGAAGCCAACGCCGGAGAGGTATTTGCCTGGCTGCGCGCTAACCAGTTCAGCATTGCCATCGATGATTTCGGCACCGGACACAGCGCTCTGATCTATCTGGAAAAGTATCCGTTTGATTATCTGAAGATAGATCGGGGATTTGTTCAGAGCATCGGCACCGAGACGCTCACCTCGCCGGTGCTGGACGCCGTGCTGCTGCTGGCTAAGAAGCTCAATCTCAAAACGGTGGCGGAGGGCGTGGAGACGCACGAACAGGCCAGCTGGCTGGTCAGCCGCGGCGTGACGCATTTGCAGGGCTACCTGTTCAGCCGGCCGCTGCGGCCGGAAAAGTTGATCAGCTACTATCAAAACTTTCCGCGTTTCGGGTAAGGTGGCTTAACACGCTTACCGGCCGATCTGAAGCACAGACTATTCGGGAGAGTATTTCACTTATGCTGCGTCTGATCACTCTGCTGCTCTGCTGCGTGCTGACGCCGCTGCGCGCTGAGCCGGTACGTGAAGGCTATGCGTTTGCAAAGCTGGGGGTGCCGCGCTACGCGGTCAACTTTACCCACTACGCTTATGCCGATCCCGCTGCCCCGAAAGGCGGCAGCATGACGCTGGCGGTGGTCGGTACGTTTGATAACTTCAACCGCTTTGCTTCACGCGGAAATCCGGCCGCCGGCACAGAGACACTCTACGATTCGCTGTTTACCACCTCAGATGATGAGCCCGCCAGCTACTATCCGCTGATTGCTGAAGTGGCACGCTATCCTCAGGATTACCGCTGGATGGAGGTTACCCTCAATCCACACGCCCGCTTTCAGGATGGCACGCCTATCACCGCCCGCGATGTGGCCTTTACTTTTCAGAAGCTGATGCGCGAAGGCGTTCCGCAGTTTCGCGTCGCGTTCCGCGGCACGGAAGTCACCGCACTCAATCGCCTTACGGTGCGCATCACGCCACCGCGACCGGATAAAGATCGCATCCTGAGCTGGCTGACGCTGCCCGTGCTGCCGCAAGCGTTCTGGCAGAGCCGCAAATTTAATGAGCCGCTTGGCTACCCGCCGCTCTCCAGCGGACCCTACCGGATCTCTGCCTATAAGGCGGGCCAGTTTGTGCAGTACAGTCGGGTAAAGGATTACTGGGCCGCCGATCTGCCGGTCAATCGCGGACGCTTTAATCTGGATACGCTGCGCTATGACTACTATCTCGATGACAACGTCGCTTTTGAAGCTTTCAGGGCGGGCGCTTACGATTTGCGCGAAGAGCTGTCGGGAAAAAAGTGGGCGACGCAGTATAAGGGCGGGCCATTTGCAGAACAGACAATCGTAAAACTGACCACGCCTCAGGACGCCGCTACGGATACCCGCTGGCTCGCCTTTAATAATCAAAAAACGCTGTTTGCCGATCGCCGGGTACGCGCGGCGTTAACGCTGGCCTTTGATTTTGAGTGGATGAATAAGGCGCTGTTTTACCACGCGTGGCGCCGCCCCGGCAGCTATTTTCAGAACACAGAATATGCGGCTGCCGGCTATCCCGACGCGGCACAGCTGCAGCTGCTGGCGCCGTGGAAAGCGCAGCTGCCGCCTGCCCTCTTCAGTGAAATCTATACGCCACCGCGCTCGGATGGCAGCGGCTATAACCGGGCTAATTTGCTGCGGGCGATGCAGCTGCTGGAAGAGGCGGGCTGGGAGATCCGCAACCGGAAGCTGGTCAATCGCCAGAGCGGTGAACCGTTCCGGTTTGAGATCCTGCTGCGCAGCGGCGCGCAGAATGAGTGGGCGCTGCCCTGGCAGCACAGTCTGGCCCGGCTGGGCATCACGGCCACCCTGCGCCAGGTCGACAACTCACAGTTTCTGCGCCGGCTGCGCGAAGGCGACTACGATATGATTCAGACGCTCTATCCGGCTGCGCCGTGGCCTGCTGCCAGCCTGCGCGTGAACTGGCAGTCAGAGTATATCGACTCATCGTGGAACAGCGCGCGCGTTAAAGATCCCGTGGTCGATCACTTTATCAAAGAGATTGTGGCGCACCAGGGCGATGAGCAGGCGCTGCTGCCGCTGGGTCAGGCGCTGGATCGCATTCTGCTCTGGCAGGCGTATATGATACCGATGTGGTTTAGCGCTGAGCAGCGCCTGGCTTACTGGAATAAATATGCTTATCCCGCCGTCCGGCCCGCTTTCGCAACCGGGCTGGAAAACTGGTGGTACGATGTCAATAAAGCCGGGCGGCTGCCGGCCGATCGACGTTAAGGAGGCTGGCTTGGGTGCTTATCTGCTGCGCAGAGTATTGCTGGTGATCCCGACCCTCTGGGCGATTATCACGCTGAATTTTTTTATTGTGCAGGTAGCACCCGGCGGCCCGGTCGATCAGGCGCTGGCCACTATTCAGTTTGGCTATACCACCGGGCTGCCGGGCAGCAGCGACAGCAGCGCGCGCGGTGCGTCGCTACGCGACAATCCGGGTGACAATCAGTATCGCGGTGCACGCGGCCTCGATCCGCAAGTGATTGCTGAGATCACCCGGCGATACGGTTTTGATAAGCCGCTGCTGCAGCGCTATGGCGAGATGCTGTGGAACTATCTGCGCTTTGACTTTGGCGATAGCCTGTTTCGCAGCGCCCCGGTGCTGCAGCTGATCAAAGAGAGCCTGCCGGTTTCTGTCAGCCTGGGACTCTGGAGCACCCTGATTATCTATCTGGTCTCCATTCCGCTCGGGATCCGGAAAGCGGTGCATCACGGCAGCCGTTTCGACGGCCTGAGCAGCCTGCTGATTATTATTGGCTACGCTATTCCGGCCTTTATTTTTGCCATCATGTTGATCGTGCTGTTTGCCGGCGGCAGCTATTTCGACTGGTTTCCGCTGCGCGGTCTTACCTCTCCGCAGTTTGCCTCGCTGCCGTGGTATGGCAAAGCCCTCGACTACTTCTGGCACATTGCGCTGCCGGTGCTGGCCACGGTCATCGGCGGATTTGCCACGCTTACCATGCTGACAAAAAATGCGTTTCTGGATGAAATCCGCAAGCAGTATGTCATGACCGCGCGCGCCAAAGGCCTGGATGAAAAACGTATCCTTTATGGTCACGTGTTTCGTAACGCCATGCTGCTGGTGATCGCCGGCTTTCCGGCCACGTTCATCAGCCTGTTTTTTACCAGTTCGGTGCTAATCGAAGTTATGTTTTCTCTGAATGGCCTCGGGCTGCTGGGCTATGATGCCACTATCCAGCGTGACTATCCGGTGATGTTTGGCACGCTCTACATCTTTACACTGATTGGCCTGCTGATGAATATTGTGAGCGATTTAACCTACACGCTGGTCGATCCGCGCATCGATTTTGAGGCGCGCTGATGGCTCTCTCTGCGGTTCATCGCCAGCGCTGGCAGCGTTTCTGTCACAACCGCCGGGGTTACTGGTCACTGTGGCTTTTTCTGCTGATTTTCCTGTTTTCACTGGCCGCCGAGCTGCTGGCGAATGAAAAACCGCTGCTGGTGCGCTACCAGCAGCGCTGGTATGTGCCGCTGCTGGTTGATTACAGCGAACAGGATTACGGCGGCCTATTTGCTACCGCCGCCGACTATCAGGATCCGTGGCTGCAGCAGCGGATTGCGCACCAGGGCTGGGCACTCTGGGCCCCGATTCGCTTTAGCGACAGCACAATCAACTTTGCGACCCGTTCACCCTTCCCTTCGCCTCCGTCAGCGCAAAACTGGCTGGGTACCGATGCCAGCGGGGGCGATGTGCTGGCGCGCCTGCTCTACGGCACCCGCGTCTCTCTGCTGTTTGGCCTGCTGCTGACGCTCTTCTCCAGCGTTATCGGTATTATCACCGGGGCGCTGCAGGGCTATTTTGGCGGCCGCATCGACTTAGCCGGCCAGCGGCTGATTGAAGTCTGGTCCGGCATGCCAACGCTGTTTATGCTGATCCTGCTTTCCAGCGTGATCCAGCCTGGCTTCTGGTGGCTGCTGCTGCTGACGGTGCTGTTTGGCTGGATGAGTCTGGCCGGCGTGGTGCGGGCCGAGTTTTTGCGCACGCGTAATTTCGATTATGTGCGTGCCGCCCGTGCGCTTGGCGTCAGCGACAGCCGTATTATGCTGCGCCACATTCTGCCCAATGCGCTGGTAGCGACCCTGACCTATCTGCCCTTTATTCTGTGCGGCGCAATTACCACCCTGACCTCGCTCGATTTTCTCGGTTTCGGTTTGCCGGTGGGTGCGCCTTCACTGGGCGAGCTGCTGCTGCAGGGCAAAAATAATCTGCAGGCACCGTGGCTCGGGCTGTCCGGTTTTATTGCGCTGGCGCTGCTGCTGTCGCTGCTGATTTTTATCGGCGAGGCGGTACGCGATGCATTTGATCCGGCGCGGGGAGGCTGAGTGGATCTGTTAACCATTAATCATCTTGCGGTGGCTTTTCAGCAACAGCGGGTCGTACATGATGTTTCACTGCGCCTTGCGGCGGGCGAGACGCTGGCGCTGGTCGGAGAGTCGGGCTGCGGGAAAAGCGTGACCGCTCAGTCGGTGATGCGCCTGCTGCCGCAGCCCGCGGTAAGTTATCCGCAGGGCGAAATTCTGTTTCAGGGTCAGGATCTGCTGCAGGCCAGCGAACGCACGCTACGCGGCCTGCGTGGCAACCGTATGGCGATGATTTTTCAGGAGCCGATGGTGTCGCTCAATCCGCTGCATACGATTGAAAAACAGCTGAATGAAGTGCTGGCGCTGCACCGGGGCATGCGGCGTGAAGCGGCACGCGGCGAGATCGTTGCCTGCCTCGATCGCGTCGGTATCCGGCAGCCGGTGAGCCGCCTGCGCGATTTTCCTCATCAGCTCTCCGGAGGCGAGCGCCAGCGCGTCATGATCGCCATGGCGCTGCTGACGCAGCCGCAGCTGCTGATTGCCGATGAGCCCACCACGGCACTGGATGTGACCGTGCAGCAGCAGATTTTACAGCTGCTGCGCGAACTGCAGCGCGAGCTGAATATGGGCATGCTTTTTATTACCCATAACCTCGCTATCGTGCGTCAGCTGGCACACAGCGTTACCGTGATGCGTGCCGGACGCGTGATGGAGCAGAATCGCTGCGCCGCGCTGTTCCGGCAGCCCCGGCACCCCTATACGCGCGAACTGCTTGCCGCTGAACCCACCGGTGAACCGGTACCGCTGAAAGCGACACCGCTGCTGCTTCAGGTCCGCAATCTGCAGGTAAGTTTTCCGCTGCGACGCGGCTGGTTCAGGCGCAAAACAGAGGAGAAGCAGATACTTAAGCAGCTGAGTTTTTCGCTGCATCAGGGCGAGAGCCTGGGTCTGGTAGGTGAATCAGGCTCCGGCAAAAGCAGCACGGGGCTGGCCCTGCTGCGTCTTATCGCCGCACGCGGTGAGATCTGGTTTGCCGGCCAGCCGCTGCATCAGCTGACGGCCAGAGAGCTGCTGCCGCTGCGCCAGCGCATTCAGGTCGTTTTTCAGGATCCCCACTCCTCGCTCAATCCGCGCATGACGGTGCAGCAGATTATTGCTGAAGGCCTGGCGGTACACCGGCCGGAGCTTAGCGCAGCGCAGCAGGATGCCCGCGTTATTGCCGTTATGCAGGAAACCGGGCTCGATCCCGACAGCCGCAGCCGCTATCCGGCAGCATTTTCCGGCGGGCAGCGGCAGCGTATTGCGATTGCACGTGCGCTGATCCTTGAGCCACAGCTGCTGATACTTGATGAGCCGACCTCCTCACTGGATCGTCCGGTTCAGCAGCAGATCCTGACGCTGCTGCGACGCCTGCAGGCGGATCGTCAGCTGACCTATATTTTTATCAGCCATGATATGCAGGTAGTGCGCGCGCTCTGTCATCAGCTGGTGGTTCTGCGGCAGGGAGAGGTGGTTGAACAGGGAGAAAGCGCGGTGCTGTTCACTGCGCCAGCGGCAGCTTATACACGCCAGCTGCTGGCCTCGGCGCAAATGAGCAAATGAGGGGCGGGGATCAGCGTCCGTTAAAATCTTCTGCAATGGCCACGCCCTGATTTTTCAGGCAGCAGCTTGCAGCACTTTCGTTAATTCGCTGGATCAACAGGCAGGGGTGCCCTTCACAACGGGCAATTTTGCACTCCACCTGAATCTGCGCCAGCGTTTCGCGCAGCTGCTGCAGAATATCCAGCGCCAGCGCGCCTTCATGGCTCAGTAATCTCAATGCAACCAGATCTTCATCGTTAATGCCGCTGGTGGTTTCCAGAAGTTCAATTTCGCCTAACTGATCTGCAGACCAGCGATAAAGATGTGGCAGACGATGCACAACAGAGAGCTGCAGCATGGTGTTCCCCAAAGATGTTAATCCTGTTTCCGGCCTGAACCCTGTGCCCGCAGCCGGAAATCCCACCTCAAATCAAAAAACGGATGTCAGTGATGACCTTCGCGTTTTAAATACAAAATCATAGAAAAAATACGTTATTTGCGAGCATTCTCGCAGTTAAGCTTATGTGTACCGCGATCGCCAGATGCAGACAACCAGTTTATACGCATTAGCGTTACTTTTTTGTCTAAAAATTTTCACATCACGGAAACATTAAGCATAACGAATAGCTGGCGTTTAGCGAGCATGGTTCTCTTTTTTTGCCTGAGAGGGGAAATATGCCGGGCGCGCATGAATACGCCAGGGCCGCATGAATGCGGCCCCTACGGGGAATGGAGAACCTTATATGCGGCCCCTGCGGGATTAAGTGGTTTTACGCGGGCGGGCAGCGTAGCTGAACAGGATAATGGAAAGGGTGGCGCACAGCGCGATGGTTGCTACCATTGGCCATGCGCTGTTCATACTGACCAGCGACAGCAGCGCGCCCACCAGACCCCCGACGCCAAAGCGCAGCGTGCCTGCCAGCGACGAGGCGGTCCCCGCCATGTGCGGAAACTCATCGAGTACAATTGCCATGGCGTTAGAGGAGACAATAGAAACGCAGCCGATAAACATCGCCACGCCCAGCACCAGCGGCAGAAAGCCGAGCTGCAGCGCGCTGACAATCAGCAGCCAGATGCCCATAGCAAACTGAATGGTCAGCCCCAGGCGAAACATCTTCAGCGGACCAAAACGGCGCACCGCGCGGCTGTTAATCAGCGTCATCACAAAAAGAAAAATGATATTCAGGCCGAAGTAGTAGCCAAAATCCTGCGGCGATACGTGGTTGACCTCGATATAAACAAAGGGACCAGCGTTGAGAAACGCAAATAAGCCGGCAAACGAGAAGCCGCTGGCCAGCATATAGCCGAACACCCGCTTATGCCGTACCAGCGCCACAAAATTGCCCAGCATTGTACGCAGATGAAAGCGCTGACGCTGCTCCGGCTTCAGGGTTTCACGCACCTGCGTCACCACCAGCACGGTCGTGATCAGTGCCGCAATCGCCAGCGCCCAGAAAATAGCGTGCCAGCTCCAGATAAGCAGCAGCCAGCCGCCCAGCACCGGGGCCACCAGCGGCGCGATTGTGGTGATCAGCAGCACAAAGGACATCATGCGCGAGAAGTCCTCTTTTGAATAACTGTCGCGCATCAGGGCGTTGATCACCACGCTGGCGGCAGCGGCAGAGAGACCGTGCAAAAAGCGCATCAGGATCAGCTGATCGATAGAGCCGGAGAGTGCGCAGGCGGCGGCGGCACAGGCGAAAATCAGCGTACCCAGCACGATGACCGGCTTGCGGCCATAGCTGTCCGCCAGCGGACCATACACCAGCTGCCCGATAGCGAAGCCCAGGATGTAGAGGTTCAGCGTCATCTGCACGCTGCCTGCGGAGACGGCAAATTCGCGGGCAATCTGCGGCATAGCGGGCAGATACATATCAATGGAGAGCGGCATCAGCATCGCCAGCAATCCCAGAATCACCACTAATCCTGCCGGGGAGTTTTTCTCCTTGCGCACCTTGTACTCCGTTATTTGTGCTGTTTCAGTTCGTCTGGCAGACCGATGCTGTCAACCTCTTCAGGGGTCAGTTCGCGATATTCCCCCTCTTCCAGCGCCTCATCCAGCACAATCGAGCCGATACTTTCACGATGGAGCGCAACCACATGGTTCCCCATCGCGGCAAACATGCGCTTAACCTGATGATAGCGCCCTTCGCCGATTGTCAGTCGCGCCGCTTTTTCATCGAGGATCTCCAGCCGGGCTGGCCTGGTCAGCGTCTTCTCATTGTGCAGCTGGATACCAGCAGCAAACGTCTCCACCAGTGCCGGATCGAGCGGCGCTTCCACCTCAACCAGATAGGTTTTTTCTAAATGGTGACGTGGTGAAGTGATGCGATGCGACCACTGGCCATCATCCGTCAGCAGCACCAGACCGGTAGTATCGATATCGAGTCGGCCGGCGGCGTGCAGCTTATAGGCTGACGGCTCCTCAATAAAATAGAGGATAGTGGGATGATCGGGATCGTCTGTGGAGCAGACATAGCCCTGCGGCTTGTTCAGCATAAAGTAGCGTGGCCCCTGCTGTACCACCAGCGGGTTGCCATCGTAGGCAATATCATCTTCCGGCATCACTTTGTACGCGGTATCGCGCACAATTTCGCCATTGATGGTGATCTTTCTGGCGCGAATTTCGCGGCCAGCGATAGCACGGCTAACTTCCAGTTGCTGAGATATGAATTTGTCGAGTCGCATGAATTCGCTTTTGCCTGTTACTGCGGGGGAAAAACTGAAACGGTGCCTGTGCGCAGAATACGTCGGCCAGGATAACCGTTAAAAAAGTGCGGGCAGTATAGCCTGAAGCTTTGCCTGCTAATAGTGCCGATCCTGCGTTTCATCCGCTTACATGGCATAATACGCCTCTGATCCAGAAAAAAGTTTATGCTGATGGCCTTTACACTTCGTCCCTATCAACAGGAAGCGGTTGATGCAACCGTTGCCCACTTCCGGCGCCATACCACGCCGGCGATGATTGTGCTGCCCACCGGTGCCGGTAAGAGCCTGGTCATTGCTGAACTAGCGCGGCTGGCGCGTGGCCGGGTGCTGGTGCTGGCGCACGTCAAAGAGCTGGTCGAGCAGAACCACAGCAAGTATCAGGCTTACGGGCTGGAAGCGGATATTTTTGCGGCCGGGCTGCAGCGCAGGCAGAGCGAAGGCAAAGTGGTATTTGGCAGCGTACAGTCCGTGGCGCGCAACCTTGACCGCTTCGACAGCGCCTTTTCACTGGTAATTGTCGATGAGTGTCATCGCATCAGCGACAATGAGGAGAGCCAGTATCAGCAGCTCTTCCGCCACCTGCGCCAGCATAATCCACAGCTGCGCCTGCTGGGACTGACCGCCACGCCGTTCCGGCTGGGCAAAGGCTGGATCTATCAATTCCACTATCACGGCATGGTACGCGGCGATGAAAAAGCGCTGTTTCGCGACTGCATCTACGAGCTGCCGCTACGCTACATGATCAAACACGGTTTTCTGGTGCCGCCGGAACGTCTTGATATGCCGGTGGTGCAGTATGACTTCAGCCGGCTGGTGCCGCAGAACAGCGGCCTCTTCAGCGAAGCGGATCTTAACCGTGAGCTGAAACAGCAGCAGCGCGTCACGCCACAGATTATCCGCCAGATCGTTGAGTTTGCCGACGATCGGCGCGGCGTAATGATCTTCGCCGCCACGGTTGAACATGCGCGCGAAATTCTGGCGCTGCTGCCGGAGAACAGCGCGCTGGTCTCGGCAGAAACCGCGGTGAAAGAGCGTGACCGGCTAATTCAGCAGTTCAAAGCGCAGCAGCTGAAGTTTCTGGTTAACGTGGCGGTACTGACCACCGGCTTCGACGCACCGCACGTGGATCTGATCGCGATTCTGCGCCCGACTGAGTCCGTCAGCCTCTATCAGCAGATAGTCGGACGCGGACTGCGCCTGGCTCCGGATAAACGCGACTGCCTGATCCTCGACTACGCTGGTAATCCGCACGATCTCTTTACGCCGGAAGTGGGTGCGCCAAAAGGCGCCAGTGACAACCAGCCGGTGCAGATGTTCTGCCCTGCCTGCGGCTTTGCGAATACCTTCTGGGGAAAAGCTACCGAAGACGGGCATGTGATTGAGCATTTTGGTCGCCGCTGTCAGGGTATCCTGGAGGATGATGAGGGCGGTCGTGAACAGTGCGATTTCCGCTTTCGCTTCAAAAGCTGCCCTGACTGCGGCGCTGAAAATGATATCGCCGCACGGCGCTGCCAGCAGTGCGACAAAATTCTGGTCGACCCCGATGATATGCTGAAAGCGGCGCTGAAGCTGAAAGATGCGCGAGTGCTGCGCTGCAGCGGCATGACGCTGGCGCATGGCCGTGATGACAAGGGCGAATGGCTGAAAGCGACCTATTACGATGAAGATGGCAGCGACGTCAGCGAACGCTTCCGGCTGCAGACGCCCGCGCAGCGAAAAGCATTTGAGCAGCTGTTTATGCGCCCGCACCAGCGCGCGCCTGGCGTAGAGCTGGGCTGGCAGCAGGCGGCCGACGTGGTCGCGCTGCAGCCGCTGCTGCGGCATCCTGACTTTGTGGTGGCGCGTGCCCGCGGACAGTTCTGGCAGGTGCGGGAGAAAGTGTTTGATTACCAGGGGCGCTTCCGCCGCGCTAATGAGCTGCGCTAGATGGCAGAATCATTTGCCCCCCTGCCCCGATCCGGCTATAATCCCGCCCGCTTTTGCATCCGCACAAGCGTTTGAATAACCGTCCTGTTGCTGGGTCGCCTGTAGCAGGAATTATTGAAGAGAAATAATGATGTTCACTATCAACGCAGAAGTACGTAAAGAGCAGGGTAAGGGTGCGAGCCGCCGCCTGCGCACAGCTAACAAGTTCCCGGCTATCATCTATGGCGGAAATGAAGCTGCAGTTTCTATCGAACTGGATCACGACGCCGTGATGAACATGCAGGTTAAGCCTGAGTTCTACACCGATGTGCTGACGCTGGTTATTGACGGTAAAGAAACGAAAGTTAAAGTTCAGGCTGTTCAGCGTCACCCGTTCAAGCCAAAACTGCACCACATCGACTTCGTTCGCGCGTAATCGCAGACGAAATCGGAAAAACGCCGCCTCTGCGGCGTTTTTTTATGCCTGCAATTTACTTCCCGCCGGTGCGGCGCTGTAGCTGATCGCGCAGGTTAGGCGGCGTGCCTTTGATGGTCAGGGTATCGGTTGCCGGATCCCAGAAGATACGCTCGCCAAGCAGCAGTGCGTCAAAATTAAGCGTTAATCCGCCACCGCTGCCGGAGAATTTTGTCAGCTGGCGCAGCGTGCTGCGGTCGGCCGGAAAGTGCTCCTCCAGCTCATAGCCCTGCTCCTGCGTAAACGCCTGAAAGCTTTTCTCACCCAGCGGTGGCAGCTCCTGCGAAAGATCGTCCAGCGCAATCTCCTCTCCCGCCTGCAGCTGTTCGTTACAGTAGCTGTAGACCTGCTGACGGTAGTTCTGCCGCTCGTTCTTATCCAGATTTGACTCAGCACAGTAATCATCGACCGCCTGCAGCAGGCCGCGGTTCTGCGCTTTGGCGTCGAGACCGACGCTGGCCCCGAGGAAATCCATGAAAAAGTCAGCTACTTTACGTCCGACGCGACCCCGCAGAAAAGTCAGATAGCGCGTTGACTCCGGGCTGGTTTCCCACTCGGTCAGATCGATACGCGCGACGATATCAGCGTGATTGATATCGAGATAGTGCGTACTGCTGATATCCAGCTGTTCGTTAACGCGCATGCTCGACTGGCTGTTCAGCACCGCAACCAGCAGATACTCTACCGCCAGATAGCGGTAGTGCATAAACAGCACCACGCCACCGTCAGCAAACGGATATTTGCTCAGCTCATCGCGCAGGCGTCCGGTGGCAGCCCGGCTGAACGCCAGGAAGTCATCCTGCCCGCGACGACAGTTGCGCAGCGCGTCGGCCAGCTCGCTATCTTCATTGAACAGGCCATAGGCTTTGCTTTTGGCGCTGTACACGCGATGCAGCTCTTCGGCCATACTGCTTACCGCCTGCGTTACCGGCAGCAGCGTATCCCGCAGTACCAGCTCCAGCTGATTCTCGTCGCGTTTGATTAACTGATGCAGGGCAATCTGGTCAATATCCAGACTCATGATAGACTCTCCTTTAAACTCAGGCGCGTATTCAATCACTGCCCGCCGTCGCTTTCAACTGCGTACGCAAACCGATCGCTTTGCTTGCGATAAAAGTGCGGAAAAAATCGCATAGTTACGGTACTATACCGCCTTTTCACACTTGATTAGTCGACGATATGCCACAATCATCCCGTTATAGCGACGAGCGCGTTGAGCAGCTTCTCGCACAGCTGGCGCAGATTCTTGAAAAAGATAAAGCGCCTCTCGATCTTTCCCTGATGGTTCTGGGAAACATGGTCACCAATTTGATTAACACAGACATCGCACCAGCCCAGCGCCGTAGCCTGGCCCGGTCATTCGCGGAAGCGTTGCAGTCTTCCGTGCGCGATGATAACGCTCATTAATTTGCAGATCTGACTCCTATATATGGTAACCAACCGGCAGCGCTACCGTGAAAAAGTCTCCCAGATGATTAGCTGGGGGCACTGGTTCGCGCTGTTTAATATTCTGTTTGCGCTGGCTCTCGGCAGCCGCTACCTGTTGGTCGCTGACTGGCCCTCCTCACTGGCGGGCCGGATTTACGCCTTTACCAGCTGGATTGGCCATTTCAGCTTTATCGTTTTTGCCGCCTATCTGCTGATTATTTTCCCGCTTACCTTTGTGGTGATGTCGCAGCGTCTGCTGCGGGTACTCTCCGCGATTGTTGCCACCGCCGGGCTGACGCTCATTATGGTGGATGGCGCCGTGTTTAACCGCTTCCACCTGCACCTTAATCCGGTGGTCTGGGAGCTGGTGGTTAACCCCGATCAAAGCGAGATGGCGCGTGACTGGCAGCTGATGTTTATCAGCGTGCCGGGCATTTTTCTGGTGGAGATGCTGTTTGCCACCTGGAGCTGGCAGAAGCTGCGCAGTCTTAACCGACGCTCATTTGGCAAGCCGCTCGCCGCGCTGTTTATCAGCGCCTTTTTTGCCAGTCATCTGCTCTATATCTGGGCCGATGCCAATTTCTATCGTCCTGTCACCATGCAGCGCGCCAACCTGCCGCTCTCCTATCCGATGACCGCGCGCCGCTTCCTGGAGCGTCACGGGCTGCTGGATGCGCAGGAGTATCAGCGCCGTCTGGTGCAGCAGGGCGATCCTGAAGCGCTGTCGGTCCAGTATCCGTTAAGCGATATCACCTTCCGTGACGGCGGAACAGGTCATAACCTGCTGGTGCTGACGGTCGATGGCGTAAATAACGCCACGCTCGACAGCGCACTGCCGTCGCTGAAGCAGTTTGCCGCTGAGAACGTGCGCTTTACCCGGCACTACAGCGCCGGGGTGCAGCCTGAAAAAGGGGTGTTTGGCCTGTTTTACGGCATCTCTTCCAGCTATATGGATGGCGTGCTGGCATCGCGCACGCCGTCGGCGCTGCTGAACGCGCTGAACGCGCAGGGCTACCAGTTTGGCCTGTTCTCTTCTGATGGGTTTAATCAGCCGCTCTACCGGCAGGCGCTGCTGGCGGACTATACGCTGCCGGAAGCGACCTCGCAGCCTAACAGCCAGACCGTCACGCAGTGGCAGAACTGGCTCAATGGTCAGAAAAACAGCCGCTCTCCGTGGTTCTCCTGGGTCGCGCTGAACGGGATAAGCGCCAGCGGCGACAGCACGAAGGCGCGTCAGCGCAGCTATCTGCGCCAGGCGGGCAGCGTGGATGAGCAGATCGCTGCGGTACTGACCACGCTGCAGCAGCGCGACCTGCTGAAAAATACGGTGGTGGTGATCACTGCTCAGCGTGCGGTGACCTTTAATAACAGCGATAACCCGGGCAACCGCGCGATGCTGCAGATCCCGCTGGTGGTGCACTGGCCTAATACGCCAGCGCAGACTATCGATCGCCTGACCGATCAACAGGATGTGATGACAACGCTCATGCAGCGTCTGCTGCACGTGCGCACCAGCCCGGTCAGCTATTCGCAGGGTGAAGATCTGTTCGCCGCCCAGCGCAGCCACAACTGGGTAGCCAGCAGTGAAGATGGCAAACTGGTGATCACCACGCCATCGGTGACGCTGGTGCTGAATAACAGCGGCAGTTATACCGCGTGGGACGCCAGCGGTCGTGAGCTGAAGGATCATAAGCCGCAGCTGGCGCTGCTGCTGCAGGTGCTGACGGAAGAGAAGCGCTTCACGGCAAACTGATTAAATATGAGGCAGTTAACGCTGACGCATCTTGCAATCGGCTGGGGAATCAGTAGTATGGTTTTCCACGTTCGGCACGTAGCGCAGCCTGGTAGCGCACTGTCATGGGGTGTCAGGGGTCGGAGGTTCAAATCCTCTCGTGCCGACCAAATTATCCCGAAAAAAGCAGCCTTTATGGCTGCTTTTTTTATGCCTGTCAGGGCTGGCATGCCTGTTTATCGCGCAGTACCGGCCGATACCGTTATTCCGGAAATTCTCAGGCTTTCATCAAAGCGCAACAAAAGTGTCATGAAGATCCCCTACTCTGATGCTCTCATTTATTTGATGGGAAATCGATTATGGTCATCAAAGCAAAAAGCCTGCAGGATGCAGAGGAGCTTCTGCATTCAGGCATCAGCAAAGTAGAGCTGGCCTATGATATCGGCAGCGACGACTTCTTTCGTCTGGCGACTCACTGGTGCGATCGTGGCGCCCGCATCACCCGCGGCCATCAGCACTTTGTTGTTCAGCTGAAAAGCTTTGCCATCCCGCCCAATCACTGACGCTGCCGCATGCCGCCTGTGTGCCATGACCGGCCTGATGGCCGGTTATGATGAGTGTTACCCGCTGACGTTAACGACCGGTATCCGTTCGCTCCACCGCATCGAGCGTGGCCAGATCGCGCTCGCGGCCGCTGAGTTCCACCAGCTGTCCGTTGCGCATCTCCAGCAGCCTGTCGGCATGGGTAAAGTAGTGATCGTCATGGCTGATAGCAAACACCGTTTTGCCTGACGCCTGCAGCCAGGGCAGCAGCTCGCGGTAGAAAATCCGGCGGAAATGAGGGTCCTGGTCGGCGGCCCATTCATCCAGCAGCAAAATATCCCGCTCTTCCGCGGCCGCCAGCAGCAGCGCCAGGCGCTTGCTCTGCCCTTTCGACAGCTGCAGATTCAGCACCCGGTTGCCATCCAGCTGCAGTTTCTCGCTCATTTTCAGCCGCTCCAGCCAGCGCTGAACCAGTGCCGGATCGGCCGGTTCGCCGCCGCGGCCAATCAGGCGGTCAAACAGGTGCACGTCGGTAAATACCGCTGAAAAGTGCTGCCGCCACAGATCGGATTGCTGACTGCTTATCTCTTTACCATCCAGCAGCAGGCTGCCGGCGTGCGGCTGATAGAGGCCGGTCAGCAGCATCGCCAGCGTGGATTTCCCGCTGCCGTTGCCGCCAATAAGGAACAGCAGTTCGCCGCGTCGCAGCGTCAGATTGATCGGCCCCACCGCAAAGCCCTGTTCGCCATAGTGAAAGCAGACGTCGCGCAGCTCCAGCGTCTGCCATGCGCTGGCCGGTGCCGGGGCGCTGAAGGCAGGCTCATAAGGCGCCAGATCGAAGCGGTTGAGTTTGCGAAACGCGACCTGCGCGCTGAGCAGCGTGGGCAGCGCGCCGACGGCTGAGATCAGCGGCGTGCGCAGGAACAGCAGCGTCAGCGAATAGGTGGCCGCCACGGCCGTGTTGGCCCAGCCGAGACCGTTTGCCATAAAGAACACGATACCGATGCCGCCCAACATCATGATGTTAGACCAGTTAACGGCGCTGAGATGGAAGGTGTCGGCGCGCACAATATGATGGCGATAGCGACCCGCATTCGTCTGATAAACCGTATCGTAGATCAGACGCGCCCGATCGCGGTTAAGCTGCAGCTCTTTGCGCCCCTCAATAATGGTCTGGAAATCGCGATAGAGATCATCTTCGATATCGCGCAGCTTTGCCATATGCTGGTAGACGCGCGAAACCAGCAGCCAGCCGCCCACCAGCGTGATCGCCAGCCACAGCATAGTGACCAGCAGCATTTCCGGCGAGAGCCAGGCAAGGTAAATCGCCGATCCCAGCGTGATGATAATGCCCTGAATCAGCTCCGGCAGCCGGACAAAAGCGATGGTAATGGCCCGCACGTCGCTGGTCAGTCCGGCCAGCAGCTGAGCGCTGCCCAGCTGTTCGATGCGCTCAACGTTAGTATCGAGGATACGCTTGATGAACTCGCCCCGCAGCCGCCAGACAAAATGGTGCCCCAGCTGCGTCAGCGCCAGCTGCGAAGCGAGTGTGACCGCCATCAGCAGAAACAGCTGACCGAGAAATGCCGGCAGCACCGTTGCGTCGCTATTGATCGCCACAATCAGCTCATTATTGATATAAGCGATCAGGCCGATACCGAGTGCGGCACTCAGCAGGGTAAGAAAAAGAACGCCGGTAAACGGCCAGCAATACTGACGAAAAACCACCTGAAGCAATGCCATCAATCTGTTCCAAAGGTCAAAAAATGCTGCCTGCAGTTTAATGGCCCGTCAGATGATAGCAAGAATAATTCTCATTCCCTGTTACGTTAGTTTGCCCGGCGGAAGGTGAGATTATAGCGGACGGCCCCCGCCGCGGGATGCACGCCTGGTTTAAGCGGCAGAATACCGTGATAGCGCAGCCGCGACGGCCCGCCCCACACCACGATATCACCATGCTCCAGCAGCACGCGCCGGGTGGCGTCGCCGCGCGCAAAACCGCCAAACTGAAATATCGCCGGCAGCCCCAGCGAGACGGAGACGATCGGCTGACGCAGATCGCGCTCATCTTTGTCCTGATGCAGCGACATTTTTGCCCCGGGCGTATAGCGGTTGATCAGGCAGGCGTCTGGCGTAAAGTGACTAAACCCCGCTTCCTGCGCGCACTGCTGCGCCAGCTGACGAAACAGCGGCGGCATTGCGGGCCAGCGCTGGCCATTGCTGACATCCTGTTCGCTGTAGCGATAGCCGCGCGCGTCGCTGAACCAGCCAACATCGCCGCAGTTGGTCATCGCCACGGACATACGATAGCCTCCCGGCGTGATGCGGTGCGTAAAAGGATGCTGCGCCGCAACGGTTTCAATCGCTGCCAGCAGCGCAGGTGCATCATCGCGGGCGCGGCGGCGCAGAATGACCGCGCCTTCTGCCAGTGGCTCCTGCCACGGCGCTTCATCGCTAAACAGATCCAGCATCACGGCCTCCGGTTACGGTTTGTCGATAAGAAATGTTTTAAAGCCGGGCGACATCCAGTGGCTGAAGCCGTCGCCCTCTTTGGTGATTAGATAAACGGCCAGATGCTCTTTCAGCGCCAGCGCTTTTGCGCGCGCGGTGCCCAGCACCATCAGGCCGGTATCCCAGCCATCCGCTTCCAGCGCCGTAGTGGCGATCACCGTGGCAGAAACCAGTTTATGCTGAACGGGCCGTCCGGTTGCGGGATCGATGACGTGTGAAATGCGTTTCCCGTCCAGTTCATAATAGTTGCGATAGCTGCCGGAGGTGCTGATGCCGTGCCCCTGCAGGTCAACGCGCGCCTCGACCGCGTTTTCTCGATCGGTGGGTTTCTGAACCGCCACCCGCCACGGCTGCTGGCTGGCATTACGACCGCGGCTGAGCACGGCTCCGCCGACCGACACCAGATAGTTGGTTATTCCCTGCTGCTCCATCAGCCGCGCCAGATGATCGGTGGCGTAGCCCTCGCCCACGGTTGAGAGATCCACATAGAGCCCCGGCAGATCTTTCTGCAGCCACTGCCCGCTTACGCTCTGGATCACCCGCAGATGCGAGAGGCCGGTTTCAGCTCTGGCCGCCGCGATCGCTGCCACATCAGGCTGATGCGCCGGCTGCCCGACGGGTCCGAACCCCCATAAGTTCACCAGTCTGCCTGCCGTGATATCCATGGCACCTGCGGTTTTGGCACCAATGCGCAGTGAGAGAGTCACAATATCCGCCATATCCGCGCTAACGGGCTGCGGCTCTGTCCCCTGATACTGGTTGAAGCGCGACAGCACTGAGGTGGTTTTCCAGGTAGAGATTTCACCGTCGTCGCGATCGAGCTGCTGCTGAATCGCCTGCTGCAGCGCCTCTTTACGCTGCGGATCAACGCCGGCGAGCGTAACCCGCCATACGGTGCCCATGGTTTTTCCCTGCAGGACCAGGGGTTCACGTTGCGGTGCGCGGTCGCAGGCCGTCAGCCCGGTCACGATCAGAGCAGTCAACAAAATATTCCGGAAATGCATCGGTTCCTCATCTGTTACACGGAAATACAGCGTATTACAAAGCATAAACTGCGGGTAATTTACGCTAAATCTCATTGAATTAACGCCGGTCATGCTGCAGGCTTTACCCCCAGGCATACCACCTTTAAGGAGCACAGATGATGTATGTATTAATCGCCGCCCTCTCCGCCGCGCTGTTCCTGTACGGCAGTTATCGCAGCTGGCAGCACGCGCGTCAGCGTTCACTGGAGAGCTATAGCGCACGTCGACGTTAAGTACTGCACCATTATTACCCACTCTGCACTGCTTCAGGGCTGACGCAGTGTAACAAACCCCGCCTGAAGCGTGTGACGCTGAGAGCGGCAGCATGGCATAAATGCTGCATTGTTGAGAGCAGGTTTATTCTCAGCGAGGTGCAGCATGGCGATGTCAAAAACGCAGAGTGAAAAGTGGCAGCGGTGGCTGAGCTTTTCTGCTTTCACCCTGGCAGGTATTGCGCTGGAGGGCAGCCAGCCGGCTGCGGCAGTGCAGGCTGAACCGCGTCCGGCGGCAAAAGCCCGGCGCTGGCGCAGTGTGCAGTAGTTCAGATGCTGTGCCTGCCTGAGGCGGGTGCTGCAGATAAGAAGCGGGCAGGAAAGGTGGCGCGCAGCCCGCCGGGCCGCGCGCCAGAGGCTCAGAACTGGTAAACCAGGCCCAGCGCCACAATGTCATCGGTGTTGATACCGGCATTGTTGGTAAAGTTGTTGTCATCCAGCAGATTGATCTGGTAATCCACATAGGTCGACATGTTTTTATTGAAGTAATAGGTCGCGCCCACGTCGATATATTTTTTCAGGTTCTGGCTGCCATAACCTTCAATATCTTTACCGCGTGAATTGACGTAAGCCAGCGACGGACGCAGACCGAAGTCAAACTGATACTGCGCAACCACTTCCCAGTTGTCCGCTTTGTTCGCATAACCGAAAGCGTCAGAATCAACTGAGCCAAAACGCGTCGCGTTGTAAGAGCGGGTATACATCGCAGCCAGATAGATATTGTTTGCGTCATATTTCAGGCCGCCGGTATAGGCTTCCGCTTTATCGCCCTGGCCCAGTACGCCTGCGGCATTCTGGTTATTGGTGCGATCGGACTGGAACATAGCACCGCCCAGTGCCAGACCATTACCCAGATCATAGGTGGTGCTCAGACCCCAGCCGTCGCCGTTTTCGCCCAGCACATCACGGCCAGAGGTGGATTCAGTCGGGTTATCATTTTTGCCCTGGTACTGAACGGCCACGTTCCAGCCATCCACCAGACCAAAGAAATTATTATTGCGGTAGGTTGCCATACCGTTACCGCGCTGGAACATAAAGTTGTCCGCGCCATAGGTATCGCCACCAAACTCCGGCAGAACGTCAGTCCATGCGCCAATATCATACGCAATGCCGTAGTTGCGACCGTAATCGAAAGAGCCAGCGTCACCAAAACGCAGACCGGCAAAGCGACGCGGGTATAGCTGTCTTTAGTGCCTTCGCTTTCCGCCGTATTCAGCGCGGCCTGGTATTCCCACTGACCGTAACCCGTCAGCTGATCGGTCACCTGAGTTTCACCTTTAAAACCAAAGCGCAGGTAAGACTGGTCACCGTCTGAGCCATCGTTGTCAGAGAAGTAGTGCAGACCATCTACTTTGCCGTAGAGGTCGAGTTTGTTGCCATCTTTATTATAGATTTCGGCTGCGCTTGCTGAACCCGCCACCAGCAGCGCCGGGATCATCAGGGAGAGAACGCGACGATTCATTTATTTACCCTCGGTTATGTGCCTTTATAGTTATGCCACTGCAAACTGAATGTTAAAAATTCAGCCGGCAATTCATTGTTGTTTTATAGCGGGCAATAATCTATCACGAAAATGATACTAAATTTCCGAAAGTGTTTCATTTGATTACAAATTTATTGCCAGATGTAAATATCGTGGAACTAATAATCAGCACATATTGACAAAAAATAAAGCACGAATAAACAAACCGGATTAAATTCATTTGAATTCAAATAGCTACATTAATTTAATGCCGCACTGAATGATAAAACTTTGTTGCTGCCAGCCTCTACAATTATCCACGCTATCATCATTTATTTTATTATTATCTTCATTCATCCCGAATGAGTGTTTTACCCTGATTCCCGCCGGACATATTTGTCCGGCATTTTTTTATCTGCGCTATTTTCCCGCCAGTATAATAATGCATTCAGCGCTCGCGCAGCGCTTCGGCCGCTTTATTCAGCGGCTTGAGCAGATAATCCAGCACCGATTTTTGTCCGGTTTTTATCTCCACATCTGCCAGCATACCCGGCAGCACAGGAAAGCGCTGACCGCGCCGGCTGGTAAGCGTTGCCGTCTGTGTCTGCACATAGACCCGAAAATAGGGTGGCTCGCGCAGGTCGCTATCCTGCAGCGTATCCGGAGAAACGCTCTCGACGATGCCCGGCAGATCGCCATAAATCGCGGTATCGTACGCGGTAATTTTGACCGTTGCGGGCAACCCGGCCCGGATCCAGGCGATATCGCGTGGCGCAACGCGTGTCTCGATCAGCAGCCGATCCTCCAGCGGGACAATCTCCATCAGTTTACCGCCCGGCTCTACCACACCGCCCGGCGTGGTAATAGCGATAGCTTTGACGATGCCATACACCGGTGACAGCAGCGCGGTGCGCGTCAGCTGATCTTCTCTGCCTGCCGCAACCTGCAGCTGCGCATCCAGCTCTGCGCTGTTTTTGACCTGCTCCTCATGCGTTCGCACAGCGTAGTCATTATGCACCTCGTCGATTTTTCCCTGCAGATCGCTGACCTGGCGCCGCAGCCGCAGCGCTTCAACTTTACCTGCCGCACCGCGCGCCACCAGCGGTTCATAGGGATGTAGCGCGGCCGGTGGCGTGGTATCGCGGTGCTGCCGGCTGGTAGTTGTCGGGCTGACACGCTCAGTGCCAGAGGTAAATAACGACGCGAACGATGAAGTGGATTGGCCTGAAAACATAGGTAACCTCGTTACAGAGTATGTATTGCACCAGTGATTACCTGAATTAATGTTTCAGGCAGATAGGTGCGCCATACAGGCCATAACAGCATGGCCCGCTTCACCTGATGAAAACGGGTTACCCGCAGGTAACAAGGTTAAAGGTATGACGTTAAATGCGCGCTCCCGGCCGGGCTGGCGTGCGTGGCGATCTTGCTCTAAGCGGCCCCTTTAGCGATGGCCTGCTTTATCTTAGCGCGCATTAGCGGCTGCTGTCTGGTGGCAAAAATCCGGAGAATGGCTGTAAAACGCGCAACCAGCGAAAACCATAGTCAGCCAGTGATCTCTCGCTGATTGCATCAGTATATGTCATCAATCACCTGACTTAATTTGCGTTATGTCACTTAATATCTGTCAGGCAGTACCAGGAAATATCTGGAAAAAATTCTGGCCCGGGCAAATATCGGTAAGATGTCCGATTCCTGTGCAGCAGCAGGCAACGCAAATTGCGCGTTAATTCCGCTGCACCGCCTGCTTTGATGCTAAACTTCGACGCTTTAACAGCGGATCAAAATAACGACTATGACTGCACTGGACGCCGCACAGCCAGCCAAACTGCATCAGCGTGTTAATTTCGGCACGCGCACTGTTTTCCTTATCGCCGGGTTGAGTATGTCTGCCTGGGCGCCGCTTGTGCCTTACGCCAGCCAGCGTCTGCAGCTGAGCGGAGCCTCCCTCGGCGGGCTTTTACTATGTCTGGGCATCGGTTCGCTGGCCGCTATGCCGGTGACGGGGGCGCTGATTGGTCGTTTTGGCTGCCGCCGGATTATGACCTGCTCTGCGCTGCTGATTCTGGCGGTGTTGCCGCTGCTTGCCACGCTGGATCATCTCTGGGCGATGGCGTTTACGCTGATGCTATTCGGCGCCGGACTCGGCATGCTGGATGTGGCGATGAACGTGCAGGCGGTTCACGTGGAAAAAGCGGCGGGCAAGCCGATGATGTCAGGCTTTCACGGCTTCTTCAGCCTCGGCGGCATTATCGGCGCCGGTGCGGTGAGTCTGCTGCTGGGTGCCGGGCTGACGCCGCTGCAGGCCATCGCGATTATGATGGTGCTGATCGCCGTGCTGCTCTGCTGCAGTCTGCCAACCCTGATGAGCGAGCGGCTGCGTCAGGCTGATGAACCCTGGCTGGTGATCCCGCGTGGCTGGGTCGCTTTTCTCGGCTGCCTCTGCTTTATTCTGTTCCTCGCCGAGGGTGCCGTGCTCGACTGGAGCGCCCTGCTCCTGCTGCAGAGCCCGGGCCTCAGCGTAGCCTATGCCGGACTGGGCTATGCGGTGTTTTCGGTTGCCATGACGATTGGCCGGCTGACCGGCGACAAAATCATTCAGCGCTTTGGCCGCTATCACGTCATGCTTACCGGCGCGCTGGCAGCCAGCGCAGGTATGACGCTGGCCGTGCTGGTCCCCTGGCCGCAAACCGCACTGCTGGCGTTTCTGCTGGTCGGATTCGGGCTGGCGAATACAGTGCCGATGCTGTTTAATGCCGCCGGTAACCAGCAGGCCATGCCTGTCAACCTGGCGATATCGGCCATGACAACGTTAGGCTATGCGGGTATTCTCTCAGGCCCGGCGTTAATCGGCTTTATTTCCCAGTGGCTCACACTAAGCGGTGCATTCCTGCTGATTGCTCTGATGCTGCTGGCTGTCGCCGCCAGCGCACGCCGGGTTACGCGTTGATTGCAGGATCCTGAGACTCACTATGCTTTATAAATTTCCACTGACTTCCGGTAACGTTACGCGTTTTGTTGTCGTGTTTAACCTGGTGCTGCTGCTGGCGCTGGGCGCCGTGGTGCACAATAGCGTCAGCGCCTGGATTGCCGAAAAGCGTTATGCCATGGCTGACCTGGCGCGTGATATGCAAAAACGCATCGACGCTTACCGCTTCGCCACCTGGCAGATTTACGAAAATCTCGCCACCAGTGCGGCCGGCTCTGCGCCAAACAGCACGCTGCAGGAGACCCGGCTGCGCCCGGATGTTTACTATCTGGAAAAAACGCGCCGCAAAACGGAAGCGCTGATTTTCGGTTCGCACGACGGCAGCACGCTGGATATGACTATGCGTATGTCCGGCTATCTCGATACTTTATGGGGTGCGGAAAACCCGGCGTGGTCGATGTATTTTCTGAACGGTCAGGATAATAGCCTGATCATGATCTCTACCCTGCCGCTGAAAGATATGGCAACGCGCTACAAAGAGAGCGCGCTGAATACGCTGGTCGACAGCCGCCGGGCTGAGATGCTGCAGCAGGCTAACGCCCTGGATGAGCGCGAGAGCTTCTCTCCACTGCGTCATTTTACCTGGCAGAACGATCACTACTTTACGCTGCGCACCACCTTTAACCAGCCGGGTCATCTGGCAACGGTGGTAGCTTTCGATCTGCCGGTTAACGATCTGGTGCCGCAGAACCTGCCGCTGGAGAATTTCCAGCTGCGTCAGGATGCGACCCCGGGCAGCAGCACTGATGACGGCAGCGACGGCACGACCAGCGTTACGCTGGTTAACCCGGATCTGGAGATCGCTGCCTCGCTGCCCAGCACGCCGCTGCAGCTGGTTTATCGCGTACCGCTGGTTAGCCTTGCGCTTGATATGCTGCATAACCTGATGTGGCCGCTGCTTATCAACCTGTTGCTCTTCCTGCTGTCGATTGCCGGCGTGACCCTGCTGCGTCAGCAGGCGCTGCGCCCGAATGAGAATCAGAGCGCAGAGCTCGATTCGCTGCGTATGCTGAACGAAGAGATCGTCGCCAGCCTGCCGGTCGGGCTGCTGGTGTATGACTTCGCCACTAACCGCACCCTGCTAAGTAATAAGATTGCCGATCACCTGCTGCCGCACCTGAACCTGCAGAAGATTATCAATATGTCCGATCAGCATCAGGGCGTGCTGCAGGCGACTATCAATAACGAAGTCTATGAGATCCGTCACGCACGCAGCGTGCTGTCGCCGCACACGCAGCTGTTTATGATGCGCGATCAGGATCGCGAACTGCTGGTTAACAAGAAGCTGCAGAAAGCACAGCAGGTACTGGACCGCAATCACCAGATGCGCCAGCAGCTGATGCAGCAGCTTGGCCACGCGCTGAACCGCCCGCTGCAGGATATGGTGACGCGGCTGGTGCAGCTCAGCCAGCGCAGTGACGATGAGAGCGTGCTGGATCTGCTGGATGAGAGCCAGCGGCTGGCCCGCCTGGTCGATGATATCGTGCTGCTGAACCGGCTGGAAGCGCATGACTGGTCGCCGGAAACCAGCCCGTTTAATCTGCAGGATCTGCTGGATGAGATTGCGCTGGAGAGCCTGCCGCTGCTGCGACGCAAGGGCCTGACGCTGGTGGTAAACAACCAGCTGGCGAATGATGAAATGCGCAGCGGCGATCGCCGCGCGCTGCGTAAGGTGCTGACCACCCTGATGCATTATGCGCTCACCACCACGCAATGGGGAAAAATCACGCTGGAAGTGAAAACGCCAGCGAACAAGCCTGATGTGCTGCAGCTGCAGCTGGTCGATACCGGTTCCGGGCTAACGGCGGATGAACTGACCAACGCCGATTTCCCCTATCTTGGTGAGACGTCGCAGGATCGTTTTGGTCAGGCCTCCGGAATGGCCTTTTTCCTCTGTAAACAGCTCTGCAAGCAGATGGGCGGCCAGTTAGACATTATCGCTAAACCCGATATCGGCACGCGCTATAACATCCAGCTGCCGCTGACGCTGCAGCTGCTGCTGGAGGAGCAGGAAGAAAAATTACTGGAGGGCGTGACCGCTCTGGTCGATATAGCAGTGGAGGATGTACAGAAAATCGTCTGTCGTCATCTGGAGAACTGGGGCGCTAAGTGCCTGACCTCAGATGAACGGCTCTCGGGTCAGGAGCATGACGTCCTGATCACGGACGACCCTGAACGTCTCAGCGGCTGGGCATTACTGCTGGCGGGCGATGAGCTGGGGCATCACGCCCTGAACGACAGACAGTATCGCGTGAATTATAACCTCAGCAACGCCCTGCTTGACGCACTGCTGGCCCTGATTGAAAAGCAGCTGGCCAGTGATTTGATGGAGGAGAGTGAAGAAAATGAGGCTGGCACACCGCTGTTAAGCGGCGGCTATTTCCAGCTGTTTACCGAGACAGTACCGCCTGATGTCAGGAGACTGTATACTGAAGCGTCGGATAGCGACTATCCTTCTCTTGCTCAGACAGCGCATCGCCTGAAAGGCGTTTTTGCCATGCTCAATTTGCTGCCGGGTAAACAGCTTTGTGAAGCGTTAGAACAGCACATTAAAATGTGCGACGATTTAACCATTAAAAATACCACCAGTGAAATTGACGCTTATGTCAATCAACTGCTGCAGCAAGGTAACCAATAAGATGAATAACCTGAACGTAATTATTGCCGACGACCATCCCATTGTTCTGTTTGGTATCCGTAAGTCTCTGGAACAGATTGAATGGGTTAACGTAGTAGGTGAGTTTGAAGACTCCACAGCACTGATCAACAGCCTCTCCAAGCTGGACGCGAATGTTCTGATCACCGATCTCTCAATGCCTGGCGAGAAGTATGGCGACGGCATTACCCTGATCAAGTACATCAAGCGTCACTATCCCGATCTTTCGATCATTGTTCTGACCATGAACAACAATCCGGCGATCCTGAGTGCCGTTCTGGATCTCGATATTGAAGGGATTGTGCTGAAACAGGGCGCCCCGACCGATCTGCCAAAAGCGCTGGCCGCACTGCAGAAAGGCAAAAAATATACGCCGGAAAGCGTTGCCAAACTGCTGGAGAAGATCAGCGCAGGTGGTTACGGTGACAAGCGTCTGTCGCCGAAAGAGAGTGAAGTACTGCGTCTCTTTGCTGAAGGTTTCCTCGTGACTGAGATTGCCAAAAAGCTGAACCGCAGTATCAAAACCATCAGCAGCCAGAAGAAATCAGCCATGATGAAGCTGGGTGTGGATAACGATATCGCACTGCTGAACTACCTCTCCTCGGTCAGCGCCACGCAGATCGACAAAGATTAATCTCTACGGGCGGCCCGCGGGTCGCCCGTTCGCTTAATCCCCTGCCCTACGCCTGACGACCGGTACGCACGCGGGCAGCGTAGCGCGCCAGGGTGACTTTCAGCTCATCCAGCGTCACCGGTTTCGACAGGCAGTTATCCATACCGGCATCCATACAGCGCTGCTTCTCTTCCGCCAGCGCGTTCGCCGTTACGCCAATCACCGGGAACACGTGCCCCAGCTGGCGCAGCCGCTGCGTCAGGCGATAGCCATCCATATTCGGCATGTTTACGTCGCTCAGTACGATGTCGATATGATTGCGACTCAGCACGTTAAGCGCATCAACGCCATCCTGCGCCGTTTTGGTCTGATAGCCCAGCGTGCCGAGCTGCTCCGACAGCAGCATACGGTTGATGGGATGGTCATCCACAATCAGAATCGTAATATCTTCATTGCTGCTCGCATTCTCTGCCGCAGGTGGCGGCAGCGGCGTGGTGGTATCGCTGTCAATCGTGATGCGATAGATACGACCCAGCAGCAGCGGCAGGTCGTGCAGCGTTGCGCTGCTCTGCACCCAGACGCCCGGCGAGCGCTCCTGCGGCATATCGATATGCTCACCGCAGATCAGAATGCGCGCGCGCACCGCCTGCGCCAGTGAATCGTCGTGATCGCTTATCACCACATCATCGCTTTCTGCCTGTCCCTGCCAGGCTGCCGCTTTCAGTCCCTGCTGCTGCAGCAGGCGCAGCAGAAACGCAGCGAGATAGTCGTTGCGCAGGTCAAGCCAGATCGCTTTCTCCTGCAGGCCATCCAGCAGCGGCGGCGCCGGCTGCTGCCCGGCGTAGATCGGAATACGCACGATAAACTGGCTGCCCATTCCCGGTTCAGAATCGACCTCAATATCGCCATCCATCATGTTGATCAGTTTTTCGCAGATTGCGAGTCCCAGCCCGGTGCCCTGGAAGTTGCGCTGCACGCCGGAGCCAACCTGGAAGAAAGGATCGAACAGCCGCGTCACCTCTCTGGCAGGAATGCCGACCCCGGTATCACGCACGCGGAAGGCAAGATAGCCCTCTTTAACGTAGGCGTGCAGAATAATGCAGCCGGTATGGGTAAATTTGATGGCGTTATTAAGCAGGTTGGAGATCACCTGCTGCAGCCGCAGCGGATCGCCATCCAGCGCCAGCGGCACGTTGTTTTCCATAAAGACATAGAGCGTAAGACGCTTGCGCACCACCAGCGATAAATAGTTGCTGGTGATATGGTTAATCACCTCGCGCGGTGAGAAAGGACGCGGCTCAATTTTCAGCTGCTCTGACTCTATCTTCGAGAAGTCGAGAATGTCGCTGATAATTTTCAGCAGCAGGCTGGAGGAGTTGTTCATGGCGGTGACCAGCGACTCCACCCCTTTGGGCAGGCTTTTGGTCTGCAGCAGATCGAGGTTACCGATGATGCCGTAAAGTGGCGTGCGCAGTTCATGACTGACGGTTGCGAGGAACATCGATTTCGACTGGCTCGCCTGTTCAGCGGCGTGCGCCATCTCCTGCAGCGACTGCTCCATACGTACGCGGGATGAGACATCAACCAGCACGCAGATGGCCACATTTTCATTGCGGTAGCGCGAATGCACAAAGCTGATCTGCAGGTTGGTATTGCTGCCGGTCAGCACATCAACAAAATTCACCTGCTGGCCGCTGATAATTTCATTAAGCCGCTGGCGATCCTCCTGCGTTAGCAGCGTAAGATAGTTGTGCGCCAGTTCGTTGCTCAGAATATTGGTGCCATCGCTGGTGCGCAGAATGCAAATCCCTACCGGTGCCGACGCGACAATTTTCCGGTTGAACTGCTCATGCTCCTCCAGCCGGTGCGCGTTATCTTCCGCCGGCAGGAACATGCGGCGCTCGAATATCCACGCCAGAGTAAAAAGCACAATCGCACTGAAGATGTTAAGCAGCAGCGCGTTAAGCAGCAGCAGCCGCAGCTGATCCACCATTACCGACGTGGGCAGAGACCAGATGATATTCAGATCTGACGGCGGCAGCGGCTTTTTCAGCACCAGCTGGCGGTAGCTGTCGAGGTAGCCAAACCAGGTGCTCTCATCGGGCAGATCGTCCAGCGCGTAACCGGGTCCGCTGCGGCGGCTGCTCAGCAGCGGGCGGTAATTTTCATCGGTAATGGTCGCCACCAGCGGCAGTCCGCCGGGCTGAACAAATTCATCCAGCCGGATATTCTGCTCAACGCCCAGCAGCGCCTGAAGTTTGTTGGCGACGTAAACCGGGACGACCATATAGAAGTTGCCGCTTCCGGGCTGCGTGCTGTCGGTGATCCAGTACATCGGATTGCGCCGATCTTCCTCATTGCTGTTGCGATAGTGCAGCACATGTTCGCGCAGCGCCTTCATGCTGCGTTCCCGATCTAACGGATTGCTGCTGCCAATGGTGAAATCAGCCAGGCACTGGCTCTCACCGCCGATAAAAAACACGCGATTCAGCTCATAGGCCGCAGCAAAATTGCTTTTCCAGTAGTTGATATAGTAGCTGAGCGAGTCGAGCGAGTTGCGCCAGGTGTTGCTCATTGAGGTGCAGTCACCGTCGGAAAAGAGCGGCGTAAACTGCGGCAGCGTGCTTTTACCGGCGGGCAGGCCGTTGAGCATGTCCAGCCCGTTGGCGCTGCTGCTAAGACGATTTTCCGTGATGTACTTCAGTTCCCGCATGACGTCAGCCGAGTGCCGGACGTACCACTCTGCTTTACCATAGTTCGTCGCAAACTCCTGGCGTATTCCGTTCTCTTTTTCATGCAGCACATTGATGATGTAGAAGGTGGTCAGCAATGCACCCAGCGACCAGAGCAGCAGCGCCAGCGCCCGGAAAAGATAGCGCGAGATACGAAGCGTGGTGCGAAAGGAGACGAGATATTTCAAGAGAGGCTCACTGGCGGTAACGGTTAACAGGACCCAAAAAGGTGCACATACACTAGCTTTATCGCTGCGAAAAAGCCAGTTGGTGCAGAGGTGCGGGGCGAAAACTCAGATAATAAAACGGCAGGTCGGTTGCCCTGACCTGCCGCTGATAAGGTGCATCAGACGATTATGCGTCGTCTTCTGCGTCCGGTGCCTCGTCATCGCTGTCGACTTCCGGCGCGATATCCTCTTCGCCTTCCGCCACGCTGCCGTCGATGGCATCCAGCTCCTCTTCTTCAACCGGCTCCGCCACGCGCTGCAGGCCAACCACGTTCTCATCTTCCGCGGTGCGGATCAGGATCACGCCCTGCGTGTTACGGCCGACCACGCTGACTTCCGATACGCGGGTGCGTACCAGCGTGCCGGCATCGGTGATCATCATAATCTGATCGCCGTCTACCACCTGTACCGCACCGATAACCGGTCCGTTACGCTCGGTAACTTTGATCGAGATAACGCCCTGAGTGG
The DNA here is from genome assembly GCF_002095385.1 of Pantoea eucrina. GTDB lineage: Bacteria > Pseudomonadota > Gammaproteobacteria > Enterobacterales > Enterobacteriaceae > Pantoea > Pantoea eucrina. Next base: position 77,895 of record NZ_MIPP01000006.1, on the reverse strand, counting down.
CACGCGATTTCGTCGGATACTCGCTGTTAGCCGTACGCTTACCGTAACCATTCTGCGTAACGGTGAGGATCGCGCCCTCTTCGCGCGGCACAATCAGCGACACCACTTTATCGTTCTCTGCCAGCCTGATACCGCGCACGCCTGAGGCTGAACGCCCCATGGCACGCACTGCACTCTCAGCAAAGCGCACGACTTTACCGCCAGCGGAGAAGAGCATCGCTTCATCATTGCCGTTGGTCAGCGCTACGCCAATCAGCTCATCATCTTCACGCAGGTTGATGGCGATAATGCCGGCGCTGCGCGGACGACTGAACTCCTGCAGCGCGGTTTTCTTCACCGTGCCGCTGGCCGTCGCCATAAAGATATTGAAGCCTTCGGTATACTCACGCACCGGCAGAATAGCGGTAATGCGCTCGTTAGCTTCCAGCGGCAGCAGGTTGACGATAGGACGCCCGCGTGCGCCACGGCTCGCTTCCGGCAGCTGATAAACCTTCATCCAGTAGAGACGACCCCGGCTGGAGAAGCAGAGAATCGTGTCGTGGGTATTAGCCACCAGCAGGCGATCAATGAAGTCCTCTTCTTTGATACGTGCGGCTGATTTACCCTTGCCGCCGCGGCGCTGCGCTTCATAATCTGACAGCGGCTGATACTTAACGTAGCCCTGATGCGACAGGGTGACGACCACATCTTCCTGGTTGATCAGATCTTCGATATTGATATCCGCGCTGTTGGCGGTGATCTCAGTACGGCGCGCATCGCCAAACTGATCGCGCATCGCTTCCAGCTCTTCGCGGATCACTTCCATCAGGCGGTCAGCACTCTGCAGAATGTGAATCAGCCCGGCAATCTGCTCCAGCAGCTCTTTGTACTCATCAAGCAGTTTCTCATGCTCAAGGCCGGTCAGTTTCTGCAGACGCAGATCCAGAATCGCCTGAGCCTGCTGCTCGGTAAGATAGTAGCGGCCATCGCGAATACCAAATTCAGGCTCCAGCCACTCCGGCCGCGCAGCGTCATCGCCGGCACGCTCAAGCATGGCGGCAACATTGCCGAGATCCCACGCCTGTGCCAGCAGAGCGCCCTTCGCTTCTGCCGGCGTCGGCGCGCGACGGATCTGCTCGATAATCGGATCGATATTCGCCAGCGCAATCGCCAGACCTTCAAGGATATGGGCACGATCGCGCGCTTTGCGCAGTTCGAAGATGGTGCGACGCGTCACCACTTCGCGACGATGGCGCACAAAGGCTTCGATGATATCTTTCAGCGGCATGATCTTCGGCTGACCCTGATGCAGAGCCACCATGTTGATGCCGAAAGAGACCTGCAGCTGCGTCAGCGAATAGAGGTTGTTCAGAACCACTTCACCCACGGCGTCGCGTTTGACTTCAATGACAATGCGCATACCGTCTTTATCAGACTCATCGCGCAGCCCGCTGATCCCTTCAACGCGCTTCTCTTTAACCAGCTCGGCAATTTTTTCAATCAGGCGCGCTTTGTTAACCTGATACGGGATCTCATTGACGATAATGGTTTCGCGACCGGTTTTGGCATCGGTTTCGATTTCGCCACGCGCGCGAATGTAGATTTTACCGCGCCCGGTACGATAGGCCTCTTCAATACCACGACGGCCATTGATAAAGGCTGCGGTCGGGAAGTCCGGACCGGTGATGTGCTCCATCAGTCCTTCTACGCTGATGTTTTCATCATCGATAAAGGCGAGGCAGCCGTTGATCACTTCAGTCAGGTTATGCGGCGGAATGTTAGTTGCCATTCCCACGGCGATACCGGAGGAGCCGTTTACCAGCAGGTTAGGAATTTTGGTTGGCAGCACTTCCGGGATCTGCTCGGTGCCGTCGTAGTTTGGCACAAAGTCGACCGTCTCTTTTTCCAGATCGGCCAGAAGCTCAGAGGAGATCTTCGCCATACGGACTTCGGTATAACGCATCGCTGCGGCGGAGTCGCCATCAACGGAACCGAAGTTACCCTGACCGTCAACCAACATATAGCGCAGGGAGAACGGCTGGGCCATACGGACAATACTTTCGTATACAGCAGAGTCACCGTGCGGGTGATACTTACCGATAACGTCACCTACCACACGGGCAGATTTCTTATAGGCTTTATTCCAGTCGTTACCCAGTTCGCTCATGGCGTAAAGCACGCGGCGATGCACCGGCTTCAGGCCATCACGGACATCGGGTAAGGCTCGGCCAACAATGACCGACATGGCGTAATCGAGGTAGGAGTTTTTCAGCTCTTCTTCGATATTGACCGGTGTAATTTCTCTCGCAAGGTCGCTCATGGAGCCGCTATCCCTCTACTTAATCCCGGATTTTAAAGGTGCGAAAGTATATCACATTGCTTACGTACGGTGAACGTAAAGCGGGGTTTTCTGGCGCTTTTCGTTCACGCTGAGAGATGCCACCTGACGTTTAAGCGTTTATACTCAGAAGATATTTTGCCAGGAGTCGTTATTCAATGAGTGAACAACCGCAGGAAAGCCGTCAGAACGTCGATCACAGCGAGATTGCCAAGTTTGAAGCGGTCGCTTCGCGCTGGTGGGATCTGGAGGGTGAATTTAAGCCGCTGCACCGTATTAACCCGCTGCGTCTGGGCTGGATTGCGCAGCACAGCAACGGCCTGTTTGGTAAAAAAGTGCTCGATGTCGGCTGCGGCGGCGGCATTCTGGCAGAGAGCATGGCGCGTGAAGGCGCAGACGTAACCGGGCTGGATATGGGCGCGGAACCGCTGGCAGTCGCGCGTCTGCATGCTGAAGAGAACGGCGTCAGCGTCGATTATATTCAGCAGACGGTAGAGGATCATGCGAACAGCCATGCTGGCCAGTATGACGTAGTGACCTGCATGGAGATGCTGGAGCACGTACCCGATCCGCGCTCGGTTGTTATGGCCTGCGCCCGTCTGGTAAAACCAGGTGGTGAGGTCTTTTTCTCCACGATAAACCGCAATCCTAAAGCCTGGCTGCTGGCAATCTTCGGCGCCGAATATGTGCTGCGCATGCTGCCGCGCGGTACGCATGACGCCAAAAAATTTATCCGCCCGGCTGAATTACTGGACTGGGTAGACGAAACCACACTGCGCGAACGCCACATGATTGGCCTGCACTATAATCCGCTGACCAACAAGTTCCGTCTCGGACCAGGTGTGGACGTGAACTATATGATTCATACCCACGCTCAGGCTGATGCCGCAGGCGAAACACGCTGATAACAGAGGCCCGCTCTGCGGAGCGCGCCTCTCTTCTTCATCCCCGCTAGCCGATCTTCTCCGTTTCGTCTCTGCCTTAAGGACGGGTTCCGCGCCTTTGATTGAGATTTACGCGCTCAGTCATACTATTAAAAAAAAGTATGAAGCCGTTGACAGCTAACCCAGGCCTTATGCCACGCGGATCCAGGATTTTTCCCGGCTACCAGGACTGATTCTTTGCCAAAAATCAACTCTTGTTAAGCAAAGAATGCTGACTAAAATACTCACCATATAGTTAGTAAAACTTCCCGAACCCCCTATATATAGTGTTTATCCACAGGCTTACTCACAGCGAGCGGCTTGTGCATAGACCTTGTGAATAGTTAGGGGATAATTTCCTATTTCATGGACAGGTAAACACGCGACATGAACCAAAGTCTGCTCGTCACCAAACGCGATGGCCGTCAGGAACGCATTGATCTCGATAAAATTCACCGTGTACTCGACTGGGCGGCTGAAGGGCTGAACAATGTTTCAGTTTCTCAGGTTGAACTGCGCTCCCACATTCAGTTTTATGATGGCATCAGAACCTCTGATATCCATGAAACCATCATCAAAGCCGCAGCCGATCTGATTTCGCGCGATGCGCCAGATTACCAGTATCTGGCAGCACGTCTGGCTATCTTCCATCTGCGTAAAAAAGCCTATGGCCAGTTTGAGCCACCGAAGCTTTACGATCAGGTCGTGAAAATGGTGGAGCTGGGCAAATATGACCGCCACCTGCTGGAAGATTACAGCACCGAAGAGTTTGAGCTGATGGACAGCTACATCGATCACTGGCGCGATATGAACTTCTCTTACGCTGCGGTTAAGCAGCTGGAAGGAAAATATCTGGTGCAGAACCGCGTCAGCGGTGAGATCTATGAGAGCGCGCAGTTCCTGTATATCCTGGTCGCAGCCTGCCTGTTCTCAAACTATCCACGCGATACGCGCATGAGCTACATCAAGCGCTTTTATGACGCGATCTCCACCTTCAAGATCTCGCTGCCAACGCCAATCATGTCTGGCGTGCGCACCCCGACCCGTCAGTTCAGCTCCTGCGTCCTGATTGAGTGCGGCGACAGCCTGGACTCTATCAACGCCACCTCCAGCGCTATCGTGAAATATGTGTCACAGCGCGCCGGCATCGGTATTAACGCAGGCCGTATTCGTGCGCTGGGCAGCCCGATCCGCGGCGGCGAAGCGTTCCATACCGGCTGTATCCCGTTCTATAAGCATTTCCAGACGGCGGTGAAATCGTGCTCTCAGGGTGGCGTGCGCGGCGGTGCAGCGACGCTGTTCTATCCGATGTGGCATCTGGAAGTGGAAAGCCTGCTGGTGCTGAAAAACAACCGTGGCGTGGAAGGTAACCGCGTGCGCCACATGGACTACGGCGTTCAGATCAACAAGCTGATGTATACCCGCCTGCTGAAAGGCGAAGATATCACCCTGTTCAGCCCGTCAGATGTCCCGGGCCTGTATGATGCGTTCTTCGCCGATCAGGAAGAGTTTGAACGTCTCTACACCAAATATGAGAAAGATGAGAGCATCCGCAAGCAGCGTGTAAAAGCGGTCGATCTCTTCTCGCTGATGATGCAGGAGCGCGCCTCAACCGGTCGTATCTACATCCAGAACGTCGATCACTGCAATACCCACAGCCCGTTTGACCCGGCGATTGCGCCAGTGCGTCAGTCCAACCTCTGCCTTGAGATTGCGCTGCCAACCAAGCCGCTTGAGGATGTGAATGATGAGAACGGCGAAATTGCGCTCTGTACGCTTTCCGCCTTCAACCTCGGTGCCATCAACAGCCTCGACGACCTCGAAGAGCTGGCGGTGCTGGCGGTTCGCGCGCTCGATGCGCTGCTTGATTATCAGGACTATCCGATTCCGGCAGCACAGCGTGGTGCCATGGGTCGCCGTACGCTGGGTATTGGCGTCATTAACTACGCTTACTACCTGGCGAAGCACGGCGTACGCTACTCTGACGGCAGCGCTAACAATCTGACGCACAAAACCTTTGAGGCTATTCAGTACTATCTGCTGAAAGCATCAAATGAGCTGGCAAAAGAGCAAGGCGCCTGCCCGTGGTTTAAAGAGACGACCTATTCACAAGGTATTCTGCCGATTGATACCTATAAAAAGGATCTGGACGCCGTCTGCAATGAGCCGCTGCATCTCGACTGGGAAGCGCTGCGTGAATCGATCACCACGCACGGCCTGCGTAACTCCACGCTCTCTGCCCTGATGCCGTCAGAGACCTCTTCGCAGATCTCTAACGCCACTAACGGTATTGAACCGCCGCGCGGCCACATCAGTATTAAAGCGTCTAAAGATGGCATCCTGCGTCAGGTAGTGCCGGAGTATGATCGTCTGAAAGATCAGTATGAGCTGCTGTGGGAAATGCCTTCTAATGATGGTTATCTGCAGCTGGTCGGCGTGATGCAGAAGTTTATCGATCAGGCGATCTCCTCAAACACGAACTACGATCCGGGCCGCTTTGCCAACGGTAAAGTACCGATGAAACAGCTGCTGAAAGATCTGCTTACCGCCTATAAGTTTGGTGTGAAGACGCTCTACTATCAAAACACCCGCGATGGCGCAGAAGATGCACAGGACGATCTGGCCCCGTCGATTCAGGATGATGGCTGCGAAAGCGGCGCCTGCAAAATCTGACCGGCGACGCGTACTTATGTCAGGGCTGGCGCTGCCAGCCCGCTTCACTTTTTGGACTTAGTCATGGCTTATACTACTTTTTCACAGAATAAAAACGATCAGCTGAAAGAGCCGATGTTCTTCGGCCAGTCCGTGAACGTGGCGCGTTTCGATCAGCAGAAATATGACATTTTTGAAAAGCTGATTGAGAAGCAGCTCTCTTTCTTCTGGCGTCCGGAAGAGGTCGACGTCTCACGCGATCGCATCGACTACCAGGCACTGCCGGATCACGAAAAGCATATCTTCATCAGCAACCTGAAGTATCAGACGCTGCTCGATTCTATCCAGGGCCGCAGCCCGAACGTCGCGCTGCTGCCGCTGATCTCTATCCCGGAGCTGGAAACCTGGATTGAAACCTGGGCGTTTTCTGAGACCATTCACTCACGCTCTTACACCCATATTATCCGCAACATCGTCAACGATCCGTCGCTGGTGTTTGATGATATCGTCACCAACGAGCAGATTCTGGCGCGCGCGCAGGATATCTCAAAGTACTACGACGATCTGATTGAGATGACCAACTACTGGCATCTGCTGGGCGAAGGCACGCATCAGGTTGCCGGTAAATCAGTCACCGTCAGCCTGCGTGCGCTGAAAAAGCAGCTCTACATCTGTCTGATGAGCGTTAACGCGCTGGAAGCGATTCGCTTTTACGTCAGCTTCGCCTGTTCATTCGCTTTCGCCGAACGTGAACTGATGGAAGGCAACGCCAAAATCATCAAGCTGATCGCGCGTGATGAAGCGCTGCACCTGACCGGCACCCAGCATATGCTGAACCTGCTGCGCAGTGGTGAAGACGATCCGGAGATGAAAGAGATTGCTGCGGAGTGCCGTGAAGAGTGCTTCGAGCTGTTTAAGAAGGCGGCACTGCAGGAGAAAGAGTGGGCAGAGTATCTGTTCAGCGGCGGCTCGATGATTGGTCTGAATAAAGATATTCTGTGCCAGTACATTGAGTACATCACCAATATCCGTATGCAGGCGGTGGGTCTCGATCTGCCCTTCCAGACCCGCTCCAACCCGATTCCATGGATCAACTCCTGGCTGGTGTCTGATAACGTGCAGGTAGCACCGCAGGAAGTGGAAGTCAGCTCCTATCTGGTGGGTCAGATTGACTCTGAAGTAGGCGAAGACGACTTCAACGATTTCCAGCTCTGAGCATGAGCCGCGCTGTTATTATCCTGCGCAGTTCAGGCTCCCGCCTGGAGTGCGCAGATGAACATCCTAATCTGCTGACCACGCTGGAGGCCCATAACCTCTGCGTGGAGTTTCAGTGCCGTGAAGGCTACTGCGGCTCCTGCCGTATGCGCCTGGTACGGGGCGAGGTCGATTACGCTGAAACCCCGCTGGCTTTTATTCAGCAGGGTGAAATCCTGCCCTGCTGCTGTAAAGCGCGCGGCGAGATTGAGATTGAGCTGTAACCGCCCTCGTCTGTTTTCTTTCACATCGTTCATGCGACAAGAAAGCCACTCTGGTCAGAGGGGGCGCTGAACACGCCCGGAACGGCAACACCCGCTCCCTGCGGGCCTCGGCACGCGGCGTCCCTGCCGCGTGACGTCCGGCTTAGTTCAACGCCCCCTCTTCCCCTGTGCTTCTGTGCGGCTGTAAGAGCGAGTTATCTGACAGCTATGCAGAAGTCACAGGGCGCGGAAGCGACGGTGATTTGCAGCAGCCTCCGCGCCATGGATGGCGCGGCGGCAGGCCACCGTCACTTCCGCAACCAGGCTCCCTTTGCAAGCGATACCGGTTAAGCACTGACGTATCCGGTATGCCCCTTCGCAGGCGCAATCAGTGCTTTACCGTTTCCAGTATGTCGATCCAGCCGTGTCCGGTTGAAACTTCGCTGCCGTGCAGCCAGCGACGCAGCATGTTCATTGCCATCATCGCCACCACTTTCTGCCGGGTTTCCTGATTATGACGACCGTGTGAAAATTTCACCCGCTGTCCCCAGCCCGCTTCCGGCGTCTGCAGCGCAATCGCGATTTCTCCTTCGGCCAGCTCACCGACAGAGAGCGCCAGAGCGCTGCCCTGCTCTGCCGCCAGCATGCGTGTCCGCTCAACCTGTGCTTCAAGTGTTTCTGCCTGCGGCGCCAGAATCTCGCCAGCACTTAGCGGCACGTCCGCGGCGGCCAGCTGCCAGTGCAGAAAGCCGGCGGTATACTGCTCACTGGTGGCGAGGCGAAACTCACGCTGCTGCAGCTCACGCGCCAGCAGCGCGGGCAGCCCTTCGGTGCCTTCGAAAATCGTACATTCGGCCAGCAGCAGCTTTACCTGCTGCCAGACCTGCTCCATCGCCACGCGCGCACTGGCAGGCCCGGTAAGCTTGATTTCGATAATCGGCATTGAAGAGCGGTAACCCATTACGACCCCTTCGGGCAGCGCCAGCGGCTCCAGCTCAGCCGCAATATCACTCTCGCCGCGGCCAAAGGTCGTCAGGCGCAGGCAGAGCGGGGGTTCAGGCAGGGTAAAACGTGCTTTCAGGCGCGGAATAATCTCCTGCTCCACCATCACTTTGAATTCTGACGGCACGCCCGGCGTAAAGAAAATCCAGCAGCGGTTGAGCTGGAGTGCGAAACCACAGGCGGTACCCACCGGGTTATCGATAAGCGTGGCGTTAGCCGGGATTTCAGCCTGTTTGCGATTGCTGGCGGCCATCACGCGACCGCGACTGGCAAACCAGGCTTCCATTTTTGCCAGCCATTCTGTCTGCAGCACCAGCTCGCAACCGCTGGCGGCCGCGGCGGCCTGCGCGCTCAAATCATCAGAGGTCGGCCCCAGTCCTCCGTTAACAATCAGCACATCTGCCACCTGGCTACGGCTCTGTAATGCATCAATCAGCGACGGCAGTGCATCACCCACGGTCATGCGGCTGGTCATCGGCAGGCCATGCTGAAACAGCACGTCCGCCAGCCAGGCGGCGTTGGTATCCACAATTTGTCCATGCAGCACTTCATCGCCCGTGGCGAGCATCTCAACACGTATCACGTTGCATTCTCCTTGTCCTGGTTACGCTTTACTGTAGAAAGCAGGCGAGGTAAACACAATCATCAGGAAGGGAAATCGGGAAAGAGGTCGTAAATAGCGAAGAAAGTATGGCAGGCGAAGCCGGGCGCAGCGTTGCGCGCGCCCGGCAGCGTATTAACGACGGGCCAGCAGTAAACCTACAAACAGGCCTGCAGCGGCGCCAATACCCACGCCCTGCCACGGTTTTTCATGCACGTAATCATCGGCACGATAGGCCGCCTGTTTGGCACGATAGTAGTAGCTGTCCGAAGCCTGACTGACGCGGCTCTTCACATCTTCCAGCGCCTGCTCAGCTTTTTGTTTGAGTTCAATATACTTCTGATCGGCCGGATCGCCGGACGCGCGCAGCACTTCTTCAAGCGTTTCAGTTAACAGCGCCAGATCGTCGTCAATACCTGATTCATAACGGTTATCAAATTGGTCTGAAGATGACATTATGCGGTTCCTCCGTGTTCATAACGTGTCGATTAACTATAGCCATAAATCATAACTTTGCTGGCCGAAATTGCGTCTGTGCGCTCCGTAAAAACGTGACGGCTTTGTAAAAACAGGCCGGATCCCCCTGATCGACAGAGAATCTGCTTCGTTTATTTGATTAATCTGATAAATTTTCCGGCGAGTGAATTTTTTGATTGCGCCACTGTCGTAACCCCCTGTAGCCCGACGCTAATCGTCTGGAAACAGACACAATACACCCGAGCAGCTAAGGATTAGAATTCCGGCATGAATCGTAGAAAATTTGTGAAAGCGTCCGTCGCTCTGTCAGCCCTGAGTGGCATGACCGGGCTCTCCTCGCTGTTTGCGCAATCTGCATGGGCCGATGACGGCATCGCCGACGGCAAAGCCGTGCGCTTCGATTTTGATGTATTGAAACAGAAGGCCGCCGCGCTGGCGAAAAAACCCTGGGGCGGTGCGCCCGGTGCGCTGCCTGACACGCTGGCGACCCTTACGCCGCAAGCGTACAACGAAATTCAGTATGACGCTCAGCACTCGCTGTGGAACAACGTCGCCGATCGCGAGCTGGACGTGCAGTTTTTCCACGTCGGCATGGGATTTAAACGGCGTATCCGCATGTTCTCTGTTGATGCGGCCAGCCGCGAAGCACGGGAAATCCACTTTCGCCCGGAGCTGTTTAAGTATCATGACGCCGGCGTCGACACGCAGCAGCTGGCGGGTAAAAACGATCTCGGCTTTGCCGGTTTCCGCGCGTTTAAAAAGCCGGAGCTGGCGCGGCGTGATATCGTCTCTTTCCTCGGGGCCAGCTACTTCCGCGCCGTGGATGAAACCTATCAGTATGGCCTCTCCGCCCGCGGCGTTGCTGTTAACACGTTCAGCAACGGTCAGGAGGAGTTTCCTGATTTCACCGCGTTCTGGTTTGAAACGCCAAAAGCAGACGACACTACCTTTGTCGTGTATGCCCTGCTGGATGGTGCCAGCCTGACCGGTGCCTACAAATTCACCATTCACTGTGAAGAGAAACGCGTGGTGATGGAAGTGGAAAACCACCTCTATACACGTAAAGCGATTCGTCAGCTCGGCATTGCGCCGATGACCAGTATGTTCAGTTGCGGTACTAACGAACGCCGCATGTGCAACACCTACCATCCGCAGATCCATGACTCCGATCGCCTGGCGATGTGGAGCGGCAGCGGTGAATGGATCGCCCGTCCGCTTAATAACCCGCAGCGCCTGCAGTTCAACGCCTATAAAGATGAAAACCCGCGCGGCTTTGGTCTGCTGCAGCTGGATCACGACTTTAAAAATTATCAGGATGTGATTGGCTGGTACGACAAACGCCCGAGCCTGTGGGTCGAGCCAACCGGAAAATGGGGTAAAGGTGCGATTAATCTGATGGAGATCCCTACCACCGGGGAAACGCTGGATAACGTGGTCTGCTTCTGGCAGCCAGAGGAGCCGATTCAGGCGGGCAGCGAGCTGAACTTTGGCTATAAGCTCTACTGGAGCCAGCTGCCGCCGGTGCGCAGCGATCTGGCGCGCGTGGATGCGACCCGTACCGGCATTGGCGGTTTTCCCGAAGGCTGGGCGCCGGGTGAACATTTCCCGGAGACCTGGTGCCGCCGCTTTGCCGTAGATTTCATTGATGGCGACCTGAAAGCAGCCGCTGCCAGGGGCATTGAGCCGGTCATTACCGTTTCATCAGGCACGTTCAAACAGGTAGAGATCCTCTACGTTGAACCGATTAACGGTTATCGCATTCTGTTTGACTGGTATCCGAACAGCGATGCGACCACGCCTGTGGAGATGCGCCTGTTCCTGCGCACCAAAGATGAGACGCTGAGCGAAACCTGGCTCTACCAGTATTTTCCGCCACCGCCCGATCAGCGTAAATATACCGATGACCGGCAGATGACGCCGGGCTGATAACGATAACGGCGAGGCTTCCCTCGCCGTTATATTTTCTGCATGCCGATATGCGGAATCTCATCTTCAAGGTAAACAGCAGTGACCGCCTGAAAACCGAGCCGGCCATAAAATCCCTCAAGGTGCGCCTGCGCCGACAGATAAATTGCCTGCCCGGGCCAGTGCGTTTCACAGCTGTTCAGCACCTGTTCCATCAGCCGGTAGCCCAGCTTCAGCCCGCGCGCCTCTTCAGAGACAATCACCCGCCCCACAACGACTGCCTTATCCGGCTGCGCGGGTGTCAGTATGCGCGCGCAGGCCAGCAGCTTCCCTTCAAGAAAACCGAGGATATGACGGTTTTCTGCAGCCAGATCCTGGCCATCCAGATCCTGATAGGGGCACTGCTGCTCCACAATAAAAACCCGGTTACGCAGCGCCAGCAGCGTATAGAGTTGCTGTGCCGTCAGTTCCTGGTGGTGGCAATCAAGCCATGCTATTTCCACAGATATCCTCCTCTTCAAATGACAATATTCTGAGACTACTCCGCCGGCCGAAGTCACACCATGATGGTAGCGGCCATCGATACAGATAAAAAAAATCAGGCCCGGAGGCCTGATTTTCGTCAGCAGAATGCATCGTTACATCAGCGGTTGCGCCATCTGCACCAGCCTGATGAGCGGCTGCGGATAAACACCCAGCAGCAGCACCAGAATGGCGGAGATCAGGACAACCACACCACCCGCGGTAAACGCCCAGTTAGCAGGCGTATCACGCGTATGCAGCTCTGGCGGGGTGAGATAGAGGCTCACCGTTACGCGCAGATAGTAGTACAGGCCGATGGCGCTGCCGGCAACGACTGCAGCAGTCAGCCACCAGAGATGCGCATTCACACCGGATGCGATAACGTAAAACTTACCGATAAAGCCCAGCGTCATCGGAATACCCGCCAGCGATAGCATCATCACCGTCATGACCGCTGAAAGTACCGGACGATGCCAGAACAGGCCGCGATAGGAATAGAGCGAGTCAGCATCCGGACCGCGATACGGGCTGGACATCAGGCTGACCACGCCAAACGCACCCAGGCTGCTGAACAGATAACCCGCCAGGTAGACGCCAGCCGTTTCCAGCGACAGCTGATGCGTTTTCACCGCAATCAGCGCGACCAGCAGATAGCCGAGATGAGCGATAGAGGAGTAGCCGAGCAGACGCTTAATGTTGCTCTGCGAAATCGCCATCAGGTTACCCACCAGGATAGAGACAAAGGCGATAATCCCCAGCACGGTGCGTACCGCTTCGCTGTCGGTCAGCGGCGCGTACATAAACAGGCGCATAATGACACCAAAGATAGCGATCTTGCTGGCGGTTGCCAGGAAGGTCGATACCGGTGCAGGCGCGCCCTGATAAACGTCCGGCGTCCAGAGGTGAAACGGCACCAGCGACAGCTTAAAGCCCAGGCCGATAATCATCATTCCCAGTCCCACCAGCAGCAGCGGCTGCTGGATCATGCTGTCGGTCAGGCTGTTACCCAGCTGAACAAAGCTCAGGCTGCCGGAATCGGCGTAGACCAGCGCAATACCAAACAGCAGAAACGACGAGGCGGCCGCAGAAAGAATGGTGTATTTCAGCGCCGCTTCCAGCGAACGTTTCTGCCGGAAGGCGTAGCCAATCAGGCCAAACAGCGGCAGGGAGAGCAGCTCAATACCGATAAACAGCGCGGCGAGATGGTTGGCACTTGCCAGCACCACGCCACCCAGCGCGGCAATCAGCACCAGCAGGTAAAACTCATCCTTGTTATCCGGGAAGCCCGCCAGCCAGGGATAGGCGAACGTACAGGTCGCCAGACTCGCCAGCATCACCAGCGCGGTATAAAACATGGAGTAGCCGTCAACGCGCAGCAGCGGCGTGACATCCATTGCGCCCGCCTGACCAACAAACCACAGCGACACCAGCGCAAGGTTCAGGCCAATAACGGTCAGCGTGGCATTAACGAAGTGGTTGCGTCGCCACGCAATGGACAGCATCACCACCACCACCGTCAGTCCGACGATCAACAGCGGCAGTAGCGCGATCAATTGTTGAGGAGTTATTGTCATGGCGAATTACGGCCTTGTAGTTGAAATTGAAGCGGTAAACCACTGCTGAATATTACTCATCGCAGCATGGGACGTATCGAGAATCGGCTGCGGGTAGACACCCAGCAGCACCAGCAGCACGACCAGCACGCCGATGGTGGCAAATTCGCGTACTGACATGCCCGGCAGCGGCTCTTTCGATTTCGCTTCGCCATAGTAAGCACGCTGCATCATGATTAGCGAGTAGACCGAGGCGAACACCAGCCCAAAGGTGGCAATCACGATAATCACAGGCACGACCTGGAAGCTGCCGGTCAGGATCATGAATTCGCCCACAAAGTTGCCGGTCCCCGGCATGCCGAGATTCGCTACCGCAAAAAAGAGTGACAGACCCGGGATCCATTTGATTCGCGACCACAGACCGCCCATCTGACGCATATCGCGGGTATGCAGACGTTCATACAGCTGGCCGCACAGAATAAACAGTGCCGCGGCTGAAAGACCGTGAGCAATCATCTGGATAACCGCGCCCTGGAAGGCCAGCTGGCTGCCGGTATAGATCGCGATCAGCACAAAGCCCATGTGCGAAATCGAGGTATAGGCGATCAGACGTTTAATATCGGTCTGCGAGAACGCCATCCAGGCACCATAGAAGATGCCGATAATGCCAAGCCACATCGCAATCGGTGCAAATTCAGCTGAAGCGTTCGGAAACAGCGGCAGGCTAAAGCGCAGCAGACCATAGGCTGCGGTTTTCAGCAGAATACCGGCCAGATCGACGGAGCCGGCAGTCGGCGCCTGACTGTGTGCATCGGGCAGCCAGCCATGAAGCGGCACCACCGGCATTTTCACCGCAAAGGCGATGAAGAAGCCCAGCATCAGCAGCCATTCGACATTGCGTGACATCGGCGTTTTCAGCAGCTCTTCATAGCTGAAGGTCCAGACGCCGGTCGCATTGTAGTGCACAAACACCAGCGCCAGAATCGCAATCAGCATCACCAGACCAGACGCCTGGGTGTAAATAAAGAACTTGGTCGCCGCCGTGATACGGGTTTTACCATCCGACGCTTTATGTCCCCAGAGCGCGATGAGGAAATACATCGGCACCAGCATCATCTCCCAGAAGAAGAAGAACAGGAACATGTCGATGGCAAGGAATACGCCGATAACGCCGCCCAGGATCCACATCAGGTTGAGGTGGAAAAAGCCCTGATACTTCTCAATCTCGTTCCATGAGCAGAGGACTGCCATCAGGCCCAGCAGACCGGTCAGTACCACCATCAGCAGTGACAAACCATCAATTGCCAGGTGGAAGCGAATACCAAAGCGCGGGATCCACGCAACATCAAAGCTTGATTGCCACTGCGGCAGACCGCTGGCCTGCGTCAGCGAATAGCCCCCCTGCAGCCACAGCTGCAGGCCAAGCGCCAGCGTGAGCCCCATGGTGATCAGGGCGATCCAGCGCGGTACTTTTGCGCCAAGCCGTTCAGCCAGCCAGCAGAGCAGGCCCCCGACGAAAGGTATTATTATTAGCCAAGGTAATAGCACGGCATACTTCCCTTTTTTTAACCTGGTTTCGAGCTATCCTGCTTGCCCGTTTCGTTTCCGGCAGTGCCTGCAATCCTTACGTACATCAGTACGCTCCGGTTGCTGTGCGCTGGCGATAACGAAACGGGCTGCGCCGATTACGCTTCGTCATTCAGGCAATTTTCACATTCGCTATCAGGAAGAGAAGCAGTTTCTGTCATCTTCTCTTCCAAGCCCATCAATCTTTACATCACCAGCATCAGGGCAAGCACCACAACGGCACCCACACTCATGGAGGCAACATACCAGCGCAGGTACCCGTTCTCGCTGACAACCAGACCTTTATTACCAATACGCGACAGCAGCGCAGGCAGGTTCATCAGTGAGTTCAGCGGATCGCGCTGCAGCAGCCAGGCGATACCGAGATAGGGTTTGACAAAGACTTTGTCATACAGCCAGTCAAAGCCCCACGCGGCAAACCACCAGGTGCCGAAGAAGCGGCCCGGTGCGCTGTTGGCTACGCGGGTCACCAGCTGACGCTTGCCCAGCCAGAGTGCAGCAGCAATCAGAATACCGCTGACAGCGACCAGGCCTGAGGCGATCTCCAGTGCCATTTTGCCGTTTTCACCAAATTCATTTTCCGGCAGTACGCCTGCCAGCGGAGGCGTTATCAGCGCGCCAATGAAGGTGGAGAGAATCAGCAGCACAATCAGCGGCAGATGATGGGTAATGCCTTTACCGGCATGCGCGTGGATCTTCTCTTCGCCGTGGAACACGATAAAGATCATGCGGAAGGTATAGATAGAGGTAAGGAATGCCCCGACCAGACCGGCAACCATCAGATTGATGTGACCATTAGCCAGCGCACCAAACAGGATCTCATCTTTACTGTAGAAGCCTGCGGTAATAAGCGGCAGCGCAGCCAGCGCGGCACCGCCCACCAGGAAGCAGGCATAAACCAGCGGAATGCTCTTGCGCAGGCCACCCATTTTGAAGATGTTCTGCTCATGATGGCACGCCAGAATAACGGAGCCAGACGAGAGGAACAGCAGCGCTTTAAAGAATGCGTGCGTCATCAGATGGAAAATCGCCGCATCCCACGCCTGCACGCCCAGCGCCAGAAACATGTAGCCAATCTGACTCATGGTTGAGTAAGCCAGGACGCGCTTGATATCGGTCTGAACCAGCGCAGCAAAGCCCGCCAGTACCAGCGTGATAGCCCCGACAATGCCCACCAGGTGCAGAACGTCAGGCGTCAGCAGGAACAGGCCGTGGGTACGGGCGATCAGATAGACGCCCGCCGTTACCATGGTTGCCGCATGGATCAGCGCTGAAACCGGCGTCGGACCCGCCATCGCATCCGCCAGCCAGGTCTGCAGCGGCAGCTGAGCCGATTTACCTACCGCGCCACCCAGCAGCATCAGGGTCGCCCACTGCAGCATGCTGTTGTCGGCGGCAAAGTGTGCCGGTGCCAGCGCCATCAGCTCGCGGAAGTTCAGCGTGCCGAGTTCGTTGTAGAGAATAAACAGCGCAAAGGCCAGGAACACATCGCCCACGCGGGTGATGATAAAGGCTTTCATGGCCGCTTTGCCGTTGTCCGGATTGCTGTAGTAGAAGCCGATCAGCAGATAGGAGCAGAGCCCTACCCCTTCCCAGCCGAGGTACATCAGCATCAGGTTATCAGCCAGAACCAGTACTACCATGCTGGCGATAAACAGGTTGGTATAGGCGAAGAAGCGCGAATAGCCCTCTTCACCACGCATATACCAGGAGGCGAACATATGGATAAAGAAGCCGACGCCGGTGACGACAGAGAGCATGGTCAGCGACAGGCCATCCAGCACCAGGTTCACTTTAATGTCAAAGTTGCCAACCTGCATCCAGGTCCACAATGCCTGCGTAAACGGCTGTTGCCCCTGACTGAAAAACTCCATGCCCGCATAGAGCGTGGTCAGGGCTGAAAGACCGACCGACCCCATTCCGACAGCGGCTGACAGGTTCTCCGACCAGCGGCCCCGGGAAAACGCTAACAGCAAAAAGCCAATTAGCGGAAACAGTACAGTTAAATAGAGAAGATTCATCCGCGCATCTCGCTCACTGTGTCAATGTTCAGCGTCTGACGACGACGATAGAGCTGCAGCAGCAGAGCCAGGCCAATACTCGCTTCCGCTGCCGCAAGGCTGATTGCCAGGATATACATCACCTGACCATCTGCCTGTCCCCAATAGCTGCCCGCTACCACCAGCGCCAGCGCTGCGGCGTTGATCATGATCTCCAGACCAATCAGCATAAAGAGCAGATTACGGCGCAGCACCAGCGAGGTCAGGCCGAGAACAAAGAGCACCGCAGCCAGAATCAGGCCATGTTGTAATGGGATCATGCCTGTCCCTCCTTATTGGATGCCGCATCCGTGACGCGATGGCTCATCACTTCAGCGTGACGATCGTCGCGACCGATATGGAAGGCCACCACCAGGCCTGCCAGCAGCAGCATTGAAGCCAGCTCAACTGCCAGAACATACGGGCCAAACAGGCTGATACCGACCGCTTTTGCATCGATAACCGTGCCATCAATACCCTGATCGGTGGCGGTGAGAATAGCGTAAACCATCACCACCAGCAGCAGCGCTGAAACGATGCCGGGTCCCACCCAGAGCGAGGGCTTAAGCCACTCGCGTTCCTGCTCCTGCTGCTGCTTGCCGAGATTAAGCATCATCACCACAAACACAAACAGCACCATAATGGCACCGGCGTATACGATAATTTCCAGCGCGCCTGCAAAGTAGGCACCCATGGCAAAAAACGCGCCGGCAATCGACAGCAGCGAAACAATCAGGTACAGCAGCGCGTGTACCGGGTTCGTATGCGTGATAACGCGCAGCGTCGTCAGCACCGCCACCAGTCCGCAAAGATAAAACGCAAATTCCATACCTGGCTCCTTAAGGTAGTAACCCTTTGACGTCGATCGGTTTGGCTTCGTTTTCCGCGTCGCCCTTCTCTTTTCCGTCGATCGCCATACCCGCCATACGATAGAAATTGTATTCCGGGTATTTGCCGGGTCCCGAGATCAGCAGATCCTGCTTCTCATACACCAGGTCCTGACGCTTAAACTCACCCAGCTCAAAATCAGGGGTCAGCTGAATCGCAGTGGTCGGACAGGCTTCTTCACACAGGCCACAAAAAATGCAGCGTGAAAAGTTGATGCGAAAGAATTCCGGATACCAGCGGCCATCCTGCGTCTCTGCTTTCTGCAGCGAGATACAGCCGACCGGGCAGGCTACTGCGCAGAGGTTACAGGCAACGCAGCGCTCTTCACCGTCAGGATCGCGCGTCAGCACAATGCGACCACGATAGCGCGGCGGCAGATAGACCGGCTCTTCCGGATACATCTGCGTTTCGCGTTTGGCAAAGGCGTGCATGCCGATCATCCAGATACTGCGCACTGTCGTGCCGAAGCCAACGACAATATCTTTTAATGTCATCTCAATACCCCTTACTGCGCGTTGTACAGAATCACTGCGGCGGTCGCCAGCAGGTTCAACAGCGTCAACGGCAGACAAACTTTCCAGCCGAACGACAGCACCTGGTCATAGCGTGGACGCGGCAGCGCAGCACGGATCAGGATAAACATCACCATGAAGAACGCCGTTTTCAGGGCGAACCAGATGAATGGCGGCAGGAAAGGTCCATGCCAGCCGCCAAAGAACAGCGTGACAATCAGCGCGGAAACCGTGGTAATGGCGACATATTCACCCACAAAGAACAGACCGAACTTCATACCGGCATATTCAATATGGTAACCGTCAGCCAGCTCCTGTTCCGCTTCCGGCTGGTCAAACGGATGACGGTGACACACCGCTACCCCGGCAATACAGAAGGTCACAAAGCCAAAGAACTGCGGAATGATGTTCCAGAGGTGCGTCTGGTTTTCAACAATCGCATTCAGGTTAAACGATCCCGCCTGCGCCACTACGCCCATCAGCGACAGGCCAAGAAACACCTCATAGCTCAGCGTCTGCGCAGAGGCACGCATCGCACCCAGCAGCGAGTATTTGTTGTTACTCGACCAGCCGGCAAACAGCACGGCGTAGACGGCCAGACCCGCCATCATCAGGAAGAACAGCAGACCGATGTTCAGATCCGTGACCATCCAGGTGGGTGAAACCGGTACAATCGCAAAGGCCAGCAGCAGCGATACAAAAGCAATAACCGGTGCCAGAGTAAAGATGAAGCGGTCGGTAAACGGCGGTACCCAGTCCTCTTTAAAGAACATTTTGATCATATCCGCCGCCAGCTGGAGTGAACCGCCCCAGCCGACACGGTTAGGTCCGTAGCGGTTCTGCCATAAGCCGAGCAAACGACGCTCGGCAAAGCTCATGAACGCCCCGCAGGCTACCACGACCAGCAAAATTACAATCGCCTTAACCACCTGCAGAATGATGTCGATAACGTCCGATGTCAGCCAGCTCATTGCGCAGCCTCCTGCAGTTGATCAATTTGCGCATGCGCAAGGAACGGCGGCACACCCGGCATGCCGAGCGGCAGACCAATCTGACCCGGCTGCAGGAAAGCGGAGAAGCGTACCGGCAGGCGCAGTGTTTCGCCGGCGCAAACCAGCTCTGCGGCAGCGCCGTGATTGACGCCAAGCTTCTCTGCATCCGTTGGGTTAATCACCAGCTCAGCCGGCACCATACGCTTCTGGAACGTCGGAGAGCGCTGCGTCATCTCTTCACTGCCAAACAGCCGGTAGTAAGGCGCAACGCGGAAATGGCTGCCGCTGGCAAACCGCTCCGGCACGTTGCTAAACCACGGCAGTGAGCCTTCGCCCGCTTCAAACAGCCGGACACCCGGATCGCCATTCCGCAGTTTGCCGCCAACTTCATCCTGGAATTTGTTCCACGCCTGCGGTGAGTTCCAGCCCGGCGCCCAGGCAAAGGGGATCTGCGAGCGCGGTGCTTCAGGCTGGTTGTTCCCTTCCATTGAGAAGGCAAACATAGTGTCTTTATCCTGCGGCTGACGTGGCTCATGTACGCTGATATTGGCGCGGGCGGCAGTACGACCGCTGGCGCGATGCGGTGAACGCGCCAGCTTCTGACCGCGAATGCGGAAGCTGGCATCCGGTGCCGCATCTTTGATGCCTTTCAGCTGCGGCAGCGCAATAATCGCCGCATCAATCACGTGATCCAGCTGCGTCCAGTCGATATGACGGCTCTCCAGCGCGCTGTGCAGCGAATGCAGCCAGCGCCAGCTTTCCAGCATCACAATGCTGTTGTCATAGTAAGCGGGATCGTAAACCTGGAAGAAGCGCTGCGCGCGACCTTCATGGTTGATTGAGGTGCCATCACTTTCAGCGAAGCTGGCCGCGGAGAGCACCATACCGGCTTTCTCCAGCGTGGCGGTCCGCTGGTGGTCAACTACAATCACGCCTGACGCCTTCTGTAGCGCAGCGTCGACGCGGGCTTTCGGCGCGTGGCGATAGAGATCGTTCTCCAGCACTACCAGCGCATCCGCTTCGCCGTTTGTCAGCTGATCCAGCGCCGCATCCAGCGAGTGACCGCCCATCATGCCCAGGCCCATGCTATTAGCCGCGCCGGCCAGCAGGGTGATCCCTACGTCGGCACCGCGGGCTTTCAGCGCTTTCGCCACGTTTGCAGCCGCCTCAATCATCGCGGTCGTGCCGGAGTGGGTGCCGGAGATAATCAGCGGCTTTTTCGCCCCTGCCAGCGCCTGTACTACCACATCAATTTTGCTGCTAAGTGACTTATCGATATCACTTACCGCGGGTGCGCTCTCATCCAGCGCGCTGGCGATGGCAAACCCGAGGCGCGCCTGATCTTCTACCGGGGCGCGATAGCTCCACGCCGCAATATCATCCAGACGAGTTTCATCGACGTTAGTGACAAACAGCGGATGTTTCGCATGCTGACCGATATTCAGGATGGCGGCGATCTGCCAGTCTGCAACTTTCTGCGCGGCTGCCATCTCGCGTGCTTTGCCTTTTACGGCCTGGCGCACTGACAGCGCGACGCGCGCGCCCACCTGCGTCAGATCTTCGCCCAGCACCAGCACGGCATCGTAACTTTCCATTTCGCGCAGTGAAGGCGTATAGATACCGCTGTTCTGCAGCACGTTCAGCATCAGTTCAACACGCGCCTGCTCTCCTGCCGGCATACCGGTTGAGAAGTTGCCGGCACCCACCAGCTCACGCAGGGCAAAGTTGCTCTCGATGCTGGCACGGGGTGAGCCGATACCGATCACGCGTTTCGCCTGACGCAGCATGTCAGCCGCAGCGTTAACCGCCTGCTCTGCGTTCAGCGTAATCGTATCGCTGCCGCGCAGCTGATGCGGGTGACGCGGGCGATCTTTGCGGTTGACATAGCCATAGCCAAAACGACCGCGATCGCAGAGGAAGTAGTGGTTTACCGTGCCGTTATAACGGTTTTCAATACGACGCAGCTCGCCATAGCGCTCGCCAGGACTGGTGTTACAGCCGACGCTGCACTGCTGGCAGATGCTGGGCGCAAACTGCATATCCCATTTACGGTTATAGCGCTCAGAGTGCGTTTTATCGGTAAACACGCCAGTCGGGCAGATCTCAACCAGGTTACCCGAAAATTCGCTCTCCAGCGTGCCATCTTCCGGACGACCAAAGTAGACGTTATCGTGTGCGCCATAGACGCCCAGATCTTTGGCGTCAGCATAATCTTTGTAATAGCGAACGCAGCGATAGCAGGCGATACAGCGGTTCATCTCATGGGAGATAAACGGACCAAGATCCTGATTCTGGTGCGTGCGCTTGGTAAAGCGATAACGACGGAAGCTGTGGCCCGTCATTACCGTCATATCCTGCAGATGACAGTTACCGCCCTCTTCGCAGACCGGGCAGTCGTGCGGATGGTTCGTCATCAGCCACTCTACGACGCTTTCACGAAACTCTTTCGCTTCGCCATCATCAATAGAGATAAAAGTGCCATCCGATGCCGGTGTCATGCAGGACATAACGAGGCGGCCGCGGGTATCTTCGGCATTCTGGAATTGCTTCACCGCACACTGGCGGCAGGCGCCTACGCTGCCGAGCGCCGGATGCCAGCAAAAATAGGGAATATCAAGGCCCAGAGAGAGACACGCCTGTAGCAGGTTGTCCGCTCCGTTCACATCATATTCTTTACCGTCTACATGGATTGTAGCCATAGTGAACATGCTTCCGTAAGGCTCGTCCGGGGACGAGCGTTAAACATCAAATTCTGTTATCCCGCTTTTCAGCCGGACTGGCGTCTGGCGCCTTCCGTCTACGGTGGTCTGCTTACCAGCGCGTTTTCAGCAGGTTAGGCTGAATACCGCCGATAGAACGGGTATTGCCAAACACCTGCGGCGCAATGCCGGCTTCAAACTCTTCACGGAAATATTTAATTGCGCTCTGCAGAGGCTCAACCGCGCCTGGTGCATGCGCACAGAAGGTTTTACCCGGGCCCAGCTGACGGCAAAGCTGCAGCAGCGTTTCGATATCACCCGGCTGCCCCTGCTTCTGCTCCAGCGCGCGCAGGATCTTGACGCTCCACGGCAGGCCGTCGCGGCACGGCGTACACCATCCGCACGACTCACGGGCAAAAAACTCTTCCAGGTTACGCACCAGCGACACCATATTAATCTCGTGATCTACCGCCATCGCCAGCGCCGTACCCAGACGGCTGCCCGCTTTACCGATGCTGGCAAACTCCATTGGCAGATCGAGATGCTGGTCGGTCAGAAAATCGGTTCCGGCACCGCCTGGCTGCCACGCCTTAAACTTCAGGCCATCGCGCATACCGCCGGCATAATCTTCCAGAATCTCGCGGGCGGTGATGCCAAACGGCAGTTCCCAGACGCCAGGGTTTTTAACGCGGCCGGAGAAGCCCATCATTTTGGTGCCGGCATCTTCACTTTTAGACAGCCCTTTGTACCACTCCACGCCGTTCAGGAAGATAGCTGGCACGTTGGAGAGGGTCTCAACGTTGTTAACGCAGGTTGGCTTGCCCCAGACGCCGGCGCTGGCCGGGAACGGTGGCTTTGAGCGCGGGTTAGCACGACGCCCTTCCAGCGAGTTGATCAGCGCCGTCTCTTCACCGCAGATATAGCGGCCCGCGCCGGTGTGAACAAACAGTTCAAAATCAAAACCGGTGCCGAGAATATTTTTACCGAGATAGCCCGCTTCTGTAGCTTCGGCGATGGCGCGACGCAGGTTCTCTGCTGCTTCAACATATTCACCGCGCAGGAAGATGTAGCCGCGATAAGCTTTTAGCGCGAAAGCACTGATCAGCATGCCTTCCACCAGCTGATGTGGCAGCTGCTCCATCAGCAGGCGGTCTTTATAGGTGCCTGGCTCCATCTCATCCGCGTTACACAGCAGATAACGGATATTCATGGACTCATCTTTTGGCATCAGACTCCACTTCAGGCCGGTGCTGAAGCCCGCACCGCCGCGCCCTTTCAGGCCAGAGTCTTTGACCGCCGCAACGATTTCATCCTGGCTCATGCCGTTCAGCGCTTTTTCGGCGCCAGCGTAGCCATTTTTGCTGCGGTACTCTTCCAGCCAGACCGGCTGTTTGTCGTCGCGCAGACGCCAGGTCAGCGGATGCGTTTCCGCAGCACGAATAATGGGTTTCATCATTGATACTGCTCCAGTAGCGAGGCGATACCTTCCGGCGTCAGGTGAACGTGCGTATCGTCATTCACCATCATGGTCGGCCCCTTATCGCAGTTGCCGAGGCAGCAGGTAGGCAGCAGCGTAAAGCGGCCGTCTGCCGTTGTCTGGCCGGGTTTAATATGAAGATTCTGTTCCAGCGCTGCCTGAATGCCCTGATAACCGGTAATGTGGCACACCACGCTGTCGCAGTAGCGGATCACGTGACGGCCAACCGGCGTACGGTAAATCTGGCTGTAGAACGTTGCCACGCCTTCGACATCGCTGGCCGGAATACCCAGCACATTAGCAATTGCGTGAATAGCGCCATCCGGCACCCAGCCCCGCTGTTTTTGCACGATCTTCAGCGCTTCAATTGAGGCTGCGCGCGCATCCTCGTAGTGATGTTTTTCATGCTCAATAGCGTGGTGCTCGGCCTCGCTCAGCACAAAGACCTCATTCGGGTCGATGGTTTGAATGGCAATTTTTTGATCGTGCATAATTAGCGGTCCACGTCTGACATAACAAAATCGATACTACCGAGGTAGACGATGAGATCGGATACGAGGCTGCCGCGGATCACTGACGGGATCTGCTGCAGGTGCGGGAAGCTTGGCGTGCGCACGCGGGTGCGGTAGCTCATGGTGCTGCCGTCGCTGGTCAGGTAGTAGCTGTTGATCCCTTTCGTCGCCTCAATCATCTGGAACGATTCATTGGCGGGCATCACCGGTCCCCAGGAGACCTGCAGGAAGTGGGTGATCAGGGTTTCAATGTGCTGCAGCGTACGCTCTTTCGGCGGCGGCGTGGTCAGCGGATGGTCCGCTTTGAACGGCCCTTCCGGCATGTTGTTCAGGCACTGCTCCAGAATACGCAGCGACTGCCACATCTCTTCCATTTTCAGCTGTACGCGGGTGTAAGCATCGCTGATGCCTGCGCCAACCGGAATTTCAAAATCGAAGTTTTCGTAGCCTGAATAAGGACGCCACTTACGCACGTCAAAGTCGAGACCGGTTGCACGCAGACCCGCACCGGTTGTGCCCCACGCCAGCGCTTCATCCATATTGTAAGCGGCTACGCCCTGTGAGCGTCCCATCAGCACGGTGTTGCGCAGTGCCGCTTTGTCATACTCTTTCAGGCGTTTTGGCATCCAGTCGAGGAACTCACGCAGCAGACGCTCCCAGCCTTTCGGCAGATCGTGCGCCACACCACCGATACGAAACCAGGCGGGATGCATGCGGAAACCGGTAATCGCTTCCACGACATCATAAATTTTCTGACGATCGGTAAACGCAAAGAACACTGGCGTCATTGCGCCAACGTCCTGAATAAAGGTTGAGATGTAGAGCAGGTGGCTGTTGATACGGAACAGCTCAGAGAGCATCACGCGAATGACGTTAACGCGGTCTGGTACCGTGATCCCGGCCAGTTTCTCTACGGCGAGTACGTAAGGCATTTCATTAACACAGCCGCCCAGATACTCGATACGATCGGTATAGGGGATATAGCTGTGCCAGGACTGCCGCTCGCCCATCTTCTCGGCACCGCGATGGTGATAGCCAACGTCAGGTACGCAGTCGACAATCTCTTCACCGTCGAGCTGCAGGATGATACGGAAAGCACCGTGCGCAGAGGGGTGGTTCGGGCCAAGGTTAAGGAACATAAAGTCCTCATTGGCCGTGCTGCGTTTCATGCCCCACTCTTCTGGTTTGAACGTCAGCGACTCCATCTCCAGATCTTCTTTCTGCTTAGTCAGCGTAAAGGGATCGAACTCAGTCGCGCGCGCCGGATAATCTTTACGCAGCGGGTGCCCTTCCCAGGTCTGCGGCATCATAATGCGCGTCAGATGAGGATGCCCCTGGAACGTAATGCCAAACATCTCCCAGGTCTCGCGCTCATACCAGTTGGCGTTGGCGAAGATAGTGGTGATGGTTGGCACATTCAGATCGTTTTCAGATAACGCCACCTTGAGCATAATGTCGCGGTTACGTTCAATAGAAAGCAGATGATAGAAAACGGAAAAATCCGCAGCAGGCAGGCCTGCGCGGTGGGTACGTAAACGCTCATCAAAGCCATGCAGGTCATACAGCATGACATAGGGCTTAGGCAGCTTGCGCAGAAACGTTACAATTTCCAGCAGCTGTTCGCGCTTTACCCAGACTACAGGAATGCCGGTGCGGGTTGCCTGAACAGTAAAGGCGTCCGGCCCAAAACGATTACGCAGCTCGCCGATCACCGGGTCATCCAGGTGCTCACGGGTTTGCCATGCTGGCTGAGCGAGATCTTGCGTGGTCAAATCTGTCATACGTTACTCACCATTCCGGCCTGTTATCAGGCACTCAAAAGAAGGCGTCAGGATGGCGGCACACACTACGTTGTCATTTTCTGCTGTGGCCGTTACTCCATCCGTGTACGGGATACTTACACTTCGTCCGGGGTTCTCAGGTTAGTGACGGCAATGCGCTCGCCACGTTTCCTTTCACGTTCAGACTGCATGTTGGCGCGATATACACCCTGGTCACCGACTACCCATGAGAGTGGACGGCGCTCTTTACCGATCGACTCACGCAGCAGCAGCAGCGCCTGCATATAGGCTTCCGGACGCGGCGGGCAGCCCGGAATGTAAACATCCACCGGCAGAAATTTATCCACACCCTGTACGACAGAATAGATGTCATACATCCCGCCTGAGTTAGCGCAGGCACCCATAGAGATCACCCATTTAGGTTCCAGCATCTGATCGTACAAACGCTGAATAACGGGTGCCATTTTGGTAAAAGGCGTACCGGCAATAACCATAAAGTCAGCCTGGCGCGGCGAGGCGCGCATAACTTCAGCGCCAAAGCGTGCCACGTCATGCACCGCAGTAAATGACGTGGTCATTTCTACGTAGCAGCAGGAGAGGCCAAAGTTATAGGGCCAGAGAGAGTTCTTACGACCCCAGTTCACCATGTCATGCAGAGCGTGTTCCAGCTTGCCCATATAAACGCTACGGTGAACGTGCTGTTCCAGAGGATCGGTAACAATCTCCTGTTTCTGCAGAGGATAGCGATCGCCATCCCCGCCGTTCGGGTCTACGCGTGTCAGCGTGTAGTCCATCTTATTGCCTCGCTTTTACTGCTTATGAGGGTTGGTGTGACTGTGGCTGACCGGGCTTGATTTGACCACTACGCGACGACGCGCAGGAGCCCAATCCAGCGCGCCGATGCGAACCAGATAAACCAGGCCTGCCAGGAGCACCAAAATGAAAATTGCGGCTTCGACAAAGCCGACCCAGCCGCTTTCGCGAATGGAGGTCGACCAGGCGTATAAATAGAGGGCTTCCACGTCGAAAATAACGAAAAACATGGCAACCAGATAGAATTTTGCAGAGAGGCGGATGTGGGTATCGCCAACCGATTCAATACCAGACTCAAACGGGGTGTTTTTGTAACGCGCTTTAGCACGTCCACCAAGCAGCCAGCCGCCGGTTAACATAAAGGCACAAAGGCCAAATGCGATCACAATAAATACAATAAACGCCCAGTGATGAGCGATGACTTCGGTGGTTGTTGACATACGCTTTGCTTACTCATCAAAAGTGGCGATGGCATCCTGCACTGTTGCAGCAAACACACCACATCGATTCAAGGGAAGGATAAAAACCTTATAAACGTTGCTGTCTTTCCTGATTAGGCAGCAATTTTATGGGGTTTTTTACTCCTTTCTATAACCTTTTGTCAACTTTGACAAAAGTATCCAAACATTATTTTACACCCGCATCATATTATTAACATATACCCTCATCAGCGCCAGCTAAATCGCTTCAGTTTGTGCGGTTAATTTCAGTGTAGCGGGGTTTTACATGCATGGATCGTGCGTTTAACACTCACATTTTGACAGGTCTTCCGCAGATTTCCCTCTCCCTGACAGGGTTATTTTTTTGATCCAGAACACACTTCTGCGCTTTTAGCTCTAAAAAGCAGCGCATATGGCAGGATCGGTTAGTGCAAAGAAGGCATTTTTTGATAAAAAATTTCTAAAATGACGGGAATTGAAACAACTGCTCGTTTTTCGGAAAGCCTGATAATTATCGGCCATAAAAATGCGTATCTGGCCCCGGATAACAGGCAAAAAAAAAGCCTTAGTAGCAGTTACGCCGACTAAGGCTTTTTTATAGCAATTATACAGCGCGTAACGCGCGTATTACTGCAGTGTCGCTACGGCTTACTCTTCATCATCCAGCAGCAGTGAGCTATCCGGATTTGCACTGAGATTGTAAGGATCGTTCGTCGATTGCATGGCGTTGAAAATGGCCAGCGCCAGTTCATTATCGCTGTCAGCGTTACGGCACAGCAGGTATTGCGTATCCGGTAACACTGGCAAACCTTCGGCGGCGCCCATTACGCGCAACTCAGGACTCATCATTTCAACCGGACGTGCCGTTACGCCCAGACCGGCTTTAACGGCCGCGCGCACTGCTGCCAGCGTTGATGCCACGTAAGAGATACGCCATGGAATACCCGCTTCGTTCAGATGGTCTATCGCCATATCGCGATACGGGCTTGGTTCATCCAGCAGTACCAGAGGAATCGCTTCGCCGCGCTGGAAAATATAGTCAGCGGCACAGTACCAGAGCGTTGGTGAAGTACGCAGTACCTGATGCGTGAAGTTACCCGGGCTGGACGTGGTCACAACCAGATCGACTTCTCCCTGGTTCAGCATCTCCATCATAAACGGGTTACGTTTTACACGTACATCGATGGCGAGCTTTGGATAGACTGACGTCACCCGGTTCAGCAGGAAAGGCAGAATGGTATCTGACGTGTCATCAGAGGCTCCGATAGTCAGAACGCCCTGAATATTGCTGTACATGAGTGAGGTGCAGGCTTCGTCGTTAAAACGCAGGATTTTCCTGGCATAGCCAAGCAGCTGGATACCGTGCTCCGTCAGAAGTTTGTTACGTCCATGTCGGGCAAACAGCTCTTTACCTACCAGTTGCTCCAGACGTTGCATCTGCTGGCTTACCGCTGACTGGGTTCTGCACACGGCCGCCGCCGCCGCTGCAAACGTATTCAGGTCTGCAACAGCAACAAATGTACGCAGCAGATCGAGGTCGAGATTCAGTATCGGACGATTTGCATTAGTCATGATTTTTTTCTTCACTTTATAAGATTTTTAGAACTACTACCCTGGTGTATTGCCACAAAATCAAAGAGATAAGTGGCAATGGTGCTTACTGACAATCTCCAGAGGAGATCGTCTTAAAACCGAGTTCAGGCGGGTAATGACGAGCGTACGTTCTCTGGCAGCAGAGAGGCGGCGTCATTAGAGACAGAACAACTTCAGGGCCAAAGACAAGAGTCGTACCGGTGCTGGAAGCTGTGTAGTTGCCTGGTTGCCTGCATAAAAGGTTGCAGAGCAAAAAAAGAGATAACACGTTGTTATGTCGAAACGAAGCCATAAAGTGCTTCAAATAATAAATTATACTTAATCATTTTTACGCTTTAAAGGGAAATGTTTTCGTGCAAAACATCAAATTTTTTGCTTAATAAGCCCGTTTAGCCCCTCCGGCAACGCCAGGGTTAAATTTTGACCATCTGGTTTGTAAACTTATTTGGAGCGATAAAGTTACAGAAAAACGCTCATTGCCCGC
Source organism: Pantoea eucrina (assembly GCF_002095385.1). Lineage (GTDB taxonomy): Bacteria > Pseudomonadota > Gammaproteobacteria > Enterobacterales > Enterobacteriaceae > Pantoea > Pantoea eucrina. The sequence goes on along the minus strand of NZ_MIPP01000006.1, from coordinate 48,669 downwards.
CAGTATTGCGATCGTACCCGTTGCTATTCGCGCAATTTCTATGCTGAGACTGCGCATAAGAATGCAGATATTGCCGCTGCGCCATGCATGAGTTAACGCCAGCTGAATAAAACAGCATCATTTAGCAAGATACGCTTAACTATTTCATTGCGCAGCTAATCATTAGTATGGAAAGCATAACCCGGTTTTCTTATGACAGAGGGGCAGCTGGCGTAGCCGTTACAGGCAAATCGCATCGCTATTTACCAAAATAATAGTCTTGTAAATTAACCACAGGCAGTCATAAAAACCAATTTAACCGGCATATCACCATAATTACGCTACCCACACCGGGAATCTGTCTCAATCACGCCAAAAGCCGCTGCCACCCTTCTTTTGTTATCGGGAGAGGAGTAAATTGGGCAGGTTTTAACTGGGTGGCGGGTTAAAGGACTCTGCCCGAAAAGGCGGCAACGATGAATTTCCAAATTGATAAATCCGGTAAGCTGGAAAATGTCTGTTACGACATTCGCGGACCGGTACTAAAAGAAGCAAAGCGACTTGAAGAAGAAGGCAACAAGGTTCTCAAGCTGAATATTGGCAACCCAGCGCCGTTTGGTTTTGAAGCACCTGATGAAATTCTGGTCGACGTTATACGTAATCTGCCTGGCGCGCAGGGATACTGCGACTCCAAGGGGCTCTACTCTGCTCGTAAAGCCATTATGCAGCACTATCAGGCGCGTGATATGCGCGACGTTACCGTTGAAGATATCTATATCGGCAATGGGGTATCAGAGCTGATCGTGCAGGCGATGCAGGCGCTGCTCAATAGCGGCGATGAGATGCTGGTGCCGGCACCGGATTACCCACTGTGGACGGCAGCCGTTTCACTCTCCAGCGGCAAAGCTGTCCATTACCGATGCGATGAGTCAGCCGGCTGGTTTCCGGATCTGGATGATATCCGTAGCAAAATCACACCGCGCACGCGTGGAATTGTGATTATCAACCCCAATAACCCGACCGGCGCGGTTTACAGTAAAGAACTGCTGCTGGAGGTGGTAGAAATAGCGCGTCAGCATAACCTGATTATCTTTGCTGATGAAATCTATGACAAAATCCTCTACGACGATGCGCAGCATCACTCCATTGCGGCGCTGGCACCTGATCTTCTGACGGTGACCTTTAACGGTTTGTCTAAAACCTATCGCGTGGCCGGTTTTCGTCAGGGCTGGATGGTGCTAAACGGGCCGAAAAAGCACGCCAAAGGCTATATTGAAGGCCTGGAAATGCTCGCCTCTATGCGCCTGTGTGCCAACGTGCCCGCTCAGCATGCGATTCAGACCGCGCTGGGAGGCTACCAGAGCATCAGCGAGTTTATCGCCCCTGGCGGACGGCTCTACGAGCAGCGCCAGCGCGCCTGGGAGCTGATTAACGATATTCCCGGCGTAAGCTGCGTTAAACCGCAGGGCGCGCTTTACATGTTCCCGCGTATCGATCCGAAAAAATTTAATATTTATGACGATCAGAAGATGGTGCTCGACTTCCTGCTGCAGGAAAAAGTGCTGCTGGTACAGGGCTCCGCCTTTAACTGGCCACATCCGGATCACGTGCGCATTGTTACTCTGCCGCGGGTAGACGATCTGGAGATGGCGATCGGCAAGTTTGGACGTTTTCTGCAGGGTTACCGGCAGTAAGTCACCTTCTGCTGCAGCCAGCCAGGCGCTTAACCTGTCATGTACCTGGCTGCAGTCAGGTATATACTGTATGCATTCCGGGGAGGGGTTTCCTCCCCGCTGTGCTGACAGGATGCTGTAATGACTCAAAGCCACTTTTTCGCTCACCTCTCCCGCCTGAAACTCATCAATCGCTGGCCGCTGATGCGCAATGTACGTACAGAAAATGTCTCTGAACACAGCCTGCAGGTCGCGATGGTGGCGCATGCGCTGGCAGTGATCAAAAATCTGAAATTTGCAGGTGAACTCAATCCCGATCGTATTGCAATGCTGGCGCTCTATCATGATGCCAGTGAAGTGCTGACCGGCGATCTGCCAACGCCGGTTAAGTATTACAACGCGCAAATTGCGCATGAATACAAAAAGATTGAGAAAATTGCCCAGCAAAAGCTGATTGAAATGCTGCCGCCCGAATTGCAGGAAGCGTATCGGCCGCTGATTGATGAACACCACTATAGCGCGGCCGAACAGGCTGTGGTGAAACAGGCTGACGCTCTCTGCGCCTATCTGAAATGCCTTGAGGAGCTCTCTGCCGGCAACCATGAATTTTCACTGGCTAAAACACGGCTGGAGAAGACCCTGACCGAGCGGCGTTCACCTGAAATGGATTATTTTATGGAGGTGTTCGTCCCGAGCTTTACTCTGTCGCTTGATGAGATTTCACAGGAGACCCCGCTCTGAGCGAGCGGGTATCATTCAGGCGCGCAGGCTCAGCGAAAAGGCGCCGGTGTCGTTCTGCGTAATTTTCAGCCTGCTCAGATCGGGCAGATTAAACAGAACCTGGTTCAGACCAGGCGTATCTGCCGCTGGATCGATGGCGATCACTGCGCTGCCGGCCGCAAGGCCTGCCGCAATACCTGCGGGCGCATCTTCTACCACCACACATTCAGACGGATGCAGGCCCAGACGCTCAGCACCCAGTAAATAGGGTTCCGGATCGGGCTTGCCGCGCCGGATATCGTTAGCCGTAATAAACACCGCTGGCAAAGGGAGCTCAGCTGCGCGATGCCGGGCGTGGGCTACCGGCACCGAACCGGAGGTGACAATCGCCCAGGGGATGTTCTGCTCATTAAGCTGCGTCAGCAGCGCGCGCGCGCCGGCTATCTCCCGTATGCCCTGCGTATCCCGGGCTTCCTGCTGCTCCAGCCAGTGAAATTCCGCCTGGATGGCGGCCTCACTCTCGCCGCGCATGAAATGGCGCAGTGAATCGATAGCGGGTTTGCCGTGAATATAATCGAGTACCACCTCAGCGCTGAGCGCATGACGCTCGCCCCACTGCGTCCAGCAGCGGTTTACTGCCGGCAGTGAATCCACCAGCGTGCCATCCAGGTCAAACAGAAATCCTTTAAAATTCACCTGCTGCTCCTTATCCGATTGTGCAGAATTAAAGATCGTCCAGAAAGGTGCGATCCAGCTGTCTGAACGCCCGTTTAAGTACATCAGCCAGCGCCTGATAGGTGGGCTTTCCCTCTACCGGTGCAATCGCCTGCCCCGCCTCTTCCAGTTTGCTGCGGACTTCGTTGAACCACTGCAGCAGCGCAGGCGGCAGCGGCGTACCGGCTCGTTTACCCAGCCACCACAATCCCTGCATCGGCAGGCTGCAGGCAAACAGCGCGGTGGCGATGGCTGGCCCCAGCTGCCCGCCCAGCGCTATCTGCCACGTCAGGGTAAATACGGCCAGCGGCGGCATAAAACGGATGGCAAAGCGGGTCGCCGTAACGACCCGGTTTTCCGGAAAAACTGGCGCCAGACGTTTATCCGCAGGCCAGGTTTTCATGTAGTGTTGTCCGCGCTGGAATAAGCCAAACCAGCCCGGATTACCTGCGTCATTCGCCATTATGCACCTCAACTAATACTGCATTATTTAAATTAAATTTGTAACTACACAACTTTACGTGACATCCTTCAAAACATTTTGTTTTTGCAGGTGACAGTGGGTATTCTGACGCCGTTTTCAGTAACATTACCGGAAGCTGCCGCCTGATTAAAGCACAGCCAGAGCCAGGTATTGCTACAGCGCTTTCAAAAATTTGCGTAAAATTACCGAATTTTTTTGCGTGTCGTTTTCTTTTTAGCTGGCGCATGATGTTAATCATAAATCGCCCCGCTCTCATGGGCTACGCTGTTAGTCTGATTGCGTTATTTTTAGCCACTATTTAACAAATAGGTACTTCCATGTCGACGAAGTTAGTACTGGTTCTGAACTGCGGCAGTTCTTCTCTTAAATTTGCTATCCTCAATCCAGCTACCGGCGATGAGTACCTGTCGGGACTGGCTGAATGTTTCCACCTGCCGGAAGCGCGGATTAAATGGAAGCTGGAAGGCAGCAAGCAGGAAGCACCATTGGGTGCAGGCGCAGCCCACAGCGAAGCGCTGAACTTCATCGTTAAATCTATTCTGGCACAAAAACCAGAGCTTTCGGCACAAATCGCTGCAATCGGCCACCGTATCGTACATGGCGGTGAGCGACTGACCCAGTCCGTCATCATTGATGAGGCGGTCATTCAGGGCATTAAAGATGCCTCTTCTTTTGCACCGCTGCACAATCCGGCGCATTTAATCGGCATTGATGAGGCGATGAAAAATTTCCCGCATCTCTCTGATAAGAATGTGGCGGTTTTTGATACGGCTTTCCATCAGACAATGCCTGAAGAATCGTATCTCTACGCCCTGCCTTATCATCTCTATCGCGAGCATGGCGTACGCCGCTACGGCGCTCACGGCACCAGCCACTATTATGTGACGCAGGAAGCGGCAAAAATGCTGAACAAGCCAGTCAGCGAGCTGAATATCATTACCTGCCATCTTGGCAATGGCGGCTCTGTTTCGGCTATTCGCAACGGTCAGTGTGTTGATACCTCAATGGGCCTGACGCCGCTGGAAGGGTTAGTCATGGGCACCCGCAGCGGCGACATCGATCCGGCCATTGTTTTCTTCCTGCATGACGCTCTGGGTATGAGCGTTGATGCGATCAACAAGCTGCTGACCAAAGAGTCAGGGCTGCTGGGCCTGACGGAAGTAACCAGCGACTGCCGCTATGTTGAAGATAACTATGCAACCAAAGAAGATGCAAAACGTGCGATGGATGTCTTCTGCCACCGGCTGGCCAAATATATCGGCAGCTATACGGCGCTGATGGATGGTCGCCTGGATGCAGTCATCTTTACCGGCGGTATTGGCGAAAATGCGGCTCTGGTGCGTGAGCTGGCCCTGGGCAAACTGGGTCTGCTGGGCTTTGACCTTGATCACGAGCGCAATCTGGCTGCCCGCTTTGGCAAATCCGGTTTTATCAATAAAGAGGGTACCCGCCCTGCACTCGTCATCCCGACCAATGAAGAGCTGGTGATTGCGCAGGATGCCGCGCGTCTGACGGCCTGATCCCTTTCTTCTCCGTCAGCTCAGGCTGACGGAGCGATTTTGACACCCTGTAACACCGCGAGGTTTTTAACGTGTCACGTACAATTATGCTTATCCCTACCGGCACCAGCGTCGGCCTGACCAGCGTCAGCCTTGGCGTGATCCGCGCAATGGAACGCAAAGGCGTGCGCCTGAGTGTTTTCAAGCCGATTGCACAGCCGCGCGCCGGGGGCGACCGACCGGACCAGACAACCACCATTATCCGTAAAAACTCCGCCATTCCTGCTGCTGAACCGCTGCAGATGTCGCGCGTTGAGTCACTGCTGGGTTCAAACCAGCAGGATGTGCTGATGGAGGAGATCATTGCCAACTACCACGCCACGGCCAGAGAAGCAGAGGTGGTGCTGGTCGAGGGTCTGGTACCGACACGCAAGCATCAGTTCGCCTCTGCGCTCAACTACGAGATCGCCAAGACGCTCAATGCCGAGATTGTTTTTGTGATGGCGCTGGGCAATGACTCCCCTGCTCAGTTGAAAGAGCGTATTGAGCTAAGCCAGAGCAGCTTTGGCGGCAGTAAAAACAAAAACATCACGGGCGTTATCATCAACAAGCTGAATGCGCCGGTGGATGAGCAGGGGCGTACCCGCCCCGATCTCTCAGAGATCTTCGATGACTCCTCTAAAGCCAGCGTAGCCAACATCGATCCGAAACAGCTGTTTGCCAACAGCCCGCTGCCGGTGCTGGGCTGTGTGCCATGGAGCTTTGACCTGATCGCCACGCGCGCTATCGATATGTGCCGCCACCTCAACGCGGAAATCATCAACGAAGGTGAAATCGAGACGCGCCGCGTTAAATCTGTGACCTTCTGCGCACGCAGCATCCCGCACATGCTGGAGCATTTCCGTCCCGGCTCGCTGCTGGTGACCTCGGCCGATCGCCCTGACGTACTGGTTGCTGCCTGTCTGGCAGCGATGAACGGTATTGAAATTGGTGCCATTCTGCTGACCGGCGGCTATCAGATCGAAGCGCCTATTGCCCGTCTGTGCGAGCGCGCTTTCCAGACCGGCCTGCCGGTGTTTATGGTGAAAACCAACACCTGGCAGACGTCGCTGAGCCTGCAGAGCTTCAACCTGGAAGTACCGGCTGACGATACGCAGCGTATTGAAAAAGTGCAGGAGTATGTTGCCGGCTTTATCAACGCCGACTGGGTTGAGTCGCTGACCGCCACTTCCGAACGCAGTCGTCGCCTGTCGCCTCCTGCTTTCCGCTATCAATTGACCGAACTTGCACGTAAAGCGGGCAAACGCATTGTCCTGCCGGAAGGCGACGAACCGCGCACGGTTAAAGCGGCGGCAATCTGCGCCGAACGCGGCATTGCCACCTGCGTCCTGCTGGGGGATCCGGATGAGATCCAGCGCGTGGCGGCGGCTCAGGGCGTGGAGCTGGGCACCGGCATTGAGATTGTCGATCCGAAAGTTGTGCGCGGAAACTATGTGCCGCGCCTGGTTGAGCTGCGCAAAAGCAAAGGCATGACGGAAGTCGTGGCGGAGGAGCAGCTGGAAGACAATGTGGTGCTGGGTACCATGATGCTGGAGAGCGGAGAAGTGGATGGCCTGGTCTCTGGCGCGGTGCACACCACTGCCAATACCATTCGTCCGCCGCTGCAGCTGATCAAAACTGCGCCCGGCAGCTCGCTGGTTTCATCCGTGTTCTTTATGCTGCTGCCAGAACAGGTACTGGTTTACGGCGACTGCGCCATCAACCCCGATCCTAACCCGGAGCAGCTGGCTGAAATCGCGATTCAGTCTGCAGATTCCGCCAGCGCCTTTGGTATCGATCCGCGCGTAGCGATGATCTCTTACTCAACCGGTAACTCCGGTGCGGGCAGCGACGTTGAGAAAGTGCGCGAAGCCACCCGCATTGCGCAGGAGAAACGCCCCGATCTGGTTATTGATGGTCCGCTGCAATATGACGCGGCCATTATGGAAGATGTTGCCAGGTCCAAAGCGCCCAATTCGGCGGTTGCCGGACGCGCCACGGTCTTTATCTTCCCGGATCTCAATACCGGTAACACTACGTACAAAGCGGTGCAGCGCTCTGCCGATCTGATCTCTATCGGCCCGATGCTGCAGGGCATGCGTAAACCGGTCAATGACCTGTCACGCGGCGCGCTGGTCGATGATATCGTCTACACCATCGCCCTGACGGCCATTCAGTCGCAGCAGGCGGAAGGGTAAGCCCCCCTCCCCCTGCTCAGGTATAAAAAAAGCATGCGCCAGGCGCATGCTTTTTTTTTCGCGTCGTGCAGATGCAGCGGTCAGCTTTCGCTGTTCTGCTTGCTGCGTGCTGCATCGCTATTGCGGCTCAGCCACAGCGAGAGCGCTTTCAGTGAATCATCGGTAAACTCATCGCAGCGCGCCGTGATCTCTTCTGGCGTCATCCAGAAAATCTCATCAACTTCACTCTCCTGCATCGCAAACGGACCGTGAGAAACACAGCTGAACAGCCCGCCCCAGACGCGGCAGTGCTGATCTTCAAAGTAGAATTTGCCGTGTTCAGCGAAGGGTACTGCCGCGATCCCCAGCTCCTCTTCCGCTTCGCGCCGTGCAGATTCGAGCATCTCTTCACCGCTCTGCACCACGCCACCGGCGGTGGCATCCAGCATACCGGGCATGAAATCTTTGGTTTCTGTGCGACGCTGTACCAGGATCTTGCCCATACCATCATGAACCACGATATAGGTGGCGCGATGGCGCAGACACTGTGCCCGCATCTGTGCCCGGCTGGCCTGCGCAATCACTTCGTTCTCTTCGCTGACGATATCCACCCACTCAATAGCGTCATCTGCCGTTTGATCCACCATCCGTAACCCTTTTGACGTTTCAGCGTGCGCGGCACGCGTCGGTTTTTTTATTGCTTTATCAGAATGCGCGTAAGGTAAAGCGCTCTTATCACTGTCGCAAGCGCTTAGCGTGCTTTGCCCGATCCCGCCAGCCTCAGCATAAGCAGCCGGGGTGCCACATCTTTACCGGCTTTTTTCACCTAAGGCAATAATCTGCTGGTCGGATCTTTGCCTCTCCGGCAGCCTCAGGGCCGCTTTTTCCTTCACGCTGCAGGCGCTGTCACACTCACTCTCCGCTTCTCTTCTATGCTCAATGCTGAGCAGATAATAATTTACAGGGAGGCTCACGATGCAATTACTGATTACCGGCGGCACCGGGTTGATTGGCCGCCACCTGATCCCGCGACTGCTGCAGCTCGGGCATCAGGTGAATGTAGTGACGCGTGACGTGGCAGCCGCGCGGGAAAAACTCGATGAGCGCGTCAGGCTCTGGTCCGGACTCGATCAGCAGTCCGACCTTAATGGCATAGAGGGCATTATAAATCTGGCTGGCGAACCTATCGCTGATAAGCGCTGGAGCGCCAGCCAGAAGCAGCAGCTGTGCGAAAGCCGCTGGCAAATCACTGAACAGCTGGTTTCACTGATCCACGCCAGCAGTACTCCTCCCGCGTTTCTGATCTCCGGTTCAGCCACTGGCTTCTATGGCGACAGCGGCGAGGTCATTGTGACCGAAGAGGATCCCGGTCAGGATGAATTTACCCATACGCTGTGCGCGCGCTGGGAACAGCTGGCGCTCAAGGCCGAGAGCGAGCAAACCCGGGTCTGCCTGCTGCGTACCGGCGTTGTGCTGGCGCGTGAGGGCGGTGCGCTGGAAAAGATGAAACTGCCTTTTCGTCTTGGCGTGGGCGGGCCGATTGGCAGCGGCAAACAGTATCTGCCGTGGATCCATATTGATGACATGATCGATGCCATCATCTGGCTGATGGATCACCCGTCGCTGCGCGGTCCGTTCAACATGGTTGCCCCCTATCCGGTGCGTAACGAACAGTTTGCCGCGACGCTGGGACAGGTCATGCACCGGCCCGCTTTTATGCGCACGCCGGCGGCCGCCATCAAACTGATGATGGGTGAATCAGCAGTGCTGGTGCTGGGCGGTCAGCATGTGCTGCCCAAACGGCTGGAGGCGTCCGGCTTTACCTTTCGCTGGTACGATTTACAGCAGGCGCTGCAGGATGTGGCGGGATCACCGCCCCGTCCATAACCATCGAAGTGGCTCAGGCCTGCTTCGGCTGGCTATTCGACGCCGTCAGACCTCCGTCGACCGGCAGGTTAACGCCGGTGATATAAGGCGCGTCATCGCTGGCGATAAAAGCAGTTGCGCTAGCGGTATCTTACGGCTCACCGGCGCGGCGCTGCAGAATGCGATCGTAGAAGCGTTAATGCAGCGCCTCATCTCTTTTTATCTCTTCGGTAAGATCGGTGAGAGCAAAGCCAGGGCAAACGGCGTTGTTAACCAGCATATCGACGCGCCCATATTGCCGCTGCGGCACCCATGCCGGCTCCGGTGATCACCACCACTTACTCTGCAAAGCGCGACATCTTTCCTCCGGGTTATTTCGCGGTTGACACGGCTAAGCCTGACAGCCAGTACGCTGAGTTCAAGCGAAGCCTGCAGATTTAACGTGCCGCTTAGCTGAGGCAATAACCTGCGGATATTCAAATAGTGCACTTTTTCGTACAGGCTCAACTGCGCTGCTGCGCGATACGCGATTTCACTGCGGATGCTTCCCGGGTGTGTCCTGGTTGCGGCACGCGAATAATAAACGTCAGCACGCCGGCAAACACATACAGCCCGGTATACGCCCATACCACGCCGACGATATCGAAGAACGGCAACATAACTGAAGCAATCGCCGGTGCCACAAAGTTGCTGAGGCCTGCCGACAGATTGTAAATCGAAACGGCTGCGCCTTTATGATGCGGTTCAAGCGTCGGGAACACGGCGGTCATTGGCACAAATGCCGCGACAAAAATCCCCAGCATCACCGCCGGAATCAGCGCGATCCAGAAATTGTGGCCGGCATACAGCGGCAGGTAGTAAAACGCCAGGCTGGAGATCGCCATACCGAGGCAGCCATACCAGCGCACCTGGCGGATCCAGCCAATTTTCTCGCCGATGATGCCCCAGAAGATGTTGGTGAAAATGGTGACAAAAAAGAACACTGCCCAAATCTGCAACCATTCAGAGATGGTAAAGCCGAGACGATCAACAAACAGCAGCGGCATGATAATCGCAAAACCAAACAACGATAGCGTATTGATGATGCGAATCAGACAGGCGTAAAACACGTGCTGGTTGGTGAACAGAATGGTCACTGCGCGTGACATTTCGGTCATTTTGTCACGCAGCGGCAGATTCACGCGCGAACGGTCCACCGGCACATTGCGCAGGCTGAAAAAGGCCAGTACGCCGCCCGCCGCTACCCAGCCAATCGCCAGCCAATCGCCAGCCACAGCGTGCCGGTTTCACCCAGCATCGGGATAGTCAGGCTGGGCAGATAGCTGCCAACCACGCCAATGCCGACCGAATACATCGCCCAGAACCATCCGGTGGCGGCAGCCAGTTTCTCGCGCGGCAATACCTGCACCAGCATCATCATGAAGGAGTAGATGAACAGCGGATAAGCCAGCCCGCGAATGCCGTAAAACAGCACCATCAGCGGATAATTGCGCAGGCCAAGACCGAGCGACATAAACAGCGTGTGCATCACTATCCACAGCACAAAGCCAATCAGCATTGCACGTTGCGGGGTAATCAACTCCGCAACCACGCCGGAAGCCCAGGCCGCCAGCGCCGCCGCCAGTCCGTAAAAGGTAAACACCAGCGCCGACTGGCCCGGCGTGAAGCCCATGTCAGTAATATGGCGGGAGAGAAACGCCATTTCGAAGCCGTCGCCCGCCATAAAGATGGCAATCGCGAGGAAGCCCCAGAACATTTTTTTCGGTAAGCCAAACCAGTAATCGTTCGCTTGCATCACCATCTTCCTCTGTTCAGTAAGCCGTCAGGCAGGCAGCAGCGCGCGTGCCTGCTGTTGTTGAGCGTAGAGTTCGCGGAACAGGCGCAGGCGCTGCTGCAGCACCGCACCGCGCGCCGCATCGGGCTGGTAACGCGCCTGAACCGGCGGTTTCAGGCATACCTGCTGCTCGTTGCCGCCGGCACTGAGCCAGGCCAGACGCGCGGCCCCAAGAGCGCCCGAGGCGCTGGCTGGATGAGTGACGATCGGCAGCTGCAGCACATCCGCAATCAGCTGTGCCCACAGCGTGCTGCGCGCGCCGCCGCCGGTCAGGCTGCACTGGGTAATTTGTCGCTGCGCATCGCCCAGCACCGCCAGTCCGTCCGCCAGGCCAAACGCTACGCCTTCAATCACCGCATAGCCCAGCAGCGCACGCGGCGTTTCGTGGCGCAGATTGAAGAAGGCGCCTGAGGCATCAGGATCGTTGTGCGGTGTGCGTTCACCCGAGAGATAGGGCAAAAACAGCGGTGCGCGGCGGCACTGCTCCGCGCTCAGTTCTGCCATCTCTGCCATTAGCTGGTTCTCGCTCACCGATAACAGCTGGCACAGCCAGCGCAGACAGCTGGCAGCACTTAGCATCACGCTCATCTGATGCCAGCGCCCCGGCAGCGCGTGGCAAAAAGCGTGCACGCCAGATTGTGGATCGGCCTGCAGACGGTCGTTAACCACGAAGATCACGCCGGATGTGCCGAGTGAGATAAACGCATCGCCGGGATTAACCGCGCCAACGCCTACCGCAGAGGCCGCGTTATCACCGCCGCCGCCTGCCACGCTCACCGTGGCGGGCAAGCCCCAGGCGCGGGCAACATCTTCATGCAGCGTGCCGCTGACTGCACTTCCCTCCACCAGCGTGGGCAGTTGCGCGCGCGTCAGTCCGCTTATCGCCAGCAGTTCATCTGACCAGTCGCGCTGTGCCACATCCAGCCACAGCGTGCCCGCCGCATCGGACGGCTCGCTGACGAATGCTCCGGTGAGCCGCCAGCGCAGATAATCTTTCGGCAGCAGCACTTTCGCGATGCGCCGGAAGATCGCGGGTTCATGCTCAGCCACCCAGTGCAGTTTGGGGGCGGTAAAGCCCGGCATGATCATGTTGCCGCTGATGTGCATCATCTGCGGATGTCGGGTGCGCAGCGTCTCGCACTCGGCGGCGCTGCGCGTGTCGTTCCACAGTATGCACGGGCGCAATACCTGGCCGTCGGCATCCAGCAGCACTGCGCCGTGCATCTGGCCGGAGAGACCAATGGCGCGGATGGCGTGCCAGGCATCCGGCACCTGTTGTCGCAGTGCGGCCAGCACCTGTTCGCACGCCTGCCACCAGCTTTCCGGATCCTGCTCAGCCCAGTGCGAATGTGGACGCTGCACGCTAAGCGTGGCATGGCTGGAAGCCACAATGTCGCCCTGCGCGTTGACGATCAGCGCTTTGAGTTCGGAGGTGCCAATATCAATGCCGAGATACATCACACGCTCCTTATACCGCTGCCAGCATCTGTTCAGGCTGTTTCAGCCAGCGCTGCAGATCCGCCACCGTACGGTGCATTAGCGTGTGAAATGCCGCATCATCCGCCAGTTCAGCAAACAGCGCTTTGTCGCGGATAAACACGTCCAGCGCATCGGCGGCCGCAAATTGCTGATGCAATGCCTCTGCCTGCAACGCGCCATCCTGATAGGTATAAGGCAGATCGTCAGCGGCCCAGCGCTGCAGAAACAGGAAGAACAGCGCCGGCAATACCGCCGTGGCGGCGGGCTCCACGCCGCGCTGCCAGGTCTCACGCAGCGTCGGCGTTACCATGCCAGGGATTTTTGACAGGCCATCCGCGCCGACGCGCTGGTTGGTGTCTTTAATGTACGGATTACTAAAGCGCGCCAGTACCACATCGCGGTAATCGGCGAGATCGAGCGGGCTCGGCGTGAGCGACGGAATAACATCCTGAGTGATGTAGTCGTGCGCCAGCTGATAAATCGCCGGCTGGCGCGTGCTGTCGTCAATGTAGTTCAGTCCGGTAAGCGTGCCCGCCCAGGCAATCGCCGCGTGCGTGGCGTTGAGAATGCGTATTTTCGCCTCTTCCCACGGTAACACCGTGTCCACCAGCTCAACGCCCACTCTCTCCAGCGCCGGGCGACCGGCGATGAAATTGTCTTCGATTACCCATTGAATGAAGGATTCAGCCATCACGGCCGCGCCATCCTCCTTACCGGTAGCGGCCCTGGCGCGTTCCGCCACATCGGATGTCGGGCGCGGTGTGATGCGGTCTACCATGGTGTCAGGCGACGTGGTGTTATCACGCACCCAGGCCGCCAGCGCCATATCGCCTTTCGCCGCCAGGAACGAGAGAAAGCCGTGGCGGAAACGCTCTCCGTTGTGGCGCAGGTTATCGCAGCTCAGCAGCGTAACCGCTGCGCCGCCGCTGGCCATACGCTGCTGCAGAATCCGCGTTAGCGCGCCGTACAGCGTGCGGATTTCACCGTGAATATCGGCCTGTACGTCCGGCTGCGCCAGGTCTAGCTCATGCTCTGGCGTCAGGTAGTAACCGGCTTCGGTCACGGTGAAGCTGATCACGCGGGTGTGCGCCTCTGCGCCCTGGGCGACCAGCGCACTGATGTCACTGTCCCACGGCAGGATTTTGCGCAGCGAGGTGATGGTTTCATACGCGCGTTCGCCCTCTGGCGTGACAGTCTCCAGCACATATTCACCGTTCTGCGCCTGCAGCTGATTAAGCAGTGCTGCTGCATCATTGCGGATGTTGCCCAGCGCAATGCTCCAGCTCTCATCACCCTGCTCACGTAGCTTGTGCAGATACCACGCCTGATGGGCACGGTGGAAGGAGCCTGCACCGATGTGCATCCATACCAAATTCGTTGTCATAATCGCCTCAAAGTAAACTTTTGCCACTGCGAAGGGCATTTGCCCGATGCGACGTAGCATAGTCGGCGGCTAACATTTGGTTCTGCGAGATGCATCACAATTAATACATTTGCTCTCATTTAGGGCTTTTGCCCGATTAGCGCTTGCGTCTGATTCCGCGATAAACTGACGCTTCAGTTTTCGACGGAAGCGCGTGATGAGCAGAGAAGAGAAAAAACAGGAGCTGGCGGCGCGAGCGGCATGGATGTATTACGTCGCTGGCGTAACACAGCAGGAGATTGCGCGCGCGCTCGGCTTATCGCGTCAGGTGGCGCAGCGGCTGGTGTCCAGCGCACGGGAAATGGGCATGGTCAGCGTCAAAATCGATCATCCGGTTACCCACTGTCTGCAACTGGCGCACGAGGTGCAGACGAAATTTGGTCTTGAGCTGTGTCGGGTGGTGCCTTCTGCCCGTCTGGAGGATGACGCTATTCAGCAGATGCTGGCCGTTGAAGGGGCCTCAGTGATGAGCCAGTTTATCAGCGAGGAGCAGCCGCAGGTGTTCGGCATTGGATCCGGCAAAACGCTGCGTTCGATGATCGACGCGCTGCCGTGGATTGAACGACCACAGCATCAGTGCGTGTCGATGATTGGTGCGATTGCGCGCGACGATTCCGGTACGCGTTACGACGTGCCGCTAAAGATGGCTGAGAAAATGCAGGGCAAATATTTTTTTATCCCCGCGCCGCTCTATGCCGACACGCCAGAAGACAAAACCATGTGGGTGCAGCATCAGGTCTATCAGCGCGTGACGCAGCGCGCCCTGCAGGCAGACGTTGCGTTTGTTGGCATTGGTGAAGTGCAGCCGGGCTGTCCGCTAAATGCCGAAGGCTTTATTACCGATGTGCAGGTCAGAGAGCTTAACACGCGTGGCGTGGTGGGTGAGATGCTTGGCCATTTCTTTAATCAGCAGGGCGAGCGGGTGTGGGGCGAAACCGATGCGCTGCTCACCAGCGTGCTGCTGGAGAGCCAGACGCAGCGGAAGATTATCGGCTTTGCCGGCAGCGCACGGAAATATCCGGCCATTCGCGCCGCGCTATTGGGTGGGTGGATCTCCGGGCTAGTGACCGACGAAGACACGGCGCTGAAGTTGCTTGGCGAGTGATTAAAACGCTTCTGCAATACGCAGCGGCGCGATTTATCGCGCCGGGTTAATCGCAAAATGGCAAACAAGCGCGCCATGAATTGCGCCGCTACGGCTCAGCAGCCTATTTTAACGAGCCTTTCAGGAACTGCTGCAGGCGCGGACTCTTTGGATTGCCAAACAGCTCATCGGGCGTCCCCTCTTCCTCAATTTTTCCCTGATGCAGGAAAATCACATGGTTTGAGACGTGGCGGGCAAATTCCATCTCGTGCGTGACCACGACCATGGTTTTTCCCTCTTCCGCCAGCTTCTGCATAATACGCAGGACTTCGCCTACCAGCTCGGGATCGAGCGCTGAGGTCGGTTCATCAAACAGCAGCACTTCCGGTTCCATTGCCAGCGCACGGGCAATGGAGACGCGCTGCTGCTGGCCGCCAGAGAGATGTACCGGATATTTTGCCCGCGCGCGCGCATCAATCCCGACTTTATCCAGATATTTGATCGCCCGTTCGCGCGCTTCCGCCTTGCTCAGACCGAGCACCTGAATGGGTGCTTCCGTCACGTTATCCAGCACCGTCATATGACTCCAGAGGTTGAAGTGCTGAAACACCATGGTGAGGCGCGTGCGCAGCGAGCGCAGCTGCTCCTTGTTCGCCACTTTCAGCTGGCCGTCGGTATCGCGCACCAGCGCAATCTGTTCGTTATTAACGGCGATAGCCCCTTCGCTCGGCTTTTCGAGGAAGTTAATGCAGCGTAAAAACGTACTTTTCCCGGAGCCGGAAGAGCCAATGATGCTAATCACATCGCCGGCATTGGCGCGCAGTGAGACGCCTTTCAGAACTTCATGTTCACCGTAACGTTTGTGCAGTTCGGCAACCTGTAATTTATTTTCAGCCATAGTGATACTCAGTGCGACGAAGAGGGTTTCACATGTGCCAGAAAGCGGCGCTCCGCAAGGCGGAACAGGCTAATCAGCACATAAGAGATAATCAGATAGAGCACGGCAGCGAGCCCAAACGCGGTAAACGGCTGATAGGTGGCCGAGTTAATATCACGCGCGATTTTCAGCAGATCCGGCACGGTCGCAGTAAACGCCAGCGCGGTGGAGTGCAGCATCAGGATCACTTCATTGCTGTATGCGGGCAGCGCGGTACGCAGCGCGGAGGGCAAAATGATGCAGCGGTAAAGCTTTACGGTTGAAAAACCGTAGGCGCGCGCCGCTTCAATTTCGCCATGTGGCACGGCGCGGATGGCGCCCGCAAAGATTTCAGTGGTGTAGGCGCAGGTATTCAGCGTAAATGCCAGCAGCGTACAGTTCAGACCGCTGCGAAAAAAGGCGTTCAGCAGCTCAGATCCTTTCACCACTTCCAGCGTATACATGCCGGAGTAGAACACCAGCAGCTGGACGTAGAGCGGCGTGCCGCGGAACACATAGGTAAACAGCCAGACCGGGGTTGAGATAAACCGGTTGGGTGATACGCGGGCGATGGCCAGGATCACAGCCAGACAGCCGCCGAGCACGACAGAAAGAATAAGCAGCCACAGCGTGATCGCCACGCCGGTAAAGCGATAGCCATCGGTCCAGAGCAGTTGCTTCCAGTACTCCTGAATAATCTCAATCATAATTCTGCCCTTTTTACCCCGACCGAGTAGCGGCGCTCAAGCCACCACAGCACGCCATTAGAAAGCGTGGTAAACACCAGATAGATCACCCCTGCCACAATGGCAAAGTAGAACGGCTGCCAGGTGCTCTTGCCCGCCAGCTGCGTCGCTTTGACCACATCCTCCAGCCCCAGCAGCGACACCAGTGCGGTAGCCTTGAGGATCACCTGCCAGTTGTTTCCGATACCGGGTAGCGCAAAACGCATCATGGCCGGAAACAGAATGCGCCGGAACGTCTGCGAGCCGGTAAAACCAAAGGCGGTAGCGGCTTCAATCTGTCCCTTCGGCACCGCCAGAAACGCGCCGCGAAAGGTTTCAGTAAAATAGGCGCCGTAGATAAACCCGAGGGTAATGATACCGGCCACCATCGGGTCGATATCAAACTGCGCCAGGCCCAGCGCGTCAGTTACCGCGTTGAGCGCAATCTGCAGCCCGTAAAAGATCAGCAGCATCAGCACCAGATCGGGCACGCCGCGGATCAGGGTGGTGTACCCTTCCGCGATGATGGCCAGCGGCCGGCTGCGCGACAGTTTGGCACCCGCCCCGAGCAGGCCGAGGATAACCGCCAGCAGCACGGCGCTCAGCGCCAGCTCCAGCGTCACCAGCGTGCCTTTGAGAATGACTTCAGAATAGCCGTACAACATGATTTCGATCCTGTCGTGAGGGGAAAATAACACACGCTGCCCGGGAAATAGCGGACAGTCCTGACCAGGGATATGAATCACGGAAGGATAGCGGCAAGCGTATGAACCCCGGGAGTTTACATAAGTAAGCGCCCGGAGTGAATAGTTATGGCCCCGGTTCCTGTCACTCAACCCGCAGTATCAGGAAACAGGTCGATCAGTCACCGTAGACGTTGAAATCGAAATATTTTTTCGCAATCTTGTCGTAGGTGCCATCTTTGCGCATCTCATTAAACGCCTTATCGATGGCGGCTTTAAGATCGCTGTCATCTTTGCGCAGGCCCATGCCGGTGCCTACACCAAAGATTTTGTCATCTTTCACCGCCGGGCCAGCAAACGCATAGTTTTTGCCTACCGGCTGCTTCAGAAAGCCTTCGCTCGCCTGCACTTCATCCTGGAAAGCGGCATCAATGCGTCCGGCGTTCAGGTCCTGATAGACCAGATCCTGATTTGCATAAGGCGTCACGGTAACGCCCTTCGGCCGCCAGTATTGATTCGCATAGGTTTCCTGCGTGGTACCCTGCAGCAGACCGATATTTTTGCCCTTCAGCGATTCAATCGTTGGCTGCAGCGGAGAGCCTTTTGCCGCCACCAGACGGGCGTTAGCCGCATAGAGTTTTTCCGAGAAGCCAATCTCCTCCTGACGCTTTTCGGTGATAGAGAGCGACGAAATAATGGCATCAATTTTTTTCGCTTTCAGCGACGGAATAAGCGCATCGAAATCACTTTCCACATAGGTACATTTGGCCTGAATGCGTTTGCAAATCTCATTGGCAAGGTCGATATCAAACCCCACCAGCTGGCCCTGGGCATTTTTTGACTCAAACGGCGGGTAAGTTGGATCGGTCCCGATACGCAGCGACTGCGGTACTGCGGCAAAAACGCTGGCGGTGCCGGTCATTGCCAGCAGCAGGGAGAGAGCCAGAACTCGCTTTTTCATAGTTTACCCTCAAGTGACGTGCTTATTGTTATGTGGTGTGATGTGTGTTTTGCGCTGAATGGATTGCAGTTTTCATGCCAGGTCTCAGAGCTGGCAATGCAGCACGCAGGCGCGCTAACGAGAGCGTCGTAACGGGACGCAGAGAGTTCGTTATGAAGGGAATATAACAGCGGGATGCAGAAGAAAAAGCGAGTTTGCTAACTTTTAGTGCAGATTATGCACGAAGAGTGATCGACACCGCGAATTTGCACATCCATTGTGCAGCGCGCAACGTTTATGCGCCATTCCAGCGCATGAACAGATCTTCCGGTAGCGTGATATCAAACTGATCCACTACGCGATTAACCGTCTGGTCGACCAAATCCTCAATACGCTGCGGCCGGTGATAGAACGCCGGCACCGGCGGCATGATCATCGCGCCCAGTTCAGCCGCCGTGGTCATCATACGCAGATGACCGACGTGCAGCGGAGTTTCGCGTACGCAGAGCACCAGGCGGCGCTGCTCTTTCAGCACGACGTCAGCGGCGCGCGTCAGCAGGCTGTCGCTGTAGCTGTGTACAATGCCGGAGAGCGTTTTCATTGAGCACGGCAGGATCACCATACCCAGCGTTTTAAATGAGCCGGAAGAGATGCTTGCCCCGATATCCCGCACGTCATGCACCACGCTGGCAAGCGCCTGCACATCCCGCACGCTGTAGTCCGTTTCCAGCGCCAGCGTCTGGCGCGCTGCCGGGCTCATCACCAGATGGGTTTCCACTTCCGGCACCGATTGCAGCACCTGCAGCAGCCGCACGCCGTAGATTGCGCCACTGGCGCCGGAAATACCCACGATGAGACGTTTCATAACTCTGCCTTACTCTGTTCAGAATCGGCAATGATAGCCTGCCACAGGCAAAAATGCGCTGGCGCCCGGTGAAAAAGCGCAAAACAGACGGGGCAGACTTTCGCCTGCCCCGCGGGAGTGCCGGATAAAAGCTCAATCAGCCTTCGTTATGGATCTCCAGCCCTTCCACTTCGTTCTGACGCTGCAGCGCTTTGGCGTCGTCGTTACGCAGCGACTGCAGATACTCGAGGTATTGCTGATCCACATCCTTAGTGACGTAAACGCCGTTGAAGACGGAGCACTCAAACTGCTCAATGTCCGGATTCTCTTCGCGTACCGCTTCGATCAGATCGTTCAGATCCTGGAAGATCAGCGCATCCGCCTTAATCAGCTTGCGGATCTCCTCCACCTCACGGCCATGGGCAATCAGCTCGGTAGCGCTTGGCATGTCGATGCCATAGACGTTTGGAAAGCGGATCTCCGGTGCAGCCGACGCGAGATAAACCCGTTTAGCACCCGCCTCGCGCGCCATCTCGATAATCTGTTCAGAGGTCGTACCGCGCACGATAGAGTCATCCACCAGCAGCACGTTTTTATCGCGGAACTCTGCACGGTTGGCGTTGAGCTTACGGCGAACGGCGCTGCGGCGCAGATGCTGGCCCGGCATGATAAAGGTGCGGCCCACATAGCGGTTTTTCACAAATCCCTGACGGTAGGGCTTGTTCAGGATGCGCGCAATCTCCAGCGCGGTATCGGTCGAGGTTTCCGGAATCGGAATCACCACGTCGATATCGAGATCTTCCCACTCCCGGGCAATTTTTTCCCCGAGCTTGGTGCCCATGCGCACGCGCGCGCTATAGACGGAAATCTTATCCAGGAAAGAGTCCGGGCGGGCAAAATAGACATATTCAAACAGGCAGGGATTACTTTTCGGGTCCTCTGAACACTGGCGGGTCGAAAGCTGGCCCTGTTCAGTGATATAGACCGCTTCACCCGGCGCAACGTCACGAATGAACTCAAATCCCAGCGTATCCAGCGCCACGCTCTCCGAGGCAACCATATACTCTGTGCGGCCATCCTGCATGTCGCGCTTGCCGAGCACCAGTGGACGAATCCCGTTCGGATCGCGAAACGCCACCATACCGTGTCCGATAATCATCGCCACCACGGCATAAGCGCCACGCACCTGCTGATGCACTGCCGCTACCGCGGCAAAAATGGTTTCCGCATCGAGCGGATAGTGCTGAAAGCGATCCAGCTCCTGCGCAAAAATGTTGAGCAGGATCTCTGAATCGGAGGTGGTATTAACGTGACGGCGACCGGTCTCAAACAGCTGTTTGCGCAGCTCATGCGCATTGGTGAGATTGCCGTTATGCGCCAGCGTAATACCGTAAGGGGAGTTAACGTAAAATGGCTGCGCTTCAGAGGCGCTGGAGCTGCCGGCGGTAGGGTAACGCACGTGGCCGATACCGATATTGCCCTGCAAACGCTGCATGTGGCGCGCTTCAAACACGTCGCTGACCAGACCATTTGCTTTGCGCAGACGGAAGCAGTTCAGCGCATCGATAGTACAAATGCCGGCGGCATCCTGTCCGCGGTGCTGCAGCACCGTTAACGCGTCATAGATCGACTGGTTTACTGGCATAAAACCGGTGATACCAACAATACCGCACATATTGTCATTTCCTCATTAGCCGCACTCCCGATGGTGTCACCGGGGTAAAAAACTTGACGTGCTTTTCAGGTAATCAAAAAACCACCTGATGATATAACTGAACTGGGGAATGAGCTGAGACTGTTGCCAGTCCGGGCTTTTTGAAAAGCCGGTGAATGTATCAAGGAAGAAAAGAATGGCGGAAACAATCAGCACGCCACGCAACGCCCCGAAACAGACCCCCAACACCCTGTCGGTTCCCGACAAGCCGGTTTTCTCAACCAGCGAGCCGATCACATAGTTCACGATGGCACCCACAATCAGGGTGGCAACGAATAACACCGCAATTGCGATGCCGTTGCGAACCAGTTCGTCGTTAAAACCTGTAAACCAGACTGCCAGGTAGGCGTAGTAATGACTGGCGACAAAAAACGCGCATCCCCAGGTAACAAGAGATAAGGCTTCCCGGACAAACCCGCGAATCAGGCTGACCAGAGCCGAAAAACCAACTACCGCAATAATGACGTAATCAATCCAGATCATGAACGCTTCCAGTACAGTGCTTCGCACCCCTGCATCCAGTTCGGGGCGCATTCTAACAGAAAAAGAAAACGTTTGCGTAGCCTTTTCCCGTTCGCGGTGATGAAAAAGGGCGAGGAAAAATAATTCCTTCGCCCGTTACTATCAGCAAGATTTAACTAGCTGATTTTAAAATTAATTAACTGCTTTAACCCGGCATTTACGCGCTATAAGCCACGCCTGTTACTGCTATCGGCGTGGCTTATCAGCCTGTCAGCGCACGCTATAGGGTTTCACCACGCCGCCCAGTCCGGAAACGCTCTGCAGCTCACTCAGCGAACTTTGCAGCTTCGCTTTAGAGGCGTCAGGTCCGACGTAGATACGGGTGATTTGCCCCTGCACCGGCGATGACGGCACGGTAAAGGCGCGGTAGCCAGAGAGCCGCAGCTTCGCCACAATCTCGTCCACTTTCGCAGCGTTCTTCAGTGCGCCAAGCTGTACCACATACGCCTGCCCCGCTGGCGCGCTGGCTGGCTTCGACGTTTCTGCCGGCTTGCTCTGCTCCGCTGCTTTTGGCTGCTCTGCGGGTTTTGGCGTCTCCACCGGCTTCGGCTTCGGTTGCTCTGCCGGCTTCGGCCTGCTCTGCTCGGTGGTTTTAGGTTTCGTCTGCTCAGCCGGTTTCTGCTGGGTTTTGGGCTGCGTCTGCTGATGCACCGCCGGTGGCGTGACTACGCTCGGCTGGCTGTTCTGCACCGGCTGCGCGCTGCCGCTGACGGCCGGATTTTGCGTGGCCTGAGTGGTCGCTGACTGCTGCGCAGCACCGGCGCCTTCCGGCGGCTGCGACGGCAGCGGCTGCGTGACCGGCGGCACCATTTCGCTATCCTGCTGATCGTCAGGTTTTGGCACCAGCGGAATCGCTGCAAACTCTTCCTTATAATGCTTTTTCTTACCGTCCAGCAGGCCCGGCAGCACAATGACACCAATCGCCACCAGGATCACCGTGCCCACTAACCGATTTTGAAACTTACTCGCCACTGCCGTTCTCCGCTGCCATCGATTCCATAACCTGTGCTACGGTGTGAAATGACCCACACACCAGAATCACATCCTGCCGGCTGGCCTGCGCACGCGCCGCCCGCCACGCCGCATCAACGCTGGTATACGCCGTACCGCTCTCCAGATGCGCAAGCAGCTCCTCTGCCGATGCGCCACGCGGACCCGCCAGCGGCGCGCAGTACCAGTGCGTCACCTGCGGCGCCAGCGCAGCGAGCGTACCGGCAATATCTTTGTCGTGCAGCATACCCGCTACCGCATGAACCGTTCCGCCCGCGGGCAGCGCTGCCAGACGCGACGCCAGCCAGGCAGCCGCGTGCGGGTTGTGCGCGACGTCCAGAATCACCTGCGGCGCATGGCTTATGGTCTGGAAACGCCCTGCCAGTACCGCCTGCGGCAGATGCGCGCGGATAATGGCGTCAGGCACCTGCAGACCCGATGCGCGTAACGCAGCCAGCGCCGTGGCCGCATTCGGCAGCGGCACCTGCGGCAGCGGCAGATCGCGCAGCTCACCCTGCGCATCCTGCAGCATCCAGCTATCACTACCGCCCTGCCACTGCCAGTCGCGATTGACCTGATGCAGCACGGCACCGGTCTCTGCTGCCACCGCAGCGATGCTTGCCGGCATCTCCGCTTCGCCCACTACGGCAGGTTTACCGGCGCGGAAAATACCCGCTTTCTCCCGCCCGATACTCTCGCGGTCGGGGCCAAGCCAGTCCGTGTGATCGAGTGCGATACTGGTGATCACCGCCACATCACTATCAACAATGTTGGTGGCATCAAGACGGCCACCCAGTCCGACTTCGAGGATCACCACGTCAAGATTCGCCTGGCGGAACAGATTAAGCGCAGAGAGCGTGCCAAATTCAAAATAGGTGAGCGAGGTATCACCACGCCCCGCCTCGATTTCAGCAAAGCTGGCGCTGTGCTGCGCCTCCGGCAGCTCCGCACCCTGCACGCGTACGCGCTCGGTGTAGCGCACCAGATGCGGCGAACTGTAGACGCCCGTACGGTAGCCTGCTGCCATCAGCAGCGTTTCCAGCGTGCGGCAGGTGGTGCCTTTGCCGTTGGTGCCGGCGACGGTAAAGATAAAGGGAGCGGGTTTCAGCAGGTCAAGCTGCGCGGCAACGCGCTGAATACGATCCAGACCCAGTTCAATCGCCTGTGAGTGAAGATGCTCAAGATAGTGAAGCCACGTGGCCAGCGGCGACGTGCCCTGAGGAGGCTGATGCGTGTTCATGAGTCCCGTCTGTTGCGTAGTACAGCTCATCGTTCAGCGCAGCGGCGGAAAGAGAGGCCTGCGCGCGGCTGATGGCTATCAACAGGCAGGAACCGGCACGGCTGCTCACTGAATAATGGGATGTACGGAATGAAAGTAAAAAGGCGCATCGCTGCGCCTTTCGGTTGCCTGTCAGGCGTCGTTGCTTTCTGGTTCCACCACCACCGGTGGCTCGCCATCCAGCTGCGGAGCCGGCAGGTTCATCATTTTTGCCAGCAGGCTGGCCAGCTTAAAGCGCATTTCCGGACGACGGATGATCATGTCGATCGCGCCTTTTTCAATCAGGAACTCACTGCGCTGGAAGCCCGGCGGCAGCTTTTCACGTACCGTCTGCTCAATCACGCGTGGACCGGCAAAACCGATCAGCGCTTTTGGCTCCGCCACGTTGAGATCGCCCAGCATCGCAAAGCTGGCAGAAACGCCCCCCATGGTCGGGTCAGTCAGCACGGAGATATAAGGCAGACCGCGCTCCTGCATTTTCGCCAGGGCCGCACTGGTTTTTGCCATCTGCATCAGCGACTGCAGCGCTTCCTGCATACGTGCACCGCCGCTGGCCGAGAAGCAGATCAGCGGGCAGTTATCTTCCAGCGCCTGCTCTACGGCACGCACAAAGCGCGCGCCCACGACTGAGCCCATCGAGCCGCCCATAAAGGCAAACTCAAACGCTGCCGCCACAACCGGCATGCCGTGCAGCTGGCCTTTCATGACGATCAGCGCATCTTTTTCGCCGGTGTCTTTCTGGGCCGCTACCAGACGATCCTTATACTTTTTGGAGTCGCGGAACTTGAGCAGATCTTTTGGCTCCAGCTCGCTTCCCAGCTCAACCATCGACCCTTCATCCATCAGCTATGCAGACGCTCGCGCGCGTGCATACGCATGTGGTGGTCGCACTTCGGGCAGACCTCAAGGTTGCGCTCCAGCTCGGCGCGGTAGAGCACCTGACCACAGCTGTCGCACTTGGTCCACACCCCTTCCGGGATGCTGGCTTTGCGCGTAGGCGTCGTGGTGCTTTTATTCAGTATGCGTTCAATCCAGCTCATTGATGACCTTTCTGTTTAATGCTGACCTGGTCCAGTCTTTTCGTTACTGCTGAAATCACCTTCAGCAGGCCGTAAATGTCGCTCATTAAACCACAACCTGTTCACGCTGTGGATAAAAATCTGGTGACGGGCTTACTGCGATTTCTGCTGACGCGCCTGACGGCGATGACGCCATACTTCAATCACGCCTGGCAGTATCGATACCACGATAATGCCGACAATCAGCAGCTTGAGGTTCTCCTGCACCACCGGCAGATCGCCAAACAGATAGCCGGCATAGGAGAACAGCAGTACCCACAACAGCGCGCCCGTAACGTTGAAGAGCGCAAAGTGGCGATAGGACATATGTCCCATACCCGCCACGAAGGGGGCAAAGGTTCGCACGATTGGCACAAAGCGCGCAAGTATAATGGTTTTACCGCCGTGGCGATCGTAGAACGCATGGGTTTTATCGAGATAGCTGCGGCGGAAGATTTTAGACTGCGGATTACTGAACAGCTTCTCACCAAACAGGCGGCCAATGGTGTAGTTCACCGCATCGCCGAGAATAGCAGCGATAACCAGCAGCGTGACCATCAGATGCACGTTTAAGTCGTTGCCCGGTAAGGCAGCAAGCGCGCCTGCCACAAACAGCAGCGAATCACCCGGCAGGAATGGCGTTACCACCAGACCGGTCTCGCAAAACAGGATCAGGAACAGGATGGCGTAGATCCAGATGCCATACTGCGCCACCAGTTCGGCCAGGTGCACATCAATGTGCAGAATAAAATCGACAACAAAATGGATAAACTCCATACCAGCTAACTCCCTGACACCCTACGGTTAAAAATTAATCTGCGAGGAACAGTGGTCCCGGCGCAGGCTGTGGTAACGCAAAATGGGACGGGTAATCCACCGCCACCAGGTATAACCCTTCCGCTTTCGCGGTTGCCGCTGCCAGCGTGCGATCTTTTGCCGCCAGCAGATCCGCTATCCAGCTCTCCGGCTGATTGCCATTGCCAACCTCTATCAGGCTGCCGACGATGTTACGCACCATATGGTGCACGAAGGCGTTCGCTTTGATATCGACAATGACAAATGCCCCCTGCCGTATGACGTTCAGATGGATCACGTTACGCCATGGCGTACGCGACTGGCACTGAACGGCACGAAACGAGGTGAAGTCATTTTCACCCAGCAGATGCTGACCGGCACGCTGCATTTTCTCTGCGTCCAGCGGATGGTAGTAGTGCGTCAGCCCGTTGCCGAGAATAGCCGGGCGCAGCCGCTGATTATAAATCACATAGCGGTAGCGTCGCGCGGTCGCGCTGAAGCGCGCGTGAAAGCTCTCCGGCACCGCTTTTACCCAGCGTACGGCGATATCATCCGGCAGATTGGCATTGACCCCCAGCGTCCAGGCGCTGTCAGCGCGCCGGGAAGTGGTTTCAAAATGCACTACCTGACCGGTGCCGTGTACGCCTGCGTCTGTCCGCCCGGCGCAAAACACGCTGACGTCATGGTTCGCTACTTTCGCCAGCGCTTTCTCCAGCTTCTCCTGCACGCTGCGTACTTCATTTTGCCGCTGCCAGCCATAGTAGCGGCTGCCGTCATACTCAATGCCCAGCGCCAGCTTCAGGGTTGTCGCCTCCGCCTGCATCAGTAGAAATACTCCTGCACCAGCTTCTCCGCCGTTTTCACTGCCATCAGCGCGCCGCCAAAGCGTACGTTATCCGCCACCGACCAGAACTGCAGCAGCTCCGGAATGCCGTAGTCGTTGCGCAGGCTGCCAATGCTCAGCACTTCATTACCGGAGGCGTCGCCCACCTGCGTCGGGTAATCCCCCTCTTCGCTCAGGCTGATATCTTCCGCACGCGCCAGTTCATCACGTGCCTCTTCGGCAGAGAGCGGACGCAGATTTTCCAGATAAACGATTTGCGCATTACCGTAAAACACCGGCGCCTGCACGCTGCTCACGGCAATCGGCAGTCCCTCATCCTGCAGCACTTTACGCACCTGCTCCACGACGCGACGTTCACTTGCCACGCTGCCGCTGCTGTCTGCCTGCTGCGGCAGCAGGTTAAATGCCAGCTGACGGCCAAAATAGTGTTCGTCAGGCGGAATGCCATTCAGCAGGCGCGCACTCTCGCCTGCCAGTCCATCCACGGCAGCTTTGCCCTGGCTGGATACTGACAGCAGGTTTGTTACCTGAATGCGGCTCAGCCCGGCGGTTTCAACCAGTGGCTTGATGGCGCATAATAGCTGGCTTACCAGCGCATCTGCCACGCTGATGATATTACGGTTACGGTAGTCCGCCAGTACCTGCGGGTTCACATCCGGTACCACCAGCGGCACATCCGGCTCCAGCGCGAACAGATCGCTGCTGTCGATCACCAGGCATCCCTGGCTCGCCGCCTCTTCTGCGTAGCGGGCTGACGCCTCGCGACCGGCGGTGAAAAACGCCAGCTGCGCCTGGGTCCAGTCGAACTCAGCCGCATCCTGTACGCGCAGCGAGCGGCCGGCAAAACGCAGCGTTTCACCCGCGCTGTTTTCGCTTGCCAGCAGATGGATCTCACCAACCGGGAACTGGCGCTCCGCCAGCAGTTCCAGTACAGCGTTTCCTGTGGCGCCTGTTGCGCCCAGTAGCGCAATATTCCAGCCGTCAGACATGTTGGTTTACTCCAGACAATGACATAAAAACAGAAGGCGGTAATGATACCGCCTCATAATTCAGATTCGTTCCCGCTGTGCGCCGTGGCGCATCATTCCGGGAGAGAGGATGGCTGCCCCTGCAGGCTGACGCGAAAGCCCAGCTGCTTTAGCATGCTGGCGCTGTCGGCGCTGTCGCAGATCACCTGCAGCGAAGACCACTCGCGGCGCTCCTCATACTGCCGGCGCAGCCGGTCAAACTCGCCCGGCTGTCCTGCGGCTTTACGCAGCGGCGCGTCGTCGCGGCGCACATCATACACCAGGTGTGCCAGACGTTTCAGCGTTGCCTGATCGAGTTCGCCGTGCAGCGTGATGCTGCTGAACTCCGGCGGCGGCAGCAGACTCTCCAGCGCCACCTGCTGCGGCTGACCGATAAACGCGCTCCAGGCTTCAAAGACCTGCGTCGTGCCGCGCGCTTTGCCCTCCAGCGTGTAGCCTGCGATATGGGCGGTGGCGATATCCACGCGCGCCAGTAAATCGAGACTGAGATCGGGTTCCGGCTCCCATACATCCAGTACCACGCGCAGATCGCCACGCATTTTCAGCACTTCCAGCAGCGCAGCGTTGTCAACCACCGGACCGCGGCAGGCGTTAATCAAAATAGTGTCAGGCCGCAGCGCCATCAGCAGCGCCGCATCCGCCAGGTGCCAGCTTTTATAGCGCCCTTCTTTATTCAGCGGCGTATGAAACGTCAGGATATCCGCCTGTGCCACCAGCGTTTCCAGCGTATGAAACGGCCCGGTATCGCCGCGATCGGCACGGGGCGGATCGCACAGCAGCGTTTTAACACCCCAGGCTTCCAGTCGCGCCTGGAGACGGCTGCCGACGTTACCCACGCCCACGATACCCACGGTGCGATCGCGCAGCGCAAAGCCGTCGCGTTCAGCCAGCAGCAGCAGCGCAGAGAAGACATACTCCACTACCGCGATAGCGTTACAGCCCGGTGCGGCGGAAAAGCCGATACCGGCCGCCTGCAGCGAGGGCTGATCCACATGATCGGTGCCGGCTGTGGCGGTGCCGACAAATTTTACCGGCGTGCCCGCCAGCAGCGCCGCATTGACCGGGGTGACCGAGCGCACCATCAGCGCGCTGGCATCGCGCAGCTCCGCTTCAGGCAGCGGACGGCCCGGTACGGCAACCACCTCACCGGTGCGGCTGAAGAGTTCACGGGCATAGGGCATGTTTTCATCAACGAGAATTTTCACGGCGGAAGTCCTGTCTGCGGGAAATGAACGCCGGCTAGTGTGCCACAAAGGCGCCTGTTAGCCTAACCGGCTGCGATAGCGTTCCGGAGAGGTGCCCGCCTGCTGCTGAAACATGACAATCAGCGCCGAGGCGGAGCTATAGCCGAGTTCATGAGCGATAGCCTGCACGCTCTTGCCCTGCTCCAGCAGCGCAAGCGTGCGCAGAAAACGCAGCCGCTGCCGCCACTCGCTAAAGGACATTTTCAGCTGCTGCTGGCAGCGCCGCGCCAGCGTACGTTCTGTGGTAAACACGCGCTGCGCCCACTGTGCCAGCGTGGTGTTGTCGCCGGGATTTTCCTCCAGCGCACGCAGCACCGGTGCAAGAAACTTATCATCTGAGGCGGGCAGATAGCTGGTATGCGCGGGTGCCTGGCGCAGGCGATCCAGCAGCACATCACACAGGCGCCACTCCGCCTCGCTCTGCGGCTGCGCCAGCGCGCGCTGCGCGAACTCATTCATAATCGCATGCGTTATCGCATCCGCCGTCAGCAGGCAGGCGCGCGCCGGCAGGCCGTGACACAGTTCGGCTGCCAGATTCAGGGTACGAAACTGTGCCTGACAGTGGTTATAGCTGCTGTGTCGCTGGCCGGGAGGGATCCATACCGGCATCTCAGCCGGTGCCAGCAGGCGCTCGCCTTCAATGTCCAGCTCCAGCACGTGGCGGGTAACAAAAATCGCCTGGCCCCACGCATGCTGATGCGGCAGATACTCGGTGCGGGCATGCGTCTGCTCATAACGCATAAAGATGCGCGGCGCGTCGGCTGGCGGGCAATAGGCAACCTGAATAGTCATTCTGTCCGGTCATTAACAAATATTGTCCGATTTTAACTATCTGTTTTAAACCGGTCAAACGTATGCTGGCGGCACTTTTTTACGGAGCCTGTTATGAATCTGCTGTTTCCGCTCATTGCGGTGCTGATCTGGTCAGTCAACACCATCGTCAGCAAACTTTCGGCTGACGCTATCGATCCCGCCGCTATCTCATTTTATCGCTGGCTGCTGGCGCTGCTGGTGCTGACACCGTTCTGCCTGCCCGGCGTATGGCGGCATCGGCGCACCATAAAAGGCCACCTCGGCCAGCTGCTGCTGCTGGGGCTGCTTGGCATGGTGCTCTATCAGAGCCTTGCCTACTATGCGGCGCATAGCGTGTCGGCGGTGATGATGGGCATACTGGGCGCCACCATTCCGCTGCTGACGATTCTGCTCAGCCTGCTGGTGCTGCGTCTGGCTCCCACGCGCGGTATTCTGCTGGGCGGTATTCTCTCGTTTATCGGGCTGGTCTGGCTGGTCAGCGGCGGCAACCCGGCTCAGCTGCTGGCGCAGCGACCCGGCAATGGCGAAGTCATGATGCTGGCGGCCTCCACCTCTTATGCGCTCTATGGCGTGCTGACCAAACGCTGGGCGATCCCGCTCCCCACCTGGCAAAGCTCTATGTGCAGATTTTCTTCGGTGTTGTGCTGCTGCTGCCGGGCTTTCTGCTCGCGCCGGAGGTCGCGCTGACGCAGCAGAACCTGCCGCTGGTGCTGTTTGCCGGGCTGTTTGCCTCGATCGTGGCGCCCTTTTTGTGGATCCTTGGCGTGCAGCGGCTGGGTGCCAGCACCACCAGTATCTTTATGAACGTGGTGCCGGTATTTACAGCGCTTATTGCGGTGCTGTTTCTGCATGAGCAGCTGCACAGCTATCACTGGATTGGCGGCGGTATTACGCTTACCGGCGTGATCCTGGCGCAGCGGCTGAAAACGCCGCTGCGCCAGCCGGCCATCAGGGAAAGCTGACGGTGACCCGCAGTCCGCCCAGCTGCGGGCTGCGATCGAGACGCAGCCGCGCGCCGTGCCAGGCGCAGATATCTTTCACCAGCGCCAGCCCGATACCCGCACCAGGCTGCCCGCTGGGATCGAGACGTGCAAACGGCTGGAGCGCCTGCTGCTGCTGCGCAGCGTCTATACCGGGGCCGCTGTCTTCAATCTCCAGCTGATGCCCCTGCAGCCGTGCCGTTACCGTTCCCTGCGCCGGCGTATATTTAATCGCATTATCCAGCAGGTTGGCGCACAGTTCAGCCAGCAGCAGCGCGTCTCCCTGTACGCGACACGCCTCTTCGCCCTCGAAACCTAAATCAATCTGCTTGTGCCGCGCGGCGGTATAGCCGCTCAGGCACGCCTGCTGCACAATCTGACTGAGATCAACGCGGGTAAAGGGTTTATCTTCGCCGTGGCGCGCCTTGATCTGCGCCAGCTGCAGCAGCCGGTCAGTCAGCTCTACGGTATCGTTCAGCGTGTGGCGCATGCCCTGCAGGCTCTCACGCCACTGCTGCGGATCGTCACTGCTGAGCGCCACGCTGACCTGGGTTTTCAAAATGGTCAGCGGCGTACGCAGCTGGTGCGACACATCGGCGCTGAAGCGCTCCTGCCGCGCCAGCAGCCCGCGCAGCCGCTCCAGATGCCGGTTAAATGCCACAATCAGCGGCTGCAGTTCTGACCAGGGTACTAGCGACGGCAAGGGCGTCAGCTCCCCTGGCGCACGGCGCAGCATAATCCGCGACAGCCGGCGCAGCGGCCGCAGCACCCGGCGCAGCAGCATCCCCGCCAGCAGCAGCGTGATCAGCACCAGGAAACTCTGGCTGATCAGCGCCGTACGCAGCAGGCTGTCGGCAAAGGCGTGCCGGGAGTTCAGCGTTTCCGCCACCAGCACCAGCGCCATGCCTTCTACCCCCTCTTCATTCACCGGCTGCCATAGCGCCGCCACCCGAATCGGCTGCCTGCGGTAGTGCGCGTCATAAAAGTGCACCAGCGCCGGGTAAGCCTCAGAGAGCGGCGCGTTACGCGGCAGCAGCGGCAGATCGGGATAGCCGGAGAGCGTATTTCCCTGCGGGGAAATAACCTGATAGAAGAGCTGGTCGTTCATATTACGCTCAAAACTGTCCAGCACTACCCAGGGCACATCAACCTCCAGATGGCGCTGACGTACCACCAGCCTTTCCGCCACGGTACGGGCTGACGCCAGCAGTGAACGGTCGTAGGCCTGGTTTGCTGCCTGCAGCGCGCTCTGATAATGGGTATAGACCGAGAGCGCCCACAGCAGCAGCAGCGGTACGCCCAGCCACAGCAGCAGTTCACCGCGCAGCGAGTGCATCAGTCGCACGGCTGCTGCTCCAGGCTGTAGCCGAGCCCGCGCAGGGTCACAATCACCACGTCGCTGCGGAGAGCTTTTTGCGCACCCGATGCACATAAAGCTCAATGCTCTCCGGGCTGGCGTCGTCGGCCAGCGTAAACGTCTGCTCATAAAGATGCTGGCGCGATACCGGTCGTCCCGGCCGCTGCATCAGCGTGGAGAGCACGCTCGATTCGCGCGGCGTCAGCGACAGCGGTTTATGATTCAGCAGGAAATAGCCTTCGCTATCGCGTTCCAGCTGTCCAAGCCGCTGCGTCTGCGCCGTCTGCCCGTGGCTGCGGCGCAGCAGCGCGCGCAGCCGCGCATCCAGCTCATCCAGCTCAAACGGCTTGGTCAGGTAGTCGTCGGCGCCGCCGTTTAAGCCCTGTACCCGCTGCGCCAGCGTACTTTGTGCCGTCAGCAGCAGCACCGGCACGTTCTGTCCGCGTTTGCGCAGCCGCGCCAGTACTGCCAGGCCATCCAGCCGTGGCAGTGACACATCCAGCACCACCAGCGCGTAGTCCTCACTTTGCAATATATGATCGGCGGCCAGCCCGTCCGCGACCCAGTCGACAGCAAACCCTTTTTGTGTGAGCGCCTTTTGCAGCCATGAGGCCAGTTCAGTGGTGTCTTCCACCAGTAAGAGACGCATATCACATCCTGTCATTTTTGCTGATAGCTGAAAGGTAAATGAAAGGTTACTCCTTTAACAATTCAGCAACCGAAAATATTCGGTAGCAATCACAATCTGGAAGAATGACTGGAGCGAACCATGAAAAAAACAGGCCTTCTCGTCCTCGCCTCATCCCTGCTGGCTTTTTCAGTAACCTCTGCGCTGGCAGAGGTACCACAGCGCACCGAGTGTATCGCCCCGGCCAAACCCGGTGGCGGTTTTGACCTGACCTGTAAGCTGATCCAGGTCTCGATGCAGGAGACCGGCCAGCTCACCTCGCCCATGCGCGTAACCTACATGCCAGGCGGCGTCGGCGCAGTGGCCTATAACGCCATCATTGCGCAGCGCCCGGCCGAAGCGGGTACGCTGGTAGCCTTCTCCGGCGGGTCGCTGCTTAATCTGTCACAGGGCAAATTTGGCCGCTATTCCGTGGACGACGTGAAGTGGCTGGCCGCCGTCGGCACTGACTACGGCATGGTGGCGGTACGCGCCGACGCGCCGTGGAAAACGCTGGGCGAGCTGATGGAGGCGATGAAAAACGATCCTAATAAAGTCGTCGTAGGCGCCGGCGCCTCCATCGGCAGTCAGGACTGGATGAAAACCGCGCTGCTGGCGCGTGAAGCCGGTATCGATCCGCGCAAAATGCGCTATGTCGCCTTTGAAGGTGGCGGCGAGCCGGTGACCGCGCTGCTTGGCAACCATATTCAGGTGGTGTCCGGTGATATGAGTGAAATGGTGCCACACCTGCAGGGCGGCAAAATGCGCGTGCTGGCGGTGATGAGCGACAAACGTCTGCCGGGAAATCTGGCCGATATCCCCACCGCTAAAGAGCAGGGCTTTGACGTTGAATGGCCGGTGATCCGGGGTTATTACCTGGGTCCTAAAGTCAGCGATGCGGAGTACCAGTGGTGGGAAGATTCGTTTAAAAAACTGGTTGCCACCAAAGAGTTTCAGCAGCAGCGCGACGCGCGCGGCCTGTTTGAATTCAACATGTTTGGCAGCGAGCTGGATGCTTACGTGAAAAAACAGGTCGCTGACTATCGTGAAAAAGCGAAATCGTTCGGGCTGGCGAAATAGCGGAGGCGATAATGAGCGATCGTATTTTTGCCGCCGTCTGGCTGGCGCTCTGTATTGCCGGCCTGTTTATCGGCTGGCAGATCCAGAGTGAATATAGCTATGAGCCGGTCGGTCCGCGCCCTTTCCCGCTGCTGCTGCTCGGGCTGATGGCGATCTGCGCCGTCATGATGCTGCTGCGCAAGCCTGATGTCATACAGTGGCCCTCAGCCACCACGTTTAAAAAACTGATTGTCCTGTGCATTCTGCTGATGGCGTATGGCTGGCAGTTCGAACATCTGGGCTTTCCGCTCTGCACGACCCTGCTGACCTTTGGTATCGGCCTGCTGTTTGGTGCGCGCTGGTGGGCGGCGGCGATCTCTGGCGTGGTGATGGGCGTGGCGCTGTTTTACGCCTTCGACCGGCTGCTTGACGTAACGCTGCCGATGGGCAGCTGGCTGAGTTAACAGGAGTCAATAATGGATACCTGGTCTTTTCTGATGCAGGGCTTCGCCGTCGCTATGACGCCGGAGAACCTGATGATCGCCCTGATCGGCTGCTTTATCGGCACCATTGTCGGCTTACTGCCGGGGCTGGGCCCGATTAACGGCGTGGCGATCCTGATGCCGCTGGCGTTTGCTCTGCACCTGCCGGCTGAATCAGCGCTGATCCTGCTGGCTACTGTCTATATCGGCTGTGAATATGGCGGACGTATCTCTTCAATTCTGCTGAATGTGCCGGGTGACGCAGGTGCTATCATGACCGCACTGGATGGCTATCCGATGGCGCAGCAGGGTAAAGCGGGCGTAGCGCTCTCTATCTCCGCCGTTAGCTCGTTTGTTGGCTCCACCATCGCCATCATCGGCATCATTCTGTTTGCCCCGATTCTGGCAAACTGGTCGCTGGCATTTGGTCCGGCGGAATATTTTGCCCTGATGGTGTTTGCCATCGCCTGCCTCGGCAGCATGATGAGCCACAACCCGCTGAAATCGTTTCTGGCCGCCCTGATCGGTCTGAGCATGGCTACCGTGGGCGTCGATGCGAATACCGGTGTTTATCGTTTTACCTTCGACAGCATTCACCTTTCCGACGGCATTCAGTTTGTGGTGGTGGTGATTGGCCTGTTCTCGGTCAGCGAAATTTTGCTGATGCTGGAGTCCACCAGCGGGGGCAAGAAAGTCGCACGCGCCAGCGGCCGCATGATGTTCAATATGAAAGAAGCGGCCCAGGCAACCGGCGCCACGCTGCGCTCCTCCTTTCTGGGCTTTTTCGTTGGCGTGCTGCCGGGTGCGGGTGCCACTATCGCCAGCGCTATCGCCTATATGACGGAGAAGAAGATTAGCGGCAGTGACCAGTTCGGCAAGGGGGATATTCGCGGCGTGGCAGCACCGGAAGCAGCAAATAATGCCTCGGCGTGTGGATCATTTATTCCGATGCTGACGCTGGGCATTCCGGGTTCCGGTACCACGGCGGTGATGGTAGGCGCGCTGACGCTTTATAACATTACGCCGGGTCCGGCGATGTTTATCGAACAGCCTGACATTGTCTGGGGCCTGATTGCCGCACTGCTGATCGGCAACGTGATGCTGCTGATCATGAATATCCCGATGATCAATATCTTTGCCCGTATGCTGACCATCCCGCTCTGGTTCCTGGTACCTGCAATCGCCGCCATTTCCGCCGTCGGCGTGTATGCGGTGCACAGCACAACCTTCGACCTGCTGCTGATGGTGGGATTAGGCATCTTCGGCTATATCCTGCGCAAGATGGATTTCCCGATGTCGCCGCTGATCCTCGGCTTTGTGCTGGGGGAAATGCTGGAGCAGAACCTGCGCCGTGCGCTCTCAATCAGTAACGGCAACCTGCCTATTCTGTGGGAGAGTCTCATCTGCAAAGTGCTGCTGGTGCTGGCGGTCGCAGTCCTGGTGGTGCCATTCGTCTGGAAACGCTGGCGTCGCAGCCGCTTCAGAGCGGCAGAGGCGGAATAAATCCGCATCTTCTCGCTTTTCTGATACCAGCCCCCGTGGATTTCCCGGGGGCTTTTGCTATCATATGCCCCTCTTTTTCCGGCGCACCCGGATCTGACTCGTTTTTCAAGGATTCCGCCATGCAACCTCTCAGCGGTCCCGGTGTGCCCGCGGGCGATCGTTCTGCGCTTACCGGTGCTTCCGGCCCGGCTCGCCCCGGCGGTCCGGCTGGCGAACAGCCTCTCTCTCCGGCGCAGCGCACCACGCTGGAACGGCTCATTGTACGCATTATGTCTCTCAGCACCCTGAAAGCGCCTGAGCTGTGGGCGGGCGTACGCCATGAAGTGGGCGTGAAGAGCGATGCTGACTTTCAGTCGCGCCATTTTCCGGCTGCTGAACAGCACCTTAATCGTCGCCTGAGTCAGGTGCAGGACAGTCACGCCACGCGCCAGCTGCTCCAGCAGCTGCAGGATAAACTGCCGCAGGGCAACAACCGTCAGGCGGTAAGCGACTTTATCCGCCAGCAGTTTAACCAGACGGTGCTGAGTGCGCTGAGCCAGGATCAGCTGCGTCAGGTGCTGACCATGCTGCAGAACGGCCAGATGGCGATCCCGCAGCCGCAGCAGAGCCGCAGTACCGATCGCACGCTGCTGCCGGCGGAGCAGCAGGCGCTGAACCAGCAGGTGACGCGGCTGGCGGCCACGACCGGCGAGTCGCCGGTAAAACTGCTGACCGACGCGCTGAAGCTGGTGAATCTTAAAAGCGGCGATCCGGTGCCGTCGCGGCACTTTCCGCTGCTGACGCAGTATCTGCAGGTACGCCAGACGCTGGGGCAGCACAGCGCACCCACGCTGCAGCTGCTGGAAAGCTCGCTGAAACAGCCGCTGAATCGTGATGAACAGCAGCTGCTGCAGGATTACAGCCAGCAGCGTTTTCAGGCGACGCCGCAAACCGTGCTGACCGCCGCGCAGTGTCAGGATCTGCTGAATCAGCTTTTCAGCCGCCGGGCTGAGCGTGGTGATACGCTGCCGCTGGCTGACAGTGCGCGCCAGCCACAGCCTATATGGGCACCGTTTACAGAGATCCTGCCGCGTCCGCTGGCGCAGCGCCCGGCGCTGTCGCTGATCATCGCGGTGGGTGTGGTGCTGTTTCTGCTCTGGCTGCTGGCCTGAGTCAGCAGCCGCACCCGGCCGCAGCACCGTGCTGTGGCCACTCTCCCGCGGCGGTTCCCCCTGCCAGCGGATGTCCGTCGCGCTTCCAGAAATCCAGCCCGCCAATCAGCTCTTTAACCTGAAATCCCAGCGCTGCCAGTTTTAGTGCCGCTTTGGTTGAGCCATTGCAGCCAATGCCGTCACAGTAGGTGATATAGACCTTGCTGCGATCGAGCGCCGCCGTGCTGTGTGCGCTGATGGTACGGTGAGGAAACGAACGCGCACCGCAGATATGTCCTGCAGCATAGTGTTCAGGGCTGCGGGCATCAAAAACAACAATGGCAGCCTCGCCGCGTGCCAGGTCTTCTGCCAGATCCCAGGCATCGGTGTAATAACTCAGCTTCTGCTGCAGATAGGCGTAACTCTCTTCCGCACTGGCGGCGGGATAGTGTAAGACAGCGGACATACTCTTCTCCTGTTGCGATGTGCACCCACTTTACGGCAAATTGGTCTCTGCAATGAGACCCTTTCTGTCAGAGTAATAAGACCATTATGTATCAGGAACTGACCACGCTTTTTCAGCAGCAGGCGCAGGGTGGACGACGCGAGCGCCTCTGTCGCGCCCTGCGGCAGGCGATCGTCAGCGGCCAGCTGCGCCACGGTGAGAAGCTTCCCTCCAGCCGTCAGCTGGCCGCAGAGCTGTCAGTCGCGCGCGTAACCGCGGAAGCGGCCTACGCGCAGCTGGAAAGCGAAGGTTATCTGCAGCGCCACACCGGACGCGGTACTTTTGTCGCGATTACGCTGGCTCCGCCGCCAGATACGCCGTCAACCCGCCGGGCACCGCACTTCTCGCAGCGTGGCCTGCAGCTGCTGGCGACCGGCGGCTGTCAGGATCCGCCCTTCCCCGCCGCGTTTGCCGCCGGATCGCCCGATTTACGGGCTTTCCCGCATACGCAGTGGCGGCGCATCAGCAGCAATGTGCAGCGCCGGCTCGGCAGCCGCGTAATGGGCTACGGCGATCCGCTCGGCTATCTGCCGCTGCGCGAGGCGGTCTCGGAGTATCTGAGCCTGTCGCGCGGTATGCGCTGTCGTCCGGAACAGGTCATCATCCTGACCAGCTCGCAGCAGGCGCTGCAGCTGCTGGCGCTGCTGCTGCTGGATCCGGACGATGAAGTCTGGCTGGAGGATCCTGGCTATCCGGGGGCACGTAACGCCTTTCTTGCCGCAGGCGCGCACTGCCGGGCGATGCCGCTGGATGAAAACGGCGCGATCCCGCTCTCCGGTCGCGCCCGGCTGGTTTACCTGACGCCCGGGCATCACTATCCAACCGGTATAGCAATGAGCCTGCCGCGACGGCTGGAGTGGCTGGCATGGGCGCAGCAGCATAACAGCTGGCTGATTGAGGACGATTACGACAGCGAATTTCATTACGGTGATCGGCCTGCTCCGGCGCTGCAGGGCATGACGCACGACAGCAGGGTCATCTCGCTGGGGACCTTTTCCAAAACCCTGTTTCCCTCCCTGCGCCTGGCGTGGATGGTGGTACCGCCGCAGCTGACTGAGCCGCTGGGCCGGGCGCGCAGCGTGCTGGATGGGCATAGCGCGCTGCTGCCGCAGGCTATCACCGCTGAATTTCTGCAGCAGGGCCATTTTGCCAGCCATTTGCGGCTGATGCGGCAGCTCTATCACTACCGGCGCGACCGGCTTCTGGAAGAGATTCATAGCCGTATGCAGCCGTGGCTGCGCCCGCTTCCGGCAAACGGTGGTCTGCAACTGACTGTCGCGCTACTGCAGGGCAATGAGGCCGCGCTGACGCAGCAGGCTGAGGCTGCGGGTCTGCTGCTGCCGCGCCTCTCCCCGCTATACCATGCGGCTGCGCCGCAGCCTGGCTGGCTGCTCGGCTTCGCAGCGCTGACACCGGCTGAGATCGCCAGCGCCTGCGACACGCTGGTTATGCTACTGGCGCACGGCGTGCGCAGCACCAGGTGATAACGGAACCGGCCACGGCGCAGAGCGCGCCCGCCAGATAGACGGCGCCATAGCCAGACGCCGTCGCCAGCAGTCCGGTTAGCGGGCCGCTGATCCCATAGGCGATATCCTGAAAGGCAGAGAAAGCGCCCAGGGCAGTACCGCGTATCTGCGGCGCGACGCGACGCACCACTTCAACCCCCAGCGCCGGAAAGATCAGCGAGCAGCCACAGCCGGTGAGCGCCGCCCCCGCCAGCGCCAGCCAGCCTGAGGTGGCAACGGCAAGCAGCAGCAGACCCAGCGCTTCCACCAGCAGTGACACCAGCGCAACCCTGCTCCCGCCATAGCGATCCGGCAGATGACCAAAGAGGATCCGCACTCCGGTAAAAGCGCAGCCAAAGGCGGTGAGCGCAAAGCCGGCGTGTCCCCACGCCTGAGCAGCAAAATAGAGCGAGGTAAAGGTGCCGATTACGGCGAAACCGGCGCCCTGCAGCGCCAGCACCAGCCCCGGTGAAAAAATGGCGCTGATAACGCTCCACAGCGACGGCCGCGTGCCGCCGGCAACCGGCACCGCACGGATCCAGCCGTTAACCATCAGAGCCAGCAGCGGCAGCAGCAGCGCCGCGCCGCTGATAGCCAGCAGTCCGCCATGCTGATACATCAGCACTCCCAGCGGAGCGCCTGCCGCCAGCGCGCCATAAATCGCCATTCCGTTCCAGGACATGACCAGACCAGAGCGCCTGGCCCCCGCCAGCCCCAGCCCCCAGGTCAGATTACCGGTCAGCAGCAGGCTTTCCCCTACGCCCAGCAGCAGACGCGCCACTATCAGCAGCATAAAGCGCACGCCGGGTGCGATCGGCAGCAGCACGGCGGCGGCATAAGCAGCCCCTGTCAGCGCAATCGTCAGCATACCGTAGCGGGTGGTAGCGCGTGCTCCCTGCTGATCCGCACGCCGGCCAGCAAAACCGCGCGTCAGCAGGGTGGCAATAAACTGACTGCCGGTTGCAATGCCCACCATCAGGTTACTCATGCCCAGTTCCTGATGCACATACAGCGGGATCACCGGCAGTGCCAGTCCGGCGGTCAGATAGCTGAGAAACACGGCAAACGAGGTACAGGCGAGCGGCAATACGGACGCGTTAGCGTGAGCGGTCATCTTTGCGCACTCCTTGTCAGCGACGATAGCGCAGGGAAATTACGGGAAGGTAAAACAGGAGTGTATGCAGGTAAAAGCGGGGTTGTCAAAACGGCTCAGGCTGAGCAGAGAAAGCCAGGCTGCCATCGCGGCAGCCTGTGATATCCCGTCAGGGGGCGACGGGACGCGGGCAGATTTAGCCCTGATATTTACGCATGGTCAGCGTGGCGTTGGTGCCGCCAAAGCCGAAGCTGTTGGACATGACCGTGGTCAGCGCTTTTTCCGTTGGCTGCGTCACGATGTTCATCCCTGCTGCGGCCTCGTCCAGATCGTCGATGTTGATGCTCGGCGCGATAAAGCTGTGCTCCAGCATCAGCAGGGTGTAGATCGCTTCCTGCACGCCCGCTGCACCCAGGGAGTGACCGGTCATGGCTTTGGTCGCTGAAATGTACGGGGTGTTGTCACCAAATACTTCACGGATTGCGCCCAGCTCTTTCACATCGCCAACCGGCGTGGAGGTGCCGTGCGTGTTCAGATAGTCGATCGGTGCATCGAGGCCCTGCATCGCCATCTTCATGCAGCGCACCGCGCCTTCACCTGACGGTGCAACCATGTCAGCGCCATCAGACGTTGCGCCATAGCCAACAATCTCAGCATAGATATGCGCACCACGTGCCAGCGCATGCTCCAGCTCTTCAACCACTACCATGCCACCGCCGCCGGCGATAACAAAACCGTCACGGTTAGCATCATAGGTGCGCGAGGCTTTCTCAGGCGCATCGTTATATTTGGTCGAAAGTGCGCCCATCGCGTCAAACTCGCAGGACATTTCCCAGGTCAGCTCTTCACCGCCACCGGCAAAGACCACATCCTGTTTGCCCAGCTGAATCTGCTCAACGGCGTTGCCAATGCAGTGTGCTGAAGTGGCACAGGCGGAGCTGATGGAGTAGTTCACGCCGTGAATTTTAAACGGGGTCGCGAGGCAGGCAGATACACCTGAGGCCATGGCTTTGGTCACTACATAAGGACCCACGCCTTTCAGGCCGCGCGGACCGCGCATAGCGTCAGCACCGAACACCTGATAGCGCGGTGAACCACCGCCGGAACCGGCGATCAGACCCACGCGCGGGTTGTTCTGATACTGCTCGTCAGTCAGGCCTGAATCTTTGACCGCTTCCGCCATAGAAAGATAGGCGTAAATAGAGGCATCACTCATGAAACGCACGATTTTGCGATCGATGAGCCCGTTGGTATCCAGTTTGACGTTGCCCCACACGTGGCTGCGCATACCGGCTTCTTTCATCTCTTCAGAGAAAGTGATACCGGAACGGCCTTCACGCAGAGAAGCCAGCACTTCCTGCTGGTTATTACCAATGCTGGAAACGATACCCAGGCCAGTAATCACTGCACGTTTCATTCAATAGTCCTCATTCCACATCTTTTTGGATTGACGTGCACTCTAGCGTACAGTTGTACGCCGAACAAGTCCGATCAGCCATTTCCTTTTGTAAATTTGCGTCATGTGACGCCACTCGCTAAAATCGCGCCACTGCCTGAAAAATGAGCCTTTCCCGTGAAATTATCCCCGGTTGAACACGCGCAATTAACCTGGAACGATCAGGGTACACCTGTTTCCCGAGCGTTCGATGATGTCTACTTCTCTAACGATAATGGACTGGAAGAGACCCGCTATGTGTTTCTCGGCGGTAATCAGCTGCCGCAGCGTTTCAGCACGCATACGCGCGATCTGTTTATTGTGGCGGAGAGCGGCTTTGGCACCGGTCTGAACTTTCTCACGTTATGGCAGGCATTCGATCAGTTTCGCGCGCAGCAGCCTGCTGCGACGCTGCAGCGGCTGCACTTTATCAGCTGTGAAAAGTATCCGCTAACGCAGGCCGATCTCGCTGCCGCGCAGGCGCGCTGGCCGGAGCTGGCGCCGTGGGCAACGCAGCTGCAGCAGCAGTGGCCATCGGCGCTGCCCGGCTGTCAGCGGCTGCTGTTTGACGGTGGACGGGTTACGCTTGATCTCTGGTTTGGCGACATTAATACGCTGATAACAGAGTTTGATGAGAGCCTGCAGGGTCAGGTTGACGCCTGGTTTCTGGACGGCTTTGCGCCGGCTAAAAACCCGGATATGTGGACCCCGGCGCTGTTCAGCGCTCTGGCGCGGCTGGCGCGTGCCGGAGGAACGCTGGCGACCTTTACCGCTGCGGGTTTTGTCAGGCGTGGCCTGCAGGAAGCGGGATTCACCATCAGTAAACGTAAAGGCTTTGCGCATAAGCGCGAAATGCTGACCGGTACGCTGGCGCATGCAGTGCCGCTGCCCTCCATGCAGCCGTGGTATGCGCGGCCTGCAGCAGCGGGCCAGGATGTCGCCATCATTGGCGGCGGCGTCGCCAGTGCGCTGCTGGCGCTGGCATTACTGCGCCGC
The DNA here is from genome assembly GCF_002095385.1 of Pantoea eucrina. GTDB lineage: Bacteria > Pseudomonadota > Gammaproteobacteria > Enterobacterales > Enterobacteriaceae > Pantoea > Pantoea eucrina. The sequence goes on along the minus strand of NZ_MIPP01000006.1, from coordinate 6,591 downwards.
GGCTGGCGCGTGACGCTCTACTGCGCCGATGAGGCCCCGGCACTGGGTGCATCCGGCAACCGTCAGGCAGCGCTCTACCCCTTACTGAACCAGCACGATCCCGCGCTGGCGCAGTTTTTCCCCGCCGCTTTCAGCTTCGCGCGTCGTCTTTACGATAGCCTGCCGGAGCGTGCTGAACAGAGCTGGTGCGGAGTGCTGCAGCTGGCGTGGGATGAAAAAAGCGCCGATAAGATTGCGCAGATGCTGGCCCTGGCGCTGCCGGCGGAGATCGCTTACGGCGTCTCACCGGCCGAGGCGGAGCAGCTGGCGGGCGTTGCGCTGGGTATGGGCGGCATCTGCTATCCGCGTGGCGGATGGATCTCCCCTTCCCAGCTTACCAGCAACCTGCTGGATCAGGCGCAGACGCAGGGTCTGCACCAGCACTGGCTGCACCGGGTTACGCAGCTGACGCCGCATGAAAACGGCTGGACGCTGCACTTTTCCGACCGGGCTGATATGCAGCATCAGAATGTCGTACTGGCCAACGGGCATGCGCTGCGGACGCTGGAACAGAGCCAGGATCTGCCGGTCTACCCGGTCGCAGGCCAGGTAAGCCATGCGCCCTCATCAGCCGCGCTGGCAAACCTGCAGAGCGTGCTCTGTTACGATGGCTATCTGACACCCGTCAGCCCGACGTTTGGCACCCACTGCATCGGCGCCAGCTATCATCGCGGTGACACCGCGACCGCTTTTCGTGCCGATGATCAGCAGAGCAACCGTCAGCGTCTGATGGCGTGCCTGCCGCAGGCCGCCTGGCCGCAGCAGGTTGATCTCAGTGATAACGAGGCGCGGACTGGCGTGCGCTGCGCCACGCGCGATCATCTGCCCATGAGCGGCGGCCTGCCGGACTACGCTGCCACGCTGGCGCAGTATGCTGACCTGCCGGGACAGCGCGCCCGCGGGGAGAAGATTGCTGAAGCCCCGCACTATCACGGGCTGTTCGTGCTGGGGGCGCTGGGATCGCGCGGGCTCTGCAGCGCGCCGCTGGCAGCTGAAGTGCTGGCGGCACAAATGAGCGGTGAGCCGCAGCCGCTCGATGCCGCAACGCTGGCGGCGCTGAATCCGAACCGCTACTGGGTGCGTAAATTGCTGAAGGGAAAAAAGGCGGGGCGCTGAGAGCCGGGGCGAAAAGTCGCCCCGCGCATCAGGCGGTCTGACGTGCCTGACTAAACAGGTTATCCCACATGCCGACCACCAGCGCCTGATCGCGTGGCGAGAGTTCACCGGCGGCGATAGCATTCTGCAGGCTCCGGGAGACGACAATCTGCAGCGCTTCCGGCGTGTGTTCGCCGCTCTGCTCAATTTCCGCAACCGCCAGCGTCAGATGGCCGCGCAGATAACCGCTGGCAAACAGCTCATCATCACTGGCGTGATCGACCATATCGTCAATCAGCGCCAGAATGCGGGACTCAAATTCTACGATCATCTCTCATTCCTTTCATTTTAAGCAGGCGGATTAAAGCGTTTCCGGCCACGGAAACTGCGCTGCAGTGAGCGCTGGCGTACCATAATAGCGGTTCAGCGCCGCAATAAACTGTGCCGGGCGAGCCGGGATCCCCTGCTCCAGATAGTGCATCACCTGGGCATGGACCCGGCGCTGAAACGCAATGCGATCGGGTTCACAATCGCCTTCGAGATTGTCACAGCTGACATTAAAGGGGAAGTCCGCCGCAACGCAGAATAGCCACTCCAGCGCCTGCGGTTTTACTTCAACCGCTTCAAACTGGCTCTGCGTCTGCGCATCACGCCCGTCGGGGCAGTACCAGTAGCCAAAATCAACCTGCTGCCGACGCGCGTCGCCCGCAATACACCAGTGCGAAATTTCATGCAGCGCGCTGGCGTAAAATCCATGGGCAAAAACTACGCGGTGCCAGGGTGATTCCGCATCTGCCGGAAGATAAATCGGTTCATCATCGCCTTTAATTAGACGTGTCTTAAAAGTCTCAGCAAAGCAGCCGTCGAAGATGTCGATCAGCTGCTGATAGTGGTGTTCTGTCGGCATAGTCATCTGTCAGTTAATCATCTGGCGCCATTGTCGCACCGGCGGCACGATTTGACGAGTCGGTTTATCCTGCGGCAAACCAGGCCAGTAGCTCAGCCCCGTGGCTGTCCCACAGCAGTTTGGCGCTCATGACCGCAGAAACGGTCACAACCATCGGGCGGATCAGCCGCTGGCCGCGGCTCAGTACCAGTCGCGCACCCAGCCGCGCCCCGATAAATGCGCCGAGCAGCATCACTACGCCGGTTCCCCACACCAGTTTGCCGCCAAACATAAAGAACAGCAGGCTGGCGAAGTTGGAGGTGAAATTCAGCACCTTGGCATGCGCCGTCGCTTTGGCAAGATTGAAACCGCAAAGCGTGACAAAGGCGAGCGCATAGAAAGAGCCGGCTCCCGGACCGAAGAAGCCATCATAGAAGCCCACACAGCCGCCGCCCACCAGCGCAAACGCCACGCCCTGCAGACGATGCTCGCGATCCACCTCTCCCAGACGCGGCATCAGCAGGAACCAGAGTCCGATGGCGATAAGCAGCAGCGGCAGGATCTGACGCAGAATATCCGCCTGAATATGCTGGATCAGCAGCGTGCCGCCGACCGCGCCGAGAAACGTCATCGCGATGTTCAGCCGCTGGTCACGCAGGTTTACGGCGCCACGGCGGACAAAATAGAGGCTGGCGGAGAAAGAGCCGCCAACCGACTGCAGCTTGTTGGTCGCCAGCGCCTGTGCCGGTGACAGCCCGGCCGCCAGCAGCGAAGGAACGGTCAGCAATCCCCCGCCCCCGGCAATGGAGTCGATAAAAGCGGCCAGTATGGCAACAAAAAACAGTACGCCAAGGATAAGCGGGCTGACGATAAAAAGGTCCATTTCACTTCTCGCAGCAGGTAGCAGACAAGCCCGGCGCGGGGCAATAGCCGTTGCGCGCCGGGAGAGGTACTCAGAGCCGGTGGTTATCCAGCAGCGCCTGACAGGATGGCGGCAGCGGCGGCGGGGCTTTTTTTACCGGTGGCGTGCTGCCGGGCTTTTTCGGCAGGAACCAGCTCTCAAGCTCTGCACCGCAGCCGTCGCCCGGCGGCGGTGGCGCCTGATCTTCACACTCCAGGCTGCCGGCCGGACAGCGCAGGCGCACATGCATATGCGCCCGATGCGCAAACCACGGGCGAACTTTATGCAGCCACTCGCGATCGCTGCCGGCATCGGCGCAAAGCTGTTTTTTGATCGCCGGATTCACAAAAATTCGCGTGACGTCGCTGTCTTTCGCGGCCAGCTTGATCAGGCTATCAATCTGCGGCTGCCAGTGACGGGCGATCACCTGTTTATCATCCGGCGCCACCAGATCCAGCGGCTGCGGCTTCAGCAACTGCTGTGCGCTCCAGCGGGTTTTTGGCAGCTGCAGCCAGATATCCACATCCAGTCCGGTCTGATGACTGGCGTGGCCGCTGCTGAAACGTCCACCCGCCGCCATTCCCATATCGCCAATCAGCACCTGCCCCAGATGAAGCTGACGGGTGCGGGTGCTGAGGCGCTCAATAAAGGCGATCAGATCGGGATGACCATAGTAGCGGCGCTGATCCTGACGCATGACCTGATAGTCCGGTGCGTCCAGCGGCAGCGCCTGCGCGCCGACGATACAACCATTGGCAAAGCCGCCAATCGACTGCGGCGCACCAGAGACAGGGTGCTGGATCTGCTGCCACGGCGTGGCGGCAACGGCGGCCGCGCTACCCAGCAGCGCGGCGAAAGTGAGCAGAGCGCGGCGCATCATCAGGCTCACCAGCGCGGTACGCTGCTGTTAACGTCAGCGTTTTGCCCGCGCTGGCGTAACAGGTGATCCATCAGCACAATCGCCATCATCGCTTCGGCAATCGGCACGGCGCGAATGCCGACGCAGGGATCGTGACGCCCTTTGGTGATCATCTCCACCTCCTCCCCCGTGCGGGTAATGGTGTTACCCGGTACGGTAATGCTGGAGGTCGGTTTCATCGCCAGGTTGGCGCTGATGGTCTGCCCGCTGCTGATGCCGCCGAGGATGCCGCCGGCGTGATTGCTCTGAAAGCCGCTGGCGCGGATTTCGTCGCGATGCTCGCTGCCGCGCTGGTTAACGACGGCAAAGCCATCGCCAATCTCTACGCCTTTAACGGCGTTGATGCTCATCAGCGCATGCGCCAGATCGGCATCGAGGCGATCGAACACCGGCTCACCGAGGCCCGGTGGCACGTTTTCCGCCATCACGGTCACTTTCGCGCCGATAGAATCGCCCTCTTTCTTCAGGGCGCGCATCAGCGTATCCAGCGCCTCCAGCTTGCTGCGTCCGGACAGAAAAACGGATTCTCTTCAACGATGCTCCAGTCTTTCAGCTCACAGGCGACGTCGCCAATCTGCGCCAGATAGCCACGCACTACGATACCGTGCTGCTGCTGCAGATATTTTTTGGCGATGGCACCGGCGGCCACGCGCATAGCGGTTTCGCGTGCTGAGGAGCGTCCGCCTCCGCGATAGTCGCGCAAACCATACTTCTGCTCATAGGTGTAATCTGCGTGGCCGGGCCGGAACAGATCTTTAATCGCGCCGTAATCCTGCGAACGCTGATCGGTGTTCTCGATTAACAGGCCGATAGAGGTGCCGGTAGTGACCCCTTCAAACACACCAGACAAAATTTTCACCTGATCCGGCTCGCGACGCTGAGTGGTATAGCGCGAGGTGCCGGGACGGCGGCGATCGAGATCGTGCTGGATATCGGCTTCAGTCAGCGGAATACCGGGCGGCACGCCGTCAACGATGCAGCCCAGCGCAAGACCGTGCGACTCGCCAAACGTGGTAACGCGAAAAAGTTGTCCAATGCTGTTTCCGGCCATGATGGCTCCTTGTTGCCATAGTGCGGGCGCTCAGGCGCGCCGCAAATTAATCTTTAAAAAAGGAGAAATGGTGCTGCGCCGCCACGATCTGATCGCGCGTCAGCATAAAGACGCCGTCGCCGCCGTTATCAAACTCCAGCCAGGTGAAAGGCACGTCAGGATATTGCTCAATCATATGCACCATGCTGTTGCCGACTTCGCAAATCAGCACGCCCTGCTCGCTGAGATAGTCAGGCGCACAGGCGAGAATGCGGCGTACCAGCTTCAGGCCATCGCTGCCAGCCGCCAGGCCAAGTTCCGGTTCATGATGATATTCGCCAGGCAGATCGTCCATATCTTCCGCATCCACGTACGGCGGGTTGGTGACGATCAGGTCATATTTTACCGGTGGCAGGTTGCGGAACAGATCGGCGCGAATCGGCGTGACGTGATGCAGCAGGCCATGCTCTTCAATGTTTTGTTCCGCCACCGCCAGCGCGTCGTGGGAGATATCGACCGCATCCACTTCCGCTTCAGGAAAGGCATAGGCGCAGGCGATAGCGATGCAGCCGCTGCCGGTACACATATCCAGAATATGCTGTGGCTGGCCGGGGATCAGACCCGCAAAGCGGTTTTCAATCAGCTCGCCAATGGGTGAGCGCGGAACCAGCACCCGTTCGTCTACGTAGAACTCATGTCCGCAGAACCAGGCTTTGTTGGTCAGGTAAGCGACCGGAATACGTTCATTCACGCGGCGGATCACCCGCTCAACGATACGGTGCCGTTCACTGGCTGTCAGGCGCGCATTGCGCATATCTTCAGGAATATCGAGCGGCAGCCACAGAGTGGGCAGAACCAGCTGGACCGCTTCGTCCCAGGGATTATCCGTGCCGTGACCATACCAGATGCCAGCCGCTGAAAAACGGCTGACGGCCCAGCGCAACATATCCTGAATAGTGTGCAGTTCGTTTACTGCCTCATCGGCGAAAATCTTGTCCACGTAGCCCTCCGCAGGCCATAAAATCAATCGGCCGATAGTTTGCCATGAAGCGGGCCAGAATTCAGCGCAGCGAGGCGAAAAAGCTGACATTTGTCAGCGCTTAGCGGTAAGGTAACAGCCCGGTAAACTGCAACGTTGAAAGAATTTTCCCGCCATGAGCAAAAAGACGCCGCTGAACGACGACGATCAGGCGCTGTTTCGTCAGTTAATGATCGGGACGCGTAAGCTGAAACAGGACACTATCGTACATAAACCTGCGGTTAAAACCCGGGAAGTCCCGCTGAAACGTCTGCTTTCCGAACAGGCTGACAACAGCCACTATTTTTCCGATGAGTTTCAGCCGCTGCTCTCCAGCGACGGGCCAGTGCGCTATGTCCGTGCTGACGTCAGCCACTATGAACTGAAGAAGCTGCGTCGCGGTGACTACACGCCGGAAATTTTTCTCGACCTGCACGGGCTGACGCAGATGCAGGCGAAGCAGGAGCTGGGCGCGCTCATCGCCGCCTGCCGCCGCGAACATATTTTTGCGCCAGCGTCATGACCGGCCACGGAAAACATATTCTTAAACAGCAGACGCCGCTATGGCTGGCGCAGCACCCGCATGTGATGGCGTTTCACCAGGCACCTAAAATGTTCGGCGGCGACGCCGCACTGCTGGTGCTGATTGAGGTAGAAGAGTGGCAACCGCCCGAACTGCCTTAGCAGATGAGGTGACAGGTGG
>NZ_MIPP01000005.1 GCF_002095385.1 Pantoea eucrina | reverse complement strand
CCTGTTCCGTTCGCTACATCCTGAAAAAACTCAGTTTGCTCTTCCCCTCTGATACTGTGCTGCCTGCTCCGCTTCGGGCATGACTTTTTGCCAAAAAGCCGTTACCATCGCGCCGCATACAGGTTATTAAAATGGCAGCGATATGAAATTTGTTTCATTCAACATCAACGGGTTGCGCGCCCGCCCTCATCAGCTGGCCGCGCTGGTGGAACAGCATCAGCCTGAGGTTATCGGCCTGCAGGAAACCAAGGTTCACGATGAGATGTTCCCACTGGAAGAGGTCAGCCAGCTCGGCTACCACGTCTTCTATCATGGGCAAAAAGGTCACTACGGCGTCGCGCTACTTACCAAAAACGCACCGGTACGGGTCATGCGCGGTTTTCCGGGCGATGACGCTGACGCCCAGCGACGCCTGATTATGGCGGAGATACCGAGCCCGGCAGGTAACATCACCGTTATCAACGGCTATTTCCCGCAGGGTGAAAGCCGCGACCACCCGCTTAAATTCCCGGCTAAAGAGAAATTCTACCGCGATCTGCAGAGCTATCTGATGGAGCACGCTGCCGCTGACAAGCCGGTGCTGATCATGGGCGACATGAATATCAGCGCCACTGACCTGGATATCGGGATTGGTGAGGAGAGCCGCAAGCGCTGGCTGCGTACCGGAAAATGCTCGTTTCTGCCGGAAGAGCGTGAGTGGATGGATCGGCTGCTGAAGTGGGGTCTTACCGATACCTGGCGCGCCAGAAACCCGACGACAAACGATCGCTTTTCCTGGTTCGACTACCGCTCGCGCGGATTTGATGACAACCGCGGACTGCGCATCGATCTGCTGCTGGCCAGTCAGCCGCTGGCCGCGCGCTGCGTCGATGCCGGTATCGATTACGCCATTCGCGGCATGGAAAAACCTTCTGACCATGCTCCCGTCTGGGCGACATTCGATCTGTAAACGTCAGGCGTGGCGCCGGCGCGCCACGCTTAACTATTTAATGATTTTCCACAGCAGCGGATTGGTCCCCAGCACCTTTTCATCCCGCGAGCACTGCAGCAGTACCCCTTCGGCCTTAACCACTGCGCCTTCTGAATAGCTGCGGTTTTCATAAATGCAGCACTGAAGGCAGCTGTTTTGCTGACGATTCTGGCCCTGCGTCCAGACTTCCGCCGGCATATCCACCACCACATCCGTATTACCCGTCCGCCCCGGCTCCGGCATCCGGTTTGCCAGCGCCGTAGTGCTGCAGACCAGCAGCGCCAGCGCCACTCCTGTTGTATACCCGCTCATTGCGTCTCCTTTGGCTTTCGCCGCTGTTTTTTGGCTTTCGCGCGCGCTGGCGAAGCGGCGGCCAGCCCTTTGAACGCCTGCAAAGAAGGTCGCTGCCGCGCCTCGCCAATCAGCGTGGTCAGCGTTGACACCAACGGCTGCATAAACTCATCATAGCGGCAGCTTTTTTCGCTAATGCGCGTCAGGGTTGACTCCCACTGCGCCGTCATATCCGGCCGCGCCGCCATTTCCGGCAGCGCATGGATCAGGGCTCTGCCCGCCTCCGTTGAGTGGATATAGCGCCCTTTTTTAACCAGGAAGGTGCGGCGAAACAGCAGTTCAATAATGCCGGCCCGCGTCGCCTCCGTTCCTAAACCATCGGTCGCACGCAGCACTTTCTTTAATTCTTTATCCTGCACAAAGCGCGCAATGCCGGTCATGGCGGATAACAGCGTGGCATCAGTAAACGGCCGCGGCGGCTGGGTCTGCTTCTCCAGCAGTTCACCGCGCTCGCACAGCAGGGTATCGCCTTTAGCGACGACCGGCAGCGGCGTGCCGTCATTCTCTTCGTCACGCTCTTTATTCCCGAGCAGCGCGCGCCACCCCGCTTCCGCCAGAAACCGCGCTTTTGCAACAAACCGGCCACCACCGATCTCCAGATCGATAACGCATTTGCGGAACTGCGCATCCGGGCAGAACTGCATCAGATATTGCCGGGCAATCAGCGCATAGATCCGGGCCTCATTGTCGCTGAGTGCGACTTTGCCGGTACGCGCGGTGGGAATGATAGCGTGATGCGCATCGACCTTTTTATCGTCCCAGCAGCGGTTTTTCTGTTCCGTATTGAAGTCAGCAGGTGGCGTGAGATCGGGCTGATGCACAGCGATCGCTTTCAGCACCGCATGACGACCGGCGTAGTGCTCATCAGGGAGATAGCGGCTATCCGAACGCGGATAAGTAATAAGCTTATGCGTCTCATAGAGGCGCTGACAGCAGTCCAGCACGCTCTGCGCGCTCAGCCCGTAACGCTTTGCGGCTTCAATCTGCAGGCTGGAGAGCGAAAACGGCAGCGGTGCGGTTTCCGATTCACGCCTGTCGTTATAGCCGGTCACCTGTGCGGGCTGTCCCTGAATACGCGCCAGCACATGCTCTGCCAGCGGCCGGTGCAGGACGCGCCCCTCTTCATCCTGCCAGGGCTCACAGGCGTCGCTTGGCACCCAACTGGCAACGAAGCGCTCCTCTTTTGGCGTGACGACATGCGCTTTCACTTCGAAATAGTCTTTGGGCACAAAGTGCTCAATCTCTTCATCCCGCCGCACGACCAGCCCGAGCACCGGCGTCTGCACGCGTCCCACCGACAGAACGCCATCATAGCCCGCGTTACGCCCCAGCAGGGTCCAGGCGCGCGTCATATTAATGCCATACAGCCAGTCAGCGCGTGAACGCGCCAGCGCTGAGACGCAAAGCGGGATGAATTCGCGGTTTTCGCGCAGCCGGCTCACCGCACGCTCAACGGCCGCCGGATTAAGATCGTTGATCAGGCAGCGCTGCACCCGCTGGCGCTTTCCGGCCGGCAGCTGCAGATAGTCCAGCACCTCATCCACCAGCAGCTGACCTTCGCGATCCGGATCGCCGGCGTGCACAATTTCGCTGGCCTGCTGCAGTAAGCCTTCTATGGCTTTCAGCTGTTTCGCTACCGAGGGGCGCGGCTGCAGACGCCACTTTTCAGGAATAATAGGCAGATCGGCCAGGTTCCAGCGGGCATAGCGGCTGTCGTAGCTATCAGGCTGCGCCTGCTCCAGCAAATGCCCGACGCACCAGGTCACCACCTGATCGTTGCCGCAGGCGATATAGCCCTCTCCGCGGCGATGCGGCTTTGGCAAAACATCTGCGATGGCGCGCGCCAGGCTCGGTTTTTCAGCAATAAATAGACGCATGGAAGGCGCAAATCCTTTCTTTTAGCTTTAACGAAAACAGTGAAACGATGGTAGCCTGGCGGTCTGCTGGAGGTAAGCTTTCTCTGCACGGATGCGGCGCTTTTGCGCACGACGCCTGCAATTCTGCCAGATTGCAGGCGAGAGAATCAAAACCAGGAGACAAACTCTGTGGTATCCGGTGCGACAACCGTGGTGCTGGCTTTAAGCTGCGGCGTGCCGAGATAGAGAAAGCCCACAATGGCATCTTTTTCTTTGCAGTTGAACGCCGCCCGCACGTGAGGATGGTCGGTCCAGGGGCCACTGCGCCAGATGCCGTTATACCCCTGAGCCAGCGCGGCCATCTGCATCGCCATAACGGCACAGCCCGCAGAGACAACCTGCTCCCACTGCGGCACTTTTTCAGAGGGCTTGTAGTCTGCAATTACCGTTATCACCATGGGCGCACGAAACGGCGCCGCCGCCGCTTTCGCGATGGCTTTTTCATCCAGCGCGCTCTCGCGGGCGGCCTGCTCCAGCACGCGGCTTAGCCGGTCCCGTCCCTCATTCTCCGCAATAACGAAACGCCACGGGCGCAGCGTACCGTGGTCGGGTGCCCGCATACCGGCATGCAGAATATTTTGCAGCACCTCACCTGCCGGAGCGGGTTCAGTCAGTCGCGAAGCTGAGCGGCGATTGGTTAATAACTCCAGTGCATCCATAAGGGTTCTCCTGTGCCTTTTGATGATGTGCTAATCCTGGCACAGCGCGATCTTTTGTAACAGTCTGGTGCGAATTCCTGCTGACTTTTCAGCCGCTGCTCTTTAGGATGATGCCGATATCGGGGTCCGCACGCCTGCTGCCGGCCCTGGCTACGTGAATATGGAGAGTTTATGCGCACATTGTGGCGAATGATTACCGGTCTGTTCCGCTGGAGCTGGCGGGTTCTGAATTTTATCCGGGAATTTATCCTTAACCTGTTTCTGATTGTCCTGATCCTGGCCGGTGTCGGCATCTGGCTGCAGCTGTCGAGCGCCGGCAACAGTGAACCGGTCCAGCAGGGAGCATTAAAAGTTGATCTTAGCGGTATGCTGGTGGATAAACCTTCAGTGAGTAACCGTCTGAGCCGCATCAGCCGTCAGCTGCTGGGCGCGAACAGCGATCGCCTGCAGGAAAACTCCTTATTTGATGTGGTTGATGCGATTCGTCAGGCTAAAACTGACAGCAATATCACCGGTATCGTGCTGGATCTGCGCGATTTTGCCGGTGGCGATCAGCCCTCTCTGCAGTATGTCGGTAAAGCGCTGCGGGAGTTTCGCGACAGCGGTAAACCGGTTTATGCGCTGGGTGACAGCTACAGTCAGGCGCAGTATTACCTGGCCAGCTTCGCGAATAAAATCTGGCTCTCCCCTCAGGGTACGGTTGACCTGCACGGCTTTGCGACCAACGGCCTCTATTACAAAACGCTGCTGGAAAAGCTGAAGGTCTCTTCCCACGTTTTCCGCGTAGGCACCTATAAGTCAGCCGTTGAACCGTTCCTGCGCGACAATATGTCACCGGATGCACGCGATGCGGACAGCCGCTGGATCACTCAGCTATGGCAAAATTATCTCAATACGGTGTCGGCCAACCGTCAGATTACGCCAGAGCAGCTCTTTCCCGGTGCGGCAGGCGTGATCAGCGGACTGGAGGCGGTACAGGGTGACACCGCTAAATATGCGCTGAATAACAAACTGGTGGATACGCTGAGCTCACGCGCGGCGGCTGACCAGGCGCTGGCGAAAACCTTTGGCTGGGACAAAGCGAATAATGACTGCCGCTATGTCAGCATCTATGACTACCGTCTGAAACAGCCAGCGCAGCAAAAAGGCAACATCGCGGTGATCCTCGCCAGCGGTGCGATCATGGATGGAGAAGAGAGCGCAGGCAATGTCGGCGGTGATACGACGGCCGCACAGATCCGTGAAGCACGCCTCGATCCCGCCATTAAAGCTATCGTGCTGCGGGTAAACAGCCCGGGCGGCAGCGTCACCGCATCGGAAGCGATTCGTGAAGAGCTGGCCGCCGCGCATGAAGCCGGTAAGCCGGTGGTGGTCTCCATGGGAGGCATGGCCGCATCGGGAGGTTACTGGATTTCAACGCCGGCAGATTACATCATCGCCGCGCCTTCTACGCTGACCGGTTCAATTGGCATTTTTGGCGTGATTAATACGGTCGAAAACAGCCTGGACGCAATCGGTGTACATACGGATGGCGTAGCCACCTCACCGCTCGCTGATGTGGCTACCACCAAAACGCTGCCTGCAGAGGTACAGCAGCTGATGCAGCTGACGATTGAGAATGGCTATCGCAATTTCATCGGTCTGGTCGCTGCGTCGCGCCATAAGACACCTGAGCAGATTGATGCGATTGCACAGGGCCATGTCTGGACCGGCAGCGATGCCAAAGGCAATGGTCTGGTTGACGCGCTGGGTGATTTTGATGACGCCGTGGCGAAAGCTGCCTCGCTGGCCAGCGTGAAACAGCCTGCGCTGAACTGGTATCAGGATGAACCCGGTATGCTTGATCTGCTGCTTAATCAGATGAACGCCTCGGCGCAGGCGGTACTGCCCGACGCGCTGAAAATCTGGCTGCCCGCACCGGTGCAGGATGTTGTCAGCGCCATGCAGTCGCAGCCGGGCCTGCTCGGTAAGCTTAACGATCCGCAAAATCGTTACGCCTTTTGTCTGAATTGCGGCAGCGTTCGCTAATTTTACAGCCCGGCCGCTGGTCGGGCTGCTTTTCCCTGTCAATCCCCTTATACTGCGCGTTTTACGGCAAGTCTGAGTACACTCATGCAAAAGAAAAATATCTATGTAGCCTACACGGGCGGTACTATCGGGATGCAGCGCTCTGCGCAGGGCTATGTACCGGTATCAGGCCACCTTCAGCAGCAGCTGGCCAATATGCCTGAGTTTCACCGGCCGGAGATGCCGGATTTTACGATTCATGAATACGCCCCGCTTATCGACTCCTCTGATATGACGCCGCAGGACTGGCAGGCAATCGCAGATGATATCCGCCAGAATTATGACGCCTATGACGGTTTTGTTATTCTGCATGGAACCGATACCATGGCTTTCACCGCATCGGCTCTCTCCTTCATGCTGGAAAATCTGGCAAAACCGGTCATCGTCACCGGATCGCAGATCCCGCTGGCGGAACTGCGCTCTGACGGTCAGCAAAATCTGCTGAACTCCCTCTACGTGGCGGCTAACTATCCGATCAATGAAGTGGCACTGTTTTTCAATAACACCCTGTTCCGCGGCAACCGTACCACCAAAGCGCACGCCGACGGCTTTAACGCCTTCGCCTCGCCAAATCTGTCGCCGCTGCTGGAAGCGGGTATCCATATCCGCCGTCTGAACACCTCTCCCGCGCCACAGCAGACGGGCGAGCTGGTAGTTCATCCCATTACCCCGCAGCCTATTGGCGTGGTCACCATTTATCCGGGTATCTCTGCAGACGTGGTGCGCAACTTCCTGCGCCAGCCGGTTAAGGCGCTGATTCTGCGCTCTTATGGCGTGGGCAATGCGCCGCAAAATGCGGAGTTCCTGCATGAGCTGCAGCAGGCGAGCGAGCGCGGAATTATCGTGGTTAACCTGACGCAGTGCATGTCCGGCAAAGTAAATATGGGCGGCTATGCCACCGGCAATGCGCTGGAGCATGCTGGCGTGATCAGCGGTTTTGATCTCACCGTTGAGGCTACGTTGACAAAACTGCACTATTTATTGAGTCAGGACCTTAGCCCCGATGAAATTCGTGCCAGAATGCAGCAGAACTTACGTGGCGAACTGACTGAAGACTGAACGGAGCAAAATGATATGAAGCGGGCATTGGTAATTATCGATATCCAGAATGATTTTTGCCCCGGCGGTCCGATGGCCGTGCGCGAAGGCGATCAGACTGTGGCGGTAGCGAATCGCTATGCGCGTGAGTTTCGCCAGCGCGGCGAATGTGTTGTGGCCCTGCAGGACTGGCATCCGGCAAATCATGGCAGCTTTGCCTCAGTGTCCGGTGAGCCTGTCTACACGCTGGGTGAGCTTAACGGGCTGGCGCAAATCTGGTGGCCGGACCACGGTATCGAAAACAGCCCGGGTGCAGATTTTCATCCCGACCTCGATCGCTCCCTGATTGACGCCGTATTTCACAAAGGTGGAGACGTTGATGTCGACAGTTACAGCGCCTTTTTCGATAACGGACACCGGCGCAAAACTGAACTGGATAACTGGCTGCGCGAACGCGATATCACGCATCTGGTTATGCTGGGGATTGCGACTGACTACTGTGTGAAATATAGCGTGCTGGATGCGCTGGAGCTCGGGTATCACGTTCAGGTCGTTAAAGAGGGCTGCCGCGGCGTGAATCTCAATCCGGAAGACAGTGACATTGCGCTGGCGCAAATGCAGGCGCAGGGTGCGGAAATAATCTGAAAAACAGGCTGGACATTCCAGCCTGTTTTCTTAGTGCAGATTGATGCGCGTGACATCCGGCTCGATGCCAAACTCTTCTTTCAGCTGCTTTTTAGATTTCGTCACAATATCTCCCCCTTTGGCAATGCTCATATGCTGAGGTGAGTCGTTATGACGCGCCTGCCACAGCATGACCAGCTGCAGACAGTGCTCGCGCTGCTCCTGCGTTAATGCAACACCATCAGGCCATTTACCCGTCTCAACGGCGGTTGCCAGACGTGCATAGATCTCAGGCGTCATCGCTTCCAGCATCGCATTCAGTTCCTGATTCATTCTATCCCTCCTGCTGTTTGCCCTGTTCGTCAGTAAAGCTCAGCGAGGCGGAGTTAACGCAATAGCGCTCACCGGTAGGCTGCGGGCCATCCGGAAAAACATGCCCCAGATGCGCGTCACAGCTGCCGCAGCGGATCTCAACCCGGTGCATGCCGTGCGAGTCATCTTCCAGGTAGCGTATCGCCTCATCGCTGACCGGCTGGTAGAAACTGGGCCAGCCACAGCCTGAATCATATTTGCTTTCTGACAGAAACAGCGGTGCCTGACAGACCAGACAGTGATAAATGCCCTCCTGCTTGTTGTGCAGCAGCGCGCCGGTAAAGGGCGGCTCGGTACCCCGATGCTGCGTGACGTAGCGCTGCATTTCCGACAGCTGGCCGATTTTTGCTTCAGATGCGGTATCTTTTGCCATTTTTGCTTCCAGAGTATCTTTCTGTAGAAATCAGCTACTATTCTAACAAACGGACAACATTGCCCGACGTTTTTTTTGTGCGAACTTTTCTGCCCTGGTCGCTGCAGCGTGGTTTTGTGATGACGATCACTCTTTGTGACAAACTTCCCTTTTCACACGCTAATCAGCGTAAGATAGACGCGCTGTAAAATCGGCGCGCAAGCGGTTGCAATACAGATTATTCCTGGCGTTGGAATTGACCTGTCGCAACAATTGACACGATTCCGCTTGACGCCTGGTAAGGTTTTTGTAATTTTACAGCCAACCTTTTATTCACTAACAAATAGCTGGTGGAATATATGACTATCAAAGTAGGTATCAACGGTTTTGGCCGTATCGGTCGCATCGTTTTCCGTGCTGCTCAGCAGCGTTCAGACATCGAAATCGTCGCGATCAACGATCTGCTCGACGCCGATTACATGGCTTACATGCTGAAGTACGATTCTACCCATGGTCGTTTTGACGGCACCGTAGAAGTACAGGATGGCGCGCTGATTGTTAACGGCAAAAAAATCCGTGTTACCGCTGAGAGAGACCCGGCTAACCTCAAGTGGGACGAAGCAGGCGTTGACGTTGTTGCTGAAGCAACCGGGATCTTCCTGACTGACGAAACCGCACGTAAGCATATCTCTGCCGGTGCAAAGAAAGTGGTTCTGACCGGTCCATCTAAAGATGACACCCCGATGTTTGTACGCGGTGCCAACTTTGATAAATATGCTGGCCAGGATATCGTGTCTAACGCATCCTGCACCACCAACTGCCTGGCACCGCTGGCAAAAGTCATCAACGATAAATTCGGTATCGTTGAAGGCCTGATGACCACCGTTCACGCCACCACTGCTACCCAGAAAACCGTTGATGGTCCGTCACATAAAGACTGGCGCGGCGGCCGCGGTGCAGCACAGAACATCATCCCATCGTCTACTGGCGCAGCAAAAGCGGTTGGTAAAGTACTGCCAGAGCTGAACGGTAAACTGACCGGTATGGCTTTCCGCGTTCCTACGCCTAACGTCTCTGTGGTTGACCTGACCGTTCGTCTGGAAAAAGCAGCGACCTACAAAGAGATCTGTGAAGCTATCAAAGCGGCTTCAGAAGGCGAAATGAAAGATGTACTGGGCTATGTTGAAGATGACGTGGTTTCTACTGACTTCAACGGCGAAGTACTGACTTCAGTATTCGATGCCAAAGCAGGTATCGCGCTGAATGATAACTTTGTGAAACTGGTTTCCTGGTACGATAACGAAACCGGTTATTCCAACAAGGTTCTCGACCTGATTGCTCTGGTTGCTGCTAAATAAGCGACCAGGCTATATCAATAAGGGTGACTTCGGTCGCCCTTTTTTTTCGACCAGATAAACAGAGGCTGAACGATGCCAAATACGCTTTTTACACTGCCTGTGACAGAGCAGATAACCCCTTACCTGTCGCTGCGTCAGCAGGATGATCTGCCGGTCGTGGTTATCAGTCATCCGAAAGTTCGTGCGGCTATCGCGCTTCAGGGCGCGCATCTGCTCGCCTGGCAGCCCAGCGGTCAGCAGCCTGTTCTCTGGCTGAGTGATAAAAGTGCATTTAAAGCAGGTAAAGCGATTCGCGGCGGCGTGCCGATCTGCTGGCCGTGGTTTGGCCCTGCCGGTGAACCGGCTCACGGATTTGCCCGCACCCAGCCATGGACGCTGACAGCACACGATGAAAATGACGATGCCGTCATGCTGACCTTTACGCTGGAAAGTAACAGCCAGACCAAAAAGCTCTGGCCTCACGACTTTACGCTGCTGGCCCGTTTCCGGCTGGCCGATCAGTGCGAGATTGAACTTGAAGCCTGGGGCGATTTCGACGCGACAGCCGCGCTGCATGCTTATTTTAGCGTAGCGGATATCGCTGAGACCGCAGTCAGCGGGCTGGGTAAGACGTTTATCGATAAAGTGGCGGATAACTCACCGGGTGAAAACAGTAGCGGCGTACAGCGCTACCCGGGACGGATTGACCGTATTTATACTGCGCCTGACGAGTGCAGCGTGATCAAAGACAGCAGCGGCGGCAGGCAGATTGAAGTTTATCATCACTATCAAAGTGACGTTGTCACCTGGAACCCGGGTCCTGAACTCTCCTGCAGCATGGCGGATATGCCGAATGATGGCTACAAGAGCATGGTCTGCGTCGAGACGGCGCGCATCACTAAGCCGCTAAAAAGCGCGGGCGAAACACCTGCCCGCCTGGGGACAACCTTACGCGTGCGCAGCGCTAAGCCAGCTTAAACCACATCCAGCGGCACGCGCTGCTGCGGAGCAGGAAACAGCTGGTCGAGCAACGCGATCTCTTCAGCGCTGAGCGTGATGCTCAGCGCCGCAGCGTTTTCCTGAACGTGCGCGACGCTGCCTGCTTTAGGTATCGCTATGAGACCCTCATGCCGGATCGCCCAGCTCAGCAGCAGCTGCGCCACGCTAATCTGCTTATCCCGTGCCAGCGCCAGCAGCTGCGCATTATCAAACAGCGCCTGGCGCAGCCGCCCCGCCTGGGCCAGCGGGCAATAAGCCATTACCGGCATGGCGCGCTGCTGGCAGAGCGGCAGCAGCGTATGCTCAATGCCGCGGGATGCAAGATGATACAGTACCTGGTTCGTCGCGCAGGAGAAGCCGCCCTCTTCTGCCCACAGCTCTTCCATATCATCGCTGTCAAAATTTGATACGCCCCAGCTACGTATCTTTCCCTGCGCCACCAGCTTCTCCATGCCGCGAAGGGTCTCCTCCAGCGGGATATTACCGCGCCAGTGCAGCAGATAAAGATCGAGGTAGTCGGTTTTAAGTCGCTGCAGGCTGCGCTCACAGGCTCCGGTGATATCAGCTTCGCTGGCGTTCCACGGATAGACTTTGGAAACCAGCCAGGCGCTATCACGTCGTCCCTGCAGCGCTTCACCCACCACTCTCTCAGCTTCCCCGTCAGCGTACATTTCGGCCGTATCTATCACCTGTAATCCGGCAGCAAGCCCCGCCTGCAGCGCAGCGATCTCCTGAGCACGCAGCGCGGGGTTTTCCCCCATATACCAGGTTCCCTGCCCGATAGCGGGCAGCGAAGCACCATTGATCCAGACGTTTTGCATCATCCCTCCTGCGCGGTACGGCTATAAAAAAACAACGCCTGATATCAGGCGTTGGGATAGTGCATCAGAAGCTGTAGCTGAGGCCGGTCCAGAGCGTGACCTGGCCGTTTTTATCGACCATCGGGCTGTCTTTAACCTCATCATCAAAGCGCGTGTAGCGCCCGGAAAAACTGGCGTTCCAGTTTTGGGTAAGCTGGTAGCTGGCGTTCAGCTCGACATAGGGCGACCAGCTGTCATCGGGCCGGTAGGTGGCGATACCGCTACGGGCACTCTCATGCGAAGAGACGCCATAGTAGTAACGGTTTTGATTTGCGCTGTTCCACAGGGCCCCGATACCGGGCGTCAGGCTGAATGCGCCAAACTCAAAGCGGTAGAGATACGTCAGATCCCAGATGATGCCATTACTGTTATTCAGCACATCACCCAGTAATGCCGTGCGCAGGATCCCCCACTCTGCAACATGACGATAGGTGCCACCCGCCATTAGCGTCATCCGGCGCTTATCCAGAGATTTCATATCGCCAAGATCGTTATCATCCGGGTCATACTGCTGTGGCGAACCGAGCAGCGTCAGCGACAGCTGATTCTGCGGGTCTTTCCACAGGTAATAGCCGCCCTGCAGGCTGCGAAACCAGAAGTTTTCGCCTTCATAGTTGATAACCGGTACGGGCAGATAGCGATCCTGTCCGCCACGATAAGGCGATTGAGCATAGATAACAGAGGCGCCCAGCGACAGCGGGTCAGCATGAGCAGTAAATGCGGTCACCAGCGCGGGCGACAGCAGCATAAGCGCAGAAAGTTTAAAGGTGTTCACTATATATTTTGCCTGTTAAGTCACTAATTGCTTTTGCAGTCTAGCGAATATTTTGCAACAGAGGCAATCTGCTGTTAACCGTAATGGCTAATTCTGCCACTCTTCACATCTTGCAGAAATTTACGCAGCTTATACCGAACAGAGTTGTTGGCATCTTTACAGGCCGTCTCCCATCCTTACAGGCGAATATTTCGCAAAACGATCGTGGCTTAAAACAATATGCGGAAATTTGCGCGTTTTTTGTGCGCTAATCGTTTAATCCTGCGCCACTTACTACTTGATCTTTATCCGATACACGCTCATAACAATAGAGAAGCAGAGAGATTTATATCCTTAAAATTGAGAGGTTGGCACCACTGTTTGTAAGGTTACGCTTATTGTTCCCAACAATTCTAACAGGACGGGCATCGCTATGAATATATTCGATCACTATCGTCAGCGTTATGAAGCTGCCAAGGACGAAGAGTTCACACTGCAGGAATTTCTTACTATCTGTAAGCAGGATCGCAGTGCATACGCCAATGCGGCAGAACGACTGTTAACGGCTATTGGTGAGCCCGTTATGGTTGATACCGCTCAGGAGCCACGCCTTTCCCGTATCTTCTCGAATCGTGTTATTGGCCGTTACCCGGCGTTTGAAGAGTTCTACGGTATGGAGGAAGCGATTGAACAGATCGTCTCTTACCTGAAACATGCGGCGCAGGGGCTGGAGGAGAAGAAGCAGATCCTCTATTTACTCGGTCCGGTGGGCGGCGGTAAATCCTCTCTCGCTGAACGTTTAAAAGCGCTGATGCAGCGCGTGCCTATCTATGTACTGAGCGCCGATGGCGAACGCAGCCCGGTTAACGATCATCCTCTGTGCCTGTTTAACCCGCAGGAAGATGCCAATATTCTGGAGAAAGAGTATGGCGTACCGCGGCGTTACCTTGGCACCATTATGTCGCCGTGGGCAGCAAAACGTCTGCATGAGTTTGGTGGCGATATCACCCGCTTTAAAGTGGTAAAAGTATGGCCATCGATTCTGGAACAGTTGGCTATCGCTAAAACTGAACCCGGTGATGAAAACAACCAGGATATCTCCGCGCTGGTAGGTAAGGTTGATATTCGCAAGCTTGAGAATCATGCGCAAAACGATCCGGATGCCTATGGTTACTCTGGTGCGCTCTGCCGCGCGAACCAGGGCATCATGGAATTCGTAGAGATGTTCAAAGCGCCGATTAAGGTGCTGCACCCGCTGCTGACTGCTACGCAGGAAGGCAACTACAACGGTACTGAAGGCATTTCCGCTCTGCCTTTTAACGGCATTATTCTGGCGCACTCCAACGAATCGGAGTGGGTCACCTTCCGCAACAATAAGAATAATGAAGCCTTCCTCGACCGTGTCTATATCGTTAAGGTGCCCTACTGCCTGCGCGTTTCAGAAGAGATCAAGATTTACGAGAAGCTGCTTAACCATAGCGATCTCACCACTGCGCCCTGCGCCCCTGGCACACTTGAAACGCTGGCCCGTTTCACTATCCTGTCGCGGATGAAAGAGCCGGAAAACTCCAGCATCTACTCGAAAATGCGGGTGTATGACGGCGAAAGCCTGAAGGATACCGATCCCAAAGCAAAATCCTGGCAGGAGTATCACGACTACGCGGGCGTCGACGAAGGGATGAATGGCCTCTCAACCCGTTTTGCCTTCAAAATTCTGTCCCGCGTGTTCAACTTTGATCACACTGAAGTGGCGGCTAACCCGGTTCACCTCTTTTACGTGCTGGAGCAGCAGATTGAGCGGGAGCAGTTTCCGCAGGATCAGGCAGAGAAATATCTGGAGCATCTGAAGGGTTATTTAATTCCGAAATATGCGGAGTTTATCGGTAAAGAGATCCAGACCGCTTATCTGGAGTCCTATTCTGAATATGGTCAGAATATCTTTGACCGCTATGTCACTTATGCCGACTTCTGGATCCAGGATCAGGAGTATCGCGATCCGGATACCGGGCAACTGTTTGACCGTGAGTCGCTTAATGCGGAACTGGAGAAGATTGAGAAACCAGCCGGTATCAGTAATCCAAAAGATTTCCGTAATGAAATCGTCAACTTTGTTCTTCGCGCCCGGGCGCAAAATAGCGGCCGTAATCCAAACTGGACCAGCTATGAGAAACTGCGCACGGTCATTGAGAAAAAAATGTTCTCCAATACTGAGGAGCTGCTGCCGGTTATCTCGTTCAATACTAAAACGTCTACCGATGAGCAGAAAAAACATGATGATTTTGTCGACCGTATGATGGAGAAAGGCTATACCCGCAAACAGGTGCGTCTGCTCTGCGAGTGGTATCTCCGCGTGCGTAAATCGTCATAATCGATCCGTAAGCCCGGCGCCTTGCGTGCCGTTAATCAGGCCGGGGAACCCTCTCCGGCCTGGCTTACACTGCAGTTGAGGGGAAACCATGGCCTATTTTATCGATCGGCGTCTCAACGGTAAAAACAAGAGTGCGGTCAACCGGCAGCGCTTTCTGCGCCGTTATAAGTCGCAAATCAAGCAGTCGATTTCCGAGGCCATCAACAAGCGTTCGGTAACCGATACAGAGAGTGGTGAATCGGTGTCGATCCCGATTGATGACATCAATGAACCCGTATTTCATCAGGGTCGCGGCGGAAGCCGCCATCGTGTTCATCCCGGCAACGATCACTTTGTACAAAATGACCGTGTCGAGCGGCCTCAGGGCGGCGCGGGCGGCAGCGGCAGTGGTCAGGGCAACGCCAGCCAGGATGGTGAGGGGCAGGATGAGTTTGTCTTTCAGATATCGAAAGATGAGTATCTCGACTTACTGTTTGAAGACCTGGCGCTGCCGAACCTGCGAAAAAATCAGCATCGCCAGCTCAATGAGTTTAAAACGCACCGTGCCGGTTTTACCTCAAACGGCGTCCCGGCCAATATCAGCGTGGTACGCTCATTACAGAACTCGCTCGCCCGACGTACGGCTATGACAGCAGGCAAGCGCCGTATGCTGCATGAGCTGGAAGCTGCCCTGCATGAGGTAGAAAACAGCGAGCCGGCGCAGCTGCTTGAAGAAGATCGACTGCGTCATGAGATTGCTGAACTGCGCGCGCGTATTGAACGGGTGCCGTTTATTGACACCTTCGATCTGCGCTACAAAAACTTTGAAAAACGTCCTGAACCCTCCAGTCAGGCGGTGATGTTCTGCCTGATGGACGTCTCCGGCTCTATGGATCAGGCCACCAAAGATATGGCCAAACGGTTCTATATTCTGCTTTACCTGTTCCTGAGTCGTACCTATAAAAACGTTGAAGTGGTGTATATCCGTCACCATACGCAGGCAAAAGAGGTGGATGAACAGGAGTTCTTCTACTCGCAGGAAACCGGCGGCACCATTGTTTCCAGCGCGCTGAAGCTGATGGATGAGGTGGTCAAAGAACGTTATGACCCGTCCCAGTGGAATATTTATGCGGCGCAGGCATCAGACGGAGATAACTGGGCAGATGATTCGCCGCTATGCCACGAGATCCTGGCGAAGCATATTTTGCCGGTGGTACGCTATTACAGCTATATCGAGATCACCCGGCGGGCCCACCAGACTCTGTGGCGCGAATATGAACACTTACAGGCTATGTTTGACAATTTTGCTATCCAGCATATTCGTGAACCTGAAGATATCTACCCGGTATTCCGGGAGCTTTTCCACAAGCAGGCTGCCGAGGCCTGAATCGTAAGCCGGTCACTGACCGGCTTTTTTATATCTGATTACGACCTGTTTACCCGCAAAACGACCCGCCTGTTGCAGGATTTTCCTGTTTAATGTCATCATAGCTCGCATAAACAAAAAACAGGAAATTAAGCGCTGACAAGCCGTTGATAAGGCATTATCTTTTGAACTTATTTGTACGAATTGTTCGTGCTTGTCAGTTTTGCCCCGGTTGCAGGAGAATGCTATTGAATACCAGCATGATTTACAGTCTTTTTATTATTGGTTCCGTGCTGGTCGCTGCAAGCATTTTACTGAGCTCATTTTCCTCGCGTCTTGGCATCCCCATTCTGGTGATCTTTCTCGCGCTCGGTATGCTGACCGGTGTGGATGGCATCGGCGGTATCGCCTTCGATAACTACCCGGTAGCCTATCTGGTCTCCAACCTTGCGCTGGCGGTTATTCTGCTGGACGGCGGCATGCGCACGAAAGCCAGCTCGCTGAAAGTCGCGCTCGGTCCGGCGCTGTCGCTGGCAACAGTAGGCGTCATGATCACCGCCGGCCTGACCGGTTTGATTGCAGCCTGGCTGTTTAAACTCGACCTGATGCAGGGATTTTTGATTGGCGCCATTATCGGCTCAACGGACGCAGCAGCGGTTTTTTCTCTGCTGGGTGATAAAGGCCTCAACGAACGCGTCAGCTCTACGCTGGAGATTGAATCGGGCAGCAACGACCCGATGGCGGTATTTCTGACCATCACGCTGATTGATATGATCCAGCAGGGTCAGAGCGGCCTGAGCTGGATGTTTGTGGTACATCTGGTACAGCAGTTTGGTCTGGGCATCGTCTTTGGCCTCGGCGGCGGGTGGGCGCTGCAGCAGCTGGTTAACCGTATCAGCCTGGCTCAGGGGCTTTATCCGCTGCTGGCGCTTAGCGGTGGCATTATCGTATTCGCGCTGACCACGGTGATGGAGGGCAGCGGGATCCTCGCGGTCTATCTGTGTGGCTTTTTACTGGGCAACAGCCCTATCCGCAACCGCCACGGCATTCTGCAAACGTTTGATGGCATGGCCTGGCTCAGCCAGATCGGCATGTTTATTGTGCTGGGGCTGCTGGTGACGCCATCCGATTTGTGGCACATCGCCCTGCCGGCCATGATCCTCTCACTCTGGCTGATTCTGGTGGCCCGCCCGCTTTCGGTACTGGTCGGACTACTGCCTTTCAAAGGATTCACCGGTCGGGAACGTATTTTTATCAGCTGGGTCGGCCTGCGCGGCGCCGTGCCGATCATCCTGGCCGTGTTTCCGATGATGGCGGGACTGGAGAATGCCAGACTCTATTTTAATATCGCTTTCTTTGTGGTGCTGGTATCACTGATGCTGCAGGGAACGTCGCTGGGTTACGCAGCGAAACGCGCCAGAGTGGTTGTTCCGCCGCTCGCCTCGCCTGTCAGCCGTATCGGGCTTGATATCCATCCGGAAAATCCGTGGGAGCAGTTTGTCTACCAGCTCAATGCCGACAAATGGTGTGTGGGCGCGGCGCTGCGCGATCTCAAAATGCCGCGTGAAACGCGCATTGCGGCGCTGTTCCGCGATAACACGCTGATGCATCCCAGCGGCGCTACCCGGCTAAAAGAGGGTGATGTACTGTGCGTCATAGGCCGCGAGCGCGATTTACCGGCGCTGGGTAAAATGTTCAGTCAGACGCCGCCGGTGGCCCTTGACCAGCGCTTTTTCGGCGACTTTATCCTCGACGCTGATGCACGCCTGCGGGACGTGGCACAGATTTATGGCCTGGAGCTGGATGATGAAACCAGCGATCAACAGTCGCTGGGGCAGCTGGTGATGAGCCTGCTCGGCAGCACGCCGGTGGTAGGCGACCAGGTGGAGTGGAAGCAGCTGACCTGGACCGTCGCGGAAAAAGAGGATAATAAAATCATGAAAGTCGGCGTGCGCGTCAGCGAAGAGCGAGAATAATCTGAGGTTTTAGCGCCCCTGAAGCGGTCAGCAGCGACTATGATTTTACTTATCAGTCAGCAAACGGGAGCAAAAAATGGGAACGGTAGTCAAAATTGGTCGCTATGAAATTGTTGATGCGGAGATGGGAGGCGATAAACCTGATACCGTCTCTATCCCCTGCCAGACTAACCCGGGCCTGAGCTATCAGCTTGATGGCTGGGATCATGAGACCAGCGTGCCGGCGTGGATTGATGGCGAGCCTGTCGATTTGAAAATTGGCCACTACGATAAAGAGCAGGATCGCTGGGTACTCAATCGCCCCGCCTGATCTCACCACACCGTCATACCTGCGTATGGCGGTGATTCCTAAAAATTGCTGAAAAAAAACGCTGTTTTTGTCCTCTTTTTCATCATCATCTCTCTGTTTTCAATAACATAGCTGATAGTCCCTCAGGTCAATAATTTCCTTTTAAGAGTAATTCCATATTAACTCCGTCAGATTCCTCTTGCATACTCGTAAACGTTGCTGCTGTTTTCGTGACTTGTATCACGTCTTATCCGGCCCTTGCCGTGCAGCGCTTGAGTGATCACTAATGGTTAGTGTGCTGATAACAAACGTTATTTTTCCTGTCAGCCATTAACCCTGAGCGCGTACTTGATTCTGGTCAGGCCATCTTTTACTTAAGAAAAGAGAGCGGGTGTTATGGCAAGTACAATTGTAATGAATGACGCAAGCCGCTCATGGAGCGGCCTGCGCAAAAATCTCATTGCTAAAGTCGCATTAAGTCTTTCCGATCTTATTGCACTTAATCTGGCGCTGTTTTTATCCGCGGCTACCGTCCAGGGGATTTGGGGAGAGCTGGACAGCTTTATTCCGCCGCAGCAGATTGAGTACCGGTTTATCGCGCAGCTTGGCCTCTCGGTACTCTGCACCGCCTGGTTCTGGGTCCGGATGCGGCACTACACCTACCGCAAACCTTTCTGGTTTGAGCTGAAAGAAGTGGTTAAAACGCTGTTTGTTTTTTCACTGCTGGATCTGGCGCTGATTGCCTTTTCAAAATGGGACTTTTCACGCATGGTCTGGGTGTTCAGCTGGAGCTGGGCGCTGCTGCTGCTGCCGCTGATGCGCGCAATGGTAAAACGGGCGATCAGCCGTGCAGGACAGTGGCAGAAAGAGACCATTATCATCGGCTCAGGCAAAAATGCCCTGGAAGCCTATGCCGCGCTGCAGAGTGAAGAGATCCTTGGTTATAACGTGCAGGCGTTTATCTCACTGGATGATGAAAACACCCCGGATAAACTCAACGGCGTGCCGGTTATCACCCGCAAGGATATTAACTGGCAGACCATGGATCGCGATAACACGCAGTTTATCGTGGCGACCGAATATGAACAGCAGGCGGTGCGCGATCACTGGCTGAAGTTTCTCTCCAGAATGAAATGCCGCTCTGTCTCAGTGATCCCGACGCTGCGTGGCGTACCGCTTTACGGTACCGATATGTCATTTATCTTCAGTCACGAAGTGATGATTCTGCGCGTCAGCAATAATCTGGCCAAGCGCTCATCGCGCTTCCTGAAGCGCACCTTTGATATTGTGGTAGCGTCGCTGCTGCTGCTGTTTCTCGCCCCGGTATTTGGCCTGCTCTGCTGGATGGTGAAACGCGATGGCGGTAACGCTATCTATGGTCATGAGCGCGTAGGTCAGGATGGTGCCAAATTTAAATGCCTGAAGTTTCGCTCTATGGTCACCAACTCGCAGGACGTCCTGCAGGCGCTGCTGGCAACCAGCGAAGAGGCGCGGGCAGAATGGGATCGTGACTTTAAGCTGAAAAACGATCCGCGCGTTACCCGCATCGGCGGCTTCCTGCGTAAAACCAGCCTCGATGAGCTGCCGCAGCTCTGGAATGTGATCCGCGGAGAGATGAGCCTGGTAGGGCCGCGTCCGGTTATCGAAGCTGAACTGGAGCGCTATGCCGGTGACGTTGATTACTACCTGATGGCCAAACCGGGTATGACCGGTTTATGGCAGGTAAGCGGTCGTAATGATATCGATTATGACACCCGCGTCTATTTTGATTCCTGGTATGTAAAAAACTGGGCGCTGTGGACCGATATTGCCATTCTGTTTAAAACCGCTGGCGTGGTACTGCGCCGCGACGGTGCCTACTGACCGCTCTCTGTGCGATGCCTGCCGTCCGGCAGGCATCGCCTTTTCACTTTAGCGCTTTCTTTTTATCCGCAGACTCATTACCCTTCTCGCCTGTTTAACAGGACGTTTCTGGTTCTTCATGCAAAAATTTACGCTTATTCTGCTGAGTCTGGTGCTGCTGGCTCCGCTCGGTATTGATCTCTACCTGCCTGTTCTGCCGCAGATTGCCGATGGCCTTAACGCCCCGGTGAGCCTGATCCAGCTTACCATCCCGCTGTTCCTGCTGGTGATGGGCATAGGTCAGCTGGTGACGGGTCCGCTGGTGGACAACTTTGGCCGCAAGCCCGTGGCGCTGGCTGGCCTGCTGCTCTATATCGTGGGCAGCGCCGTTGCGGCAACCGCCACGCTCTGGCCGGTATTTTTCCTGGCCCGCATTATTCAGGGCTGCGGCGTCTGCTGCAGCGCGGTGGTGGCATTCAGCGGCGTACGCGATCGCCTGAGCGGCGATGAGGCGGCACGCGCTTACGGATTTCTGAATGGCGCGCTAAACATCGTTCCGGCTCTGGCACCGCTGCTGGGCGGCCTTCTGGCGGAAGCCTATGGCTGGCGTGCACCTTTCTGGTTCCTGTGCAGCTATGCGCTGGCGATTGGCCTGCTGGTGATCGTGGCCTTACCGGAAACCCGGCCGGCGGATACGCTGCGGGTGAAGGGATTGCCGCTGGCGCAATATGGCGCGATTCTGCGCCAGCCGCGCTTTCTCGCTTTTGCGTTTGCCAATGCAGGCGCGCTGGGCATGGTGCTGACCTACGTCTCTCTGGCTCCGCATGTGCTGATGACTGAAGGCGGCCTGACGCCGCTGCAATTCTCATTTGCCTTTGGGGCCAACGGCTTCTGGATCATGCTGGTCAGCGCCTTTGTGAATAAAACGATCCGCAAAGCGGGCCGGCCATTTTGTCTGGCGATGGGCTTTATTACGATGCTGCTGGGGGCAATACTGCTGCTGGCGGGCGCTCACCTTCTGCCTGCTGAATGGCAGCCTCACTGGGCGCTCTATATGATCCCTGTGGCGGTCTCGGTGGCAGGCCTTGCCTTTACCGTTGGCCCGGCCACCAGCTATGCGCTGGAACCCTATCAGCAGCAGGCGGGTGTAGCCGCAGCGCTGCAGGGCTTTATTCAGATGGCGGGAGGCGCTGGCGGCAGCATGCTGATTGTTGCCCTGCCGGTCGCGGAAAAATCGTCACTGGCCCTGATGATGCTGACTGGCGCAGCGCTGGCACTGATTGCCTGGCGCTGCAGCCGTAAAATACGCGGCAGCGTGACCGCGCTTAAATAACCTCAACCGGCACGCGCGGGGCAAGCGCGCACATCAGCTCGTACCCGACCGTGCCGGCCGCTGCAGCAACGTCATCAATCTTCACGTCATTACCCCACAGCTCAACGGCGGTGCCGATACCCGCCTGCGGACAGGGTTCGAGATCGATCATCATCATATCCATCGACACCGTTCCCAGGGTGCGGGTGCATACGCCGCCAACGGATACCGGTGTGCCGGTAGGTGCATGGCGCGGATAACCATCTGCATAGCCGCAGGCCACAATACCAATCCGCTGCGCTCCGCTGGCCCGGTAGCGATAGCCGTAGCCGACGCCATCGCCCGCTGTCAGCTGCTGCACGCCGATAATTTCACTGCTCAGCGTCATAGCCGGCTGCAGCCCGGTACCGGCGATATCCTGCCAGCGACCGCTGGGTGAGGCGCCATACAGCACGATGCCGGGGCGAACCCAGTCATAATGCGTAAGCGGGTGCCACAACGTGGCGGCGGAGTTAGCGAGCGAACGCGGACAGTTCAGGCCTTCAGCTGCCTGCTCAATGCGCTGCAGTGGCCCGGCTACCCCCTCGGGATTATCGGCAT
The DNA here is from genome assembly GCF_002095385.1 of Pantoea eucrina. Classification (GTDB taxonomy): domain Bacteria; phylum Pseudomonadota; class Gammaproteobacteria; order Enterobacterales; family Enterobacteriaceae; genus Pantoea; species Pantoea eucrina. The sequence goes on along the minus strand of NZ_MIPP01000005.1, from coordinate 135,493 downwards.
CAGCGAAATGTGCCATCAGCGTGATCTTACCTACCCCCGGCAGCGCACGCAGTTTTTGCCAGGCGTTATGCACCTGTTCAGGGCGAAAACCGAGCCGGTTCATACCGCTGTTCATTTTCAGGTAAACATCCACGGGAGCAGAGAGCTGTGCGGTCGCCAGCGCTTTGATTTGCCAGTTACTGTGCACGCTGGTGGTCAGCCGGTAGCGATCGATAAGCTTCAGATCGTCTGCGTGGAAAAAACCTTCCAGCAGCAGAATCGGTTTTTTCCATCCCTGCTCGCGCAGCAGAATAGCCTCTTCGAGATTGAGTAACGCAAAACCGTCGGTGCTCTCCAGCGCCTGCCAGACGCGGGCAATGCCGTGTCCGTAGGCGTTAGCTTTGACCACTGACCATACGTGTGACTGCGGCGCGGCCTGACGCACCACAGACAGATTATGACGCAGCGCCTGTCGGTTAACCGACGCGCGCACAGGACGTGACATAGTGTTAACTCTCCGTGAGTGTTAGCGTGCGATATCCGCGCGGCGTAAAGGCGATGCGTGCGAGGCAAAACCCGGCAGATAGCGCAATACAGAGAGATCGTCTGCGGCAATCGCGGGTTTCTGACCCGATACAATATCAGCCAGTAGCTGGCCGGAACCACAGGCCATGGTCCATCCCAGCGTACCGTGTCCGGTATTGAGATAGAGATTTGTCAGCGGGGTACGTCCCACAATTGGCGTACCGTCTGGCGTCATCGGACGCAGGCCCGTCCAGAAAGAGGCCTGTTCGATAAACCCGCCTTCAGGATAGAGATCGCGCACCACCATCTCCAGCGTTTCCCGCCGTGCCGGCAACAGTTTGGTGTTAAAACCAACAATTTCAGCCATGCCGCCTACCCGGATACGGTTATCAAAGCGGGTCACAGCGACTTTATAGGTCTCATCAAGGATCGTAGAGCGTGGCGCAGCGTCAGCATCTTTTACCGGAATAGTCAGCGAATAGCCTTTCAGCGGATAAACCGGAATGGCGAGGATATCTTTCAGCAGCGCGGTCGAATAGGAGCCAAATGCCACGACGTAAGCATCCGCTTTAATCACTTCATCTCCGCACTTCACACCATAGATGCGGTTGCCTTCACGCAGTAACCGATCAACCGGCGTATTGAAGCGAAACGTGACGCCTGCCGCCATAGCCATTTCTGCCAGGCGTTGGGTAAAGAGCTGACAATCACCGGTTTCATCATTAGGCAACCGCAGGCCACCGGTCAGCTTGTGCGCGGTAGCTGCCAGCGCCGGCTCGGCACGCTGCAGCTCATGAGCCTGCAGCAGCTCATAGGGCACGCCCGCCTCTTTCAGCACGGCGATATCTTTAATGGCGCTGTCGAACTGCTGCTGAGTACGAAACAGCTGCAGCGTTCCGCCCTGCCGTTCTTCATAGGCAATTCCGGTTTCCGCCCGCAGCGTTTTCAGGCAGTCGCGACTGTATTCAGCGATACGTACCATGCGGGCTTTGTTTTCCTGATAGTGGCGCATATCGCAGTTACGCAGCATCTGCCACATCCACTCAAGCTGAAACCGGCTGCCGTCTGGCCGCATCGCCAGCGGTGCGTGGCGCTGAAACATCCATTTAATCGCTTTCAGCGGCACGCCAGGCGCGGCCCACGGCGCCGCATAGCCAGGCGAGATCTGACCGGCGTTACCGGCACTGGTTTCCAGCGCGGCGGCAGGCTGTCGATCGATGACGGTAACCTCATGTCCGGCCTGCGCCAGATACCAGGCACTTGCCACTCCCACCACCCCACTACCCAGAATCACGACACGCATAGGCCCCCTCGAGACAAAAGCATAATTAACTGGCATGAGCACCTGAGTCAGAATAATCAGGCTGCTCTGTTTATCTTAGAATTGACCCGGCTATTTCACATCTTTTTTAACATTCTGCACACTTAAATCCTTCCTGATAGCAAAGATCAGAGTTTTACCGCTTCTGAAGCGCTGACCGGAGCGCTTTGTCAGAAAAAAATCAGGGCTTTTTCCCTTTTTCAGCAGAATCACCCGCTGCTGCCTGACTGCGGTTTTTACAGTTTATTATTCTGCCTTTTGATTTGCAGCCGGATTAATATCTCATAGCATGGTGTAATCGCACTATCCGGATGATTTTCTGCCAAAAGAATTCGTTTGAGTTCCGTTATCGGATGCGAGACAGTGAACTATCCTTGATCTGTTCGCTCAGTTTTTGGGCGCTCTTTCTCAGGACGAAGCCTTCACCCGTGTGGCAGGGTCTTCCTGCCGCCTGCAAAACAGAGGTGCGCTATGACGACAATGTTTGACGAGCCAACCCGCAGCAGTAAACGACTCAGTGACGGGCCCGACTGGACATTTGAACTGCTTGATGTCTACCTGGCTGAAATCGACCGCGTGGCGAAAAGCTACGGGCTTGATACCTACCCGCATCAGATTGAAGTTATTACCTCCGAACAGATGATGGATGCCTACTCCAGCGTGGGGATGCCGATCAATTATGCGCACTGGTCGTTCGGTAAAAAGTTTATCGAAACCGAGCAGCGCTATAAGCATGGGCAGCAGGGGCTCGCCTATGAGATCGTCATCAACTCTAACCCCTGTATCGCCTATCTGATGGAAGAGAATACGATGACCATGCAGGCGCTGGTGATGGCCCACGCCTGCTACGGACACAACTCTTTCTTTAAAAATAATTATCTGTTCCGCAGCTGGACGGATGCGAGTTCAATCGTCGATTACCTGCTGTTTGCCCGTAACTATATTGCCGACTGTGAGGAGCGCTTTGGTGTCGAAGAGGTTGAGCGTCTGGTTGACTCCTGCCACGCCCTGATGAACTACGGCGTTGACCGCTATAAGCGCCCGCAGAAAATTTCACTGCAGGAGGAGAAAGCGCGGCAAAAGAGCCGCGAAGAGTATCTGCAGAGTCAGGTAAATACGCTATGGCGTACGCTGCCGCGTAAAGAGAAAGAGGCGTCGCACATAGAAGCCGCGCGCTATCCCTCTGAACCGCAGGAGAATCTGCTCTACTTTATGGAAAAAAATGCCCCTTTACTGGAGCCGTGGCAGCGCGAAGTGCTGCGCATCGTGCGTAAAGTAAGCCAGTATTTCTATCCGCAGAAACAGACGCAGGTGATGAATGAGGGCTGGGCAACCTTCTGGCACTACACGATCCTCAATCATCTCTATGACGAGGGCAAAGTATCAGAACGCTTTATGATGGAGTTTTTGCACAGTCATACCAACGTTATCTATCAGCCGCCTTATAACAGCCAGTGGTATAACGGTATTAACCCCTATGCCCTGGGGTTCGCTATGTTCCAGGATATCAAACGCATCTGTCAGGCGCCGACAGAAGAAGATCGCCACTGGTTCCCCGATATTGCCGGCTCCGACTGGCTTAAAACGCTGCATTTTGCGATGCGCGAGTTTAAAGATGAGAGCTTTATCAGCCAGTTTTTGTCGCCGAAAGTGATGCGCGATTTCCGTCTGTTCACCGTGATGGATGACGATCGCAATAACTATCTGGAAATTGCGGCGATTCATGATGAGGCTGGCTATCGCGCCATTCGCCAGCAGCTCTCTGCCCAGTATAATCTCAGCAATCTGGAACCCAATATTCAGGTCTATAACGTGGATCTGCGCGGCGACCGCTCGCTGACGCTGCGCTATGTTCCTCAGCAGCGTGCGCCGCTGGATAAAAGCCGGCGCGATGTGCTGAAACATGTTCACCGGCTCTGGGGATTTGATATTCATCTGGAGCAGCAGAACGAAGATGGCAGCATAGAACTGCTCGACCGATGTCCGCCGCGTGCGCCCGGACTCTGAGCATAAAAAAACCGGACTGAAGAGTCCGGTTTTCTTTAGCGCTTGTTACCGAGATCGTCCGGCAGATTTTTCTGCATACTGTGCCAGATCTCCCCGCTGCGGCGTCCATACACCCGTACGCACTCAACCACCTGCTCCTGCGTCGGCTGCTGCGAACACATATCCGCCAGCTGCTGATAAAAGCTGCGTGCCAGCTCGCGCGCTTCGGAATCAGAGAAATAGTGGCGTCCGACCCGCGTATAGAGCCCTTTCAGTCCGTTGAGGATCAGACCGTAAATCGGATTACCGGAAGCAAACGCCAGACCGCGGAATACCCGGTAATCAAGCTCAGCATAGGCATCAGCCTGATCCTGCTCATGCAGCGCGCTCTCCAGCACTTCGCGGGCTTTTTCCGGATGGTGACGCAGCGCACGGCTGATAAAAATAGAGGCGATGTTGCTGCGTACTGAGAGCAAATTATCAATCAGCTGCGGCACGCTGTCGTGATCGAGCCGGGCCAGCGTCTCAAGGATGTTGAGACCTGAGGTTTCCCAGAAATCATTTACGCGCGTCGGCTTGCCGTGCTGAATAGTGAGCCAGCCATCACGCGCCAGACGCTGCAGCACTTCGCGCAGGGTGGTGCGGGTAACGCCAATCAGTTCAGACAATTCACGTTCAGCAGGCAGAATCGACCCGGGGGGGAAACGACTGTTCCAGATACTCTCAATTATGTACTCTTCTGCGAATCCTGCAGGGCTCTGCGCCTTGATAACCATAGCGTTACGTTCTCATTGCGTTCTTAATCGTCATTACACTCATCATACCAGAGGGGCTATAGCGGAAATAGTCTGCCGGCGGATTAAAAGCATGGCCTGGCGCAAATTTCAGCATGCGGGCTGAATGCTTTCACCTGGCCCGGGCCGGGCAAGTGGCTATCGGGTCAGACAACCTGCCACATAAACGATCTGCGTCATTTTTATCGCTGAATTCCTGATTGCAGGCTGGCAGCGTCGGGCTTTTGGTTTACACTGCCAGGCACTGATAGCTAAGGGAAATCCACTATGTTGCGATATCTGAATCTCTGCTCGCGCGGGCGTGGCGCCTGGCTGCTGCTGGCATTGACCGCGCTGGCGCTGGAGCTGGTGGCGCTGTTCTTCCAGCACGGTATGGGGCTTAAGCCCTGCGTGATGTGTATCTACGAGCGGTGTGCGCTGTTTGGCGTAATGGCGGCAGGCGTGGTGGGCGCTATTGCGCCGCAGACTCCGCTGCGCTGGGCCAGCCTGGCCATTTGGATCTACAGCGCCGCTGAGGGCTTGCGCTTATCCTGGGAGCATACCATGCTGCAGCTGCACCCTAACCCGTTTGTCACCTGCGACTTTGCCGCACGCTTTCCGGCATGGCTGCCGCTGGACAAATGGCTGCCCGCGGTATTTGTTGCCAGCGGCGACTGCGCTGAGCGCGGCTGGACGCTCCTCGGCTGGAGCATGCCGCAGTGGATGATCGCCATTTTTGCCGCCTACCTGCTGGTGGCGATAGTGGTACTTGTCGCTCAGATATTCAGGCCGCGTCAGCGCAACCTGTTTGGCCGCTGAGGGACGCAGAATCAGCCATTCCGATCGGGTCGGTCAATAATGTGATCTTCCCAGTCGCGTACTTCACTTTCGCGTACAGCGATGTAGCGCACCGAGATCCGCTGGGCATGCATCGCTTTTTTTGATCCCGCCAGCAGCGGATGCCAGGCGGGCAGCGCTTTGCCTTCGCCAAGCAGCCGGTAGGCGCAGGTGCGCGGCAGCCAGTTAAAGGTTGTGAGGTTTTCACGCGTGAGCTTGATACAATCTTCTTCATACTCAAACCGGCGTTCGTAGTTGCGGCACTGGCAGGTTTTAATATTCAGCTGGTTGCAGGCGACATTGGTGAAATAGATCTCATCCGTATCGGCGTCCTGCAGCTTATTCAGACAGCACTGTCCGCAGCCGTCACACAGCGATTCCCACTCAGCGTCGTCCATTTGTTCCAGACGTTTGGTCTGCCAGAAAGGTTGGTCACTCATCATTGCGGTCCGGGTTGTTCAGCAAAACCGCACCTTATAAAGGTTAAGATGCGGTGATGCAAGTATTACAGCACGCGCGTGCTGATACCGTGACCCGCAAGCGATATCTCAAGTTTATCCCCTGAGCGCAGCGGGCCTACGCCCTCTGGCGTGCCGGTCAGGATCACATCGCCCGCGCGCAGCGTAAAAAACTGGCTCATATAGGCGATGAGCGGCTTGATTTTGTGGATCATATCGGACGTAGAACCATGCTGACGCCGCTCTCCGTTCACCACCAGCTGCAGCTCGCTATTTTGCGGATCGCCCGTGTACTCACCGACCGGAATAAAGCCGGAAAGCGGACAGGCGTTGTCGAACCCTTTCGCGCGCTCCCAGGGCTGACCCGCTTTTTTGAACCCCGCCTGCAGATCGCGCAGCGTAAGGTCCAGCGCTACGCCGTAACCCGCAATCGCTTTTGCCACATGCTCTTCGCTGGCCTGCTTTAACGTGGCGCCGATCAGGACAGCGAGTTCCACTTCATGATGTACGTCACCTAACGCGGTCGGGATAGAGAGCGGCTGCCGCAAATCGCATAAGGCTGTCTCAGGTTTGATAAACAGCACCGGCTCATCCGGCGTTGCGCTTCCCATTTCTTTAATATGTTTTGCATAATTACTGCCTACGCATACCACTTTGCTGACCGGAAAATCCAGCAGAGCACCCTGCCAGTTACGATGCTGATACATATTTTTCACCTGCCTGAGTTATGTCTGCGCTCTGTCGGGATGACAGAGGCTCTGTGAGTAGCGGCCGGAACGGGGCGCCAGTAAAGATAATATTAACGGTTATCGCGACAGGTGTAACAGAAATTGTCAAAAGAGATTTATCTTTCTTACGACGGCGGGCAAACAAATATTAATTGCCCACGACAGGATGGAACATGGGCAATTAATTAATCACTGAACACTGAATATATTTACAGGCTATATTTTTTACAGATGAATCTGAATTAAACTTCTTTACCCTGCTCAAGATGGACGTTGAGCAAACTTTCTACAGGCGGCGGGATCTGCAAATAAAAACCCTGCTCGCGCAGTCCCTGCTTTACCTTTTCAATGTCTGCGTTGGCCAGTCTCTCACGCTTGTCCAGCGACAGCACCATCGCTAACTGCGGCTTGCCAAAACCTTTAAGCAGCGCTTCCGGCACGCGGGAGAAATCGTCCTTTTTTTCTACATAAAGATAAGTCTGGTCGCGTTGCGGGCTTCTATAGATCACACAAAACATATTTTTTACTCGAATTAACTGTTAGCGTCACTTGCCTGAATATTACAGTAACTATAACATGCTTGCAGAACTTCGAATATTGACCCGATGATGTTAATGGCGATTTTATCGACGTTCATCTCCGGGTCAAAAAAAACAGGACTGAGCCAGGACAGATGCCGCAATCGCCAATCGAATTCAAGGGAAGCAGTTTTACCCTGTCAGTTGTTCATCTGCACCATTCACAACCCGATGTGATTCGTCAGGCGCTGCAGGAGAAGATCGATCAGGCGCCGGCCTTTTTACAGAACGCTCCGGTCGTCCTGAACATCTCAGCGCTATCCGGAGATATTAACTGGAAGCAGATGCAGCAGGCGATCAGCGCCACCGGACTGCGTATCGTTGGCGTCAGCGGTTGCAAAGATGACGCCCAGAAAAAATGGTGGCCCGCGCGGGCTTACCGGTGCTCTCTGAAGGCAAAGAGAACCGCAAAACGGCTGAAGCGCCGCCTGCGGAAGAAGCTGCTGCACCCGCTGTTGTTACCGAGAGCATCAACAAAACGCGCGTGGTGAATACGCCAGTGCGTTCCGGTCAGCAGATTTATGCCCGTAACGCCGACCTGATTGTGACCAGCAGCGTTAGCGCCGGAGCAGAACTGGTTGCCGATGGCAATATACATATTTACGGCATGATGCGCGGCCGGGCGCTGGCAGGCGCCAGTGGCGATCGTGACTGCCAGATTTTTGTACTCACCTTGCCGCTGAGCTGGTCTCAATCGCCGGTGAGTACTGGATCATGGATCAGATTCCGGCGGAATTTTTTGGTAAAGCGGCGCGCCTCTGTCTGAAAGAGGGCGCGCTTACCATCCAGACACTTAATTAGGCCCCTTTTCTTTCGTTAAGGAAATCAACATTTATGGCACGCATTATTGTAGTAACATCGGGCAAAGGGGGCGTTGGCAAGACCACGTCAAGCGCGGCCATCGCGACAGGGTTAGCGCAAAAGGGCAAAAAAACCGTTGTTATCGACTTCGATATCGGTCTGCGTAATCTCGATTTGATTATGGGCTGTGAACGTCGCGTCGTGTATGACTTTGTGAATGTTATTCAGGGTGATGCCACCCTGAATCAGGCGCTGATCCGCGATAAACGCACCGAGCAGCTCTACATTCTGCCGGCATCGCAGACGCGTGATAAAGACGCTCTGACGCGCGAAGGCGTAGAGAAAGTGCTGAACGATTTAGCCGCTATGGAGTTCGATTTTATCGTCTGTGACTCCCCGGCGGGTATCGAAACCGGCGCGCTGATGGCGCTTTACTTCGCTGATGAAGCGATCATCACAACCAACCCGGAAGTCTCATCCGTACGCGACTCTGACCGTATTCTGGGCATTATCTCCTCTAAATCGCGCCGTGCTGAAAACAGCCAGGACCCGGTCAAAGAGCATCTGCTGCTGACCCGTTACAACCCAGGCCGTGTGACCCGTGGCGATATGCTCAGCATGGAAGATGTGCTGGAAATCCTGCGTATTCCGCTGGTCGGTGTTATTCCGGAAGATCAGTCTGTGCTGCGCGCCTCAAACCAGGGCGAACCGGTGATCCTCGACATCAATTCTGACGCCGGTAAAGCTTATGCTGATACCGTAGAACGCCTGCTTGGCGAAGAACGCCCCTTCCGCTTTATTGAAGAAGAGAAGAAGGGTTTCCTGAAACGCCTGTTCGGGGGATAACCAATGGCCTTACTCGATTTCTTTTTATCCCGTAAAAAGAGCACAGCCAATATAGCCAAGGAGCGGCTGCAGATCATCGTTGCTGAACGCAGGAGGGGCGACAGTGAGCCCCACTATTTGCCTCAGCTTAAACGCGATATCCTGGAAGTGATCTGCAAATATGTCAAAATCGATCCCGATATGGTGACAGTACAGCTCGATCAGAAAGGCGACGATATTTCGATTCTGGAGCTGAACGTGACGCTGCCGGAAACGGAAGACGCGCCGAAATGAGTGTAGCGGATCGCAGCGTTTCCCCTGCGTAATAGCGCAGGGGAAAACAGCGCGCTTAAAGTGCCTGCAGAATCTTGTCGATTCCCGGCTTCAGCAGCTCGCCACGCCAGCCGTTCAGCAGTTCGGGTGGCCGGTTTGCTGATTTCAGCCCCCAGTACATGCTGAGAACCTGATTAATCTGACGGCGTGAAGCCAGCAGTTCCTGACTATATCCCGTCTCTTCGCTTACCTGCTGTACCAGCGCTTTAATCGCTTTAAAGACCTGCTTATAGTGCGGATGCTCAATAAGATTGGGCAGCGGTGCCGGTAGCGTTGCCTCATCCTGTGCCTGCGCCTCAGCGACCTGATCAATCATCGCTTTACCGTGAAAACGGATTTCATGGCCGTTGAGTCCAAGGTGATCCAGTTCACCGAGGCTGCCGGGCAGATAGCGAGCGACCTTCCACAAATTTTCTTCACGTACCACAAAATTAACCGCCATATCTTTCTGACGCGCGACCTTCAGGCGCCAGGCCGCCAGGCGCTGCAGTGCGGCCAGCTGGCGCGGACGCAGCTGCCAGGCGTTGGTAATATCGCGCCACGCCTCTTCAGGCTGCAATATATCGAGCCGGCGCTGACACAGCATGTCGCACTCGCTCAGGGCGGCCTTCATGTTGCCGGCGGCTTCAGTCTGCGCCATCAGTTCACGGGCAATAGGCAGCAGGTAGGCGACATCCGCTGCGGCATACTGGCACTGACGCTCGGTCAGCGGGCGCGCAAGCCAGTCGGTGCGGGCCTCACTTTTATCCAGTTCAATCTGGTTAAAGTGATTAACCATCGCTGCAAATCCCCAGGAGAGCGGCTGGCCGGAAAAGGCGGCCAGAATCTGCGTATCGATCATCGGCTGCGGCAGGCAACCAAAGCGATGCAGAAAGACTTCCAGATCTTCGCCTCCGGCGTGCAGGAATTTAGTCACCTGCGTATCCTGCAGCAGGGCGATAAACGGCGTCCAGTCACCAATCGGCAGTGGATCGATCAGAACCAGCTGTTCGCCATCAAACAGCTGAATCAGCCCGAGCTGAGGATAGTAGGTCCGGGTACGTACAAATTCAGTATCCAGAGCAACAGCATCATGCTGGCGAGCCAGGCGGCACACGTCAGCCAGCTGGTGGTCTTGGTCGATCAGGGTGTAATTCACGTATTTATTCCCGCTGCGCAAACCCCGCGCAGCGCTCCATGTTAAAAACAATAAAAACGCCGGTCGTAGCCGGCGTTAACCTGGGGAAGCATGGCGACACTACTGCCCTTCCCGCTTCGCCTCATCGCGCAGTTCGCGGCGTAAAATTTTGCCCACGTTTGTCTTTGGCAGCTCTTCACGAAACTCGATAATTTTCGGCACCTTGTAGCCGGTCAGCTGACGACGGCAGTGATCCAGCACCTCTTCTTTAGTCAGCCCGGGATCCTTTTTAACGATACAGACCTTCACCGCTTCACCCGAGAGTTCGCTTGGCACGCCAATCGCTGCAGCTTCACGAATTTTTGGATGCTGCATCAGCACATCTTCAATTTCGTTAGGATAGACGTTGAAGCCGGATACCAGAATCATATCTTTTTTACGATCGACAATCCGGATAAACCCTTCACTGTCCACGGTAACAATATCGCCGGTATGCAGCCAGCCATTTTTCAGCACTTCCAGCGTGGCATCAGGACGCTGCCAGTAGCCGGCCATCACCTGCGGGCCGCGGATACAGAGCTCACCCGGCTCACCCGGCGTCACATCATTATTGTGATCGTCAATAACCCGGATATCAGTAGAGGGCACCGGCAGGCCGATACTGCCGGTATGGCAGGTAATATCGTAAGGGTTAACCGATACCAGCGGGGAGCATTCGGTGAGGCCGTAGCCTTCAAGCAGGTAATGCCCGGTAAGCTTTTCCCAGCGCTCCGCTACCGCTTTCTGAACGGACATGCCTCCGCCAGCGGAGAGCCGCAGCGTGGAGAAATCGAGTTTATTAAAGTTTTCATCATTCAGCAGCGCATTGAACAGCGTGTTTACGCCGGTAATGGCGGTAAAAGGAAACTTAGCCAGCTCTTTAACGAATCCGGGTATGTCGCGCGGATTGGTAATCAGCAGATTAGTGCCGCCCAGATCGAGGAACAGCAGACAGTTAACCGTCAGCGCAAAAATATGGTAGAGCGGCAGCGCCGTTACCACCTGCTCCTGCCCGGCGCGCAGCAGTTTGCCGTAGGTGGCTTTTGTCTGCTCCAGGTTTGCCTGCATGTTGCCATGGGTGAGCATCGCGCCTTTTGCGACGCCGGTGGTGCCACCGGTATACTGCAGAAATGCCAGATCGTCATTGCTGAGCGCCGGACGCTGATAAACCATGCGTGCGCCCTGCTGCAGCGCATGCCGCAGCGGTACAGCTCCGGGCAAATGGTATTTCGGCACCAGCTTTTTGACATATTTGACCACAAAGTTCACCAGCGTCGCTTTGACCGGTGCCAGGTGATCGCCCATCCGCGTCAGCATCACGTGCTTTACCGCCGTCTCTGCCACAACTTTTTCCAGCGTGTGAGCAAAATTGGAGACGATAACAATGGCGCTGGCACCGCTGTCATTGAGCTGATGTTTCAGCTCGCGCGGGGTATAGAGCGGGTTAACATTTACCACCACCATACCGGCACGCAGTACGCCAAACAGCGCCACCGGATACTGCAGCAGATTAGGCATCATCAGCGCCACGCGATCGCCCTGCTGCAGTCCCAGCCCCTGCTGCAGCCAGGCGGCAAAGTCGCGGCTCTGCGCGTCGAGCTGGCGATAGGTCAGCGGCTGCCCCATATTGATAAAGGCAACGTTGTCGGCATAGTGCAACACCGCATGTTCAAAGAGATCGACCAGAGAGGGATAACGGTCGGCATTTATTTCTGCTGGCACATCTGGCGGATAGCGTTTCAGCCAAACTTTGGTCAAAGAGTCACCCCGATATTCTTGTTGCGTAGCCATCGCCGCCTCTGCAATCAGTGTTATTAACAATACTTTAACTGATTGTACCAGTTTGCCGGTTACGGCATTTTCAGGTTGCGAAGCCCATCACTAAATTTCGCGCGCCGGTTACGCGCCCAATAAAAAAGCCCGGCTGCGTGCACCGCAACCGGGCCGGAAAAGTATGTGGCGGCTACTCGGTCAGAATAGTCTGTACCTGAGCCGGCCCCCCCAGGTTCATCCCCCAGTAAGGGTTTGGCCCCCAGTAACCCGGATGATGCCGCGTCGGGCCATATCCGATCCAGGGATCGATTGGCTGCGGCGGCGTCATTACCTGCTGAGTCAGATGCCAGCGCTGATAGCCGCGCACATCAATCACAACAAAGTTATAACTGGCCTTGCCAATTTCACCTTTTTCGGTGCCTTTGATGGTACCCAGCACCGTAACATATTGGTTATTCACATCAACCGGATCGACAAATCCTTTGAGATCGGCATATATCCGTCCGATTGAGGCAGCCCCCAGCCGGGGCCGTGCGCTCTCATCCAGCGGCTGCGTGGCTATCTCCAGCCGCGTCAGTCCGTTGAGGTTTGTAACGCGAACCACTTTACCGCCAAAGCGTGACTCCTGCCCGGTATAGAGCTGAGGAGCATTCATCACGCGCAATAAATCCTGCTGCGGAAGCGCCGAGCTTCCTTTAATAGAATCGGGTACGCTGACGCAGCCGCTCAGCAGCAATACACACGCCAGTACGCCACCAGCGATTCCAGCACGATAACCTGGCATAAGCACATCTCCTGTAATTTTTAATTTAGACTGGAGGTGCAAAAATAAGTTGCGTGGCGACTCAGCGTCCGGGCAACTTTTTCCACGCCACTTCGTTACGCAGATAAACCGGCTCTGCATGCTCCACCGCTACGGTATCGCCTCGCTGCCACGCCTGCAGCGCCAGCGGCAGCATATCTTCAGCCGCGGGCAGCGTAACCGGGGTGGCCAGTAGCGTTGCGCCCGGCGTGGTCATCAGCTCAGGCCATGCCTGCCAGCCGGTACCTGCGGTCGCCCATTCGCCGCTCAGCGCCGCGATGCGAGCGGCGGCAGCCTCAGGCTTCAGCACCGCTTCGCTGTCGGCGCCGTGCCAGTGACCCGCATCATCGCGCTGATATTCAGCCCAGTAGACTTCACCCATGCGTGCATCAATCGCCACCAGCACACGAGTGGCACCGGTCAGCCGCCAGGCCCCCTGCGCCATCGTTGCCAGCGAAGAGACGCCAATCATGGGTAAGTTTGCGCCCAGCGCCAGCCCCTGCGCAATGCCAATACCAATGCGAACGCCGGTAAAACTGCCCGGCCCGCGCCCAAACGCCAGCGCATCCAGCGCGGTCAGGTCCAGCTGCTGCGCCTGCAGCAGCGACTGCACCAGCGGCAGAATGCGCTGCGTGTGATCGCGCGGAGCAATTTCAAAATGGGCATCGATCTGCTGCTGATTCAGCAGCGCGGCAGAACAGGCTTCTGTCGCCGTGTCCAGTGCTAAAATTCGGGCGGACATAACAACCTCAGAGAATCAAAATGGCGCGCATCTTATCACAAAGCGGCATAAATTAGTGTTCCTCAGCCTGCCGGACAAAGTCGATCGCACGCGCCAGATCGCGGGTCCGCGGCGTGGGTGGCAGGCTGTTGAGAAAGAGTTCGCCGTAGGGGCGGGAGACCAGACGCTGATCGCAAATCACCAATACGCCGCGATCGGCGGTGTCGCGGATCAAACGCCCCACCCCCTGTTTGAGGGTGATTACTGCATCCGGTAGCTGCACATCACTGAACGGATCGCCGCCGCGCAGCCGGCAATCCTCCATGCGCGCCTTCAGCAGCGGATCGTCTGGCGAGGTAAACGGCAGTTTATCAATAATGACCAGCGACAGGGCATCGCCGCGCACGTCGACGCCTTCCCAGAAGCTGCTGGTGGCAACCAGCAGCGCGTTACCCGCCTCCAGGAACTGCTTCAGCAGCTGCCCTTTGCTGGTCTCGCCCTGCAGCAGCACCGGCAGAGTCATTGATGCACGAAACTCGGCCGCCAGCTCACGCATCATCTTGTGTGAGGTGCAGAGAAAAAAGCAGCGTCCTTTATTGGCATCAATCAGCGGCTTCATCATCCGCGCCAGCTGCCGGGCCCCGCCAGGCGCATTCGGCTCCGGCATATTGCGCGGCACGCACAGGAGCGCCTGCCGGGCGTAGTCAAACGGACTGTCGAGGATCAGCGTCTGCGCCTGCTCAACCCCGAGCCGACTGGCGAAATGCCCGACCTGTTCATTCACCGCCAGCGTGGCGGACGTAAACACCCAGGCCGCTTTACGCGTATCCATCACTTCGCGAAAGCGCTCCGCTACTGAAAGCGGCGTCAGCGCCAGCGTAAAGTGCCGGCTGGTACATTCATACCAGTAGCTGAAACCGGGTTCGCTGATGGCACGTAAACGCTTCAGGCGGGTGCGATAGAGCGCCGCGCGCTCAAAGGCCGCGTCAAGCAGCGCTGAGCGTCCCAGGGAGAGTTTAATGACGTCGTAACAGAGTTCCAGCGCATCATCCAGCAGAGTAAACATGCGCATGACGTTGTTATCACTGAGCAGATCGCGCAGATTACCGCGAAAGCCGGGTTCGCCAAGCGTCAGGCGAAAATCCTGCGCACACTGCGCCAGACGATCGGCAGATTTCTGCAGCTGCTGCACATCACGCACCTCGGTGCGATAGGCAAGAATGATATCTTTGGCGAGATCCTGCAGCTGACGGCTGGAGAGCTGCTGGCCAAAATACTGGCTGGCGATATCGGGCAGCTGATGTGCCTCATCGAAGATCATCACGTCCGCTTCCGGGATCAGCTCGCCAAACCCGCCCTCTTTGACCACCAGGTCAGCCAGAAACAGATGATGGTTCACCACCACAACATCAGCATCCATCGCTTTTTTGCGCGCTTTTACGACAAAGCACTCTTTATAGAGCGGGCAGTCGCTGCCAAGACAGTTGTCATTGGTGCTGGTGACGTAAGGCCAGACAGGGCTATCTTCAGCGACGCCGGCGCAGTTGCTGATATCGCCATCTTTGGTCTCTGATGACCAGCTGCGCACGTGGATGAGATCGCCCAGCGCCTGTACGGTAAGATCGCCGCCGCTCTGGTTTTGCTGCTCCATACGTTCGAGACAGAGATAGTTAGAGCGGCCTTTCAGCAGCGCGGTTTTTCCGCTGAATTTGAGCGCCCGGGCAATGGTGGGCAAATCGCGATTGTAGAGCTGATCCTGCAGCGCTTTAGAGCCGGTAGAGACAATGACTTTCTTTTTTGCGCGCAGCGCAGGCGCCAGATAGGCGTAGGTTTTACCGGTTCCGGTGCCCGCCTCCACCACCAGCTCACCGCCGTGCGTTACCGCTGCTGTGACCGCCTGTGCCATCTCATGCTGGGCCGCACGCGGTTTGAAACCCGGAATTGCCTGCGCTAACGCGCCATCTGCTGCAAAATCGTCTGCCACACATCCTCACCTGTAACCTGAAAAACACTGTAATTATGTCAGGATTCCGCAGACGCGACCACAACAGATGACATCGCAGCCCGGTTATGGCAGGCTGGCGCAGCAAAAAACAGAGGAGAACAGCATGTCTATTACGCGTATCGATCCCGAACATCGTATGTCCGAAGCCGTGATACACGGCAATACGATCTACTACACCAGCGTCCCGGAAAATCTGGATGCCGATGCGGAGGCGCAGACGGCCGACGCGCTGGCAGTTATCGATCGTATTCTGACGCGTGCCGGATCGGACAAGAGCAATATTCTCGACGCCACGATTTTTTTGGTGGATAAAGCGGATTTTGCGGCGATGAATCGCGCCTGGGACGCATGGGTATCACCGGGCAACGCGCCGGTACGCTGCACCGTACAGGCCGGACTGATGAACCCGAAATATAAAGTAGAAATAAAAATTATCGCCGCACGTTAAGCGGCACGGGCACTATTCGTTTTCATCTTCATCTTCGAAGCGTGCCCTGATTGCCTCTCCGGTAAAGGTTTCACGAATTTCCTGCGCCACCTGCGCAATCGCCTGGCCGCTGGCCATGCCGCCCGCCATCAGTTCCTGAATTCGCTCAACCGCCTGCTGCTGCTGCTCATGAGATAGTGCCGGAAGCCCTGTAAACATACGTTACTCCAGATTAAATCGGACGGGCATTATCCCACGCGGAACAAACAGGTGCCAGTGGCAAAAAAATATGCCAGGCTACGCCTCTGCCTGTTGAATGCTGCTGAACCCATGATCGCGAAAACCCTCACGCTTACCTATAGTCCCGATGCACTGCTGAACCGCTTTGCCACGCTGGCGCATCGCCCGTGGGCCATGCTGCTGACCTCGGGTCAGGCCGATCACGCCGATAACCGCTTTGATATTCTGACTGCCGATCCGCGCGTCACGCTCACCACGCGCGGCGGGTATACCGAAACCGATGATGGCACCGGCATTCAGCGCTCCGGGGAGGATCCGCTGCAGCTGCTGCAGCGGCAGATTGACCGGCAGGGCCTGCAGCCCGCCTCCCATCCCGATCTGCCTTTTCAGGGCGGTGCGCTGGGCCTGTTTGGCTACGATCTCGGCCGCCGGTTTGAACAGCTGCCGGCGGTAGCGCAGCAGGATCTGCAGACGCCTGATATGGCAGTGGGCCTTTATGACTGGGCGCTGATTGCCGATCATCACCTGCAGCGGCTTACGCTGGTCTCTCTCAGCGATGCTGACGCGCGCTGGCGCTGGCTGCAGGCGCAGGCGGTTCCGCTGCCGCGGGCGTTTCACTTAACCAGCGCGTGGCGCTCTGACCTGACGCGCGAAGCCTATGCAGCACGCTTCAATGCTGTACAGGCGTATATTCAGGCAGGTGACTGCTATCAGGTCAATCTTGCTCAGCGTTTCGAGGCGCGCTATAGCGGGGATGAGTGGCAGGCGTTTCTGCGCCTTACGCGCGCCAATCGCGCGCCCTTTAGCGCCTTTCTGCGTCTGCCGGACAGCGCGCTGCTCAGCCTGTCGCCGGAACGTTTTCTGTCTCTGCAGCAAAACGTTATTGAAACGCGTCCGATCAAAGGCACGCTGCCGCGTCTGGCCGATGCGGAGGCCGATCGTCTGCAGGCGGAAAAGCTGGCGCACTCCGCGAAAGATCGTGCGGAGAATCTGATGATTGTTGATCTGATGCGTAATGATATTGGTCGGGTGGCTGAACCCGGCAGCGTGAGCGTGCCTGAGCTGTTTGTGGTTGAACCCTTTCCGGCAGTGCATCATCTGGTGAGCACCGTGCGGGCCCGTCTGCCCGACAGGCTGCGCGCCACCGATCTGCTGCGCGCCTGCTTTCCGGGCGGCTCAATCACCGGAGCGCCAAAAATCCGTGCGATGGAGATTATCGAAGAGCTGGAGCCGCATCGTCGCAACGCCTGGTGCGGCAGCATAGGCTATATCAGCCTGTGTGGCCGTATGGACAGCAGTATTACCATTCGTACGCTGATCGCTGAAAACAATACCCTCTACTGCGCCGCCGGTGGCGGACTGGTGGCTGACAGCGATCTGCAATCTGAATATGAAGAGACCTTCCATAAGGTTAACCGCATTCTGCCCTGCCTCAGCGATGAGAAGTAATATGACTGCCGAACTCAGCCAGTTTCTGACGCGTTTTATGCTGCAGCCTCCGCCACCCGCACGCCTGCCGGCCCCTGCCGGACGTCATGCGGCAGTGCTGGTGCCGATTATCAACAGCGCCGAGCCGGCACTGCTGCTGACGCGGCGCTCGGCGCTGCTGCGTAAACATGCCGGCCAGGTCGCTTTTCCGGGCGGCATGCAGGATGCCAGCGATACGTCATTGATCGATACCGCGCTGCGTGAAGCGCAGGAAGAGATCGGGATCGATCCCCGTCAGGTGCAGATAGCCGGTGTACTGCCGGCGGTCACCAGCAGTACCGGTTTTGCCGTCACGCCGGTGGTGGGGATCCTGCCAGCCATGCCGCTCCGTCTGAACCCGGATGAAGTCGAAAGCGCCTTTACCATGCCGCTGCGTGAAGCACTGCATCTGGCCCGCTATCATCCGCTGACGTTATATCGCGGCCAGCGTCAGCACCGGATATGGCTCTCCTGGTATAACGATTATTTTATCTGGGGCATGACGGCCGGAATTATTCGTGCGCTTGGTCAGCAGATCGCGCTGCCCTGAATGCCGTGTGTAAACTCAAAGCTGAAAAATCGATCCACTTCACAAAGGTATGGATTGATAACTATTTCTGCGGTTTATAATTAGATTATTTCATGCGAAAAGCTGTTCTTTCGCCCGCCGTGGCGATTACTATTAGCCGCAATTACGGCTCAGGCCGCAGAACCCCGTATTTGTGAGGAGCGTTACCGTTGATTAGTGTTTTTGACATGTTCAAAGTGGGCATCGGCCCATCCAGTTCACATACCGTAGGTCCGATGAAAGCGGGCAAACAGTTTGTGGATCTGCTGGCTGAGCAGGGCAAACTGCAGGATGTCACGCGCGTAGCGGTGGATGTGTATGGCTCTCTCTCGCTGACCGGCAAAGGTCACCATACGGATATCGCTATCATTATGGGTCTGGCGGGTTATGAACCTGCCACCGTGGATATTGATGCGATCCCGGCATTTATTAAAGATACGGAAACGCGTGAGCGCCTGCTGCTGGCTAAGGGCGCGCATGAGGTCGACTTTCCACGCGAAGGCGGCATGGTGTTCCGCAGTGAGAATCTTTCGCTGCATGAAAACGGTATGACGCTGTATGCGTTTGCCGGCGATCTGCTGATTCTGACGAAAACCTACTACTCAATTGGCGGCGGGTTTATCGTGGATGAAGCGCATTTTGGCCAGCCGGTGCTGGATGAAGTCGCGGTACCTTATGCGTTTCACTCGGCAAAAGAGCTGCTCAGCCACTGCAGCGAGACCGGCATGTCGCTTTCAGGACTGGTGATGCAAAATGAGCTGGCGCTGCACAGCCGTGAAGAGATCACCCGCTATTTTACCGATGTCTGGCAGACCATGCAGGCGTGTATTGACCGCGGTCTGAACACCGAAGGCGTGCTGCCGGGGCCGCTGCGCGTTCCGCGCCGTGCCGCCTCTTTGCGTCGCCTGCTGGTCTCATCGACCAAGCACTCCAATGATCCAATGAACGTTATCGACTGGGTCAATATGTTTGCCCTGGCGGTAAACGAAGAGAATGCGGCAGGCGGACGCGTGGTAACGGCCCCGACTAACGGAGCCTGCGGCATCGTGCCGGCGGTGCTTGCCTATTACGATCACTTTATCGAAAGCGTCACGCCCGATATCTTTATCCGTTATTTTCTCGCGTCAGGCGCTATCGGTATTCTCTATAAAATGAACGCCTCTATCTCCGGTGCCGAAGTAGGCTGTCAGGGTGAAGTGGGCGTGGCCTGCTCTATGGCGGCGGCGGGTCTGGCGGAGCTGCTGGGCGCCAGCCCGGAGCAGGTCTGCGTGGCCGCGGAAATTGGTATGGAGCATAACCTGGGTCTGACCTGCGATCCGGTTGCCGGTCAGGTGCAGGTGCCCTGTATTGAGCGCAATGCTATTGCATCGGTCAAAGCCATCAACTCAGCGCGCATGGCGCTGCGCCGGACCAGCGCCCCGCGCGTCTCGCTGGATAAAGTCATTGAGACCATGTATGAGACCGGTAAAGATATGAACGCTAAATATCGCGAAACCTCGCGTGGCGGTCTGGCCATCAAAGTTCAGTGTGACTGATACCTGTCCGGAGTGCGCTGGTTAAAATCAGCGCACTCATACTGATTTCTGCTTTTTTACCTACCTCGGCGTTGCCAAACCAGATATTGTAATTTTCCTGCGCAGATCCGGCAGGACGCAATTTTCATTGCCTGCTTTTTTAACGGGCAGCGCTAAACCTGGCCGTCCCGATGCCGATAACCTTCACGTTAATTTGCTCCTGGTCTGTGTCTTAACAAGGTGGTTACTGATGCTCATTCCCCAGCAATTTGTGGGTCAATTTCGCCGTAAGCGGCTGCTTATTGCGTTAGTGATCGCGACGCTGGTTTTGATCCTTACCCTGACTTTTCGTTATATCGAAGAGAAGTCACGTATTGAGCAGCAGTCTCTTAACTTTGCCAGCCGCGCCATTGAGCGCTTTGACCGTATGTTCTCGCCGCTGGACGTCTCCGCCAATAACACGCTGGGCCTGGTGGGCCTGCCCTGTTCGCTGGTGCGTTATCCGCTGATTGAAAAGATCGCTGCGCTGCAGACGGTACGCACCGTGCTGCTGGTGCAAAATGACACTATCTACTGCTCCAGCATCTATGGCGCCCGCGATATCTCTTTTAGTCAGACCTATCCGGAGCTGGCGCTCAATAATCAGCGCATGCTGCTGACCACAGATGATTATCTGCTTAAAGGCTCGCCGGTGCTGCTGCTCTGGACGCCAAAGTCGCTGGATAATCGCGATGGCTTGCTGCAGGTGGTGAATGTTGAACTGATGAGCAATTATCTGCTTGAGCCTCAGCTGCCATGGGTAGAGCGGGCTATTTTCAACGTGGGCGGTCAGAGCCTTGAGTATGGTAATCCGATGATTGAACACACGGTGCCCTCGGATGACGAGGTCGCTTACGATCAGGCATCTTTACGCTACCCGTTCACCATTACGCTCTACGGCCCTTCTCCGGCGCGCCTGGCGTTAAATACGCTGCCTTCCCAGCTGCCGCTGGCGGTGATGCTGAGCCTGCTGATTGGCTATATTGTCTGGCTGGCAACGGCCAATCGCATGAGCCTCAGCTGGCAGATCAGCTACGGCATCACCGCCAGTGAGTTTATGGTTTATTGTCAGCCGCTAATCAATGCCCGCAGCGAACAGTGTGAGGGTATTGAGCTTCTGCTGCGCTGGCATAATCCGCGTCAGGGATGGATTGCACCTGACGTCTTTATCCCTCTGGCGGAACGGCAAAACCTGATCGCTCCCCTTACCCGCTTCGTGATTGCCCGGGCCGTAGAGGCGCTGCCGCAGCTGCCGCAAAGCAGCGCATTCCATATTGCGATTAACGTCGCCGCCAGCCATTTTCACGATCGCGCCATTGTGGAAGATCTGCAGCAGATCTGGTGGCCTGCTAACCCCCATCCGCAGCTGGTTGTGGAGCTGACAGAGCGTGACGCCTTGCCGGTTATCGATCAGTCGGTCGTGGCGCAGCTGCATAACATTGGCGTACGCCTGGCGATAGACGATTTCGGCACCGGGCACAGTTCGCTGGCCTACCTGAAAGATCTGCAGCCGGATGTGCTGAAAATTGACAAGATTTTTACCGCGGCGATCGGCACTGACGCGATCAACGCCACGGTAACCGATATGGTGATTTCACTGGCGCAGCGGCTGAAGATTGCGCTGGTGGCCGAAGGCGTGGAGACCGCTGAACAGGCCTCCTATCTGCGCGAGCGCGGGGTAGATCATCTGCAGGGTTACTTCTATGCGCGCCCCATGCCGATCGAAGATTTTCCGGCATGGCTGGCTCAGCATCAGGAAACAGCGGGTTAAAAAAAGGGCCGTCTTCACGACGGCCCTGATTGAACAGCTACGCGCGATTACGCGTTTTCTTCATCTTCATCGTGAGGCGCATCTTTGGTCACCCGTACCAGGTCGATACGATAATCTGTCGCCTCAACAATTTCAAAGTGCAGCGGCGGCAGATCGATTACCTCACCAGGCTGCGGCAGCTGACCTTTCTGCTCAATCAGCAGGCCCGCCAGCGAAGCGTGATCGTCCTCCTGTTTAACCAGCTCATGGTAGTCGAGCAGCTGCTGAAGCGAATGCAGGTCGGTGCCGCCTTTGACCAGCCAGCCATCACCATCGGCGATCACATCCGGCGTCTCATCTTCATCCGGGAACTCACCGGCAATCGCTTCCAGCACGTCCAGCGGCGTAATCAGACCCTGCACCATACCAAATTCGTTGGTTACGATAACAAAGCTGCCTTTCGCCCGGCGCAGCACGCCCAGCAGATTAATAGGATCCAGCGTCTCAGGGACAACAATCGCCGGCGAGCCTGATGCGAACGTGGTCACATCCATACCGTGCTCCAGCGCCACCAGCAGCTCTTTTGCGCGCACCACGCCAATAATCTCATCCAGCTCACCGCGGCACACCGGAAACAGACTGTGTGGCGTATCCAGCAGCTGCATACGGATCTCATCCAGCGGACGCGTCACATCAACCCATGAGATATCGCCACGCGGCGTCATGATGCTGCGAATAGAGCGCTGCGACAGCGTCAGTACGCCGTTAATCATATAGCGCTCTTCATCCTTAAACGCTTCCTGCGGCATAGCGTTATTCAGCGTGTGCTCATCCGTTGAAGGCTGCTGCTGACGATTGCGCCCGCCCATCAGACGTAAAATAGCTTCTGCCGTACGCTCACGCATTGGCCGGCGCGCCTGATGGCGCATAAAATTACGGCGCGCGATCTGGTTAAACAGCTCAATCAAAATTGAGAAGCCGATCGCCGCATAGAGATAACCTTTCGGAATATGGAAACCGAACCCTTCCGCTACCAGCGACAAACCGATCATCAGCAGGAAGCTCAGGCAGAGCACGACAACCGTCGGATGAGCGTTGACAAAATTAGTCAGCGGCTTTGATGCCAGCAGCATTACGCCCATTGCGATCACTACCGCAGTCATCATCACCGGCAGGTGGTTGACCATACCCACTGCGGTAATCACGGCATCCAGTGAGAAGACGGCATCCAGCACCACGATTTGTGCGACCACTGCCCAGAAGCTGGCATAGTTGCGATTACCCTGCTGCTCCATGCCTTTATTTTCCAGACGCTCATGCAGCTCCATCGTGGCCTTGAAAAGCAGGAACAGGCCACCAAACAGCAGGATCAGATCGCGACCGGAAAAGCTGAAATCCATCACGCTGAACAGCGGACGGGTCAGCGTGACCATCCACGAGATCAGGGAGAGCAGGCCGAGGCGCATCACCAGCGCCAGCGACAGACCGATCAGTCGCGCTTTATCGCGCTGCTTTGGCGGCAGTTTGTCAGCAAGAATGGCGATAAAGACCAGGTTATCGATACCCAGCACAATTTCCAGCACGATCAGCGTTAACAGCCCCGCCCAGATCGAGGGATCCAAGAGAAACTCCATTAGTGACTCCTTGCTAAGAAAGTAGACGCACGAAAATCAGCCTGCACCGGTAAGTGAGACAGCTGAAGAGTCGAAGGCGAAATAACGCTGAACGGCGTGGCGATCTGCGCCGGCTGGCACAGTAAGGATAAGAAGCGACGTCGGTGACGGTCCATAAAGGTGAGCTTGAGCCCGGTACTCCTGAATAATAAACAGAAAGTTAATGTATCAGTTACCTCAACAAGATCAAAAAATTTTCTTACATTTACACATAGCTGCGCTGGCGCATAAAAACGGCATAAAAAAGTCCGCTGAACCGCCGTTACACCAGATAACCGACAGGCGTCACACTCTTTCTTCTTTCGCTAACTAAAATAAACGGCGACCTCAACGCAAACCGATGGGCGCTCTATCGTAGCGGCTCAGGCTTATACTGCCTGACGGGCGCGGCCGCATCCTTTATTCCTGTCTACGTCCTTTAATGACAGGGTTTCGTCATAAACGGAGGTAGCAGGTGACCATCGCATTAGTCATTGGTACACACGGCTGGGCAGCAGAGCCGCTCCTGAAAACAGCAGAGATGCTGCTGGGCGAACAGCACAATGTCGCCTGTATCGATTTTGCACCCGGTGAAAACGCCGAAACCCTGATGGATAAGTATCGTGCCCGGCTGGCAGAGCTTGATACCGCTCAGGGAGTCCTGTTTCTGGTCGATACATGGGGAGGCAGCCCGTTTAATGCCGCCAGCCGTCTCGTCACGGATCGCCCGGATCAGGAGGTCATTGCTGGCGTGAATATTCCGATGCTGGTCGAAACGCTGATGGCCCGCGATGACAATCCTGAACTGGCGGCGCTGGTGCAGGTCGCAACCGATGCCGGCCGTGAGGGCATTAAAGCGCTAAAGGCGAACCCGGTTTCCGCTGCCGCAGCGCCGGCTAAATCTGCTGCGCCGCCGCCACCGCTGGCGCCGGGCCAGCATATGAAAATCGGGCTGGCGCGCATAGACGATCGTCTGATCCATGGCCAGGTAGCGACCCGCTGGACTAAAGAGACCGGCGTCAGTCGCATTATTGTGATCAGTGATGAAGTGGCAAACGATCACGTACGTAAAACCCTGCTGACCCAGGTGGCGCCGCCGGGCGTAACCGCACACGTGGTCGATATCGCAAAAATGATCCGCGTCTGGAATAACCCCAAATATGCGGGCGAACGCGTCATGCTGCTGTTTACTAATCCCACCGACGTTGAGCGCGTGGTTGCGCAGGGCGTCAATATTACCTCTGTGAATATCGGCGGCATGGCGTTTCGTCAGGGTAAAACGCAGGTCAATAATGCGGTTTCAGTAGATGAAAAAGATATTGCCGCTTTTCGTCAGCTCAACGCCCACGGGATTGAGCTTGAGGTACGCAAAGTCTCCACCGATCAAAAGCTTAATATGATGGACCTGATTGCGAAGGCCACCGCCTGACTTGTTGCCGCCCGGCAATAATGGCGGGCGTGCTGAGGAGATGCAAAATGGAAATAACCACGTTACAGATTGTGCTGATATTTATCGTGGCCTGTATTGCCGGTATGGGTTCTATCCTGGATGAATTTCAGTTTCACCGTCCGCTGGTGGCCTGTACCCTGATTGGTGCCGTGCTGGGTGACATGAAAACCGGCATTATTATCGGCGGCACGCTGGAGATGATCGCGCTGGGCTGGATGAATATCGGGGCGGCGGTAGCACCCGATGCGGCTCTCGCCTCCATTATATCCACCATCCTGGTGATTGCCGGCGGACAGAGCGTCGGTGCCGGTATCGCTCTGGCGATCCCGCTGGCCGCAGCGGGTCAGGTGCTGACCATTATCGTGCGAACGCTGACCGTGGCGTTTCAGCATGCGGCAGATAACGCGGCCGCGAAAGGTAACCTCACCGCTATCTCCTGGATCCATGTCTCTGCCCTGCTGCTGCAGGCGATGCGCATTGCCATCCCGGCGCTGATTGTCGCTATCTCTGTCGGCACCAGCGCCGTGCATACGCTACTGAGTTCCATTCCGGAGGTAGTCACCAACGGCCTTAACATCGCCGGCGGCATGATTGTGGTAGTGGGATACGCAATGGTCATCAATATGATGCGCGCCGGTTATCTGATGCCGTTCTTCTATCTCGGGTTTGTCACCGCCGCGTTTACTGACTTCAATCTGGTTGCGCTGGGCGTTATCGGCGTCGTGATGGCGATTCTCTATATCCAGCTCGCCCCGAAATATAACCGGGTCTCAGGCGCAGCGCCGGCAGGTGCCTCGCAAAACGACCTTGATAATGAACTTGACTAGGAGCAGGTGCCACTATGGTTGACAGCACGCGAATGGCTAAAAAGCTCACCTCCGGTGATGTCCGCGCCGTGTTCATACGATCTAACCTGCTTCAGGGGTCATGGAACTTTGAACGTATGCAGGCGCTCGGTTTCTGTTTTTCCATGGTGCCGGTGATCCGTCGCCTCTACCCGGAAAACGACGACGCACGTAAACAGGCGATCCGGCGTCATCTGGAGTTTTTCAACACGCAGCCCTATGTCGCCGCGCCGGTACTGGGCGTCACTATGGCAATGGAGGAGCAGCGGGCAAACGGCGCCGCCATTGATGATGGTGCTATTAACGGCATTAAAGTAGGTCTGATGGGGCCGCTGGCAGGCGTAGGCGATCCCATCTTCTGGGGCACCGTACGGCCGGTATTTGCCGCGCTTGGTGCAGGGATCGCCATGAGCGGCAGCCTGCTGGGCCCGCTGCTGTTTTTTGTGCTGTTTAACGTTGTGCGCCTGCTGACCCGCTATTACGGCGTTGCTTACGGCTATCGCAAAGGCGTTGATATCGTCAGCGATATGGGCGGCGGTTTTCTGCAGAAGCTCACCGAAGGCGCCTCGATCCTCGGCCTGTTTGTGATGGGCGCACTGGTCAATAAATGGACCCACGTTAACGTGCCGCTGGTGGTATCGAGTATTACCGACCAGACCGGTAAAACCACGGTAACCACCGTTCAGTCTATTCTTGACCAGCTTATGCCCGGCCTGATCCCGCTGCTGCTGACATTTGGCTGTATGTGGCTGCTGCGTCGTAAAGTTAACGCGCTGTGGATCATCATCGGTTTCTTTGCGATCGGGATTATTGGTTACTCGATTGGCCTGCTGGGACTGTAAGGCGCTTTCCGGCCGGACGCCTAATATGGGCAGAGTGTAAAAAGGAGCGATAATGGCGCTGACCGATCTGCTGCTGATGTTCTGCATCGCCGCTCTGCTGCTGTTTGCTATTTACCATGATGTAATGTTGCCGCGCCGTAAAGGCGTCACCCTGCTGCGGGTCGCACTGCGACGACGTCACCTGCCCGATAGCGCGATTTTTATCGGACTGCTGCTGATTCTGCTGTGGAAAAATATCAGCAATGCAGGGCCGGTGCTGACGACAACGCTTATCATGGTGCTGTGCGCCCTGACGCTTTGGGTATTCTGGCTGCGCCGTCCGGTGCTGCTGATGAAGCAGGAAGGCCTGTTTGATAACGGGATCTGGATCCGCTATGCGCGCATTGCCGCGATTAACCTCTCGCCGGAGGGGGTTTTAATGATGCAGCTGGAGCGGCGCCGGCTGCTTATTGCTGTTCATACGCTGGATGACCTGGAGCGTATCTGGCATACGCTCCTCACCGCTCGCTAATCGCGCTGCCACAGAGAGAGGGAAAAGTCCGCGTCACAGCGGAACTGCTCTGCCGCTGCCAGCGTCTGCCATACCGCTTCCGATGCACGCCAGGCAAAGGGTGTCATCTGCAGCAGGCTTACCGCTTCAGCGCCGCTTAGCGTCAGGTCATAGCTGAGAGACTGCGACTCGCAGAGCGTAAAGCCGGTATAGGTTTTCTCTTCTGCAGCATGCAGCTGCACCTGCGAATAGATTAGCGCCTTGAACTGCTGCAGATGGTGCGGACCCGGCGTAACGGTCAGCAGATAACCGCCTGACTTTACCACCCGGCTAAGCTCCTCTTCATTACAGGGCGCATAGATGCGTACCACCGCATCCAGCACCGCGCTGGCAAACGGCAGCCGCTGGCTGGAGGCAACGCAAAAGCGTACCTGCGTATAGCGTTTTGCCGCCATCCGGATAGCCGGTTTGGCAACATCAAGCCCATAGATTTCGGCGTCAGGCAGCGCGCTGGTCAGGGCGCTGGTGTAATACCCCTCACCGCAGCCGATATCCAGAACCTGAGCCGCAGGCTGCGTCAGGCGTTGCGCCAGTATCGCCGCCACGCGATCGCGCAGCGGCTGATAGTGCCCGGCATCCAGGAAAGCACGGCGCGCCTGCAGCATCTCCAGGCTGTCACCCGGCTCTCGCGACCCCTTGTGCTGCACCGGCAGAAGATTGACATACCCTTCTCTGGCCCGATCAAACTGATGACCAGCGTCACAGCGAAACACGCCCGGCTGCTGGGTTAATGGCTGGCGGCACAGGGGACAGATCAGGGACATAGCGGACTCCGGTTCAACGATAAGCGGCGCAGTTTACCCTGAAGCAGGAGTAACAAAAAGCATAAAGAAAAGCCCCGCTCAGAGAGCAGGGCTTACGATTCGTTTCAGCAGGTACAGTGACCCGGGCTGAGCGGAAAATCAGATAGCGGTAACGTTAACCGCTGCAGGACCTTTCTGGCCATCCTGAATTTCAAACTCAACCTGCTGGCCTTCAGCCAGAGTTTTGAAGCCGTTACCCTGGATAGCAGAGAAGTGTACGAACACATCTTTGCTGCCGTCAGCAGGAGTAATGAAACCAAAACCTTTAGACTCGTTGAACCACTTAACCTGACCTTTAATCTTTGCCATTTTGCAAATTCCTTTAAATGTTTATTTTGCCCGAAGGCAGTATTGCAGAGAAACAGAGACGTTACTGAATGAGGCACTAATTTAAGGTTCGGCAAGGAAGCGGTATTCAACGTCAACGTCTTTACTCAAAACTTCTTTACTGAAGATGCCATGCATAAACAGAACTGTACCTCGTTTGACCCGCTGATGGTTATCACATATCCGCTAAATAATGGCAAGCCATTTTTAAACAGTGGTCGACTTGTCGCACATTATTATCCGGGACCCCTGCTCCTTCGTGGTGAAACAGGAACCGCAAACACCTGATGGCGCACAAAATCCTTGATGACCAGCGTTTTTCTGCAGCAACGTCAAGCGCAGCGGCAGGACATGAATTTGCGTTAAGTGCCAGACGCTACGTTAAACGTGTTGCACTATTATGGCAGACAAAGATTATTTCTCTCTGCAGTGTAAAATAACAGCGCCTGCTTCTCTTAATGCACAAGGTGTACAATTAAACCCGCGGAGTACAGGTTATAAAACGCTTTTGCACCAAAACCGGGAAAATTATTATCCGGCTGCTCCGGATATAATCATTAACCTGCTGAACTTATCTGTTATTTTTATAAGCACGCTAATCCGGACAGGTTAAGAAAACTGTACACCTTATTCATTACCGGTGAGAAAAATCTCATTCAATATCCGCCAGCGTCCGGCTCTCCCCTATCCGCCACGGTCTGAACCGTCCGGCCAGAGGCGTCCCGGCTGCGTCCAGCACACGCTGCAGTTCAGCAGGAGGCGCATCCAGCGACTCATCAGCCAGTTCATAAACACCCCAGTGTATAGGTATTGTTAATGGATGCCCGGCATACTGCCATAAGTCTGCGGCGTGCTGCGGGTTCATGTGCTGGCTGCCCATGAACCATTCTGGTGCATACGCGCCAACCGGCAGGGCGGCCAGATTAAACGGCCCCAGCTGTTGCACAATCTGCAGCAGGTTATCGCTGTAACCGCTGTCGCCGGAAAACCAGAAGTTGAGCGTGCCGCAGCGCACTACCCAGCCACACCATAGCGAGCGATTGCGATCCCACAGCGTGCGCATACTCCAGTGGCGCGCCGGCACAGCGGTAATGCTCAAATCCTGACTATCCGCTGACTCCCACCAGTCCATCTCGGTGACGTTGCGGGCCCCCCGCTTCCGGCACCATGCGCCCAGCCCAAGCGGTACTATCATCTTTACCTCCGGAAAACAGCGCAGCAGGCGCTTTATCGTGCCCCGGTCAAGATGATCGTAGTGGTTATGTGAAATCAGTACATAGTCGAGCTGCGGCAGCCGGGTCACATCAAGCGGTGAGGGTACCCGGCGTTCAGGACCGGCAAAGGGCAGCGGCGAAGCGCGCGGTGACAAAGCCGGGTCAATCAGGATATAGCGCTGCTTAAGGCGCAGCAGCAGCGCGGCGTGACCCAGCCACCAGATGCGATCGTCACTGCCGCTCAGGTCGGCGGGCTGATACCAGCGAGCGCTGAAATCAGCATAGCCGCTGGCAGGCGGCAGCGGGAGATGCTGCGCTTTACGTTCACGACGCCAGCGCTGTAAATCACCCGGCTTGCGCTGTTCCCCTTCAGGATTGCAAAACCCGTCAGGGGTATGGTGTGCTTTTGAAGCGTCGTACCAGGGATTTCTGCGGCTCATGCCCTCTCCATTTTTACTCTCAGCGCTCCGGGATCAGCCGGATAAAATCGCGTGAAGCCGTGCCTTCGTCATCCTGCACAGCGGACGACGTTTCCCCCTGCGCCTCCGCAATACGGCGCAGCAGCGCGGTCTGTTTTTTCTGCTCTTCCACCAGCATTTCCAGCAGCTGCAGATGCTCGCTGGCACGCACGCTGGCGCGATTAACAAAAAACCAGACGATAAAGGCCACAAGAATAATGAGCGCCACGATACCATAGTGCAGCAGCGGGCTGGAGTTTGCGGCTAATTCGTTCATAACTGCCTCGGGTAACTATCAGTAAGGATTTAACGGCGCTAATTCTACCTGTTGCGCCAGGAAAAGATATCTTCTGCAACCAAAGCAGTTGCCTGCCGCAGCGCTTTCAGCTATCTCCGATCGTATTAACGTGTAAAGCACGGCATGGTACGCCTGTCGCGCTTATTGCCAAACGGATGCGGCGCGTTTTCAATTTCGGGAGATAATAATGAAATATTTTATTCGTCTGGTGATGCTGTTCGCCCTGCTGTGGCTGGCGCTGCTCTTCACCGGCTATGGTGTTCTGACCGGCAGCGCTGAGAAAGCAGCCGGTCTTGGCCTGGAGTGTAACTACCTGACCGCACGCGGCATGATGACCGCCCGTTATCTGCATAGCGACAGCGGAATTGTCGGTGTAACGGCCTGTCCGCTGCTGAAAAAAAGCGGCGATGTCATTGATAACCAGTAACCCTTCCGGGCTCAGCGTGAGCCCATTTTGATTTTCGCTATGCCGGCATCAGCGAAATAGAGGTTTTTCACGCCTGCGGCGATGCTTTCCGGCGCTAAATTGATTAGCATGATGATATTTACTCCCTTTACTTACCACTATTATGCCTTCAATTGCCCCTCAGGATGGACTTCCGCTACCGCAGCGCTATGGCGCAATCATCACGATTGCGCTGGGTATTATGATGGCGGTACTCGATGGCGCTATCGCTAACGTAGCGCTGCCGACGATAGCCCGCGATCTCAGCGCCAGCCCGGCTGAATCAATCTGGATAGTTAACGCATATCAGATCGCAATCGTGATCTCGCTGCTGTCGCTCTCCTTTCTGGGAGATATGCTGGGATACCGCCGTATCTATCAGGCCGGCCTGGTGCTGTTTATCGCGACATCGCTGTTCTGCGCCCTCTCCTCCACGCTGACGACGCTAACCGTGGCGCGCGTGCTGCAGGGATTTGGCGGCGCCGCGCTGATGAGCGTTAACACCGCACTCATCCGGATTATTTATCCGCAGCGCTTTCTCGGACGCGGCATGGCGATCAACTCACTTATTGTGGCGGTCTCCAGCGCCGCCGGCCCCACTATAGCCGCGGCTATTCTGGCCGTGGCGAGCTGGCAGTGGCTCTTTTTAATCAATATCCCGTTCGGCCTTGCCGCACTCTGGCTGGCGCTGCGCTTCCTGCCTGACAATCCGCAAAAAGCGCGCCAGCAGAAGTTTGATATTCCAAGTGCGGTGATGAACGCGCTCTTTTTTGGGTTACTTATCACTGCGCTGAGCGGCTTTTCGCAGGGGCAGCCAGCCAGCCTGATCGTGGCCGAGCTGGCGGCGCTGCTCGTTACCGGTATTATCTTTGTGCGGCGTCAGTTAACCTTGCCGGTGCCGTTGTTACCGGTTGATCTGCTGCGTCTGCCGCTGTTCTCGCTCTCCATCGGCACCTCCGTCTGCTCTTTCTGCGCGCAGATGCTGGCGATGGTATCGCTGCCGTTTTACCTGCAGAACGTGCTTGGCCGGGATGAAGTGGCAACCGGCCTGCTGCTGACGCCGTGGCCGCTGGCAACAATGGTGATGGCGCCGATTGCCGGACGTCTGATTGAGAAGTATCACGCCGGCCTGCTGGGTGGACTGGGGCTGGCGCTGTTTGCCGCCGGGCTGTTTCTGCTGGCCATGCTCCCGGCGCAGCCTGCTGATGCAGATATCATCTGGCGTATGATGCTGTGCGGTGCCGGTTTTGGCCTGTTTCAGTCACCCAATAATCACACCATTATCTCTGCTGCCCCGCGCAACCGCAGCGGCGGAGCCAGCGGCATGCTGGGCACCGCCCGGCTGACAGGACAGAGTGCCGGTGCCGCGCTGGTGGCTCTGATGTTTAACCTGTTCAGCGACAGCGGCACGCACGCTTCTTTGATCCTTGCCGGTGGCTTTGCTTCCGCTGCTGCTGCGATAAGTCTGGTGCGGCTGACCCAGTCACGCGCGCCGGCCTGACGCTATCCGCACGCAAATAAAAAAGGCATCACCAGGGTGATGCCTTTTTTTTCGTCGCCTGAGCGGATTATTTCAGATACTGCCCGCTGCGCAGCGCTTCGATGCGCTTATCAAGCGGCGGGTGAGACATAAACAGCTCGCTGAACGACTTGTTTTTACCGTTGATGCAGAACGCCATCATGCTGCCTGGCTCCTGCGGCTCGTAGCTGGTTTTCAGACGTTGCAGCGCGGCGATCATTTTTTCACGGCCAACCAGTTTTGCCGATCCTGCATCAGCGTGAAACTCACGGTGGCGTGAGAACCACATGGTAATGATGCTGGCGAGGATACCAAAAAGCAGTTCCAGCACCGTTGCAACCGCAAAATAGACCAGCGGATTACCGTTGCTGCTCTCTTCACCATCGCGGTTGCCGGACAGAAAGCCCGACGCAACCTGCGCAATAATGCGCGAGATAAAGATAACAAAGGTGTTCACAATGCCCTGAATCAGGGTCATGGTGACCATATCTCCGTTGGCGATATGCGCGATCTCATGCGCCAGCACGGCTTCAGCCTCATCGCGGCTCATGTTCTGCAGCAGACCGGTTGAGACAGCGACAAGGGACGCATCACGGCGTGCACCGGTCGCAAAGGCATTGATATCGGGCGCATGATAAATCGCGACCTGCGGCATCGCAATGCCAGCCTGCTGCGCCTGGCGACCCACGGTCTCCATCAGCCAGCGCTCGGTCTCATTACGGGGCTGTGCAATCACCTCCCCGCCAACGGAGCGTAGCGCCATCCATTTGGACATCAGCAGTGAAACGAACGCACCGCCAAAGCCAAACAGACCCGCCATAATCATCAGACCCTGAACACTGCTTGACTGGATTCCTGTCAGACTCAGAATGAGTCCGAATACCAACATCACCGCCAGGTTGGTGATCAGGAAAAGAGCAATACGCATCATAAATGTTAATCTTCCTCAGTTGTTCACGCGCTTGTACGCGGATATATATCCTATGTTCATTGCGCGGCTTTTCAAGCGACCTTAATCTTTAAGTGTCTAAAAAAACAAAACTTTACATTCTACTCAGGCGATCGATTGCAAACTGCTCAGACCACTTATTTAGCGAGTATAGTGCAAAAAAAAACACCGCCGTAGCGGTGTTTTGTGACCGGCTTCAGGATTACTTCGCCGGAGTAGCAGCGGGCTGAGAAGAGGCCAGCTGCGCCAGATCGTTAGCGATCTTCACCGTCTCATCCAGATAGGGATCGGGCTCTTTATAATCTTTTGGCAATGCCTCGAGATTCTTAAGCGGCTTTTTCCCTTCCATCTGATAACGCGCGTTAATACGCTCCAGACGCAGCGCGTCCTCTTCGTGACTCTCTTTCTCACGCTGGGCAAGATTGAGCGACACAATATTGCGTTTATCTTTCATCGCATTGAAACGCGCAATATCTTTCATGATGTACTGGAACTCACGATCCTGCGCAATGCGATCGGCATGGGACTGCGTCAGCTTCGGCACCAGCGCGGTGATATCACCGGTTTTGGTATAGGTTGCCGCATTAATGCTGTCCCACGGCAGCGCGTTATCTTCAAATTTTTCGCCGGTCTCTGCCGCTTCAACGCCGGTTGGCATCAGCAGATCGGGGGTTACCCCTTTACGCTGCGTGCTGCCGCCGTTGATACGATAAAATTTCTGAATGGTATATTGTACGGAACCCAGCGCAGGCCACTCCGGACGCAGCATCTGATCGTAAATGCGGTTCAGAGAACGATACTGCTGTACGGTTCCCTTGCCGAAGGTCGGTTCGCCAACAATCAGAGCCCGGCCATAGTCCTGCATCGCCGCGGCAAAGATTTCCGAAGCTGACGCGCTGAACCGGTCGACCAGCACTACCAGCGGACCTTTGTAGTAAACAATGCCGTCGGTATCGCTGTCTTCACGCACCCGTCCATTGTTATCCCTGACCTGAACCACCGGGCCACCCGGAATAAAGAGTCCGGAGAGAGAGACCGCTTCAGTCAGTGCACCGCCGCCGTTGGTTCGAAGGTCGATAACGACGCTGTCCACATTTTGCTTTTGCAGTTTCTGCAGCTGCACTTTGACATCGTCAGTCAGACCGACATAGAAGCCCGGAATATCCAGCACGCCCACTTTTTCTTTGCCGACGTTATGCACCGTGCCTTTAACTGCCCGATCTTCCAGACGGATCTTTTCACGCGTGAGCGTTACGGTCCGGGTTTTGGTGCCTTTACCGGCAGGCAGGATCTCAAGACGCACTTTGCTGCCTTTAGGTCCTTTGATTTTCGATACCACATCATCCAGCCTCCAGCCGATAACATCCTCAACAGGCTTGCCTGGCTGACCGACGCCGACAATGCGATCGCCAACGGTAATCGATTTGCTTTTTGCTGCCGGACCGCCTGCGACCATAGAGTTGATGACCGTGTAGTCATCATCCATCTGCAGCACGGCACCGATCCCTTCAAGCGACAGGCTCATCTCGGTGTTGAACTGCTCAGTATTGCGCGGGGAAAGGTAGTTGGTGTGGGGATCGATCTCATGAGCGAAGGCGGTCATTGCCAGCTGGAAGACATCTTCACTGTTGCTCTGAGCCAGGCGACGGATGGCAAAGTTGTAGCGCTTGGTCAGCGTTTCACGGATCTCTTTGTCATCTTTGCCCGCCAGCTTCAGGCTGAGCTCATCATATTTAACTTTGGCGTCCCAGAGCGCGTTAAGCTCTGCGGTGCTCTTTGGCCACGGTGCTTTCGCCCGGTCGATATCGATGGTGTCATTGCCACTGAAATCCATCGGACGATCCAGCACCGTCAGCGCATATTGATAGCGCTCAAAACGGCGTTTTTGTGCCAGGTTATAGAGCGCGTAAAACAGATCCAGCTTGCCGCTGCGCAGCTCGTCGCCGAGCGTGGTTTTTTGTCCGCATATTGCGCAACGTCTGATGCCAGCAGCACGTTATGGCTGTAATCCAGCAGGTTCAGATAGCGATCAAAAATCTTTGCTGAGAAATCCTGATTCAGATCGAACTGACGGTAGTGAGAGCGGGTAAAGCGCGATGTAACCCGCTCACTGACCGTGGGATGCTGCGCTTCTTCATGTAACTGCGGGATCTGGTCTGCACGCGTGATATTGTCTGCGGCAACGGAGGGGCCTGCCAGCAGCAGGCCCGCGATCATACCGATCTTAAAAAAGCTGTTCATGCCAGGGTCGGGCCTCCGTTTCAGAACTGCAAGTGTTCTGCGCGCACAATCATTGCCAGACCTGAAGCAAGCTGTACCCGAACGCCATCTTTAGTGATTTCAAGAATGGTGGCGTCCATAGCACTTTTGCCTGCTTTGACTTTAATATTCTGGCCTGGCTGCAAAGCTGAGGTGTCGGTAACGGGTTTTGCCCGCGGCGGACGTGGTGCGGCGTTGCGTTCTGCAGCACCGGTGCGTGGCGTCTGAGGGCGCGGCTTGCGCGGCGTATCACCTTCAGCCGCTTTACGCGGTGCTGGCTTACGCGGACGACGCTCTGCACTCTCCTCTCCTGCCTCGCGCTTCTTCGCCCGCTGCTGCTCACGCTGCGCCTGAACGCGTGCCTTTGCCTCTTCCAGCTGCTTCCGCGCATGCTCTACGTGCTGCTCATCCAGTACGCCACAGGCGTTGCCATCGAGATCGACACGCGTTGCGCCGGCTTTGATACCGTAAAGATAACGCCAGCTGGAGGTATAAAGACGCAGAGCTGAACGCAGCTGCGTTTTGCTCGGACTATTTTCGCCCTGAACGCGCTCGACCAGATCCTGAAAGATACCGATTTTGAGCGGACGCGCTTCACCTTCGGCGCTAAAGCAGTGCGGAAAACGTTCCGCCAGAAAGGCGATGACTTCTTTACTGCTATTCAACTTAGGTTGATTTTCCATGAAATTTCCTGATTACAACGGATTTGCCGACCAGAGCGGGCATGAACAGGCGACATTATAATGACAACATCGCCAAATGCCATGCAATCCAGACGATTAGCTATGCGACAGCGCAATAAATTTTTCGATGTTGCTGTTCGCCAGCACCTCACAAAGCCCGTCGGCAAGGGCTACCAGCCCTGCTTCATCCTCACTGTCAAAGCGGGAATAAAGCGTACTGTCGATATCAAGAACGCCTGCCAGCAGGCCGTTCACTTTCAGAGGAATCACGATTTCTGCGTTACTGGCGGCGTCGCAGGCGATATGACCGGGAAACGCATGAACGTCATCCACGCGCTGCACGCGCTCTTCAGCCACTGCCGTACCGCAAACGCCTTTACCTGCCGGAATACGCACGCAGGCAATCTTGCCCTGGAACGGACCCAGGACCAGCGTATTCTCTTCAGTCAGCAGATAGAAGCCTGCCCAGTTAACCCCCTCCAGACGCTCAAACAGCAGCGCACTGCAGTTAGCCAGCGCGGCAAGAAAAGAGGTTTCGCCCGCCAGCAGCGCCCGGGCATCACGATTTAATTCCTCGTAAAAGGCTTTTTTGTTCATTGATCAACCATAATTCATCACTGAGAGGTATCAGTTTTCCCTCAGTTGTTAAAATAAGCACTAATAATCCAGCCCAACAAGGTGAATCATTGAATAAGTTGCTATACCCTTAGCACGCTATGATTGAGACTGATCTCGTACCACAAGATAGTGCAGGCTGCACGTTCTGTTCAGACTGCCGGCAACCGTAACGAATGATGGGCCACTCGCGTCACTTATGAAAATTCACGCTATCAGCCAGAGCTTGCCCCACGCACGTTATCAGCGTTGCCCCCAATGCGATACCCTTTTTTCCTTACCGGATGTGAAATCGCATCAAACGGCTTATTGCCCGCGCTGTCATGCCAAAATCCAGAATGGCCGTGACTGGTCAATGCGTCGTCTGACCGCGATGGCAGTGACAATGCTGGTGCTGATGCCCTTTGCTTTCAGCCTGCCACTGGTTGAAATTCGCTTACTTGGCATGCGCATAAACGCCAGTCTGCTGGAAGGCGTATTGCAGATGGCGCAGCAGGGCAACGTGCTGACGGCCGCCATGGTCGCGTTTTGTACAATCGGGGCTCCGGTGACGCTGGTTGCCGGCATCAGCTATCTGTGGATTGGCAACCGGCTGGGCATGAATCTGCGACCGGTGCTGCTAATGCTTGAGCGGCTGAAAGAGTGGGTGATGCTGGATATCTACCTGGTAGGTATTGGCGTCGCCTCTATCAAAGTTCAGGATTACGCCTCGCTGGCGTTGGGTTATGGTCTGGTCGCTTACGTAGCTCTGACCCTGTTAAGCCTGCTCACTATTATTCATCTTAATGTGGAAGAGCTCTGGGAGCATTACTATCCCCAGTCCATCCCAACCGCGCCGCCAGAGCGCTGGCAGGTGTGCCTCAACTGTCATCACACCGGCATGCCCGATGAGCGTGGTCGCTGTACCCGCTGCCACACGCCGCTTGATTTTCGCCGTCGCCACAGCCTGCAAAAATCCTGGGCGGCGTTAATTGCGTCGATCGTGATGCTGATACCCGCCAACCTGCTGCCGATTTCCGTGGTGTTTGTAAACGGTTCGCGGCGTGAAGACACTATCTTTTCCGGTATCCTCGGGCTGGGCTCAGGCAATATTCCCATTGCTGCGGTGGTGTTTATCGCCAGTATCCTGGTGCCTTTCACTAAAGTGCTGGTGATGCTGACGCTGCTGCTCAGTATTCACTTCAAATGTGAACAGGGGCTGAAAACCCGCATCCGGCTGCTGCGCGTGGTGACCTGGGTGGGACGCTGGTCGATGCTGGATCTGTTTGTTATTGCTTTAACCATGTCGCTGGTCAATCGCGATCAGCTGCTGGCTTTTACCATGGGACCTGCCGCGCTTTACTTCGGCGCAGCGGTAATCCTGACTATTATGGCTGTTGAGTGGCTGGATAGCCGCCTGATCTGGGATGCACATGCAACAGGAAACGCCGACTACACCGACTAGCGCAACCGTGCGTAACAAACGCAAGTTGTCGCCATTCTGGCTTTTGCCCATTATCGCCCTGCTGATTGCCGGCTGGCTTTTATGGACCAATTATCAGGAGCGCGGTACCACCATTACCATCAACTTCCAGACGGCGGACGGCATAGTGCCGGGCCGCACGCCGATTCGCTATCAGGGCGTGGAGGTCGGTACTGTGCAGGGTATTGAGCTGAGTGATGATTATCGCAGCATTCGTATCAAAGCGAGCATCAAAAGCGATATGCGCGACGCCCTGCGCGAGAATACGCAATTCTGGCTGGTGACGCCAAAAGCCTCCCTGGCCGGCGTCTCCGGGCTTGATGCGCTCGTGGGCGGTAACTACATCGGTATGATGCCTGGCGATGGTAAAGAGCGCGACCATTTCACCGCGCTTGATACGCAGCCTAAATACCGGGTCAATACCGGCGAGCTGCTCATCCATCTGCATGCGCCCGATCTCGGTTCGCTTAATACCGGCTCGCTGGTCTACTACCGGAAAATTCCGGTGGGTCACGTCTATGACTACAGCCTTAATAGCAATACTGATGGCGTCACCATTGATGTGCTGATCGAGCGGCGCTTTATCAATCTCATCAAAAAGCAGAGCCGCTTCTGGAATGTTTCCGGTATTGATGCAGATGTCAGCCTGAGCGGCGCGAAAGTGAAGCTGGAGAGTCTGGCCGCGCTGGTAAACGGCGCTATCGCGTTTGATTCACCCGATAAAGGCGAACCGGCTGAGAGCGAGCAGAACTATCAGCTCTATCCGGATCTGGCACACAGCCAACGCGGCGTGCTGATTAACCTCGATCTGCCTGATGGTAACAACCTCAAAGCCAACAGTACGCCTCTGATGTATCAGGGGCTGGAAGTAGGCACCCTGACAAAACTTACGCTGCTGCCTGACGGCAAAGTCTCTGGCGAACTGACGATTGATCCCTCAGTGACCGGCCTGATGCGCAGCGGAACACGTATTGAGATGCGCGCACCGAAACTCAGCCTCACTGACACCAGCCTGAGCAGCCTGCTCACCGGTAACACGCTGGAGCTGGTGCCCGGTAAGGGCGAACCGCAGGACCATTTCAGCGTGCTGCCCGCCAGCGAAACGCTGCTGCAGAAACCGGATGTCCTGACGGTACAGCTTAGCGCGCCGGAAACCTACGGTATCGATGCCGGCCAGCCCCTGGTGATCTATGGCATGAAGATTGGTCAGGTGATCTCGCGCAAACTGGATGAGAACGGCATCAATTTCGTGGTCGCGATTAATCCTGAATATCGTCAGCTGGTGCACGCTGACAGCAAGTTTATCGTCAACAGTCGCCTGAACGTAAAATTTGGCCTTGATGGTATGCAGGTGCTGGGTGCCAGCGCACGTGAATGGGTGGATGGCGGTATTCGTCTCGATCCCGGCGCAAAAGGGAAAGCCTCCAGCCGCTACCCGCTCTATGCAGACGCCGAGCGTGCTGCTGAAGGGATCACCGGCGATCAGCCGCCTGCCACGCTGACGCTGACGGCAACCAGCCTGCCGGACGTACAGGCAGGTTCCGTAGTGCTCTACCGTAAGTTTGAAGTCGGTGAAGTGGTCGACGTGGTGCCGCGTGCGGATGCGTTTGATATCTCAGTGCATATTCAGCCGCAGTATCGCAAGCTGCTGACCAGCGAAAGCGTATTCTGGGCCGAAGGTGGCGCAAAAGTGCAGCTCAACGGCAGCGGTCTGACCGTGCAGGCGTCGCCGATTAACCGGGCGCTGAAAGGCGCCATCAGCTTTGACAATCTGACCGGTGCACAGGCGAAAAAAGGCGTTAAGCGCGTGCTCTATGCGTCAGAAACCGCAGCCCGCGCCGTCGGCAGCCAGATCACCCTGCACACCTACGACGGCAGCAAGCTGGCGGCAGGCATGCCGGTGCGCTATCTCGGTATTAATGTCGGTCAGGTGGAGTCGCTGGCGCTGAGTCAGGATAACAATCAGGTGGTCGCTAAAGCCGTGCTCTATCCGGAGTATGTGCAGGACTTTGCCCGCACGGGCAGCCGTTTCTCAGTGGTATCGCCGGAAATTTCTGCGGCAGGCGTCAACCATCTGGAGACGATTCTGCAGCCCTATGTCAACGTCGATCCCGGCAAAGGTGCGATGGCGCGCAGCTTTGAGCTGCAGGAAAGCACAATCACCGACTCGCGTTACCTGAACGGCCTGAACATTTATGTCGATGCCGCCGAGGCGGGATCGCTCTCCCTGGGTACGCCGGTTCTGTTCCGCGGCGTTGAGGTCGGTACGGTCACCGGCACCTCGCTGGGTAATATGGCCGATCGGGTGCAGATTGCGCTGCGCATCAGTAAAAAGTATCAGCATCTGGTGCGGAATAACTCAGTATTCTGGCTGGCATCCGGCTATAACCTCGATTTTGGCCTGATTGGCGGCGTGGTGAAAACCGGCACCTTCCAGCAGTTTATTCGCGGCGGCATTCAGTTCGCTACGCCGCCAACCGTGCCGATGGCACCGCAGGCAGGCGCCAACAAACACTTCCTGCTGCAGGATGAAGCGCCGAAAGCGTGGCGTGACTGGGGTACCGCTATCCCTGCTCCGCGCTAAACAACCGGGCAGCCAGCAGGCTGCCCGTTCTCTTTGCGCGTGTTACACTGCGCCCATCATTTGTCAGCGCGGTAAATTGTTGTGTCCAGTCGTTTTCCTGAAGAGTTCATTACCCTCATGCGTGCCAGCCTCCCTGATGAGGCTGAACTGCAACGCTTTCTTGCTATCAGCCAGCAGCCGCTGCGCAAAAGTGTACGCGTCAACACGCTGAAGATCAGCGTGGCTGATTTTCTTGCCCGCACGGCGCAGTATGGCTGGCGGCTGACGCCGGTTCCCTGGTGCGCAGAGGGATTCTGGATCGAGCGCGATGATGAGAGCCTGCCGCTTGGCAGCGTGGCTGAACATCTTAGCGGTCTGTTCTACATTCAGGAAGCGAGCTCGATGCTGCCGGTGACGGCGCTGTTTGCCGCCGCGCCGGACGCACAGCAGGTTATGGATATGGCGGCGGCACCGGGATCCAAAACCACGCAGCTGGCGGCGCTGATGCATAATCGCGGCGCGATCCTCGCCAATGAATACTCCGCCAGCCGGGTCAAAGTCCTTCATGCCAATATCAGCCGCTGCGGCGTCAGCAACGTGGCGCTGACGCATTTCGATGGCCGGGTGTTTGGCGCAGCGCTGCCGGAACAGTTCGACGCCATCCTGCTTGATGCTCCCTGCTCAGGCGAAGGCGTGGTGCGTAAAGATGCAGATGCGCTGCGCAACTGGACGCTGGCCAGCACCGAGGCGATTGCGGCCACCCAGCGCGATCTTATCGACAGCGCTTTTCACGCGCTCAGGCCCGGTGGCGTGCTGATCTACTCAACCTGTACCCTTAACACCATTGAGAATCAGCAGGTCATAGCCTGGTTGCTGACACGCTATCCCGACGCCATTGAGATCCTGTCGCTGCAGGATTTGTTTGCCGGCGCAGAGGCTGCCCTGACGCCGGAAGGCTATCTGCACGTGTTTCCTCACTGCTTCGACAGCGAAGGATTTTTCGTCGCGCGTCTGCGTAAAACCGCCAGCGTGCCGGCACTGCCGGCGCCGGGCTATAAACTCGGGAAACTGCCGTTTGCGCCCGCCAGCCGAAAACTCAGCGCGGAGGTGATGCAGGCAGCGGCTAAGGTGGGCCTGCAGTGGGATGAGAGCCTGACGCTCTGGCAGCGCGATAAAGAGCTGTGGCTGTTTCCGGCCAGCGCAGAGCAGTGGCTGAATAAGGTGCGCTTCTCACGCATTGGTCTGAAACTGGCTGAAACCTTTCCCAAAGGCTACCGCTGGCAGCATGAGGCGGTGATGGCACTGGCCAGGCCTGATGCATCGCTGGCGTTTGCGCTGAATGAAGCGGAAGCGGAAAGCTGGTATCGCGGACAGGATATCCATCCGGAGACACTGCCTGACCGGGATGAAGTCATCGTCACCTGGCAGCAGCAGCCGCTTGGACTGGCTAAAAAAGTGGGCAACCGCATTAAAAACAGCTATCCGCGCGAGCTGGTGCGTGACGGCCGGCTGTTTCGCTAGCAGGCTGCGGCTCATAATCTGATGGTTGAGCGTTAGTTTAACCCAACCGGCATAGTGTAATGCCGGTATGGCGTCGCCATGGAGAGCACAGCATGAAAGGCCGTAAGCAGTTTATCATTGTGTTGA
The DNA here is from genome assembly GCF_002095385.1 of Pantoea eucrina. GTDB lineage: Bacteria > Pseudomonadota > Gammaproteobacteria > Enterobacterales > Enterobacteriaceae > Pantoea > Pantoea eucrina. The sequence continues at coordinate 93,306 of NZ_MIPP01000005.1, read as the reverse complement.
TTATGCTGGTGACCGGCAGCCTGCTGCTGCTGGAATCGCTGGCCCGGCTGGTGCATCTGCTGATAGTGGGTTAGCGGGTTATCAAAAATATTGCCAGCATAAAAAATGCCCAGAGACCGGTAAAGGTCATCATACCCAGCCGGCGGGTTTTTGCCTGTCCGACAATTGCACCAATAAACAGGCTGAGGATGGTCAGCGTCCCTGTCATTACCCAAAGTAAATAGTGTGTATCTGCCATTAATGATCTGTCCTGAAATATACGAAACCAGGGCATTTTATACCATTTCAGGCAGTATAACGCTGCTTTACTCTTTCCCGATCTCAGGTACAGCCAGAGAAGCGCTCATTAAAAAACCCGTATAGTGTCAGGCCATACGGGTTAACTGAGTGGTAAATACATCCCGATCAGATTCTGCGCGTGTCATCCACAGGAAGCGCGTCATCATTGGGCACAGCACCGTCATCCATGGGCAAATCTTCATCTGCACCGGGTGCCTGTCCATCATCGGGGATAGGCTGAATATCTTCTGGACGTTCTGACATATTTACCTCCTGACCCTGGGTTGGGTATTTTCAGTATAGGCACTGCTGTCTGACGCTCTGCGGCAGCCTGAGGGATATGTGCGCCAGCCGCAGAAAAAAAGATAAATGTCACACCACTCTTATTTAGCGTCTACGCGTTATTTCCCTTTATCTTCCCAGGGATCTTTCTTTTCATCTTCACTGCTGTCACGCGTACGGGGAATTTCGCCATGCTCATCCGGCGCGTCCTGAACCGGATGGTCATCCTCTTCATACGCATTTCCGGCAGAGGGGGCCGCTTCAGGCAATCCTTTGGCTACATCGCCCTCATGTTTACGCTCTTCATTACTGTTATGTTTGAACATGTTCGCCTCCTGTCATCAAGAACCTAAGTATAGGCAACAGAAGCAATGACGCCATGAATGGCGACGTCTGAGATAAAAATCTGGCCTTACAGCTGTTTTAATCAGGACGATAAAATTAAGCCAGCCGCTGCCGTCAGCGCACAGATTTATCAGCTAGGGTTAATGTGCAACGCCGGGTTGCCTGTTAATCAAGGAGTCTCTGATGAAGCTGTTTTTTAGTGGATTAATTATCTCTGCCAGCCTGCTGATGCTGGCCGGTTGTCAGCAGCCGGAACGCCCGCTGGGTCCGGATGGCCGCCCTGCTCCGCCGATGGAGCATCCGGTGCCCGGCGGGCCGATGAGTAAAGGCCCGGCAGGCCAGCCTGAAGCCTGAGCGCCTGCCAGGCGCTGGATTATTCTGTAGCCATCGGGATAGATGCTGTCGTCAGCAAAAAGTAAAAAGGCCACCCTGAGGTGGCCTTTTGCGTGGCAGAGATCGGTTATCTGTGAAGCATATCGTTATTCATTTTAAGCTTAGCTAACGTATTCATCGCCGCAGGGTTAAGAGCAACCATCGCTGTTTTACAGAATATGCACTTAGCACCCGCCGGATTCTTCTCAGAAACGTCAAATGCGGATTTGCGATACTGCGAGCCCAGACAGTGAGGGCAACGCATAGAAATTGAAACTGAAATAATTTTTATATCCTTTGGTTTAAAACGGCCTTTCGCGGCCTGTCTGTTTATTGTTAAGGGTACAGCATGACTCTTTTTTACAAAACTCACCCTTTGCTATAACAATATAGTACAAAAAAAGAGTTTTGCTGTGTTTTTAAGATCGATACGGACTAAAACATCTGTAACTGAGACAGCGCAACCTGAAGTTAGTGCGGCAGGTAAACCACTTTATTCTCTGAACTTAATCAGTTAGCGGTCTGTCAGCGTCACCGCCGTCACGCTGAATTCAGACAAAACGCAGGGCGATAATGCTGTTTCAGAATAATCACCCGCCATGATTAAATTTGACGAAGTGTGATATCCGTCCTTGACTTTGTCTGTACATATCCGGGAGGGCGAACCATGACTGAGCTACTGCACATTATTTCTGTAGGCACACTCGTTGCAGGTATTTATCTGCTGGAGTGAGCGCTTTACCCGCTGCTGCGCGCGCTTTGCGGGCAACAGCGGGCAAAGGAAAGGCCCTGCCGAAGCAGAGCCCTGAATTGGTGCGCCTGTTGATCATCATTGATTAGCAAACAGTCCGTCGTTAGATACGGCGCATTGAGTTGTCACCCTTTAAGCGTAGCCTGTTTCAGCAATAAGGCAAACTTTTAACCTGTTTTGTCCGGTTTATAAACTACAGAACGGAGCCAGTTACCGGCTGAGGCCTTATACTCAGCAAGATTGTTTATATGATAATATCTGCATTATTCAGGTCAGGAATGTAAAGGAACCGCACATCGCGCACGGCAGATAATGAAAATTTTTATTGTAAACTTAAAAAGATCGGTCGAAAGACGGAATAAAATTGCATCCCAGCTTGATGCACTTAATCTTGATTACGAATTTGTCGAAGCGGTCGATGGCACGCTCATGACAGCCGATGAAAGAGCTGCCGCAAGTGCACCGATTAATTACGCATTTTTACCCGGAGAGATTGGGTGCGCATTAAGTCATCAAAAAATTTACCAGAAAATCGTCGACAGCAATATTGAAGCGGCAATGATTCTGGAAGATGACATTATTTTCACTCGCGAAGCCAGGGACGTACTGGAAAAAATAAAGCCCGCCAGCCACAGACCAGAAGTGATCCTTTTTAGCCGTGCAAACAGTTATTTATTATCGCCTGTCTCTCATTTAACCCATAAACATACTCTGCATAAAACGCTGCAGGCCACCACCACTCACTCATACGTAATTAACCACAAAGCCGCGCAATCTCTCTTAAAAAACCTGCATCCTGTCTGGATCACTGCAGATAAATGGACGCTTTTTGCAGAGCACGCGTTTGTAAGCGTTTTTTCGGTGGTCCCGCATCCGGTTCAGCTCTCCGAAGAGGCCAGCCAGTCTACAATAAACAGTAATAATGATATGAGTGAGATTGCCCGGCAAAAAAAGGTTATCTGGAATCAACTTATGTCATCACGACCGTTAAAAGCCAGGTTAAAACATCGTTTCCGGCGAGCGATCGTTCCACTGTTTTATAAAATAGTGGATCAGGGAAAGGGATAACGCTTCTGTTCTGTCAGGTAGCTGACTGACTATCCGCTAACGCCTGGATTTACCTGTTCAGAACCAGTGCGAGTGCCGTCCGGAGTGAGATGTCGGGTAAATGCTGGGAAACCCCTGAGTTATCTTTCGATAACAACCAGTTAAAAAAAGACCCAATACGATTCCTGTATCGGGTCCAGGGAAATGGCTCGTAGTGAGCCGTGCGCTAAAAGTTGGCATTTTTGAAGGCGAGGTGCCTTGCCTTTTAAAGGTAGTCCAACGGCGAACATTGTCCAGCAAGCAGCCTGAGGCGAGCCGGAAAGCTGCCAACTCTGTGATCGCGCTGGCACTACCAGACGCCTGCAACGCTTTTTGACGGCGGCGTCTGCCGGCTTTTACTTAACGCACAGCTGCTGCGCGCGATCGATAATCGGCTGCAGCGACATTTTACTGCCGGGATGCGCCTTATCATCTGCCAGGATAGTATTAATCGACTGCAGCGTGCCCTGCCCCGCATCGGCACGCGCCAGCGCTTTTTCATTCAGCGGATACTGCAGTAGCGTGCTGGGGTTAATGGCAAACAGTGCGCCATCCTTTTCACAGGTCAGCATCACCTCTTCACGCGTGAAGGGCCACTTTGCCTTACCGATTTCAAAACGACTGACCGTAATAATTTCGCCCGCCAGCGCCTGGCTGCAGAGCGCCAGCAGCAGGCAGGCAGGAATCACTTTTTTCAGCAAAATATTGACCTCATTTCATCTTCACTGACACGGCAGGCAGACAGATTACCCGGCGGGTTTTCCGGCGCTGCCGCTGATGTGGCAGCAGGATACGCCGCCCGATTCAGCGTGTCGAGACCTGCAGTGCGATCCGGTTGCCCTTGATCCTGCTGCATGAAACCATTATTTTTGCCGCTGATTATCAGGAGAAAAGCATGCGTTATAATCTTGCACAGCTGTCGCAGGAAGAGAAAGACAAAGTCAACGTTGAGCTGGCGGCGGCAGGCGTCGCGTTCAAAGAGCGCTACAATATGCCGGTCGTGGCGGAGATGGTTGAACGCGAGCAGCCGGAAGCGCTGCGCGACTGGTTCCGCCAGCGCCTGATGCACTATCGTCAGGCTTCGCTCAGCCTTTCCCGCCTGCCCTACGAACCTAAGCAGAAATAACCTATGTTACGCGTGATAGATACAGAAACCTGCGGCCTGCAGGGCGGCGTGGTAGAGATCGCCTCCGTGGATGTTATTGACGGGCAGATAGTCAATCCGATGAGCGATCTGGTCTGCCCGGATCGCCCTATCAGCCGTCAGGCAATGATGGTGCACCGCATCACAGAAGCGATGGTGGCGGATAAACCGCCGATAGAAGCGATCATCAGCCGCTATCACGGCAGCCCGCACTATGTGGCTCACAACGCCAGCTTTGACCGCCGCATGCTGCCCGCCATGCCGGGCGAATGGATCTGCACCATGACGCTGGCGCGCAAACTGTGGCCCGGCATTAAATATGGTAATCAGGCGCTGCGGCACAGCCTGAAACTTGAGGTGACGCCGCCTGCAGACCTGCATGCACACCGCGCGCTTTATGACTGCTACGTTACCGCCGCGCTGCTGATCCGTATTATGGAGATCTCCGGCTGGAGTCCGGCAGAGATGGTAAGCCGGACTGAACCGGCTGCGCTCTCCGGAGATATCTTTCCATTTGGCAAATATCGCGGACAGAGTATCAGCGCTATTGCGCGCCGCGATCCGGGTTATCTGCGCTGGGTACTGGACAATGTCCGCGATCTGCGCCCGCCGCTGCGGCAGGCGCTGCGTAAATATGTCAAAGACGATCAGTAATCCACCCGATCCGGCAGGCTGCCCTGCGCCAGAGCAATCAGGAACGTAAATTCCTGCGCAACGCCCTCATAGGATTTAAAGCGTCCCGACTTACCGCCGTGGCCGGAATCCATGTCGGTACAGAGCAGCAGCAGCGCGTCACTGGTTTTATGTTCGCGCAGCTTTGCCACCCACTTGGCGGGCTCCCAGTACTGCACCTGTGAATCGTGCAGCCCGGTGGTGATCAGCAGATGCGGATACGCCTGCGCGGTCACATTATCATAGGGGCTGTAACGGCTGATGTAGTGATAGGCGTCGGGCTGTTCCGGATTGCCCCACTCATCATACTCGCCGGTGGTTAACGGAATAGTAGGATCGAGCATGGTTGTCACCACATCCACAAACGGCACCTGCGCTACCACGCCGTGGAACAGGGTCGGTGCCATATTGACAACCGCGCCCATTAGCAGCCCGCCCGCGCTACCGCCCATGGCGTAGAGACGCTGCGGATCGCCATAGCCTTTGGCCACCAGCCCCTGCGTCACGTCGATAAAATCGGTGAAGCTGTTCATCTTATGCATCAGACGGCCGCTGTCATACCACTGCTGGCCCAGCTCGCCCCCGCCGCGGACATGCACAATGGCATAGATAAAACCGCGCTGCAGCAGGCTGACGCGGCTGGCGCTAAAGTTCGCCTCCATCGTGCTGCCGTAGGCGCCATAGCCATAGACCAGCAGCGGATTTTTACCGCGCTGAAAATATTTCCGATGATAAACCAGCGATACCGGCACTTCGGTACCGTCGCGCGTTTTGATCCACTGGTGCTCACTTCTGTACTCATCCGGATCAAAGCCTGGTATCGGCGTCTGTTTGAGGATGCGTCGCTCCCCGGTCTCCATATTCAGTTCAAACAGCGTATCGGGCGTGGTCATCGAGGAGTAGCCGTAGCGCAGCGTATCGCTCTCCGGCGTGGGGTTAAACGCCAGCCAGGTCACATAGGCGGGATCGTCAAACGCGATACCATAGCTCTCGCCGCTGGCGCGGTTAATCTGCCGCAAAGTACTGACGCCGCGCTGGCGTTCTTCTACTACCAGCCAGCTGCGAAACAGCTGGAAATCCTCCAGAACGACGTGCTCGCGCGCCGGTATCAGCGTCTCCCAGCGCTGCTCCGCCAGCCAGGCGCTGCGGTAGAGACCGAAGTTCTTGCCGTCGCGGTTCGAGCGGATATAAAAATTGTGGTTATAGTGGTCGATGCTGTATTCGTGATCGCGCCGGCGCGGGCAGAATACCTGCGGCTGCGCGTCAGGATACTCCGCGTCCAGCAGCAGGATCTCACTGGTGGTGGTGCTGAAGAGCGCAATCAGAATAAAGTGCTCTGACGTGGTTTTATGCACGCTAAGATGAAAGCTCTCATCCTTCTCTTCATATACCAGCTGGTCATCACTCTGCGGATGGCCCAGCTCATGGCGCCATATCTGATACGCCAGCAGCGTTTTCGGATGTTTGCGCACATAGTAAAGCGTACGCGAGTCGTTTGCCCAGGCTACGCTGGATGAGGCGTTATGTAATACTTCAGGATACCAGCTGCCGCTCTGCAGGTTACGAAAGCGGATACCATACTGACGGCGCGATAAAAAATCTTCCGCCAGTGCCATAACCTGATTGTCCGGGCTGATATCCAGCGCTCCCATGGTGTAGAAGTCGCTGTGCGCAGCGCGCCGGTTGCCGTCAAGCAGCAGCTGCCAGGATGCGTCCGCCCCGCCCTCAACCGGCTGCCGATAAAACGCTGCATATTCGTTCCCGGCCTCATAACGGCGCTGATAGCGAAAGCCGTTTTTCGTATAGGGCACAGAATAGTCCTGACCCGGAATACGATCGACAATCTCTTTCAGCACCTTCTCCTGCAGTGCATTCTGCGACGCCATCATCGCCCTGCCGTAGCGGTTCTCCTCCTGCAGATAGGCAAGCACGCTGGGGTCTTCACGATCGTCATCGCGCAGCCAGAAGTAATCATCAGTGCGCGTATCGCCATGCAACGTCATGACATGCGGAATTTTTTTGCCTGCGGCTGTTTCATAACGCGGTTTCTCCCGGAGAAATCGTTTTATGCAAGCGTGGCACCAATCAGGCGGGAATGCCAGAACTGCCGCAGGCGCAGCTGTTTCCGACCTCTCAGCCAGCAGATTCTGCGGCGATGTCTCGCTGGATCCCGTCACGAACATCCTCCGGAATATTCAGCGCATCGCCCAGCGCGGTGAGATAACTGCGCTCCATAAAGTGGTCGATATCGACAGCTGCACAGCTGAGCACGTAGAGTTCCAGCGCCTCCTCTTCATTTTTTACTCCAGCCGCCAGCCACTGCGGATCGAGCGGACGCGCCATCGCCTGCTTAATCAGGCTTTCCGCCTGCGCGCCATAGCCCGCCTGCTGAATCTGTTTCTCAATTGCAGCCTGTTCAGCCTCATCAATATGACCATCACTTTTGGCCGCAAATACCAGTGCAGCGATCAGCCGCTCTGCGCGCTGGTCAGGCGGCGTCTGTTGCCCGTCAGTGCCGGATGCGGGCGGATACGCTGTGCGGATACGATCTTTATATTTATTCCATAACAGCGCACCGGCTGCCGCACCGCCGCCCAGCAGTAGCGCCTTGCCGCCAAATTTTGTCAGCAGCTTACGTGACGATTTGCTGCCCGCCAGCACGCCTGCCAGCCCACCCAGTGCCCCGGGCCCCAGGAGGTCACCCAACCCGGAAGTCCCGCCCTTTTTCTTTGCCAGAACCGTCTGAAGCTGCTGCAGCCACTGATTCATTGTTTAACTCCCGTTTAAGTTAGCCCGCTTTATCCTGGCGCAACCTGCGTCAGAAAATGTCAGAGCGGGCAAAGTACGGAAAATCTTTACCGGCGTAAAACGTGAGCGCGCAAACGTTTTCGTATATACTGCTGGCGCTTTTTTGACTGCTAAGGTGACAGGTATGACAACTCTCGGAACGGCACTGCGACCCGGTGCCACGCGCGTTATGCTGCTGGGCTCAGGCGAGCTGGGTAAAGAGGTCGCGCTGGAGTGCCAGCGTTTAGGTGTGGAAGTGATCGCCGTCGATCGCTATGCCGATGCGCCGGCGATGCAGGTTGCGCATCGCAGCCACGTAATCAATATGCTGGATGGCGAGGCGCTGGCTGCACTGATCGCCCGTGAACAGCCGCACTTTGTGGTGCCGGAAATTGAGGCGATTGCCACCGATACGCTGGTTGAGCTTGAAGCCCGGGGGCAGAAAGTGGTGCCGACCGCTCGCGCCGCACGCCTGACCATGAACCGGGAGGGGATCCGTCGTCTGGCCGCCGAAGAACTGAACCTGCCCACCTCACGCTATCAGTTTGCCGACAGCCAGGCGCACTTTTTTACCGCAGCAGAAGCGATAGGGTTTCCCTGCATCATTAAGCCGGTGATGAGTTCATCCGGCAAAGGTCAGAGCTTTATTCGCAGCGCGGACGCGCTGCAGCAGGCGTGGGATTATGCCCAGCAGGGTGGCCGTGCCGGTGCGGGCCGGGTGATTGTTGAAGGCGTGGTCAGATTCGATTTCGAAATTACGCTGCTGACGGTCAGCGCCGTTGACGGCATCCACTTCTGCGCCCCGATCGGCCATCGCCAGGAGGAGGGAGATTACCGCGAATCCTGGCAGCCGCAGCAGATGAGCGCCGCTGCCCTCGCACGGGCGCAGGAGATTGCGGCCAGCGTGGTAAACGCGCTGGGTGGATATGGCCTGTTTGGCGTTGAGCTGTTCGTTTGCGGTGATGAGGTGGTGTTCAGCGAAGTGTCGCCCCGCCCGCATGATACCGGCATGGTGACGCTGATTTCTCAGGATCTCTCTGAGTTCGCTCTGCACGTGCGGGCGTTTCTCGGGCTGCCGATCGGCACTATTCGCCAGTATGGACCGGCGGCGTCAGCGTGATCCTGCCGCAGCTGGAGAGTCAGGATGTGCGCTTTGCACACGTTGATGCCGCGCTGGGCGCGGGCCTGCAGCTGCGCCTGTTTGGTAAACCGGAGATCAGCGGACAGCGTCGCCTGGGCGTTGCGCTGGCAACCGGAGAGAGCACGGAAGAGGCGGTAGCGCGCGCCGTCGCCAGTGCGGCAGCGATAACCGCCGAAGGCTGACAGCGCTGGCAGCAGGCCATACGCCTGCTGCCAGATATCTGCTTCCCGGGCTACCGCGCGCCCGCTATCGCCTCACGCGCCAGCTGCGTAATCCGCTCCCAGTCGCCCTGCTGCAGCGCCTCATCCGGTACCAGCCACGAGCCGCCGATACACAGCACGCTTTTCAGCGCCAGATAGTCACGATAGTTTGCCGGTGAAATGCCGCCGGTCGGGCAAAACCGTACCTGCGGAAAAGGTCCGGCAAGCGCGGAAAGCGCCTTTACGCCGCCGCTGGCTTCAGCCGGGAAGAACTTGAATTCGCGCAGGCCATGATCCATACCCATCATCAGCTCTGACACGGTGCTGATCCCCGGGATCAGCGGTACCGGCCCCTCTGTTGCGGCCCGGAGCAGCGACTCGGTCAGTCCCGGGCTTATCACAAACTGCGCGCCTGCATCCGTGACCTCTTTCAGCTGCTGCGTATTGATAACCGTACCGGCGCCCACAATCGCTTCCGGCACCTCACGAATAATGGCGCGCAGCGCATCCATCGCAACCGGCGTACGCAGCGTCACCTCCAGCACCCGGATACCGCCTGCGACCAGCGCTTTTGCCATCGGCACAGCGTGCTCAGGCTGCTTTACTACAATAACCGGCACGACCGGCCCGGTGCTCAGCACCTGCTCTGCACTTATCTTCCAGTTCTTCATGAGGTTTCCCTGGTCACCGCAGCCCCGACGGCTGCGTTCTCATCATTAGCGCTTTACCATACAAGATAAAACGGCTTTGCGTCTATGCAACACCACGTGGTGATGCTGCTGTGGACTCTCTCTGCTATGGGCGTTGGCACGCGCTGCGCAAAAAAATACCCCTGCATGGCAGAGGTATTGGTTGAGTCTGAATGGCGCATCCGTACAACGGGCGATTACTCGCTAAATTCGTTCCATGAACGGCCGTCGCGGGTGATCATCGCAACGGAAGCCACCGGGCCCCAGGTGCCTGCCTGATACGGTTTAGAGGCGTCGCCATCCGCATTCCAGGCCTCGATAATTGAATCCACCCAGCCCCATGCTGCTTCTACCTCATCGCGACGGACAAACAGCGCCTGAATGCCGCGCATTGATTCCAGCAGCAGACGCTCATAGGCATCCGCCAGATGTGACTGATTAAAGGTTTCTGAATAGCTCAGATCCAGCTTAGTGGTCTGCAGCTTATGCTTGTGATCCAGCCCTGGTACTTTGTTAAGGATCTCGATATCCACACCTTCATCCGGCTGCAGACGAATAGTGAGTTTGTTCTGCGGCAGTTCAGAATAGGAGTCTTTGAACAGGTTCATCTCCGGGTTCTTGAAATAGACGACGACCTCAGAGCATTTGGAAGGCAGACGCTTGCCGGTGCGCAGGTAGAAAGGTACACCCGCCCAGCGCCAGTTATCAATATCAACGCGAATAGCCACAAAAGTCTCGGTTGCGCTCTGCTTGTTAGCGCCCTCCTCTTCCAGATAGCCCGGTACTTTTTTACCCTGTACAAATCCTGCCGTGTACTGACCGCGTACGGTTTTTTCACGCACGTTGGTTTGATCGATCCGGCGCAGTGAACGCAGTACTTTTACTTTCTCATCGCGGATTGCATCTGCACTGAGATCGGAGGGCGGTGACATAGCAATCATGGTCAGTACCTGCAGCAGGTGGTTCTGAATCATGTCGCGCATCTGGCCCGCTTTATCAAAATAACCCCAGCGGCCTTCAATCCCCACCTCCTCTGCCACGGTGATCTGCACGTGGTCGATGGTGCGGTTGTCCCAGTTATTCACAAAGATTGAGTTAGCAAAGCGCAGCGCCAGCAGATTCAGCACCGTCTCTTTGCCCAGATAGTGGTCAATACGGAACACCTGGCTCTCGTCAAAGAATTTACCCACGCTGTCGTTGATTTCACGCGAGGTTTCCAGCGAGGTACCCAGCGGCTTTTCCATTACCACGCGGGCAGGTTTTGCGTTCAGCTTCGCTGCGCCAAGCCCTTCACAAATGGCACCGAACGTGCTCGGTGGCATAGCAAAGTAGTTAATGGTTACGCGCTCTTTTTGATCGAGCATTTTACCCAGTTTGGTGAAATGCGTTGTATCGTTCACATCGAGGTTACAGAAGTCGAGACGGCCGCTGAGCTTATCCCACAGCGCTTCATCAATCTTCTCTTTCATGAAGGTTTCCAGCGCCTCGCGTACCACTTTGGTATAAGCCGCTTTATCCCACTCCGCACGTCCTACTCCGATAATACGGGTGGTTTCGTGGATCTGACCAGCTTTCTCCAGCTGATAAAGCGAAGGCAACAGTTTACGGCGTGCAAGATCGCCTTTGGCACCGAAAATCACCAGATCGCATGCCTGGGCTGTTTGTGTTACCGCCATTTTCCTCTCCTCGTTGCAGGATCTCCCGGATGTGCATCCTCACCATCCCGGACCTTTATTGTCATGTTCTTACGGCACAATGTACTTTTTTCGCCGCGCCAGGACAAGCGAGCGTCCCGCTGTTCATCGCGACGTCGCGTAACCAACAGGCCGGCGTCCCTGACCAGGGTTTACGTCAGTCATTACAGACGGGGCCTGCAGAAGTATGACAAAGAATTCAGCTTCGCATTTATCTGCCGCTGCGCGAAGGTGTGCTTCACAGAGCAAATTTTTACTAAATCAAGGTGATGTAAGCGCTTTCATGTCTGTGCGGTGCCGTTCGGGCGCATTTTAGCTCTGCTATGCAGCCGTGTTATACCGATGCTAAAAATGCGCAAGCAAAACCGGGGTTATCCTGTGCCGCGTTTTAGCGTGATAGATCGCTCCGCACTTTGACAAAGCAGACCCATCTTAACAGGGTCAGACATTTGGTGTACCTTAGGTGTAAGCGTTTACCTGGCGTTAATACTTCAAGCCTTTTGCGTCAACACCCTGGAAGCAGTATCAATAGCCAAACAGAGACACGCGCATTGTAAATTTAATGCCAATCACTCAGATAGAATAAAAGGATCACCGAATGACCAGCCCTACAGCTTTCATCTCAAAATCCCCGTCACGTCGTCTCAGAAGAACCAAGATTGTTACTACCCTCGGCCCGGCAACCGACCGCGACAATAACCTTGAAAAAATCATCGCGGCAGGCGCTAACGTAGTACGCCTTAATTTCTCCCACGGCACGCCCGAAGATCACCAGCAGCGCGCCGATCGCGTACGTCAGATAGCCGCCAAGCTGGGGCGTCACGTGGCGATTCTCGGCGACCTGCAGGGGCCAAAAATCCGCGTCTCTACGTTTAAAGAAGGGAAAGTATTTCTCAGTGTCGGCGATCGTTTTCTGCTTGATGCGAACCTGAGCAAAGGTGAAGGCGACAAAGAAAAAGTCGGCATCGATTACAAAGGATTGCCGGAAGATGTCGTGCCGGGCGATATTCTGCTGCTCGATGATGGCCGCGTACAGCTGAAGGTGCTGGAGGTGCAGGATGTGAAAGTCTTCACTGAAGTTACCGTCGGTGGTCCGCTCTCTAATAACAAAGGTATCAACAAGCTGGGCGGCGGCCTCTCTGCCGAAGCGCTGACTGAAAAAGATAAGCTGGATATCGTCACGGCGGCAAAAATCGGCGTTGATTATCTGGCGGTGTCATTCCCGCGCAATGGCGAAGATATGAACTACGCCCGTCGTCTGGCTCGCGACGCCGGCTGTGATGCAAAGCTGGTGGCCAAAGTGGAGCGCGCAGAAGCGGTTGCGACACAGGAAGCAATGGATGATATTATCCTCGCGTCTGACGTTGTCATGGTGGCGCGCGGCGATCTGGGCGTTGAAATCGGCGATCCGGAACTGGTTGGTATTCAGAAAGCGCTGATCCGTCGCGCCCGTCAGCTGAACCGCACCATCATTACCGCCACGCAGATGATGGAATCGATGATCACCAATCCCATGCCAACCCGTGCGGAAGTGATGGATGTGGCCAACGCCGTGCTGGATGGTACTGACGCCGTGATGCTGTCAGCGGAAACCGCAGCCGGGCAATATCCGGCGGAAACCGTTTCTGCGATGGCGAAAGTCTGCCTCGGCGCTGAAAAGATCCCAAGCGTAAACGTCTCCAAACATCGCCTGGACGTACAGTTTGACAACGTCGAAGAAGCGATCGCGATGTCAGCTATGTATGCAGCAAACCATCTGCAGGGTGTTTCTGCCATTATTACCATGACCGAATCAGGCCGTACCGCGCTGATGACGTCACGTATCACGTCAGGTTTGCCGATTTTTGCGATGTCGCGCCATGAGCGTACGCTAAACCTGACCGCTCTCTATCGCGGCGTGACGCCGGTCTATTTTGACAGCAACAACGACGGTGTGGCTGCCGCCCACGACGCGGTAAATCTGCTGCGCGATAAAGGTTTCCTCGTCTCCGGCGACCTGGTGATTGTCACCCAGGGTGATGTGATGGGCGCAACCGGCACCACCAACACCAGCCGCGTGCTGCGCGTCGACTAACGCCGACGCGTTAAGCGTAGCGGCTGTAAAAATGGACAAACGCGACTGCTCTGGCGGTCGCGTTTTATTTTGCATTTTCAGGGAGGCTTGATGGCCCGCTACCAACCTATTGCCCGCTTAACCGGACGTACGCTGCTGTTTCCACTGGCGCTGGTCCTGTTTGAGTTCGCTACTTATATCGCTCATGACATGATCCAGCCCGGCATGCTGCTGGTCACGCAGGAGTTTGCAGTCGGCCCGCAGTGGGTCTCCACCTCTCTGACTGCCTATCTGATGGGCGGCGTGGTGCTGCAGTGGCTGCTGGGCCCGCTATCAGATAAGTATGGCCGGCGTCCGGTATTGCTTTCCGGCATCCTGTTTTTTGTGCTGGCCTGCATCCTTACCACCTGGGTCAGCACAATTGAGCAGTTTGTCACGCTGCGCTTCATTCAGGGCATCAGCCTCTGCTTTATTGGCGCCGTCAGCTATGCGGCGGTACAGGAAGCGTTTGAAGAGGCGCTCGCGGTGCGGGTAATGGCCCTGATGGCGAATGTGGCGCTGCTGGCGCCGCTGGCCGGTCCGCTGGCCGGGGCGGCATGGCTCACCGCAGGCAGCTGGCGCAGTATGTTCTGGCTGTTTGCGATCTGCAGCGTAATCGCCTTTATTTTGCTGTGGCGCATCATGCCGGAAACGGCAGGCGATCGCAGTCGCTCCGTTGCGCTGCCGGTGCTGGCGCGCGGCTATGGCCGGCTGGCACGTGACAAACAGGTGATGTACGGTTCCTTTGCTATCGGCCTGGTGTTTATTCCCATTCTGACGTGGGTGGCGCTGTCACCGGTGATCCTTATGCACGATGAGGGCCTGTCGCGCATGCACTATGCCCTGCTCCAGCTGCCGGTGTTTCTGGCTATGATTGCCGGCAATCTGACGCTGGGCAAACTGGCGGGTCGCGTACCGATTGAACAGCCAGTGAAACTGGCTGCCTGGCCCATCTTAATCGGACTCGGCATAGCGCTGATTGCCAACCTGATGAACAGCCACACCTACCTGCTGTTAACCGCCGGACTCAGTCTCTATGCGTTCGGGGCTGGCATGGTGAATGCCGGTCTCTATCGCCTGACGCTTTACGCCAGCAGTGAAGGCAAAGGCAGTATTGCCGCCATGCTGGGAATGATCAGCATCCTGACGCTGGCAGCGGGCATTGAGCTGGCTAAAGCGGGCTATTTTCACGGCGGTACGCCGTGGTTCAGTACGCTGAATTTTGCTGCGGGTCTGCTGTGGTTTGTGCTGGTTACGCTGTTTCTGCGTGAGCGCAGACGACTGAGCAGGGTCGAAGAGGTCGTATAACCGTGCGCTGCCGCTACGCACTGCGGGTAGCGGCAGCATACAGAATTACTTACGCGGATAGAGATCTTTACGCCGGTAAGGCTCAATATCCCCCTCTTTACGCGTTTTCAGCAGCTTCAGGATCCAGGTATATTGCTCCGGATGCGGCCGCACAAAAATCTCCACTTCTTCATTCATACGGCGTGCCAGCCTGGTGTCATCCGCATCCACCAGATCGTCCATCGGCGGCCGCACGTAGATCTCCAGGCGGTGCGTTTTACTGTTGTATACCGGAAACAGCGGCACTACCCGCGCCCGGCAGACTTTCATCAGTCGTCCCACTGCCGGCAGCGTAGCCTTGTAGGTTGCAAAGAAATCGACAAACTCGCTGTGCTCAGCACCGTGATCCTGATCCGGCAGATAGTAGCCGTAGTAGCCCTGACGCACTGAGGCGATAAAGGGCTTAATCCCGTCGTTGCGCGCATGCATACGGCCACCAAACCGGCGGCGTACGGTGTTCCACAGATAATCCATCAGCGGATCGCTCTGATTGTGAAACATCGCTGCCATCTTCTGCCCTTCCGACGCCAGCAGCATGGCGGGAATATCCACGCCCCAGCCGTGCGGCACCAGGAAGATCACATTCTCATTGTTATTCTGTAAGTCAGTAATAATTTCACGGCCGTGCCACTCTACCCGCTGACGCACCCGCTCCGGGTTGCGCATGCCGAGTTCTGCCATCATCGCCATCGCCTGCGGCGCGGTTGCAAACATGCGGTCAGCAATCTCTTCGCGCTGCGCTTCACTCAGTTCCGGCAGGCAGTAGTAGAGATTGATCAGCGCACGACGCCGCGCACTTTTTGCCAGCTTACCGGCAAAGGTGCCTAAGCTACCCAGTACAGGATCGCGCAGGCGTGGCGGCAGCATTGCCATGCCCGCCAGCGCACCAATCGCCAGCCAGCTTCCCCAGTATTTAGGTTTTAAAAAAGAACGTTGAAAAACGGGAATAAACTCGCTGTTATTTTTTTTTCGGGTTTCCATGCACTCGCCTCTGACAATGACGGCTCAATAATAGTGACGGCAGCTATTTTTGCAATCTTCACGCGCCTGAAAGCAAAAAACCGACGAATTAATCGTCGGTTTTACGTTTATTCGCCGCCGGACTTTTACAGCGCCAGCTGCGGCAGCCAGGTTTTAACCTGTGCAAGGTAGGTACTGCGATCTTTCCCGGTCAGCCCTTCCATGCGCGGCATTTTCGCCGTCAGCGGGTTAACAGCCTGATTATTAATCCACACCTCGTAATGCAGGTGAGGACCGGTTGAGCGCCCGGTATTACCCGAGAGCGCGATGCGATCGCCGCGTTTAACTTTCTGCCCCGGCTTTACCAGCGCACGGCTCAGGTGCATATAGCGCGTCATATACTGACGGCCGTGACGAATCGCCACGTAGTTGCCCGCAGCTCCGCCATTTTTAGCCACCACCACTTCGCCATCGCCGACGGCCAGCACCGGCGTCCCCACCGGCAGCGCAAAGTCGACGCCTTTATGCGGTGAGATGCGCCCGGTTACCGGGTTGAGGCGGCGCGGGTTAAAGTTTGAAGAGACGCGATACTGCTTAACCGTTGGAAAGCGCATAAAGCCCCGCGCCAGACCCGAACCGCTGCGATCGTAGAACTTGCCATCTTCCGCGCGGAAGGCGTAGTAATCTTTGCCGCCGCTGCGCACGCGCACGCCCAGCAGCTGGCTCTGGGCACTTTTACCATCCAGCATCTCGCGCGACATCAGCACGCTGAACTCATCGCCCGAACGCAGTTTGCGAAAATCCATCTGCCACTGCATCGCTTTAATGACGTTGCTGGTTTCAGCGCTGCTCAGACCGGCACGCTGCGCACTGGCAGCAAAGCTGCCGCGCACTTCCCCTTTCAGCACGCTATTTTGCCATTCGCCTTTCTGCATCTCCTGCTGCATGCTGAAGCTGCCATTTGGCTGACGCGCATAGGTACGGGTTTCACGGCGGTTGATTTCCCAGCTAAACGCCTGCAGCTGCCCTTCTGCATCCAGCGTCCAGCTTAGCTGCTGGCCCACCTGCAGATTGCGCAGCGCTTTATCACTGGCGACCAGCGCATTGATGTCGCTGAGATCGATGCCATACTGATTCAGCGCGCTGCTTAACGTATCGCCAGATGAAATGGTGTAGTCATGCTGATCGGGATTGTCAGGCACATCTTTGTCGATGTCGTCCGCCGGCAAATCCTCTTCAGGTTCGGCCGTGGTTTGATCGATAGGCTCGCTGGCTTCCGGCAGCAGAGTGCGCAATGCGTTTTTATCCAGCGCAATCTCTTTGACAATCGGCGCAACGTCATGGGGATGATAGACATACGGCCGCCAGACAGCGACGGCCAGTGTGACAACGGTTAATGACCCCAGCATAACGCGGTGGGGGCGCGGCAAATTATTAAATGCGAGGGCGACAGAGCGGGCTATCTGCTGCACTTTTATCTTTTCCTCTATGCTCCATTCAGGCAGCTCGCATACTGGCTCGACAGCTGTGAGAGGAATTTCACATAACTGTCTTTGGTTAAGCTGATCCCCATGCCTAATGGATCCAGCGTGCCTTTGCGTACGCTGGTGCCACGTGACACGGCATCGATGACCGCCGGCCTGAATTGTGGCTCAGCAAAAACGCATACGGCTTTTTGCTCAACCAACTGTGTTCGTATTTGATGTAAACGCTGAGCGCCAGGCTGGATTTCAGGATTGACGGTAAAATGCCCCGCGGGGGACAAACCGTAGTGTTTCTCAAAATAGCTATACGCGTCGTGAAAAACGAAATAACCCTTGTTCCGCACCGGCGCAAGCTGCGCGCCAATGTGTTTGTCCGTCTCGGCCAGTGCTGCTTCAAACTGCTGCAGATTGGCGTCAAGTTTGGCTTTGCTTTCGGGCATAAGTTCCAATAATTTTCCGTGGATTGCAACAGCGGATTCTTGCGCAATCTTCGGTGACATCCACAGGTGCATGTTATATTCACCATGATGATGGTGAGTATGAGATGAGTCCTGATCTTCGGACTTATCTGAGGCGAGCCCTTCTTCGTGCTCATCCTCATCTTCTCCGCCCCGAATCAGCTGAGATTTCACCGCCGGCAGCGCGGCGATTTCCAGGTTCCTGCTGGCGGGCAGAGCGGCGGCAGGTTTAGTCAGAAAAGCCTCCATTTCAGGCCCGACCCAGATGACTAAGTCCGCGTTTTTAATGCGTTTTACATCAGAAGGACGGAGTGCGTAATCGTGTTCCGAGGCGCCATCCGGCAGCAATACTTCAACCGGCGTAATGCCTTCTGAAATCGCAGCTGCGATAAATCCTAACGGTTTGATTGACGTGACGACCGCTGAGTGGGCCGGAAGCGCAAGCGCGGCTAAAATGGCAGTGGCAGAAAGGTTAAAAAACAGGCGCTGCTTATTGTGTAACATAATGCGTCATTCCATCGTGACTGGGTGATGGAATGTGATATTATAACATTCTAATTTCAATGCAACCCGTAAATTATATGTCTTCACTTGTTACACTTGATGATATTTCAGTGACCTTTGCTCAGCGCCATGTGCTGGCAGGTATCTCGCTGACGCTTCAGCCTGGTAAAATTCTGACCCTGCTGGGCCCTAACGGCGCCGGCAAGTCAACGCTGGTGCGAACGGTTTTAGGTCTGCTGACGCCGGACCGCGGCAGCGTACAGCGCGCGCCGGGTCTGCGTATTGGCTACGTGCCGCAAAAATTGCATATCGATCCCACGCTGCCGGTTACCGTAGAACGCTTTATGCGTCTGACAGGCGGCAGCAGGCGTGCCGATATCCTGCCGGCGCTGAAGCGCGTACAGGCCGGGCATCTGCTGCAGGCGCCGCTGCAGAAACTCTCCGGTGGTGAAACGCAGCGCGTATTGCTGGCGCGCGCCCTGCTGAACCAGCCGCAGCTGCTGGTGCTGGATGAACCGACCCAGGGCGTTGATGTAAACGGTCAGGTGGCGCTTTACGATTTAATCGATCAGCTGCGACGCGAACTTAACTGCGGCGTGCTGATGGTCTCACACGATCTGCATCTGGTGATGGCGAAAACCGACGAAGTGCTGTGCCTTAACCACCATATTTGCTGTTCCGGTACGCCGGAAGCGGTGTCACAGCATCCTGAGTTTATCGCCATGTTTGGTCCGCGCGGCGCACAGCAGCTGGCCATTTACCGGCATCAGCATAACCATCGTCACGACCTACAGGGACGTATCGTTTTACGCAAAGGAAACAGCCCGTCATGATTGAATTATTACTTCCCGGCTGGCTCGGCGGCGCGCTGCTGGCGCTGGCGGCCGGACCGCTCGGCTCATTTGTGGTCTGGCGCCGTATGTCCTACTTTGGCGATACCCTGGCGCACGCCTCGCTGCTGGGCGTGGCTTTTGGCCTGCTGCTGAACGTTAATCCTTACTACGCGGTTATCCTGGTGACAATCTGTCTGGCGCTCGGCCTGGTATGGCTGGAACGTCGCCCGCATCTGGCCATTGATACGCTGTTAGGGATTATGGCGCACAGCGCGCTTTCGCTTGGTCTGGTGGTGGTCAGCCTGATGCAGGGGGTCCGCGTTGATCTTATGGCCTACCTGTTTGGTGACCTGCTGGCGATTACGCCGGACGATCTCTGGCTGATGGGCGGTGGCGTTGCCATTGTACTGGCGGTGATGGCGTGGCAGTGGCGCGCCCTGCTCTCTATGACCATCAGTCCGGAGCTGGCGCAGGTTGACGGCGTGAATATTCAGCGTACCCGGCTGATGCTGATGCTGGTGACCGCCCTGACGATCGGCGTCGCAATGAAGTTTGTCGGCGCGCTGATTATTACCTCACTGCTGATTATCCCTGCCGCAACGGCGCGCCGCTTTTCGCGCTCTCCGGAACAGATGGCGGGCTGTGCAACGCTCGCCGGACTGATCGCTGTGACCGGTGGCCTGACATTCTCCGCCACCTATGATACTCCTGCCGGCCCCTCCGTCGTGCTCTGCGCCGCCGTGCTGTTTATACTCAGCATGATAAAAAAACCGGCTGTCTGAGCCCTCCGTTTTCGCGATGCAAAACGGGCACCTGAGGTGCCCGTTTTTTGTCTGCCAGCGTACTGTACCCTACTCTTCGCGCACGATATCAAAGTGCCGGTAAGCGTGCTGCGTGGCCATACGGCCGCGCGGCGTACGCTGAATAAACCCCTGCTGGATCAGGAAAGGCTCTATAACATCCTCGATCGTTTCGCGCTCTTCGCCTATTGCCGCCGCCAGGTTATCCAGCCCTACCGGGCCACCCATAAACTTATCGATAATCGCCAGCAGCAGCTTGCGGTCCATGTAATCAAAACCCTGCGTATCGACATTCAGCATATCCAGCGCGCTGGCCGCCACGTCACCGCTCATGTTGCCTGCGGCACGGACATCGGCAAAATCACGCACGCGGCGCAGCAGGCGATTAGCGATACGCGGGGTGCCGCGTGCGCGACGGGCCACTTCCAGCGCGCCCTCTTCACTCAGCGTCAGACCGAGACAGGCCGCGCTGCGGCTGACAATGTGCTGCAGATCCGGCACGTTATAGAACTCAAGCCGCTGGACAATGCCGAAACGATCGCGCAGCGGGGAGGTCAGCGACCCGGCGCGCGTCGTCGCGCCAATCAGGGTAAACGGCGGCAGATCAAGCTTGATTGAGCGGGCGGCCGGCCCCTCACCGATCATGATATCCAGCTGATAATCTTCCATTGCCGGATAGAGCACCTCTTCCACTACCGGGGAGAGACGGTGGATCTCATCGATAAACAGGACGTCGTGCGGTTCGAGATTGGTGAGCATCGCCGCCAGATCGCCCGCTTTCTCCAGCACCGGCCCTGACGTCGTGCGCAGATTAACGCCCATCTCATTCGCCACGATATTCGCCAGTGTGGTTTTCCCCAGCCCAGGCGGGCCGAAAATCAGCAGATGGTCAAGTGCATCGCCGCGCAGCTTCGCCGCCTGGATAAAAATCTCCATCTGTTCGCGCACCTGCGGCTGACCGACATACTCCGCGAGCAGCTTCGGGCGAATAGCACGATCCAGGCTCTCTTCTTCATTATATGAACTGCCCGAGACCAGGCGATCGGCTTCAATCATGTGTTACCTCAGATAGCTGCACGCAGCGCTTCGCGGATCAGGGTTTCGCAGTCTGCGTCAGGTTTGCCCACTTTGCTGATCATGCGGCTGGCTTCCTGCGGTTTATATCCCAGTGCCACCAGTGCAGCCGCCGCTTCTGCTTCAGCGTCGTTGCTCTCCGGCGCGACCGCTGGGGTCGTCAGCGTGAAGGCTGAGTCGCCGCCAAAGAGGTCGCCATGCATGCCTTTAAAGCGATCTTTCATCTCAACCACCAGACGCTCAGCAGTTTTTTTGCCGACACCCGGCAGCTTCACCAGCGAGGCGACCTCTTCACGCTCAACAGCGGTCACAAACTGCTGCGCTGACATGCCCGATAGGATCGCCAGCGCCAGCTTGGGACCAACGCCGTTGACTTTGATCAGCTCGCGAAAGAGCGCGCGCTCCTGTTTGCTGTTGAAACCAAACAGCAGCTGGGCATCTTCACGCACCACGAAATGGGTGAAAATGACCGCCTCCTGGGCGATCTCCGGCAGCTCGTAGAAGCAGGTCATTGGCATATGCACTTCATAACCGACGCCGTGCGCTTCAAGCAGCACCAGCGGCGGCTGTTTTTCCAGAATGTTGCCTCGTAAACGACCAATCACCTGAGCAATTCCTTAATCTGTGAGTAAGCGGTGCAGGGTATTCCCTGTGACCAGCGCAGCCGCTGGCGGTGTGATAGCGGCTATGTATAACATAAAAAAGGCTGGATGCATATCCAGCCTGTTAGCGCGTCTGATGGCAGCTTAACCCGAGCGCAGCCGCCCGCGCGTCATCACCAGTTTGCTGTCGCTCATGCGCGCCGCATTCTGGCTAACGTGGCAGTGGGTGATGGCGATAGCCAGCGCATCTGCCGCATCCGCCTGCGGGTTGGCCGGCAGTTTCAGCAGCGTGCGGACCATATGCTGCACCTGGCTCTTCTCCGCCCCGCCGGTTCCGGTAACCGTCTGTTTAACCTGCCGCGCCGCATATTCAAACACCGGCAAATCGGCATTGACCGCGGCCACAATCGCTGCGCCGCGAGCCTGGCCAAGTTTCAGTGCCGAATCCGCATTTTTCGCCATAAACACCTGCTCAATCGCAAAGTAGTCAGGCGAAAACTGCGTGATGATTTCGCAGACGCCGGCATAAATCAGCTTCAGGCGTCCCGGTAAATCGGTCACGTTGGTGCGGATACAGCCGCTGCCCAGGTAGCTCAGCTGACGGCCGGTCTGACGGATAACGCCGTAGCCGGTAATGCGCGAGCCGGGGTCAATCCCGAGAATAATCGCCACAGCACGCCTCCGGTTGCCGGAAAAATAACCACGCCATTACAGCGTTTCCGCCACCTCGTCAGAGATCTCACCGTTGTGATAAACCTCCTGCACGTCGTCGCAATCTTCCAGCATATCGATCAGCCGCAGCAGTTTTGGTGCCGTTTCTGCATCCAGTTCCGCTTTGGTTGACGGGATCATGGAGACTTCAGCGCTGTCAGCTTTCAGACCGCCCGCTTCCAGCGTATCACGCACGTTGCCCAGCTCTTCCCACGCTGTGAAGACATCGATGGCACCGTCATCATAGCTCACCACATCTTCCGCACCCGCTTCCAGTGCTGCTTCCATCACCGCATCTTCATCCTGACCCGGAGCAAAGGAGATCACTCCTTTTTTGCTGAAGAGATAGGAGACAGAGCCGTCAGTGCCCAGATTACCGCCGGTTTTGGTGAAGGCGTGGCGCACTTCTCCGACGGTACGGTTACGGTTGTCACTCAGGCATTCGATCATTACCGCAGAGCCGCCCGGACCGTAGCCTTCATAAATGATGGTTTCCATATTGGAATCATCTTCGCCGCCGACGCCGCGTGCAATGGCGCGGTTCATGGTGTCGCGCGTCATGTTATTTGAAAGCGCTTTATCCATCGCTGCACGCAGACGCGGGTTGGAACCTGCATCGCCGCCGCCCAGCTTCGCGGCAGTGACCAGCTCGCGAATGATTTTAGTAAAGATCTTGCCGCGCTTGGCGTCCTGCGCCGCCTTACGATGTTTTGTGTTCGCCCATTTACTGTGACCAGCCATCTTACATTTTCTCCGATCTTTTACAGGGTGCAGGCTATCTTGCCTGCGCTCTTATCCCCGGCAGCATCCACGCCATCCGCACGCAGAGATCTGCGCAGCGGTGGTGGCGCTGACGATGAACAATTGCGCTGCGCCGATAACGCCTGACTGCTCAATGTTAGCGGTGCGGTTTGATAAAACAGCACACGATAGTTGGACGAAGGGAATACGCTTCGTCGAATGTGTGGAATTTACCCTGGTTGCCACCGGAAAACACGCGGCGGCGCTCGCTCAGATAAACTCTTCAATCGCCTGGCGATTGCTCCAGGATTTGGTTAACGCCGCAGCCTCTTCAGCGATCAGCCAGCGGGCAGCCAGGTGCTCACTCAGCAGCGGCATCCGTTCAGCCGGCAGCGCCAGCCGGAACCAGTGCTCGCGATTGTGCGTTATGCCTGGCGCATAGCGGTGACGAAAATGCGGGAAGATCTCAAATTCAATCTGCCGCTGGCAATCTTCAAGCTGCAGCCCTTCGCCACAGATATCGATCGCCAGCTCTTCCGCCACTTCGCGTGCTGCAGCCTGAGCCGGCGTTTCACCCGGCTCCAGACTGCCGGTGACCGACTGCCAGAAGCCGTGATCATCGCGCCGCTGCAGCATCAACACCCGGCCGGTATCTCGCGCAAAGATCACCACCAGCACCGATACCGGATGTTTAAAGCCCATTACTGCTGCTCTGGCTTTTCTTTCTTCGCGACAATCTGAATGCCCAGATCGCTCAGCGCAGCTGGATTTGCCAGGCTTGGTGCTTCCGTCATCATACAGCTGCCGCCGTGGTTTTCGGGAAAGCGATCACGTCACGAATATTATCGGTGCCGGTGAGCAGCATAGTCAGACGATCAAGGCCAAACGCCAGACCGGCGTGCGGCGGCGTACCATATTTGAGCGCGTTCAGCAGGAAGCCAAACTTCTCCTGCTGTTCTTCAGCCGTAATGCCGAGAATGCTGAACACGGTCTGCTGCATCGTCCCGTTGTGGATACGCACAGAGCCGCCGCCCACTTCGTAGCCGTTGATCACCATATCGTAGGCATTAGCCACTGCCTGCGTCGGCTCGGCTGCCAGCTGCTCCGCCGTAAGCGACTTAGGTGAGGTAAACGGATGGTGCATCGCTGCCAGACCGCCTTCGTCATCCTCTTCAAACATCGGAAAGTCGATGACCCAGAGCGGTGCCCAGGCTTTCTCGTCGGTGATCTTCAGGTCGCGGCCAGCTTTCAGGCGCAGTGCACCCAGCGCATCCGCCACAACTTTAGCGCGATCGGCGCCAAAGAAGATCAGATCGCCATCCTGCGCGCCGGTGCGATCCAGAATCGCTTCCACGATCTCAGGCGTCAGGAATTTAGCCACCGGACTCTGCACGCCTTCAGCGCCACTGGCGCGGGCGTTGATTTTCATCCATGCCAGGCCACGTGCACCATAAATCTCAACAAACTTCGTATATTCATCAATCTGCTTACGCGTCAGCGTCGCACCGCCCGGCACGCGCAGCGCAGCAACCCGTCCTTTGGCGTCGTTCGCCGGACCAGAGAACACCTTAAACTCTACGTCTTTCAGCAGATCGGCAACGTCCACCAGTTCCATCGGATTACGCAGATCGGGTTTATCAGAGCCGTAGCGGTTCATCGCTTCTGCAAACGTCATCAGCGGGAAATCACCCAGATCAACGCCTTTGATCTCAAGCCAGAGCTCGCGGATCAGGCGCTCCATCTTCTCCCGCACCTCTTCCGCGCTCATAAAGGAGGTTTCAACGTCGATTTGCGTAAATTCAGGCTGGCGATCGGCCCGCAGATCTTCATCACGGAAGCATTTTACAATCTGATAGTAGCGATCGAAGCCGGACATCATCAGCAGCTGCTTAAACAGCTGTGGCGACTGCGGCAGCGCATAGAACTTGCCTTTATGCACGCGGCTTGGCACCAGATAGTCGCGCGCGCCTTCCGGCGTTGCTTTGGTCAGCATCGGCGTTTCAATATCCAGGAAACCTTCACTGTCCATAAAGCGGCGAACAAAGCTGGTAATTCTGGCGCGCGTTTTCAGGCGCTGTGCCATCTCCGGGCGACGCAGATCGAGGTAACGATAGGTCAGACGCGCTTCTTCGCTATTGACCTGGTTGGAGTCCAGCGGCAGCGGCTCCGCGCGATTAATGATGGTCAGCGCGTGGGCAAACACTTCGATATCGCCGGTCGCCATATCGCTGTTGCGGTTTTTCTCTTCACGCGCGCGCACCGTACCGGTGATCTGGATGCAGAATTCGTTGCGCAGCTCAGACGCCAGCTGGAAAGCCTCCTGATAATCGGCATCAAAAAACACCTGAGCGATCCCTTCGCGGTCACGCATATCGATAAAAATCAGGCTGCCGAGATCGCGACGGCGATTAACCCAGCCGCAGAGAGTAACTTGCTGACCCACATGAGACAGGTTGAGCTGTCCGCAATATTCTGTACGCATAACGTATCCTTTTAACTTCGCCGCTGCTGCCAGGCAGCATCAGGGCGCGTAACCTCTGAAGATGCTGCCGCAAAAAAGGCAGCTATTATAATGGAAAAAGCCAGGCAGGATAAGTAGAGCTGCTGCAAAGCAGCTAATTCATCGGCATTTATGCGTTATCCTCTGCCCGCTTTCTCTTACAACCGGCATCCGGAGTCCGTTTTGACGCTTCGTATTGGTCTACCACAATGGCATCACCCGCAGTGGAAACAGTTTGGTCTGCACACGCTGGAGGATTATGCGCGTCTGTTTAGCTGCGTAGAAGGGAATACAACGCTGTATGCGCTGCCAAAACCTGAGGTGGTGCAGCGCTGGCGCGACATGACGCATGACGATTTCCGCTTCTGCTTTAAATTTCCCGCAACCATCTCTCATCAGGCTGCTCTGCGTAATTGTGATGATTTAGTCAGCGATTTTTTTCGCCTGCTGGATCCGCTCAGCACGCGCCTGGGGCAATACTGGCTGCAGCTGCCCGCGAGTTTTTCACCGGCACAGCTTGACGATCTGTGGCGCTTTCTGGATAGCCTGCCGCGCAGCTTCAGCTATGGCGTTGAAGTGCGTCATCAGGCATTTTTTGCCCGTGGCGAGGCGGAGCGCCAGCTAAACCGTGGCCTGCACGCGCGCGGCGTTAACCGGGTGGTACTCGACAGCCGGCCGGTGCACGCTTCTGCCTCACAATCGGCTGCCGCTATCGACGCGCGGGCGAAAAAACCGCGCGTGCCGCCACATGCGGTGCGCACCGGCACTCAGCCGATGGTCCGGTTTATCGGCAGCGATAGCGTGGCAGAGAGCGAAGCCCTCTTTCCGCCGTGGCGCAGCAAGCTGGCAGCGTGGCAGACAGAGAGCGATCCGCTGCTGTTTATTCATACGCCGGATATGGGAGAGGTGTTTCCGCTGGTGCAGGCGCTCTGGCCACAGCTGCAGGCGCTGGAACCCGGCCTGCGCGACCTGCCAGCGTGGCCGCAGCAGAGCGCGCTGTTCTGAGCAGGGAAACGGGTGCAGCAGAGGCGACTTTCTGCCAGAATAGCGCCCTTTCCGTTTTTCTCTTCGGATTTTCCATTATGTCTGACCGCGATACGCTATTTTCCGCACCTATCGATAAGCTGGGTGACTGGACCTTTGACGAGCGCGTGGCTGAAGTCTTCCCCGATATGATTCAGCGCTCGGTGCCCGGCTACTCCAACATCATTTCAATGATTGGTATGCTGGCAGAACGCTTTGTACAGCCCGACAGCCAGGTGTATGACCTCGGGTGTTCACTGGGGGCCGCCACTCTTTCGGTGCGCCGTAACATCCGCGTACCCGGCTGCCAGATTATTGCCGTGGATAATTCGCCGGCGATGGTTGAGCGCTGCCGCCGCCATATCGACGCCTTTCGTGCCGATACGCCGGTACAGGTGCTGGAGGCCGATATCCGCGATATCGAAATTGAGAACGCTTCGCTGGTAGTGCTCAACTTTACGCTGCAGTTTCTGGCGCCTGACGCCCGCATTGCGCTGCTGGAAAAAATTGCCCGCGGCCTGAATCCCGGCGGCGCCCTGGTGCTGTCAGAAAAGTTCAGCTTTGAAGATGCTGAGGTGGGCGAACTGCTGTTTAACATGCATCACGATTTCAAGCGTGCCAACGGCTACAGCGAACTGGAGATTAGCCAGAAGCGCAGCATGCTGGAGAATGTCATGCTGACCGACAGCGTGGAAACGCACAAAGCCCGCCTTAAAGCGGCGGGCTTTGCTCATGCAGAACTCTGGTTCCAGTGCTTCAACTTTGGTTCACTGGTGGCGCTGAAATGATCGACTTTGGCCGTTTTTATCAGCAAATCGCCACCGGCCCGCTGGCGAGCTGGCTGGAAGTGCTGCCGGCGCAAATCGCGGCCTGGCAGCGTGACAATCTGCACGGACATTTTCGCAACTGGGAAAAAGCGGTGGAGTATCTGCCGCTGCTGACGCCGCAAACGCTGGATCTGGTGCACAGCGTCAGCGCGCAGCGTGACGATCTGACCGATCGCCAGCGCGCCGGTATCGAAAAACTGCTGCGTAATCTGATGCCGTGGCGTAAAGGCCCCTATGCGCTTTACGGCACGGAGATCGACACGGAATGGCGCTCTGACTGGAAATGGGATCGGGTGTTACCCCATATCTCTCCGCTCGCCGGGCGGACGATTCTGGACGTTGGCTGCGGCAGCGGCTATCACATGTGGCGTATGCTGGGCGCTGGCGCGCAGATGGTGGTGGGCATCGACCCGATGCAGCTGTTTCTCTGCCAGTTCGAAGCGGTACGTAAGCTGCTGGGTGACGATCGCCGCGCGCATCTGCTGCCGCTCGGCATTGAACAGCTGCCTGCGCTGCAGGCGTTTGATACCGTATTCTCTATGGGCGTGCTCTATCACCGCCGCTCACCGCTCGATCATCTGCTGCAGCTGAAAAATCAGCTGGTGAGCGAAGGTGAACTGGTGCTGGAAACGCTGGTGATTGAGGGCGATGAACATGCCGTCCTGGTGCCAGGTGAGCGCTATGCGCAGATGCGCAACGTCTACTTTATTCCGTCAGCGGCAGCGCTGAAAGGCTGGCTGGAGAAGTGCGGTTTTGTTGATGTACGCATTGCCGACTATGCGGTCACGTCCGTGGAAGAGCAGCGTCGCACCAGCTGGATGACCAGCGAGTCGCTGGCAGAGTTTCTCGATCCGGCCGATAGCAGCAAAACGGTTGAGGGTTACCCCGCGCCGCTGCGCGCCGTACTGGTTGCCCGCAAGCCCTGAAAATACGCGCCGCGACGGCATCGCGGCGCGTCAGGTATTATCCTGCTACTGCTCATCTGCTGACCGATCCCAGTACTGATATTTATAGGCGGAAGTAAGATGACGCTCGATAGTGCCTTTGGCAAACACCTCTTTTTCGTGCAGAAAACTCAGCGTACAGTTGCCGGCTTCATCCCAGAGCTGACAGGTGTCCGTAGAGTGCAGCGTGCTGACCGGCGTGGTCGCCAGCCCGCTTAATCCCAGCTCGCGCCACTGCTTATCGTAACGCCAGATCTCCCGGCTGCGCGCGCTTTGCGTCTCAACCACCCGATCCTGCGCATTCCAGCGCCAGCGGTTTTCACCGTTATTTTGTTTATCGCTGCCGCGCGTGACGCTCTTCTGCACCCGTAATCGCGGGTCGTAATGATAGGCGATCGCTGCAGAACCCTCACTGCCCATATTCACGAATTTATCGGTGGCGCTGATGATGTTTCCCTGCGGCCCTTTGCGCCAGCTCAGCGTACCCTGTCGCTGATCCACCACTTCTTCACGCCCCGACTTAATCGCGGTAACCCGCCAGGCGTACTCCGCTACCCAGCCGCGCTGTACGCGGGCAATATGCTGCTCCATGCTCAGCACAATATTCCCTTCGCGCTTATCGTAGCTGATATCAGCCACCATCAGGTCGCCGCAGCGGTCAAACTGGCCCAGCACGCGTTTCTGGGAGTCAACGTCTTTACCAAACTCCCCGGCAATAACCTGCCGCACCGCGCCTTTTGCCGCGCCGCCCAGCAGGATCCAGAGATTGCTGCTGCTGATGTTATGGCTGAGCGGCGGACAGGGAGCGGTGGCCGCCTGCGTCGGGCAGGCAGCTAAATATGTCAGCAACAGCGTTGCACAAAGGTGGCATTTCATAGGGTTATCCGCATGGAGCCATCTGTTAAGCAAAGCACCTTTTCCGGCAAATCGCTATGCAGATGGCGGGCGGAGAAGAAAATTATGCCGGGTATAGCGAATATACAAGGGGCTGAATCAACCGCAGAACAGGCTATGTTTGCCGGCAGCCGGCTCACCTGCGCGTTTTTAACGGCATAAAAAAAACCCCAGCAAATGACTGGGGCGTGGTACTTGCAAACATCACGTCAGGGTTGGTGGCGTGCTGTGCGGCAAAATCGATAGCGGATCAGGCGACCCGGTTAACGTTCATCTGCATCATACTTTTCATGGCTTCTATTACGTCACCATCAACGCAGGAACGGCTGAATTCATCGGTTTCTGCTTCGGCGCACATCGAAACACCCGCTTTGCGATAGCGCATAGGGGAAGCGATGGCGCGACTGGCTGAGCTGTGGACCTCCTGCAAGCCGCAATCCAGAAACTTCTGCAGATTGCTCAGGCGTACACCAGCACCGGCCATAATGATTGGACCCGTGCTTAATTGATTAAGTTCCCTGAGTAGTGCAATTCCTGTTTCTGCACTCTGCTGCTGGCCTGACGTCAGAATGCGCGCGACACCCAAATCGGTCAGCACCTCCAGCGCCCGCCTGGGGCTGTGGCACAGATCAAACGCCCGGTGAAAGGTCACGGCCAGGCCTTCGCACAGTTGCATAATCTGCTGCATACGCGGCACATCGATATGCGCATCTTCATCCAGAACGCCCACGACGACGCCGGGAAAGCCCCATTCGCGTATCTGCGCGATATCCGATTTCATGATGTCAAACTCCAGACGGGAGTAGCAAAAATCGCCGCCGCGCGGCCGGATGATGGGATGCACCGGAATAGTCAGCTCGCGCAGCGCGGCCTGCAGCATGCCCGCTGATGGCGTCAGCCCGCCCTCGCGCGGGGCGCTGCAAAGCTCTACGCGATCGGCACCGGCGCGCTGGGCGGTCACTGCGCAATCAATGCCGTAGCAACAAATTTCCAGTTTCGTCATCGGTTTCTCCTTATCACGACTGCTGGCTCAGAGGGGGTAGCTTCGGTTAGTCTGTTACTCACTCATTTTACGTGGAAAGCGCACTATGGTATTCGATTTTGATCAACGGATAGACCGCGGTCACAGTGATAGTCTTAAATGGCACAAATATCGTGACCGTGATGTGCTGCCACTCTGGATTGCAGATACCGATTTTCGCTCGCCACCCTGTATTATTGAGGCCATTCAAAAGCGGGTCGCACACGGCGTATTTGGTTACGGTGTCACGCCTGCCGGACTGACAGAGATTATCGTGCAGCGCATGGCGGAGCGTTATGACTGGATTATCAGGCCGGAATGGATAGTGATATTGCCGGGTGTGGTAAGCGGACTTAACATTGCCGTGCGTGCTTTTACCGCAGCCGGAGAACGTACCGTGGCGCCTGCGCCCATCTATCCGCCGTTTCGCGGCGCTTCCCGGCTGGCCGATCGCGCGCAGCTCAGTCTGCCGCTGCAGCGGACAGAAAATCGCTGGGTCATGGACATAGATCGGGCGGAGATGACGGGCAACGAGCGACTGCTGATGCTGTGCAACCCGCAAAACCCCGGCGGCACGGTGTACCGGCGCGATGAGCTATCCTGGCAGCTTGCGTTTGCGCAGCGTCACGATCTTATCGTCTGTTCAGATGAGATCCATGCCGATCTGGTGCTGACGCCGGGCGTGCAGCATACGCCGTTTGCCGCGCTGAGTGAGGATGCTGCACAGCGCAGCATAACGCTTATCTCTCCCTCTAAAAGTTTCAATATCGCCGGGCTGGGCGCCTCTATGGCCATTATTCCCGATGATACGTTGCGCCGGCGCTTTAAGCAGGTGCGTGAGGGGATCGTGCCGGGCGTGGATATTCTGGCGCTGGTTGCCGCCGAGGCGGCGTGGCGCGAGGGTGATGCGTGGCTGCAGGCGCAAATTGCCTATCTGCGCGCAAACCGCGACTGGCTGGCGAGCCGCATTGATGCCCTGCCCGGCCTCGATATGGTTGTGCCGGACGCGACCTATCTCGGCTGGATTGACGCCAGCGGCCTGCAGAGTGAAAACCCGGCGCGCTATTTTGAGCAGTACGGGCTCGGCTTCTCGCCCGGAGGCGATTTTGGCGATGACCGCTTTGTCCGCTTCAATTTTGGCTGTACGCGCGCCACCCTGCAGGAAGCGGCAGCGCGTCTGGAGCAGGCGGTGGAAGCCCGGCGTTAATCGCGCTCGCTGGCGACAATCTCTTCAAGTCGCCAGGGGTGAAATTTAATCGTGGTTTCACCATCGGTGACGGCCAGCACAGGATTAGGCAGGCGTTCATTCTCGCCCTGCGGCGCGCTGGTTTTAAAAGAGATGCCGGGCTGCGTCAATGCCGCATCAGAGAGCAGCGCCATGGCGCGCATGCCCAGCGTTTCCGGCTCACCGCGCAGGACGATCTCAATATGTTCCCAGCCCTCGTGCCGGTACAGCTTCGCGCCCGGCCAGGGCAGCTCAATCACATCAATCTGCTGCCCTGCCAGCGTGACCGGCTGCCGGAGTTTAAACAGACAGATCGGTCGACCGTTAATCATCGCTTCTGAAAAGAGCTCACCAATCTGCAAAAAGCCGCGCTTCCAGCGTTCGGCGGTAGCAAACTGGTGACAGCGCACGGCCAGATGATCAATCTCGTGTGCCTGCGGTGAAAGTCCGAGTCGCGCAGCAAAAGCCTGCAGCGCCTGCTCAAAACGGCAAAAATCTTCTGTTAAATCGTCTAACTCCGGGGGAAAGTCCAGCTTCATTACCTGAAACCTCAACGTCTGTTCAGTGAAATTAATCATTAAAATCAATATGCCAGCTTTTTCAGCCAGACAAAACCTTCGGATTCATCCGATTTAGTCAATAAAAACCGCCAAAACCAGATAAAAACAGGCTTACATTCAGATTATTCGCCTAATCAGGGCCAGTCTTAACTTTATAAAAACAAGCTAAGCTTATGATTAGATTGACGAATCTTTACACAATGAGATAACTCTTATTTGGGCGCCAATGAATTGCAGATAACCCCCCTTTCTTATAAATTTGAGTTTCTACCTCACAAGGAACGGCTCTATGTCTATGCTCATTGTTGTCGCGGTTCTCATTGCATTAACGGGATTCGCCATTTCCCGTCACTGGAAGGTGCGTGAAGACAAAAGCGTCAAAAATCCTCGTCGTCACCCGCGCCGCCGTTAATCGGCGCGCGGTTTTGCCGTCAGCTGACCAGTCCGGGCCGACTGCTGTTGCTGACGCATCCTAACATTTCACGTATACTTCCCCTCTCTTTTTTTCCATCCCGACACAAGCGCGGGATGATGGTATCGGCTCGTCCTCTGCTGACGGGCCTTTTCAGCATATGAAGGTAACGCGGTGAATATTCAGGCTCTTCTTTCCGATAAAGTCAGTCAGGCGATGCGTGCAGCGGGTGCGCCCGACGATTGCGAACCGCTGGTTCGTCAGTCAGCTAAAGTCCAGTTTGGTGATTATCAGGCGAACGGCATCATGGGCGCGGCAAAACGGCTGGGCCAGGCACCGCGTCAGCTGGCTGAACAGGTGGTGAAGCATCTGGATCTGACCGGCATTGCCAGTCATACCGAGATTGCAGGGCCTGGCTTTATCAATATTTTCCTCGATCGCCAGTGGCTGGCACAGCAGGCCGCGCAGGCGCTGCAGCAGCCCGATCTCGGCGTCAGCAAACCTGAACCGCAAACCATTGTTATCGACTACTCGGCACCTAACGTGGCGAAAGAGATGCACGTGGGCCACGTGCGCTCCACCATCATCGGCGATGCGGCGGTGCGGACGCTGGAGTTTCTGGGTCACAATGTGATCCGGGCTAACCACGTCGGCGACTGGGGTACGCAGTTTGGCATGCTTATCGCCTATCTGGAAAAGCAGCAGAATGAAGATCATGCTGATATTGCTCTCGCCGATCTGGAAGCATTTTATCGCGAAGCAAAGCGTACTTACGATGAAGATGAAGCGTTCGCCGCGCGCGCGCGCAGCTATGTCGTCAAGCTGCAGGGCGGCGATGAGTATTGTCGCGTCATGTGGAAAAAGCTGGTTGATATCACCATGAGTCAGAATCAGCTGGTCTATGACCGTCTGAATGTCACCCTGACGCGTAATGATGTCATGGGAGAGAGCCTCTACAACGATATGCTGCCAGGCATTGTCGCTGACCTGCGTGAAAAGGGTCTGGCGGTCACCAGCGAAGGCGCGACGGTGGTTTTCCTTGATGAGTATAAAAACAAGGAAGGCGAGCCGATGGGCGTTATCATCCAGAAAAAGGATGGCGGCTATCTCTATACCACTACCGATATCGCCTGCGCGAAATATCGCTATGAAACGCTGCACGCCGATCGCGTGCTCTACTATATCGACTCGCGCCAGCATCAGCACCTGCAGCAGGCGTGGACCATCGTACGTAAAGCGGGCTATGTGCCAGCCTCGGTGCCGCTTGAGCACCACGCCTTCGGCATGATGCTGGGCAAAGATGGCCGTCCGTTTAAAACCCGCAGCGGCGGCACCATCAAGCTGGCGGATCTGCTGGATGAAGCCGTTGAACGCGCCCACACGCTGGTCAGCGCTAAAAATCCGGAGATGTCGCCGCAGGAACTGGCCGATCTGGCGGAAATTGTTGGCATCGGCGCGGTTAAATATGCCGATCTCTCCAAGAGCCGTACCACAGATTACATTTTCGACTGGGACAACATGCTGGCATTTGAGGGCAATACCGCGCCTTATATGCAGTATGCCTATACCCGCGTCCTGTCGGTGTTCCGTAAAGCGGGTCTGGATGCAGAGACTCTGAGCGGTGAGATTACGCTGACGGATGAGCGCGAAGCGCTGCTGGCCACGCGCCTGCTGCAGTTTGAAGAGGTGATCACGCAGGTTGCGCGTGATGGTACGCCGCATGTTATGTGTGCTTATCTGTATGACCTGGCCGGACTCTTCTCCGGCTTCTATGAGCACTGCCCGATTCTGGCGGCTGAAGAGGCGTCTGTACGCAACAGCCGCCTGCAGCTGGCGGCTCTCACCGCGAAGACCCTGAAACAGGGGCTGGATACGCTGGGGATTAAAACCGTCGAACGGATGTAATGACGGCAGCTGATAAAAAACCCGCCTTGTGCGGGTTTTTTGTTATTACCGATAGTTTACGGTCACTTCACTGCTGAGCACCCGCAGACCCGGCGGCAGCGCTCCCTGCCCCTGAAAGCCAAACGCCAGATAGAGCGGCTCTTCGGCCGGGATCAGCGCCAGACCGCGCGTGGATCCGCTGGCACCATCCAGCTCCACGCAGCGCTGGCTGGCGCAGAGGCGCACCACCAGCCCGGACGGTGCCGGACGGCTGAGCTGATAGCGCCAGTTCACCACGGCGATGTTGCCGGGTGCCGCAGAAGGCGCCCTGAGCGCTGGCGATAACAGCCAGCTGCCGCGTGCCCCAAGTCCGGGACCGCTGACGCTGGCGCTCCACGCACCGGTAGCGGCTATGCCCGCCAGCGGTGTGAACAGCAGCAGCAACATTAACGGATAGCAGCGCCGCATTATTTGCCTCCAATCGTGGCGGTCATACGGATCTGGCGATTGTCACTCAGCT
Organism: Pantoea eucrina; assembly: GCF_002095385.1. Classification (GTDB taxonomy): domain Bacteria; phylum Pseudomonadota; class Gammaproteobacteria; order Enterobacterales; family Enterobacteriaceae; genus Pantoea; species Pantoea eucrina. Next base: position 58,448 of record NZ_MIPP01000005.1, on the reverse strand, counting down.
CCAGATTGGAAAGTACCACCAGCTGCGGCAGGTTACGCCGCAGGAAGCGCGCCAGCAGCGCACGCAGCGGATGGTTCACCAGCAGGACCGGCGGCGCACCGCTCATCTCCTGCTGCTGCAGCGCCGCCTGTGCCTGCATCAGCAGACGATCGGCCAGCCCTGGCTCCAGGCCACCGCCGCCCTGCAGCGCCTGCAGCAGCAGACGCTCCAGCATGGCATCCAGGCCAATAACCTGCACCTCTCCGCTGCCCGGGAACCACTGCTGGGTGATCGCCCGCCCCAGCGCCACGCGTACTACGCTGGTCAGCTCCTGTGGGTCGCTCTGCACCGGCGCGTGCTCCGCCAGCGTTTCGATGATGGTGCGCATATCCCTGATTGATACCCGCTCGGTAAGCAGGTTCTGCAGCACTTTATGCAGCGTGGTCAGGCTGATTACCCCCGGCACCAGATCTTCCGTCAGCTTCGGCATCTCCTGAGTAACGCGATCCAGCAGCTGCTGCGCCTCCTGCCGGCCAAACAGCTCGCTGGCGTACTGTCCAATCAGGTGGTTGAGGTGCGTTGCCACCACGGTGCTTGCCTCGACCACGGTATAACCCTGAATCTGCGCCTGCTCTTTCAGGGCGCTGTCGATCCAGATCGCCGCCAGGCCAAACGCCGGATCAACGGTAGGCTCGCCCGGCAGGCTGCCGGCTGCGGTGCCGGGATTAATGGCCATCCAGCGGCCAGGGTAGGCGTCACCGCTGCCAATCTCCACGCCTTTCATCAGAATGCGATAGCGTGCGGGCGGCAGCTCCATGTTGTCGCGGATATGTACCACCGGCGGCAGAAAACCAACCTCCTGTGCCACTTTCTTACGGATGCTGCGGATACGGCCCAGCAGCTCGCCATTCTGGGTATGGTCAACCATCGGAATGAGGCGATAGCCCACTTCCATTCCCAGCGAATCCTCCAGCTGAACGTCGGTCCAGGAGGCCTCAACCGTGGCGGGCGTCTCCTGGGTTTTCATCAGGCTGGCTGATTCAGGCTGCTTCTTCGGCTGCATCTCACGGCCGCGCAGCCACCAGGCAAGCCCGAGCAGCGCGCCGGTAAACAGCAGAAAGACAAAGTTAGGCATGCCGGGCACCAGACCAAGCAGGCCGATTACCCCGGCGCTGAGCATCAGCACGCGTGGATTATTAAACAGCTGCCCGACCATCTGCTCACCGACATCCTGGTCAGTGGCGACGCGGGTGACGATGACGCCTGCTGCCGTGGAGATCACCAGCGCCGGGATCTGCGCCACCAGGCCATCACCGATAGTCAGCAGCGTATAGGTCTCACCGGCGTGGCCAACATCCATCCCATGCTGCACAACGCCCACCAGCAGGCCGCCAATGACGTTGATCACCATGATGAGAATACCGGCGACGGCATCCCCGCGCACAAACTTGCTGGCACCATCCATTGAACCGTAGAAATCGGCCTCCTGCGTCACTTCGGAACGGCGACGCTTGGCCTCATCTTCGCCAATCAGACCGGCGTTAAGATCGGCATCAATCGCCATCTGCTTGCCGGGCATTCCGTCCAGTACAAAGCGGGCGCCAACTTCCGCAATACGTCCGGCGCCTTTGGTGATGACCATGAAGTTGATGATCACCAGAATGATAAACACCACAATACCGATGGCAAAGTTACCACCGACCAGAAAGTGGCCAAACGCTTCTACGACGCGGCCCGCTGCGTCGGCCCCGGTATGTCCTTCCAGCAGAATGATACGGGTGGAGGCGACGTTCAGCGCCAGGCGTAATAGCGTTGAGAACAGCAGTATGGTGGGGAACGCCGCAAACTCCAGGGTGCGCTGGGTGAACATCGCCACCAGCAGCACCATGATCGATAGCGCGATATTAAAGGTAAACAGCAGATCGAGAATGAAGGCGGGCAGCGGCAGCACCATCATCGACAGGATCAACATTATCAGCACCGGTCCTGCCAGCACCTGCCATTGCGTCTCTTTAAAACTGCCCGGTAAACGCAGCTTTTCGGCCAGATTAGCCATCGTCTCTGTTCTCTCCTGCAAAGTCCATCTCTGCCGGGACCGGCAGATGCTTAGGTTTGGTCGGGATCAGGCCGCCTTCGCGCTTCCAGCGCCGCAGCTGCCAGACCCAGGCCAGCACTTCCGCTACGGCAGCGTACAGCGCACCGGGGATAAACTGACCAATTTCAGTATGCCGATAGAGCGCTCGCGCCAGCGGCGGCGCTTCAAGGATCGGCACGCGGTGCTCTTTTGCCACTTCACGGATGCGCAGCGCGATGTCACCTGCGCCTTTCGCCACCACTTTTGGCGCATTCATCTTGCCTTCCTGATACTGCAGCGCCACTGAGTAGTGCGTCGGGTTCGTCACAATCACGTCAGCTTTCGGTACATCAGCCATCATGCGGCGGCGGGCCGCCGCGCGCATCGCCTGGCGGATCCGCCCCTTCACGTGCGGATCGCCCTCATTCTGTTTATGTTCGTCGCGGATCTCCTGACGCGTCATGCGCAGCTTTTTGAAATAGCTGTAGAGCTGCCAGAACACATCAAAACCGACCATCGGAAACAGACCCAGCATCACCAGCCCGCAGCTGGTGGCGACCATACTCAGGCCATGGTGCAGCGCGTTAACCGGCGATTCCGCGATCAGCCGCAGCATCTCCTGCCAGTGGCTCCAGAGATACCAGCCCGCTACCACCCCTACCAGCACCGCCTTGAGGATCGCCTTCACCAGTTCAGCCGCGCTCTGGCCGGAAAAGAGGCGTTTTATGCCTGGCAGCGGGTTGAGCTTCTTAAAATCGAGTTTGATCGACTTACCGCTGATATGAATGCCGCCCAGCGCCATCGGGGCCGCCATGGCAACAATTACCAGCCCGCCCATCAGCGGCAGCAGCGCCACCACTGCCTGCATGACCAGATTGCCGATATGCGCCACAATAATTTTGTCATCGTTCACCATACCGTGATCGAAGCGAAAGCCGGTTGCCACCATACGGGCAAGCTGTGTGGCCATGTGGGAACCGCCAAGCCAGAGGATCATCAGCCCGGTCAGCAGCATCAGCACCGATGTCAGCTCGCGCGATCGCGGGATCTGCCCCTCTTCCCGCGCTTTCTCAAGTCGGTGGGGGGTGGGCGATTCTGTTTTGTCCTCGCTGCTACTCTCTTCAGACACAGCACACCTCAGCTGGCAGAAATTCTGAGCACAGGATGACAAACTTACCCGGGAGTGAAGCGCGGATTAAACCACGAAATAACCTGCTTATTGCGTCATAAGTAAAATCGTTGTCGTGCCCTGTCCGTTTTCTCAGCAGAAACAGCGCACAAAAGACGTGACGCGATCGGGGTTTTGGGGATCTGAACAGGCGCGGAAAATCTTAAAATGAGAATTTTCTGCAAAGAGATCACATTATTAATTTCACTGTAAAAAATAAATTTTTATAATGCTTTATCCCGGACAGACGTTTGCCTGAAAAGATTCTTCGCTACCCGGCCTGCCCGATGCCGGGTGAACCGTAAAAGTCGCTTAACTGTTGCAGCCTTCTGCAGACCTCCTCTGCGGCTTCAGGCGTGATGTTATGGTGCTAACACGCAATTTACCGCGATGCAATAGTTTGAATTCTCAAAAGTCTTAGGTAGACTGAGACGCACGTTGTCCTGAAGAGATCTGGCTGTTTTTCGTGGTTTTTTCGCAACACACTATGTTCATACTCGCCGGGTACGCCCACTGTTACTCTGCAATTAATCTGATGGAATGATAAGGATGATGGTGAAAAAAACGCTTATGCTTACGCTGCTGGCGACCCTGACGCTGGCCGGGTGCAAAACCCCGCCGCCGGCAGTGACAGAGGATACGCTGGTAACCAGTACGGTTAACGGCGTTACCCTGACGCATCGTTATGCGGTTGCCGCACCGGCAGAGTTCACCCCCGTCAACGCATCCTGGCGCGCACTCTACGCCGCTTCCGTTATGACCACCCCTGACTACGGCGGTAAAGTCGTGCGCTACCTTGATAACGCCCAGCGCTTTGAAGTGCTTGGCCGGGTGGAGCATAACTGGCTGGCGATTGCTGAAGAGCCTGAAGGCCAGCTGATAGGCTATATCCCCCCTAAAGCGGCCGTTGAGACCAGCCGCTATGACGCCACGTTGCGCAGCGATCGCCCGAAACCGCGTCGTGCTAAACAGGTGTGCGTGGCAGTAGGCGGTGCCAGTAAGGCGTGCCGCACCACTGATACCGCGACCTGGATCCTGGATTGAGTCAACAATCTGGCGCATATTGGCGACAGTCATACCGCAGTTTATGGCAAAATAGCGCCGTCATCGCCAGGAAAAACGAGAGTTAATGATGCAGGATCCCATTGCCCGCGAGGATATCAGCGCGGGCAACGATAACCTTTTGCTGAACGCCGCCGCCCCGGTGCTGAATGCTGTTGTCCGCATCCGGCAGGCTGCCACGCATGACGATCCGGCCGGGTTGCGCCAGCTGCTGATTGATGAAATCCGGCTGTTTGAACAGCGCTGCAAGCAGGCTGGCCTGCCGTTTGAGATGATTATCGGCGCACGCTACTGTCTTTGCAGCGTGCTGGATGAGGCGGCGGCACAGACGCCGTGGGGGACGCGCGGCGTCTGGTCAGGCAACGGCATGCTGGTGAGTTTTCACAATGAGAGCTGGGGGGGTGAAAAATTCTTTCAGCTTCTCTCCCGCGTTTCACAAAGCCCGCAGCAGCATCTGTGGCTGCTTGAAGTCATCCATTACTGTCTGCTGCTGGGATATGAAGGTCGCTACCGCGGCAGCGAAAGCGGCCGCACACAGTGTGAAGGGATCCGTAAACGTCTGGCGCAGCTGATCCACGACGCGCGCGCTGCAGAGAGTAGCACCGCAACGCCGCTGGTCGAGGTGCATCCGTTAGTGAACAGCCTGACGCGGCCGATGGTCCCGCTCTGGGCCTGTGCCACCGTGGCAGCGCTTATCGCCTGCATGGTCTACAGCATGCTGAACTGGCGGCTCGGCAATGCGGCTGAACCGCTGCTGCGCGATATCTATCAGACTCCCCTGCCGCAGATCATGCCCGGACGACGCCCCGCTTCACCGCAGGCGCTGCTCGATCTGCGCCAGCGTCTGAATGATGTGATTGCCGCCGGTCAGCTGGAAGTCAGCGATGGCGCGTTTGGCAGCAAAGTCATTATTCCCGCCGATAAACTTTTTGTTCCGGACGGCACCGTTGTAAACCCGGTCGGCCGCGCGCTGCTGGCGCACGTCGCCAGCGCTATGAAAAGCGTTAAAGGAACCGTTCTGGTCTCGGTCTATACCGATAACCGCGCCGTCGATGGCCGTTTCGCCTCCAGCTATGAATTTTCACTGGCCCGCGCGCGCGCTATTACGCAGCTGCTGACGACGCAGCTGGCGTCGGGGCAGAGCGTTAAAGCTGAGGGGCGCGGCGACAGTAATCCGCTGCTGCCTAACGACAGCAATGAAAACCGCGCCCGCAACCGCCGGGTTGAGATCACACTCTTCGCTGCGCCGGAAGCAGCGGTTACCCCGGAGGGCCAACGCTGATGCGCACATCTGTTCGTCACCTGCTGACTCATCGCCTGCTCTGGAGTCTGATTGGTGTTACCGCCCTCAGCTGCCTGGTGTGGATGCTTGGCCCGCTCTGGGTATGGGGTGAGACCCGACCGCTGGAGCCGGTTTTCTCCCGGCAGCTGGCCGTGGCCCTGCTCTTTTTTTGCTGGACGCTGTTTCAGCTTATTCCGGCAATATGGCGCGGCTGGTTCAATAGCAAGCTGCTGAATCGTCTCCAGAGCATGAGTCAGGAAGAGCTCTCCGATCGTCACTCCACCGAACAGGTGCTGGCACAGCGCTTTAGCGAAGCCGCGCTGCGTCTGAAACGCACGCAGTTTGGTCGCCATCATCAAAAAAGCTGGCTGGCGCGTTTTCAGAGTCACTATCTTTATGAGCTTCCGTGGTATCTGATTGTCGGCGCACCGGGCGCGGGCAAAACCACCGCGCTGCTGAACGCCGGCCTCTCTTTTCCCCTTACGGATACGCACGGCAATAGCGCAGTGCGTGGCGTAGGCGGCACCCGTCACTGCGACTGGTGGTTTACCGACAGCGCCGTGCTGATCGACACCGCCGGGCGCTATGCGCTGCAGGAGAGCCAGCGCGCGCGCGACAGCGCCGAGTGGCAGAGCTTTATCAACCTGCTCAAGCGCTACCGCACGCGTCAGCCAATTAATGGCGTGATCCTCACCATCAGCGTGGCCGACCTGCTGACCGACACCGCAGAGGCGCGGCATGCGCAGGCCACGGCGCTGCGCTGCCGTATGGCTGAGCTGCATCAGCAAACCGGTATCCATTTTCCGGTCTATATCATGGTAACCAAAACGGATCTGCTGAAGGGATTTCTGAGCTTTCATGCGGGCCTCAGCAAGCCGCAGCGGGATGCCATCTGGGGATTTACCTTTCCCTGGGAGCCGGGCAAACCTCACAAAGACGAGTGGCAGAGCAGTTTTACGGCACGTTTTCAGCGGCTTGAGCAGCAGCTTAAGCAGCAGCTGTCGGAGCGCATGGCGGCCGACCGCGATCTGATGCAGCGCGCTGACAGCTTTCTCTTTCCGCAGGAGTTTGGTTCCCTGCGCCCGCTGCTTAATGAGTATCTTGACGTGATCTTCTCCCGTCATGAGGAGGATATTGCCTGGTCTGCCCGCGGGCTGTTTTTTACCAGCGGGACCCAGGAAGGCCTGCCGTTTGACCGCATTATGGGCGCCCTTAATCGCAAGCTGCAGCTGCCGCAGAGCGGTGACCACACCCTGGCAGCCTGGGACAGCGTTAACCGCAGTAATCCTATTCCAGGCAATAAAGGCCAGAGCTACTTTATCCGCGATCTGCTCAGCGAACTGGTGTTTCGCGAAAGCGGCCTTGCCGGCAGCAACCGCCACTGGGAATACCGCAACCGTCTGCTGCACTGGATCGGCTATGGCGCGCTGGCGGGTGCGCTGATCCTGCTGTGCGGCTTATGGCTTACCAGCTATGTGCAAAACCAGCGCTATCTTGATCAGGTGGCGAGCCGTATTGCGCCCCTGACGCAGCAGAGTCAGCAGGTCACACATCAGCCCGTCGATAATATTTTTGATCTGCTACCCTTTTTAAATAACCTGGTTAAGCTGCCGCTGTCCGAGCGCTTTTCGCTGGATAATCCGCCGCTTACTATGCGCGCCGGACTCTATCGCGGCACACAGGTCAGCGACGCGGCCTGGGTGCTTTATCAAAATGCGCTTAAGTCTCTGCTGCTGCCGCGGGTGGCGCAGCAGATCACGCATTTGCTGCGCGACGATCCTGGCACCGATAACGCTTACAGCCGCAACGCGCTGCGCGCCTATCAGATGCTTTATCAGCCGCGAAATTACGACGGCACGTTTCTGCGCAGCTGGCTGATCGAAAATCTGCAGCGCACGCTGCCGGCCGATGTCAGCGTGCGCGATCTGCAGCAGCTCGACTGGCATCTCAGTCAGCTGCTCGATCAGCAGATACAATCTTCACCCTATGCACGTGATAACGCGCTGATGATGCGCAAGCTTGCAGAAAACCTGAAACGGGCGGGTCAGGAGAGCAGCGTGCTGGCGACCGCGCCAGAGGCCTCTGCCGGACAGCTGACCCGCTATAGTGAGTGACGGTGAGGTAAACATGGCGAACCACAGCGTGCCGGGCTGGTATGGCAAACTCCCCGCTACCGGCGATTTTTTGCGGCAGCGCCTGAGCGAGGCTACGGTCTCCCCCTGGAGTCACTGGTTTCAGCAGGGACTCACCCACTGGCATCAGCAGCAGCACGCCAGCACGCAGCTCTTTTTGCGCGCGCCGGTGTGGAACTTTGTTCTGCCGCTGTCGCCGCTGCGTCAGCAGGTGCAGATGGGCTGCCTGCTGCCCTCGTGCGATCGCGTAGGACGCGCCTGGCCGCTGCTGGCCCTGCGCACCTTTACGCTGAATGAGTGGCACCCGGCGCAGCTGACTATCTCCGGCGACTGGTTTCGCGAACTGGGCGGGCTGCTCTGGTCAGCGGTGCGCGAGCGCACCCTGCCGGAGAGCCTGGAAGCAGAGATGCAGCAGCTCTCACCCCTGCTGGTGCCCGGCAATCAGCGCAGCGATATTATGGATGTCATCGGTTTTGCGGATCTTCCCTGCACCCTGAGCTGGCAGGAAGTGGCAGAACGGTTTGAACCGCAGCAGCATATCAGCTACTGGTGGAGTAATCGCAGTGACGGCTTTGCCCACGCCACCCATAAACACAGCGGCCCGCTGACCGCAGAGCTTTTTTCACTGTTATTTAACCCGGCGGCGGGTGCGCAGCCGGGACGTAATGGCCTCTATCCACCCATGTTTGAATAAGCCGGCACGTTTGCCTTGTTAACGGGATGACTCATGCAATTTACCTTTGTGCAGTGCGATACGGATGTGCCCGCCAGAAGCGTCACCTTTATGCCGCCTGGCGGCACCATTGGCCGCAGTCAGGATAACGATCTGATCCTGCCTGATGAGACGCGCGCCATCTCACGCCTGCAGGCGCTTGTCCATCTCTCTGCCGAAGGGGAATGCCGTCTGACCGCACAGGGCAGCGTGACGGCGATTGAGCTCAATGGTCAGGTGGTGCAGCGGGGTGCCCAGGCCCTGCTGCAGCATGGCGATCGGCTGCAGATTGGTCAATATATGCTGGAAATTACCGATCCTGCGCATCAGCCTGCGCTACAGGACGATCCGCTGTCGTTTTTTAGCGAGGACGCCAGCGATCCACTTGGCATGCAGCAGGAGGCCGTCCTGAGTGCTGAGCTGATGCCGGGACCCCCTGCCCCGGTACGTCAGGAGCGGCGGCCCGATCCGCGGCTGGCCATCGATCCCGCCCGAGACAGCGCACCGCAAACCCGCCTGCCTGCAGAAGCCGGCGAGGAGAAGCTTATCGCCGCTCTGCTGGAGGGAATGGGACTCAATAATGGTCATCAGACATCGCTCGGTGAAGAGCAGATGCGCGTTACCGGTCGTATGCTCAGCCTGTTTTCTCAGGGAACCGTTGCCCTGCTCTCCTCGCGTTCAATTCTTAAGCGCGGCGTGAAAGCGGATATGACCATGATTCTGAACGAAGCCAACAATCCGTTTAAGATCCTGCCTTCCGGCAAAACCGTGCTGATGCAGATGTATCAGAGCCAGATGCCGGGTTTTATGCCGCCTGAAGCCGCAGTGCGCGATGCGCTGGTAGATTTGCAGGCGCATCAGCTGGGCATGATCGCCGGTATCCGGGCGATCATTGCTGCCATGTTGCAATCGTTTAATCCGCAGCGGCTGGAAGATCGCGCGCGCGAGGATGGCGCTCTGCCTAAAATCGCCTTCAGCAGCGGGCGCAAGGCCGCCCTGTGGGACGCCTTTACGCGACACTATCAGCGCACTGCCGGCGAGATTGAAGATGACTTCCATACGCTGTTTGGCGAAGCGTTTCTCAACGCGTATGACATGGAAGTTAATCAGTATAAAGATTCACAGACGCGGACGGATGAGACATGAAAATGATGTTTGCCAGCCGCTGTCAGCAGGGCCGGCGTGACGAAAATCAGGATCGCACCGGTGCGCAACTCGACGACGAGCGCGCCTGCTTTCTGGTGTGTGATGGCGTAGCCGGATTACCCGGTGGCGACTACGCAGCGCAGCTGGTGCGCGATACGCTCCTCAGCGCGGTGCAAAACAGCCGCAGCTTTACGCCTGCCACTACCCAGGCGGCTATCACTCTTTGTCAGCAAACGCTGGCGGCTGAGCAGGGGAAGAATCCGAAATTTTCCCGCATGAGCACCACGCTCGCGGCTCTGTTTATTGACCGTGAAAAACAGCGTGCATGGTGGGCGCACGCCGGTGATAGCCGGGTTTATCACTTTCGTCATGGTACGCTATGTGAGGTAACCCGGGACCATAGTCTGGCCCAACATCTGCAAGAGGCAGGCTATGAAAATTCCGGCATTAACAGTAATTTACTTTATAATGCCCTCGGCACTGAGCCGGTACGCCCGGTGACCTTCAGCAGCGCGATTGACCTCCAGGACGGCGATGCGTTTCTGGTCTGCACGGATGGCTTCTGGCTCAACCTGACCACGCAGGAGATGGAACAGGCGTTACGCATGGTTAACGCCTGTGAAGAGTGGCTGACGCTGATGGAACAGGCGGTCAATCGCAGCGACAAGCGGGACAACCTGAGCGCGCTGGCAATCTGGATTGGCGAACCGCAGGATGCCACGCTGCTCTATTCTCAGGCTGATGCGGCGCGCTTTGTGCCGCCTCACTATTGATTTGCAAGGATCCCTATGAAAGTGTGGTTGTCGGGCATTGCCGCCCTGCTGCTGGCCCAGAATGCACAGGCAGAAGATTATCGTGTGGTCTATTCGCCCAGCCTGGCGCTCGAGGTCTGGATCGACAATGTTGCCAGTAAAGCGCCCGACGACTGGTGCAAAGAGACGCTGCCGTTACGTATTGTCTCCGGTAAAAGCAGCGACACGCGCATTCTCACCAGCTTCCTGCCCCGGGTAGGCACGCTGCTGGCGAACCAGTGCGGCAGCCTTGACGAGCTGCCGTGGCAGATGATGACCAAAGAAGGCAGCGTGCTGGCTAACGGCAGCGCAGCAAAACTGCAGAACTGGCGCCCGATTATCCTGAATGATGCAACCGCCAGCGCCAGCGCCACCACCGCCGCACCGCTGGATCTCTCCCGTCCGGCGGACAACACGCCGCTGCAGCACTTTGCGCTGCCGGGCGGCTGTCATTTCCGCACCTGGTGGGACGACAAAGGTGCTTCGCTGTTTATTCCTGATGCGCCGGCGCAGCGCTGCTCAACGGAAGGCTGGCTGGAAGGCGCAGCCAGCATAACGCTGCTGAGTAAAGGTGAACCTGCAACGCTGCCGGTGACCTTTTATCAGGGGTATCCGGTCGCCAGCCTCGCGACCGGCAGCAAACCGCTGGAAATTGTCGCAGTCAATAAACAGCGAATGATTGTGACCCGGCCGGACGCTGCCGGGAGCTGGCTGGTGTTGCCGTTTGATGCGCGGGAGCATGTCTGGCGCTTTGGCGGTACCCTGCTGATTCAGATGGATAAAAAAGCTGGCAGTGACAGCAGCACGGTGAAAACGCAGGTCGATCGTTTACGCGGCATCTGGTCGCCGCAGTTTATGCCACAGCAAAAAGTGACAGTGTTACTAATTGACACCCTGCATGCGGATCTCGCCGATCCGGCTATCGGTGCCTGGCGTAACATTAATTAATCAGCGATCGCTGCCTGCTGCCCCGCGGCAACAGGCACTACAGGATGTGTTCAGAGAACTCACTATGTCGGCAAACGAAAATCATATCCCTAATGCCCTGCCTGCGGGCTACCGGTTTAACGAGTTTGAAATCAGGGACGTCGTGGGCGGGGGCGGCTTTGGCATCGTCTACCGCGCCTGGGATCACCAGCTGGAACGGTTTATCGCCATCAAGGAGTATATGCCGCAGTCGCTGGCCGTGCGCGCTGCCGACATGTCGCTTGAACTGCGCGGTGAGCGCTTTCAGAAACTGTTCAACGCGGGCCGCAACAGCTTTATTCAGGAAGCACGCCTGCTGGCACGCTTTAATCATCCGGGGCTGCTGCACGTGCTGCGCTTCTGGGAAGAGAACGGCACCGCCTATATGGGCACGCTGTTCTATAGCGGTATGACGCTGAAAGCGTGGCAGGCGAGCCAGTCTGACGCCGTTGATGAAGCCTGGATCCGTCGCCTGCTTCCGCCGCTGTTTGGTGCCATCAACACCATTCATACTGCCGGCTATCTGCATCGCGACATCTCGCTGGATAATATTCAGATTCAGGATAACCAGCTGCCGGTACTGCTCGATTTTGGTTCAGCGCGTAAAGAGATCGGCAATCTGTCAGATGAAACTGAAATCATGCTGAAGCCGGGCTTTGCGCCGATCGAGCAATATAGCGAAGAGGGTGAGGTTGAACAGGGTCCGTGGACCGATATCTACGCGCTGGGGGCGGTATTACACACGCTGATTACCGGCCATGCGCCGCCGGTCAGCGTAGTGCGCTGCATTGAGGATAATTACCAGCCGCTTGCCGTCACCCGGCCTGAAGGCTATTCCCTGCCGCTGCTGCACGCCATCGACTGTGCGCTGGCGATGAAGCCTCAGGATCGTCCGCAGACCATCGACGCCTTTGCGCAGCTTATCGATCTGCCGGTGAGCGATGCCGAAGCGCTCAGCACGCCGCTGCCGGTTGTTGCCCTGCCCGCCGGGCTGCCGGAGACCGCCGCTGAACCGGAACCTCCGCTGGTGGCGGTGAATCCCGCCGCCGCCGCCGCTGAGCCGATCGCTGGCAGTGCAGCAGGCCGGCGCGTCTCGCCGGGTATAGTGGCGCTGGCTGCTGTGGCGCTGCTGGCTGTGGGTCTGGTCGTGTGGCAGACGGTGCGTCACAGTGAGACGCCGCCTGTCGCAGCCGCGCCGGAAGCCGCTGCGCCGGCAGCAACGAAGGTACCGGCGGCGGCGGCCAGTACGCCTGCCATTGCCACCATCTATCTGCAGCTGCATTCAGGCGAAAGCGTCGTGCTGAATGGTGAAGTGCAGGATGTGAAAGCCGCCAGCAGCGGTTTTGCGTCACTCAATCTCGCTGCCGGCAGCTATCGTCTTGAGGTGCGGCATGGCGACCAGGTGCGCAGCCAGGCCCTGACGATTAAGCAGCCTGGTACCTGGCTCATTAACCCCGGTAATTAAGCCTGAGGTGCGCTGCGCTGCTGCAGCGCTCTTACCTCAGCGGCAAGACGCGTCAGCGCGGCTTCCTGCATGCCGCGTCTGACCAGCTCCTGCTCAAGCGAGAAAAGATACTGCGCATTGGTTCCGAGCGGCCCGCTCGCCTGCGCAATCAGGGGTGCAATGGTACTGCGGCAGGAGTCATCCTCATATAGCGGATGACGCGGATCCATGATGAACACCAGCGCGGTAACGCGGCGTCCATCCTCCAGCTGCAGCTCACACCAGGTGGGCAGATAGCAGCCGGTGATCATCTCGCGCTTCCAGAGCAGCTCCAGTTCTTCATGCAGGCGCGCCTCCGGCAGACGAAAGGCCAGGCCGCTGGTGCTGCCGCCCTCTTTCAGCGCCAGCATGCGTCCGGGTGCGGCCTCGGTGCCCCGTCCGGCGGTGAGCCGCAGACAGAACGCACGATGCCACCCTTCCAGGCGCCCCGAAGCCACCTCCTCCGCGTCAAACACCGGGTTCCACATCAGCGAACCATAACCAAAGATCCACACCGGACTTTGATCGGGCCGACAGGCGAGCGTGGCAGAAAGCGAAGCGGCGCGCTTTTCACAGCTCCACAGCAGTGCTTCATCGATATCACCAAAGGATGTTTTGCAATCGGCTTTAAGTAAGAATTCCCGGGTTAACACTGCGATCTCCTCTACTGCCCTGGCATCCCGCACGCCTGGATCCCGAACCGGTATCCTGAAAACGACGCGCGTCGGCACAGTCAGAAACAGTAATGCATTCATTGCTGCGGTTTCAAGATTGTCCTGACGCTTTTCACATAAAGAACTGTTTCAGAGTATCGGCGGGCGGGAAAAAATAATGAGAGGATTAAAACCGGGGATGATGCGGGCTCTACAGGCCCGCAGCAGCAACTACTTTTTCGGATGCCACTTGTCGTCGTCACCTTTCACGTAGTCATGCTTTACTGCCGCCCAGGCGACCTTGTGTGCGACCTCTTCCCGTGATGCGTCGCCCCGCCGATCCTCTTTATCCTTGTACTGATCCCAGGCGCTGTTAAACGCGTTCTGGTAAATGGTTTGTGCATGAGCCGGCAGCACATGACGCACGCTGTCCGGCAGTTCGCTGGTTGATGAATAAGGCATAGCTCCTCCGGTATCAGGTATCACTTAAAGTCTGGAACAGCTTAGCTAAAATTCAAATGCTGTCTTTTGCCGCTCATAGCTTAAGTGGCCTGCATAAGGCAAAAAAAAGCCTGTCATTGCAGCCGTTAAACAACATTTTCTGTGCTCTGTCTGCTTACCCGCAGTTTATATTTAGCTGAATTGAAATATAAATATGACAATAACTTCCTGTTTAAGCCACCAGGAGCAATAAAGTGCAAAAAGTAAAGTCGCGTAAAAAAACTGTTCAGCGAGTGATGAAAAGCTACACTGCGCCAGTGTAATTAATGCGTATAGTTAACAGGCAATGACGCCGGTTTTTAAACATTTTGCTAATGGGGATGGTGAATGCCTGGACATGAGAAAACACGACACAGCGAGTTTTCGCTGATTCTTCCCGTTGCTGCGCTGACGGTGCTGACCTTTTTTGGCGATCAGACAGCGCTTCTGCCGGTTATCGGTATCAACCTGCTGGCACTGGTGGCTATTCTGAGCAGCGCTTTCAGCGTTGTGCGCCATGCTGACGTGCTGGCTCACCGGCTGGGCGAACCTTACGGCTCGCTGATCCTCAGCCTCTCCGTGGTGATTCTGGAGGTAAGCCTGATCTCTGCGCTGATGGCAACGGGCGACGCCGCACCGGCACTGATGCGCGACACACTCTATTCCATCATTATGATCGTCACATCCGGGCTGGTAGGCTGCGCGCTGCTGCTGGGAGGCAGAAAATTCGCTACTCAGTACGTCAATCTGGCCGGCGTCAAACAGTATATGATTGCCATCTTCCCGCTTGCCATTCTGGTACTGGTATTCCCGAACGCCCTGCCGGGCGGCAATTTCACCACCGCACAGGCGCTGATTATCGCGGCTATCTCTGCGGCGATGTATGGCGTTTTCCTGCTGATTCAAACCAAAACGCACCAGAGCCTGTTTGTCTATGAGCATGAGGATGAGGGGGACGATCCGCATCACGGTAAGCCTTCAGCACACAGCTCGCTGTGGCATACAATCTGGCTGATCGTCCATCTGATTGCGGTTATCAGCGTGACTAAAATGAACGCTAACCCGCTTGAGCTGCTGCTCACAGAGCTTAACGCTCCGGAACAGTTTACCGGCTTCCTCGTCGCGCTGCTGATCCTTTCACCGGAAGGGCTGGGTGCCATCCGGGCGGTACTGACCAACCAGGTGCAGCGCGCCATGAACCTGTTTTTCGGCTCCGTGCTGGCGACAATCTCACTTACCGTGCCCGCGGTCAGTATCATCGCCACGCTGACGGGTCAGACGCTGATTTTTGGCCTGGAGCCACCGCATATGGTCATGCTCATCGCCGTTCTGATCCTGTGCCATATTTCGTTTTCAACCGGCCGAACGAATGTGCTTAACGGTGCGGCACATCTGGCGCTGTTCGCCGGTTATCTGCTGACAATAATGCTCTGACCGGATACACCGCGAAAACAAAAAAGGCACCCTTACGGGTGCCTTTTTATTTGCCAGAGGCTGTCAGCTGCTGGTGTCCAGCGCCGGGAAGCTCTTGACCAGATCGTCAATCGCTTTCATCTGCGCCAGGAACGGCTCCAGTTTATCCAGCGGCAGCGCGGAAGGACCGTCGCATTTTGCGCTGTTTGGCTCCGGATGCGCTTCGATGAAGAGGCCGGCAATACCCACGGCCATACCGGCACGCGCCAGCTCGGCAACCTGAGCACGGCGACCGCCCGATGCGGCACCAAACGGATCGCGCGTCTGCAGCGCATGCGTCACGTCGAAAATGACCGGGCTGTTGTTAGTGACTTTCTTCATCACGTTAAAGCCCAGCATATCCACAACCAGGTTGTCATAACCGAAGTTGCTGCCGCGATCGCACAGGATAACTTTATCGTTACCGCCTTCCGCAAACTTATCCACGATATTGCCCATCTGGCCCGGGCTGACAAACTGCGGTTTTTTAACGTTAATTACCGCGCCGGTTTTTGCCATCGCCTCTACCAGGTCCGTCTGGCGTGCCAGAAACGCTGGCAGCTGAATAACATCAACCACATCGGCAACCGGCTGCGCCTGCCAGGATTCATGGACGTCGGTGATGATTTTCACGCCGAACGTCTGCTTCAGCTCCTGAAAAATCTTCATCCCCTCGTCCAGACCCGGACCGCGATACGATTTAATCGAGGAGCGGTTTGCCTTGTCAAAAGAGGCTTTGAAAACGTAAGGGATACCCAGCTTGTCGGTAACCGTCACGTAGTGCTCACAGATGCGCATCGCCAGCTCGCGTGATTCCAGTACGTTCATGCCGCCAAACAGCACAAACGGCAGATCGTTTGCGACATCGATATCGCCAATTTTAACTACTTTCTCTGTCATGACCTTTCCTTATGCCGGCAACGCTTAGTGTAGCGTGACCTGTTTCTGTTCGATTGCGTGGATCTGTACTTTAATCATTTCACTCACCGGATCTTCCGGGCACTGCTCAACAAAATAGGTTAAGTCAGTGAGCGCAATATGCTCGCACTCCAGCTGGGCGTAGATGAGACCGCGATCGCGGATTTCATAGGGATCGTCAGGATCGATTTCCAGCAGTACTTTACTGACATTCAGCGCCAGCTCCATCTGCTTCTCTTCCATCAGCGCCGCTTTCAGCGTGTCGAGCATTTTCCGCATTACGCTGAGCGTTTTGGCTTCATCCAGATCGTCGGTATAGAGTTTGGCCGTGGGGCTGATATTGCCCTTCAGCCAGACCTCAAGCGTATGGGTATCGAGCGTTTCACCGTTAAACGGATTGATCAGCCACATTTCGCCATCCAGCCAGTCTGCGCGCAGAATCAGCTGAGTCGGAAAAATCACCGGCATCAGCGGCAGCTCCAGCTGCTCGGCGATATGCAGCAGTATCACGCCGAGCGACACCGCCGTGCCCTGACGGCTTTTCAGCACTTTATCAATCCAGAGCGCATCTGAAAGGTTGTAGACACCGCTGGCGCCGCCAAAGCCCCATTCGCGATAGAACAGCTCCAGCAGCTTTTCCAGCCGCAGATCGGCATCTGTGGCGCTGCTGATATAGTCGCGCGCTTCTTCCACCAGCTTTGACAGCTGCTGCTGAACCGAAGGCGCGGAAAAATCGTCGCGGATGGCGCAGGTTGCACCGATAACCGCTTCACTTAACGGTGATTCATTAAAATCAAATTCTACTGATGAGGTCATACTATCCCCAAAATCGGCATTTTGGTCATCGCCAGTTTGCCTGCAAACAGCAGAGCAACCAGCGCAAGCAGGCAGGCGATCCAGCGCGTGCTCAGCTTCCGCGGACGACGACTCAGTGCCACAAAACCCAAGGCGACGTAGATAATAACCGCTAACAGCTTCTCCGTCAGCCAGCTTCCTTGTGGTGTGAAAGGATAAAAGTGAGTAATTATCACCAGCAGCGCGCCGCTCAGCAGTAAAAACGTGTCGCACAGGTGCGGCACAATCCGCACCCAGCGCTGCTGCAGCAAGCCTGAAGCGGTCGTCAGCCAGTAAAAGCGCAGCAGAAACAGGCTGACGCTGACTATCACGATAAAAATATGAAACTGCTTAATCTGCGGATACCAGCTGGCCATCCAGTGCCCCTTTATGCATATTGCCCAAGCGTCACGCGCGGATTGCCGCCGTAGTCGTTGAGAGTGGTAACCTGCTGATAGCCCTGCTCAAGCATCAGGGTGCGCACGTCGGCATCCTGCTGCCAGCCATGTTCCAGCAGCAGCCAGCCCTGCGGCTGCAGCCACGCCGGGGCGCTGTGAATGATAAAACGAATATCAGCCAGTCCGGCGTCATCGGCTACCAGCGCGCTGCGCGGCTCAAAACGCACGTCGCCCTGCAGCAGATGCGCATCGTCCATGTCGATATAAGGTGGGTTGCTGGCGATGAGGTGATAACGGATCGCAGGCAGGCTGTCAAACCAGTGGCTGAGCTGAAAGCGGGCGTTGGTGAGACCCAGCCGTGCCGCATTCTCCTGCGCCAGCGCAACGGCAGCGGGAATGCGATCGCAGCCGGTGATCTGCGCGTCAGGTCGTTCACTGGCGAGCGCCAGCGCAATAGCACCGGTGCCGGTGCCCAGATCAAGCACGTGACAGGGTCCCGCAGGCAGACGCAGCAGCGCCTGTTCCACCAGCACTTCAGTATCCGGACGCGGGATCAGCGTGGCGTCACTGACGCGCAGCGGCAGCGACCAGAACTCCCGCTCGCCCGTCAGGTGAGCGATCGGTTCACCCCGCTGACGGCGCGCCAGCAGCTGCTCCAGCTGTGCCAGCTGTGCGTCGCTCAGCGGGTGCTCATCAAAGGCCAGCAGCCAGCTGCGCGTTTTGCCGGTCACAAAGCTGAGCAGGATCTCGGCGTCCCGCTTCGGACTTTCGCCTCCGCTCAGCGCCGTCATAGCCAGCTGACGCCAGCGGCGGATCTCCATCAATCCTGTCCGGCCAGCGCGGCGAGCTGATCGGCCTGATACTCCTGAACGATCGGCTCGATCAGCGTATCCAGCTTGCCTTCCATGGTTTCATCCAGCCGGTAAAGCGTGAGGTTAATGCGGTGATCGGTCACGCGTCCCTGCGGGAAATTATAGGTGCGGATACGGTCGGAGCGATCGCCGCTGCCAAGCAGGTTGCGCCGGGTTGATGCCTCAGCCGCATGGCGTTTTGCCATCTCAGCCGCGTGAATACGCGCACCCAGCACCGCCAGCGCTTTGGCTTTGTTTTTATGCTGTGAACGCTCATCCTGACACTCAACCACAATGCCGGTAGGCAGGTGGGTGATGCGGATAGCGGAGTCGGTGGTATTGACGTGCTGCCCGCCCGCGCCTGAGGAGCGGAAGGTATCGATTTTCAGATCGGACGGATTAATGTCCGGCAGTTCCGCTTCCGGCAGCTCCGGCATAACGGCCACGGTACAGGCCGAGGTGTGGATACGCCCCTGCGATTCAGTTTCCGGCACGCGCTGAACGCGATGACCACCCGACTCAAACTTCATCCGCCCGTAAGCGCCCTCGCCCGTCACCCGCGCGATCACCTCTTTATAGCCGCCATGCTCGCCTTCATTGGCGCTCATGATCTCTACCTGCCAGCGCCGCCCTTCAGCGTAACGGCTGTACATCCGGAACAGATCGCCGGCAAAAATCGCCGCTTCGTCGCCGCCGGTTCCGGCACGCACCTCAATAAAGCAGGGGCGTTCGTCATCCGGATCTTTCGGCAGCAGCAGCACCTGCAGCTGCTGCTCCAGCACCTCGCGTTTGTCGCGCGCCAGTCTGAGTTCGTCCTGCGCCATTTCGCGCATTTCCGGGTCCTCAAGCAGCATTTCAGCGGTATCCACATCATCCTGCACCTGCTGCCAGTCGCGGAAGCAGCGGGTCACATCGCTCAGCTGGGCATATTCGCGTGACAGCGCGCGGAAACGTTCCTGATTGCCAATCACGCCGGCATCGCCCAGTAACGCTTCCACTTCTTCATGGCGTTCCTGTAACGCTTCCAGCTTGGCAATAATCGAGCTTTTCATCTAATTGTAGGTATCCCGGTGATAGGTCGTGACAGCGGAGATTACTCTAAACCGAGGCTGTCGCGTAAGATCTGCAGGCGTTCGCCATCGCCATCGCGGGCGGCCTGCTGAAGTGATTTGGTTGGCGCATGGATCAGGCGGTTGGTGAGTTTATGTGCCAGCTCCTGCAGCACTTTTTCTGCGTCTGCTCCCTGCCGCAGCGCAGCCAGCGCGCGCTCCTGCAGTTCAGCGCGCACCTGCTCTGCCTGCATGCGGTATTCACGGATCGATTCGCCGGCGCTTTGCGCGCGCAGCCACGCCATAAACTCTCCGCTCTCCTGCACGACAATGCTTTCCGCCTGCAGGGCTGCCGCTTTACGCTGCGCCATATTCTGCTCAATGATCGCCTGCAGATCGTCGACGCTGTAGAGGTAGGCGTTGGGCAGCTTGCCCACTTCAGGCTCAACGTCGCGCGGTACGGCGATATCCACCAGCAGCATCGGCTGATTACGTCGCGCTTTCAGCGCACGCTCCACCATGCCTTTACCAATAATTGGCAGCTGGCTGGCGGTAGAGGAGATAATGATATCAGCTTCAGAAAGACGGGTTTCAATCTCAGCGAGGTTGATCACCTCGGCACCCACCTCGTCAGCCAGCAGCTGAGCACGTTCGCGGGTGCGGTTCGCGATCATCAGTTTTTTTACGCTGTGCTCGCGCAAATGGCGTGCGACCAGCTCAATGGTTTCGCCCGCCCCGACCAGCAGCACATTAACGGTGCTGAGCGACTCAAATATCTGCCGCGCCAGCGAGCAGGCGGCAAACGCAACAGAGACCGCGCTGGCGCCGATTTCGGTTTCGGTCCGCACGCGCTTGGCCACGGAGAAGGTTTTCTGGAACATACGCTCCAGCTCGCTGGTCAGCGCCCGGTCGCGTGAGGAGTCAGCATGCGCCTTTTTCACCTGGCCGAGGATTTGCGGCTCACCCAGTACCAGCGAATCGAGGCCGCTGGCTACGCGCATCAGATGGCTGACCGCAGCGTTATCCTGATGCCAGTAAAGGCTGTTGCGCACGTCCGCTTCCGGCAAATTATGATAATCACATAGCCAGCGTACCAGCTTCTCCTGCAAATCCGCCTGCTGCTCTACACTGAGGTAGAGTTCGGTGCGGTTACAGGTAGAGAGTACCACTCCGCTCTGTACCATTGGCTGCGACAGCAGGCTGTTTAGCGCCTGGTCAAGCGTGTCCGGCGTAAACGACACGCGTTCACGCAGAGCGACAGGAGCAGTTTTGTGATTGATTCCGAGTGCCAGGAGCGTCATGTGATTGCGGCTGGGAAGTCCCATTGATTGTCTGGTTTTGTGAAGCGCATTCTACAAGATGCGGCAGATCATGGAAAGCCATACAAAGACTATGACAGTGATAAGATTAAACTGATCGTGCGCAATTTTCCGCTGGCCGGCATTGACGGTTCTAAGGCGGGCAGTTAGCGTTATCGGTTACGAATTAAAAACGTGTCTGAGGAGATGACCACGTGATGCCATTGCCCACGCGCAAACTGTTGCGCCTTTTACCCCTTGCCAGCGTTCTGCTGGCGGCCTGCAGCATCAACAAACCGCAGCAGGGCGCGGGGCCCGCTACCACCGCACCGCAGTGGCAACAGCACCAGCAGCAGGTAGCCGGTATCAGCCATTATCAGACGCGCGGCGCCTTTGCTTATCTGTCCGATAAACAGAAGGTCTACGCCCGCTTCAACTGGCAGCAGAGCGCCCCTGACCGCTATCGTCTGCTGCTGACCAACCCGCTGGGCAGCACCGAACTGCAGCTGGATGCGCAGGGCTCCGTGGTGCAGATTGTTGACAACAAGGGCAAGCGCTACACCAGCAACGATGCTGAGAAAATGATTTCGCAGCTCACGGGCATGGATATTCCGCTGGCCAACCTGCGGCAGTGGATGATGGGTCTGCCGGGCGATGCCACCGATTATCAGCTCAATAATAGCTACCAGCTGAAAAGCCTGAGCTACAGCCGCAACGGCCAGCAGTGGCACGTCGCTATCGGCGACTACGACACGAAAGTCACGCCCTCTCTGCCCGCTAATCTGGAGCTGACCGAAGGTGACCAGCGTATCAAACTGCGTATGGATAGCTGGACCCTGCAATGATGACCACCTGGCCCGCTCCGGCAAAACTTAATCTGTTTCTCTACATTACCGGCCAGCGCGCTGACGGCTACCACAATCTGCAAACGCTGTTTCAGTTTCTTGATGCCGGCGATACGCTGGAGATGACGCCGGACCGCAGCGGGCGCATCAGCCTGCTGACGCCGCTGGCCGGCGTGGCGGACGCTGACAATCTGATTGTACGCGCGGCGCTGGCGCTGAAGCAGGCGGCGGTGGCAAAAGGCACGCTTGACGATCGCGCGGGCGCGCAGATTGCGCTGGAAAAAAAACTGCCGATGGGCGGCGGGCTGGGCGGCGGCTCCTCGGATGCCGCCACGGTGCTGGTGGCGCTGAACCACCTGTGGCAGTGCAGGCTGAGCACAGATGAACTGGCTGCGCTTGGCGTCACGCTGGGTGCCGATGTGCCGGTGTTTGTGCGCGGCCACGCTGCGTTTGCCGAAGCGTCGGGGAGCTGCTGCAGCCCGCCTCGCCGCCAGAAAAGTGGTATCTGGTGGCGCATCCGGGCGTGAGTATCGCCACGCCCGATATCTTCCGCGATCCCGATCTGACGCGCAATTCACCGATACGCACATTAGATGAACTGTTGAGCCTGCCTTTTCACAATGATTGTGAAGCTGTGGCAAGAAAACGTTTTCGTGAGGTTGATGCGCTGCTTTCCTGGCTGCTAGAATACGCGCCGTCGCGCCTGACCGGGACCGGCGCTTGCGTGTTTGCTGAATTTGACACCGAGTCCGACGCTCGTCAGGTGCTGGAGCTTGCCCCGAAATGGATTCGCGGATTTGTGGCGCGCGGGCTTAACCTCTCGCCGTTGCAGCAAACCCTTTCCGGGCTTTAAGCGTTTACGTGACCGTATTACCCGTTCCAGATACGGCACGTTGCGCATTAACACACCGTATGAACAGGCTCAAACATATTCGCCGGTTATGTTTGAGCGGTTCATTCTCTGGACGTCCAAGCCTGAGGTTCTTCTCGTGCCTGATATGAAGCTATTTGCTGGTAACGCCACCCCGGAACTAGCACAACGTATTGCCAACCGCCTTTACACCAGCCTCGGAGACGCCGCTGTCGGTCGTTTCAGCGACGGCGAAGTAAGTGTACAGATTAACGAAAATGTACGCGGTGGCGATATTTTCATCATCCAGTCCACCTGTGCCCCCACCAACGATAATCTGATGGAGCTGGTTGTGATGGTCGACGCGCTGCGTCGGGCTTCTGCTGGTCGAATTACCGCTGTTATCCCCTATTTCGGTTATGCCCGTCAGGATCGCCGCGTGCGCTCAGCGCGTGTACCGATCACCGCTAAAGTGGTGGCTGACTTCCTCTCCAGCGTCGGCGTGGATCGCGTGCTGACCGTTGATCTGCATGCCGAACAGATTCAGGGCTTCTTTGATGTGCCGGTAGACAACGTCTTCGGCAGCCCGATTCTGCTGGAAGATATGCTGCAGCTTGGCCTGGAAAACCCTATCGTGGTTTCCCCGGATATTGGTGGTGTGGTGCGCGCCCGCGCAATTGCCAAACTGCTTAATGACACGGATATGGCTATCATCGACAAACGTCGCCCGCGCGCGAATGTTTCTCAGGTTATGCATATTATTGGTGATGTCGCAGGCCGTGACTGCGTGCTGGTCGACGATATGATCGACACCGGCGGTACGCTGTGCAAAGCGGCTGAAGCACTGAAAGAGCGTGGTGCCAAGCGCGTATTCGCGTATGCCACCCACCCTATCTTCTCAGGCAAC
The DNA here is from genome assembly GCF_002095385.1 of Pantoea eucrina. GTDB lineage: Bacteria > Pseudomonadota > Gammaproteobacteria > Enterobacterales > Enterobacteriaceae > Pantoea > Pantoea eucrina. The sequence continues at coordinate 35,118 of NZ_MIPP01000005.1, read as the reverse complement.
GCGGTTGAAAATCTGCGCAAGTCCGTGATTGATGAAGTGATTGTTTGCGATACCATCCCGCTCTCGGAAGAGATGAAAGCGCTGCCAAACGTGCGCACGCTGACGCTTTCCGGCATGCTGGCTGAAGCTATTCGTCGTATCAGTAACGAAGAATCTATCTCTGCTATGTTTGAACATTAATTGTTCACGCTTAACCGGGCCTCGCGCCCGGTTTTTTATGCTTATCCGCTTCCTCCTGCCTTGCTGAAGCTGCTTTTTCCCGCGCGCTTCGCCCGATAAATTTTCAGTCTGTGCACTATTTCCCCTGCCTTCTGCTCTTTTTCACTTTCGCGCTGTCCGGCACTTCAGCAGCCCCGGAAATAGTGCTATTTTCAGCTCCACTTTTTTCCGGGAACGCCCACTGCCATGACGCTCGATATTTATACGCTGTTTGTTTGCGAGCTTTATGTGCTGGGGTTTCTGAGCATCATTATGATATTTGCCTGGGTCGGCGCTCAGTACGATCGCGTGCTGGGCTTTACCACGCTGACCCTGATACTGACGCTGTGCGCGGTGTTTCTCAGCAGCCTGCGCAGTGCCGGCCTGCAGTTTCTTCCGGTTGCGCTGGGCAATGTCATAGTTATGCTGGCTTACGGTACGCTGCTGTGCGCATTTCGTACTTTCTGTAAACGACCCGCTGGCCTGCTGTGGCCCGGTGGCGCGCTGCTCTGGGCGCTGCTTTGCCTGCTGCCCGCTTTCTATCACAGTCAGCCACTGCGGGTGCTGGTGCTCTGCCTGCTCTGCATACTCTACACCGCAGCGTTTATCACTCTGCTGTGGCGCGCGCGCAGCATGCTGAAAGTGACGTTCTGGCCTGCGCAGACGCTGCTGTGGATCCATCTCGGCTTTCATCTTGCGCGGATTTTTCTCGATGACGCCGTGGCCAGCCGCCTGCCGGGCGCCATTGGCGGCTCGGGTTTCTCGATTTACGTGATCCTTGAGTCGATTCTGTTTGTGATTGGCCTGACCTTTACCCTGCTGGCGATGGTGAATGAACGGTCGCAGGTGGCGCACAGGCTGGCGTCACTGCGCGATCCGCTGACCGGCACATGGAACCGGCGCGCGCTGTTTGAGCAGGCGGATAATGTGCTGCTGCGGCGGGCCAGAGTCTCCTCTGCCGCCGGGTTTAGCGCGGTGCTGTTCGATCTTGACCATTTTAAGAGTATTAACGACCGCTACGGCCACCTGCAGGGTGACCGGGTGTTAATCGACTTTTGTCAGATAGCTGAGGCGCAAATGCCGGCAGAAAGCTATTTCGCCCGGCTCGGCGGCGAGGAGTTTGCCGCGCTGGTGACAGGCGACAGTGCACAGGTGCAGCGCGTGTGCGAAGCTATTCGCGTGGCAACGCAGCGGTCGCAGCCGGCCGGCATCGGTTATACCGTCAGCATTGGCTATGCGCCGGCCGATCCGACCGTCAGTCAGTTTCCGGCGCTGCTGGCGCTGGCTGATGAAGCGCTCTATCGCGCGAAAGCCCACGGCCGCAACCGGACAGAATGCTACGTTGCCCGGCCACAGCCAATTACTGAAATGGCGATTTAATGTGGCGTATGGTTACGACGACAGCGGACGTCGCCATGGTGACGATGCCAGTAGTAACGATCTTCAATCTTCTCGCGACCACTGACGCGGGCGCCCGCCAGCCACAACAGTGCCCCGATAAATATGCCAAACATGGCTCCGCTGGCCAGCAGAGGCGGCATATTCACTGACGGCAGCTGATTGACTACGGATGAGGCGACGCCTGCAACCATGGTCAGCAGTCCCAGACACATCAGGCTATTGCCTATAACGCGGCATTGATGACGTTTCATGAATCACCTCCATCCTTATGAGCAAAGTAAAAAACCGCACATAACGTTAACCTGTCATAAGTTTAGGCAATGATAGCGGGACATTTTGCGCCCAGGATCACACAACACAATGTGCAAATGACAAAAATTTACCTGCAGCATCTTGTTTTATATAGAAATTGACTAATCACACCCTGACACTACTTTTGCCTGACAATCTTTGTCATCCCTCTCAGCAGACAGTAAACTAGCCACCTTTCTGCAGGAGAACAGGATAACTATTGTGAGCAGCATTAAACTGATTGTGGGACTGGCAAATCCCGGTGCCGAATATGCGGCGACGCGTCATAACGCCGGCGCGTGGTATCTGGATCTGCTGGCCAGCCGCCATAATCAGGCGCTAAAAGAGGAGCCTAAATTCTTTGGCTATACGGCGCGCCTGGCTCTGGCCGGGAATGATGTGCGGCTGCTGGTGCCGACCACCTATATGAATCTCAGTGGTAAAGCGGTGGCGGCAATGGCCACGTTTTACCGCATTACGCCTGAAGAGATTCTGGTGGCGCATGATGAGATGGATCTGCCGCCGGGCGTTGCCAAATTTAAACAGGGCGGCGGGCACGGCGGGCATAACGGCCTGAAAGACATTATCAGCAAGCTGGGTAACAACAATAATTTTCACCGTTTACGCGTAGGCATCGGTCATCCTGGCGATCGCAACAAGGTGACCGGATTTGTGCTGGGGAAACCGCCGGCCAGCGAGCAGAAGCTGATTGATGACGCGGTTGATGAAGCGGTGCGCTGCACGGAGCTGTGGCTGAAAGAGGATAAGATTAAAGCGATGAATCGTCTGCACGCTTTCAAAGCGGGCTAAGGCAATTCCCGCGCCGCGCCGGGCAATTCTGTGTATAATGCGCGAAATTTTTTGAATCAGGCGTACCGCCCGGCGGTGTGCCACCCTCAGTGAGAAAGGTAATCAGATCATGGGATTTAAATGCGGTATCGTGGGCCTGCCAAACGTTGGTAAATCTACCCTGTTTAACGCGCTGACCAAAGCGGGTATCGAAGCAGCGAACTTTCCGTTCTGCACCATCGAGCCAAACACTGGCGTAGTACCGATGCCCGATCTGCGCCTCGATCAGCTGAGCGAGATTGTTAAACCCCAGCGCGTGGTGCCTACCACCATGGAGTTCGTGGATATTGCCGGACTGGTAAAAGGCGCATCGAAAGGCGAAGGCCTCGGCAACCAGTTTCTGACCAACATCCGTGAAACTGAAGCGATTGGTCACGTAGTGCGCTGCTTTGAGAATGAGAACATTATTCACGTCTCAGGCAAAGTTAACCCGGCGGAGGATATTGATATCATCAATACTGAGCTGGCGCTTTCTGACCTTGATACCTGTGAGCGCGCCATCCAGCGCTGCCAGAAAAAAGCCAAAGGCGGTGATAAAGACGCGAAAGCGGAGCTGGCTGCGCTGGAGAAGTGCCTGCCACACCTGGAAAACGCCGGTATGCTGCGCGCCCTGAAGCTGGACGCTGATGAAAAAGCCGCTATTCGCTACCTGAGCTTCCTGACGCTGAAGCCCACCATGTACATCGCCAACGTCAATGAAGATGGCTTTGAGAACAACCCGTACCTTGACCAGGTACGCGCTATTGCTGAAGCAGAAGGCTCGGTAGTGGTGCCGGTGTGTGCTGCCGTTGAATCTGACATCGCTGAGCTGGATGATGAAGAGCGCGATGAGTTTATGGCTGAGCTGGGTCTGGAAGAGCCAGGTCTGAACCGCGTGATCCGCGCCGGTTACGCGCTGCTGAACCTGCAGACTTACTTCACCGCTGGCGTTAAAGAAGTGCGCGCCTGGACCATCCCGGTAGGCGCCACTGCCCCACAGGCCGCCGGTAAAATTCACACCGATTTTGAAAAAGGTTTTATTCGCGCGCAGACCATCGCCTTTGATGACTTCATCACCTATAAAGGTGAGCAGGGTGCCAAAGAAGCGGGCAAAATGCGTTCCGAAGGCAAAGAGTATATCGTTAAAGATGGCGATGTGATGAACTTCCTGTTCAACGTCTGATGACCCCGGCTGGTTCGCGGGATCACCGTTAATCTCGCGAAGCTAAGCAACTGCTTTCAAATCCACGCTCTGGCGTGGATTTTTTTATGGCGGCTTATGCCATTACCGTCAGGCAGTCACCGGCGATAGCCAACCGTTGATAATGTAATTCATTATCATTATTATCGCGGGCATAAACTTTACGGATTAGCGCTTTTAAACAAGAAAGGGTTAGATGAAAAACGTCATTTGTGCATTTGCTTTACTGTTTACTGCCGCCAGTCAAGTCGCTGCTGCCCCCTACCCGCTGACCATCGAAAACTGTGGCTATAAAGAGACGTTTACCAAGCGCCGGAGCGCGTGGTTGCGCTGGGACAGAACACCACGGAGATCCTGCTGCTGCTCGGGCTGCAGGATAAGATTGTTGCCAGCGCTTTCTGGCCGACAAAAGTGCTGCCGCAGCTGGCGAAGCAGAACGCCGGAATCAAAACGCTGACCGTGGAGATCCCGACGCTGGAATCGATTCTGGCGCAAAACCCGGACTTTGTACCGGCGCAGGCGCCGCTGCTGCTCGGTCCGGAAAGCAAGGTCGCAAAGCGTGAAGATTTTGCCACGCTGGGGCTGAACAGCTATATGTCGCCCGGCATGTGCGCCACCAAAAAAGGCGCGGGTGATATGTACGGCAGTCGTCAGAAATTGTGGGACATGACTTATCTGTATCAAGAGATTGACGATTTCTCACGTATCTTCAATGTGGAAGATCGCGGTCAGGCGCTGATTGCGGATTTCAGACAGCGTGAAGCCGCACTGCGTGAAACCTTCAGTAAAAACAAGCGTAACCTCTCTTTTGTCTTCTGGTTCTCCAGCTCCTCCCCTGCGGCAGACGCCTATGTGGGCGGCAAAAACAGCGCTTCCGGTTTCATTGCCAGCGTGCTGGGCGGGCATAACGCCATTACTACCGAGACCGAGTGGCCTACCGTGGGCTGGGAGAGCATTATTGCTGCCAACCCGGATGTGATTGTTGTCTCCAGCCTCGATCGTAACCGCTGGACGCTGGACAGCGCCGAAGAGAAGATTAAATTCCTTAAGAGCGACCCGGCGGTAAGCCAGCTGGATGCGGTGAAAAAAGGGCATATCGTGGTCATGGATGGCCAGGCGATGAACCCGACTATCCGCACCATCTACGGCGCGGAGCAGGTGGCAGAGCAGCTGCGTAAGCTGGGGCTGAATTAATGCCCTCCGCTGTTACCGCCGTGCGGCAGACGCTGATGCTCAGCGTGACCACAGCAGCGGCGCTGCTGCTTCTGACCCTGGTCATTGCGCTGGGGATCAGCGTGGGCGAACTCCCGGTGCCGCTCAGAAGCGTGTTTTACGCGTTCAGCAACCGTCTGGGCCTGACGGCAGAGCCGCTCAATCGAATTTATGAGAGCGTGATCTGGGACTTCCGGCTTAGCCGGGCGCTGGTTGCCGCCTGCTGCGGCGCGGGTCTCGCCATCTGCGGCGCGGTGCTGCAGAGCCTGCTGAAAAACGCGCTGGCGGAGCCTTACGTGCTGGGCGTATCGGCGGGCGCCTCTACCGGCGCGGTGGCCATTGTTATTCTGGGTCTCGGCACCGGCGCTGTTTCGCTCTCGGCGGGGGCGTTTGCCGGCGCCTTTGCCGCGTTTGCGTTTGTCGCTTTTCTCACTAAGGGCGCGCGCAGCGGCAATGAACGCACCATCCTCGCCGGCGTCGCGGCCTCTCAGCTGTTTAATGCCGTGACCGCCTACACCATCAGCACGTCAGCCAGCGCCCAGCAGGCGCGTGACGTGATGTTCTGGTTACTGGGCAGTTTTAGCGGCGTGCGCTGGCCGGAATTTCAGCTGGTGCTGATTGTGGTGCTGCTGGGGCTGGCGATCTGTCTCTGGTACGCGCGCGCGCTGGATGCGTTTACCTTTGGTGATGATGCCGCCGCGTCGCTGGGTATCGCCGTACCGCGGGTGCGCCTGATCCTGTTTACCACTACCGCACTGATCACCGCCACCATTGTCAGCATGGCCGGCTCGATCGGCTTTGTCGGCCTGGTTGTGCCGCACGTGATGCGCTTTTTCTTCGGCCCGCTGCATCGCACCCTGCTGCTCGCGTGCGCGCTGGCGGGAGCGATTCTGATGGTGCTGGCGGATATCGCCTCGCGCCTGCTGATTGCGCCGCAAAGCCTGCCGGTAGGCGTGGTTACTGCGCTGGTCGGCGTTCCTTTCTTCGCCATCATCATTTACCGCTCAGGAAATAAACCATGAGTATTTGCGCTGAAAACATTACGTGGAAAGTGGGCAGGAAAGTCATTGTTAATGATGTCTCGCTGAACGTAGCGCGCGGAGAGACCGTGGGCCTGCTGGGGCCAAACGGCTCCGGTAAATCGTCGCTGCTGCGCGTGCTGGCGGGCCTGCGGCGTCCGCATGCAGGACAGGTCACGCTGGATGGCAACGATATCCGCTTTATCGCCAAAAAAGCGCTGGCGCGCCGGGTGGCCTTTGTTGAGCAGCACGGGATGACGGAGGCCAATATGCGCGTGCGCGACGTGGTGAAACTGGGACGTATTCCGCATCACTCCCCTTTCTCCAGCTGGAGTGCGCAGGATGACGCCGCGGTGCTGGCGGCGCTGCAGCGCGTGGATATGGTAGAGAAAAGTGAACAGGGCTGGCAGAGCCTCTCCGGGGGTGAGCGGCAGCGGGTGCATATTGCGCGGGCGCTGGCGCAGATGCCGAGCGAAATTCTGCTGGACGAGCCGACCAACCACCTCGATATTCATCACCAGATGCAGTTAATGAAACTGATCAGCGAACTGCCGGTGACCAGCATCGTCGCAATACACGATCTCAATCACGCCTCGATGTTTTGCGATACGCTGATTGTGATGCAGCAGGGAGAGATTGTTGCCACCGGCACGCCGCAGGCGATTCTGAATGAGGATCTGCTGTGGGATGTTTTCCGCGTGCGGGCAAAAATTGAAAACTCCCCTTACCACAGCGGTAAACACATTCACTATATCGCCTGACGGAAACCTTCATGTCTGTGCCCCGGCCCGCCACGCGGCTCTGGCTGCCTCTGCTGCCGGGCTGCCAGTTTATTTTCAACCTTGGCTTTTACGCCGTGGTGCCTTTCCTGGCCATTTTTTTGCGCGACGATCTGGCGCTCTCAGGCACGCTTGTCGGGCTGATACTGGGACTGCGCACCTTCTGTCAGCAGGGTATGTTTCTGCTCGGCGGCGCGCTCTCCGATCGCTTTGGTGCCCGGCGTGTGGTGCTGGCAGGCTGCATAGTGCGTATCAGCGGCTATCTGCTGCTGGCAGGCGGTGAATCTTTAACGCCGGTTATCATGGGTGCCTGTCTGACCGGTATTGGCGGCGCGCTGTTTTCGCCCTCTATTGAAGCGCTGCTGGCGAAAGCGGGTACGCAGAGTGAAGCTGAAGGTAAACGCAGCCGGGCAGAGTGGTTCGCCCTGTTTGCCGTCTGCGGTGAACTGGGTGCCGTTATCGGTCCGGCCGCGGGCGCGCTGCTGACCGGCTACGGTTTTCGCCAGATCGCCTATGCCGGCGCGGCGGTATTTGTACTGGCGATGATTGTGCTCTTTTTCACCCTGCCCGCCGCGCCAGTACGCCGCGCTTCGCTGCAGATCGTGCCGTGGTGGCGCACCTTTCACCAGCCGCGCTTTGTAGCATTTATTATCGCTTACAGCAGTTGGCTGCTGAGCTATAACCAGCTCTATCTGGCCTTGCCGGTGGAGATCCAGCGCGCCGGCGGTCAGGAGAGCGATCTGGCGCCGCTGTTTATGCTGGCCTCGCTGCTGATCATTACGCTGCAGCTGCCGCTGGCGCGTCTCGCCCGCCACACCGGCGCGGCGCGGGTTGTGCCGTGGGGCTTTGCGCTGATTACCGTGGCATTTCTCAGCGTAGCGCTGTGTGCTGATGCTACTCCCGCCGCAGGCTGGCTACGCCTGCTGCCCGCAGCAGCTTTTGTCACGCTGCTGACGCTGGGACAGATGCTGCTGGTGCCGGCGGCAAAAGACCTGGTGCCGTGGTTTGCGGAGCCGTCATCGCTAGGCGCGCACTATGGCGCCCTGGCCACTGCCGGTGGCGTGGCGGTATTGCTGGGTAACGTCCTGCTGGGAGGCGTGCTGGAACAGGCGCGCGAACCCTCAGAGGCGGCACGGCTGCCGTGGCTACTGCTGGCGCTGTTTCCTCTCGCCAGCGCGATTGCCATGCGCATTATCTGTGCGCCATTGCGCAAAGCGTGACCTGCGGCCGGACGCGCTGCTCTCCTGCGTTCCGCACTGTGCCACAACGGGCGGATGCCCCCCTTCACGCTTTGATGAATATTGTCCTCAGCGCTGACTATTCCGCTTGCCAGAGCATGCAGCAATGTGTATTTTTATGCATTAAATTTGCATAAATTACGCACCTTGTCCCTTCTCCAGGAGAATCACTATGTTTACCCGTTCAGCCCTGCTGGGCTTAGTGCTGGCACTGTCAGCCACGGCGGCGCAGGCCGTTACCTATGTTGTCGGCTCTGGCGGCACTTACCGTCCGTTCGAATTTGAAAACGCGCAGAAGCAGCTGGAAGGGTTTGATATCGACATTATCAAGGCCGTCGCCAAAGCGGAAAATTTTGATATTAAGCTGGTCAATACCCCGTGGGAAGGCATCTTTGCCACACTCAATTCGGGCGATCGCGACATCATTATCTCCGGCATTACCATCACCGATAAGCGCAAACAGATGGTGGATTTCTCCGCGCCCTACTTCCCGGCTGAACAGGCTATTGTGGTACCGGAAACCGCCAGCGTATCGTCACTGGCGTCGCTGAAGAACCTGAACGTAGGCGTGGTGAACTCCAGTACCGGCGATATCGTGGTCTCCGATGTGCTGGGCAAAAACAGCACGGCGATTAAACGTTTTGATAATACGCCGCTGATGCTGCAGGAGCTGTATGAAGATGGTATTGGCGCGGCCGTGGGGGATGTTGGCGTGGTGAAATACTACATAAAAACGCATCCGGAAAAGCAGTTCAAACTGGTTTCTGATAACAAGTTTGAGCGCCAGTATTTCGGCATCGCGGTAGCAAAAGGCAACGATGAATTACGCAGCAAGATCAACGCCGGCCTGCAAAAAATCATTGCCGACGGCACCTATGCGAAAATTTACGCGACCTGGTTCGACAGCAACGTTCCTGCTCTTCCCGCGCAGTAATTTTCCCGTCGCCGCGCGCTCGCGCGGCACAATAAGGACGTTTTTATGACTGGCTTCCGCTGGGAAATCATCGGGGAATATATGCCGCTGTTTATCGACGGCGCGATGATGACCCTCAAATGCACGCTTATCTGTGTGATCACGGGCACCCTGTGGGGCCTGACGCTAGGCTTAGGCCGCCTGGCGTCGGCGCCGCACGGCCCGTGGAAATATATACTGCATTACGGCATTCAGTGGCCGGTGCGCATCTATATCAGCGCTTTTCGCGGCACGCCGCTGTTCGTGCAGATTATGGTCGTGCACTTTGCGCTGATCCCGCTATTTATCAATCCGCGCGACGGCGTGCTGGTGGCGAACGGCATTATGCCGGCAGAGTTTGCCCGCGAGCTGCGCGCCAACTATGGCGCTTTTCTTTCCTGCGTTGTGGCCATCACTCTTAATGCAGGCGCTTACGTATCAGAGATTTTTCGCGCCGGGATCCAGTCGATCGATCGCGGCCAGATGGAAGCGTCGCGATCGCTCGGCATGCCATATGGTCGCACTATGCGCAGAGTGATCCTGCCGCAGGCGTTTCGCCGCATGCTGCCGCCGCTCGGCAACAACGCGATCGCTATTGTTAAGGATTCATCGCTGGCGTCAGCGATCGGCCTCGCCGATCTGGCGTATGCTGCCCGTACGGTTTCAGGCGCCTATGCGACTTACTGGGAGCCCTATCTGGTGATTTCGCTGGTGTACTGGGTATTCACCTTCCTGCTGTCGCTGCTGGTTCGTTACATGGAAAAGAGGTTTGGCAAAAGTGATCCACGTTGAAAACTTGCAGAAAAACTTTGGTGAAAACCAGGTGCTGAACGGCATCAGCTGTGACATTCCGGCGCAGGAAGTATTGTGCGTTATCGGTCCGTCCGGCTCCGGTAAAAGCACCTTCCTGCGCTGCCTGAACGGGCTTGAAAGCATTGACGGCGGTCGCGTGGTGGTGAACGGGTTTGAGGTACAGGATCCCAAAACCCGCATCAATACGCTGCGTCAACACGTGGGTATGGTGTTTCAGCGCTTCAATCTGTTCCCGCACATGACCGTGCTGGAAAACCTGATTATGGCGCCGATGGATGTGCGCAAACTGTCGCGCCAGCAGGCCACAGAACAGGCTAAAGCGCTGCTGGAGAAGGTGGGCTTAACCGATAAGATGCACGCCTGGCCAAACAGCTTATCCGGCGGCCAGCAGCAGCGCGTTGCTATTGCACGGGCGCTGGCGATGGAGCCGGAGATCATGCTGTTCGATGAGCCGACCTCCGCGCTCGACCCTGAGCTGGTCGGCGAGGTGCTGAGCGTCATGAAAATGCTGGCGCAGGAAGGCATGACCATGGTGATTGTCACGCATGAAATGGGGTTTGCGCGCGAAGTGGCAGATCGCGTGATGTTTATGGATCAGGGGATCATTCAGGAGCTGGACACGCCGGATGTGCTGTTCACCCGGCCGCAAAATCCGCGTACTCAGGCGTTTCTCAGCAAAGTGCTGGGGTGATGCTGCTCCGGTAATAACAAAAATCCACGCCGCAGCGTGGATTTTTTCTGTCTGCTATCCGCTTATTTAAGCGCCAGCGCATTTTTTAGCGTGAAGAACAGATCGGTCTGATCGGTCAGCCCCACCACGTTTGCCGCGTGCGGTCCGTAAGCAGCAATGCGCAGCTGAGCACCGGTATGCTCCTGCGAATCCTCTTCCGAGTTGCCGTAGCTGATGGTCATTACCGCACCATCTTTTGTGTTCAGCGCCTGGGTCAGGCCCGGCGCTTTGGTGCCGTTCTCAACAATCTGACTGCTGTGCGCGTGGTCGGCGGTGACCACCACCAGCGTATCGCCATGTTCGCGGGCATAGGCCAGCGCCACCTGGACCGCTTCGTCGAGATCGACCGTTTCGCCAATCTGGCCGCACGGATTAGCCGCGTGATCCTGTTTATCGATTGAAGCGCCCTCGACCTGCAGGAAGAACCCTTTCTCATTTTTGCTCAGCAGGTCGATCGCTTTTGTTGTCATCTGCGCCAGCGTCGGCACCGATGCCGGACGATCCTGATTAACCTCACAGGTCACCACCGGTTTATCGATGTTGCCATGATAACTGGCTTTGGGACCCTGCCAGCGCACCGGCATATTGCCCGGCGCAAACAGCCCCAGCAGAGGCTGCTGCTGGGTGGCCTGCTGTACCGCGTTCATTGCGTCCAGGTTTTCTACCAGCTGATAGCCGCGCGCCTGCGCCTGCTCATACAGCGTTTTGCCTTTATAGTCGCCTGCTTTAGCCACCTCGTTAAAGCTCTTTGCACCGCCGCCCAGGACCACATCCGGCCGGGTCAGCAGCATTTGCTCGGTAATTGAGCCGCGGCCGCCCTGTTCTAAGGCGTTGCCCGGGCAGAGTTCGCTGGTTTTCTCCGGGCCGTAGCATTTGCGTGAGGTAACATGCGCCATCAGTGCCGCTGGCGTAGCATCCTGCAGTTCGGCAGTAGAGACATTACCCGTTGCTTTGCCGGCCGCTTTAGCCAGCTCAAGCAGCGTGATTTGATCCTTGCCATTGACGTCGACGCCAATCGCCCCGTTATAGGATTTGGTGCCTGTAGCCCACGCGGTGGCGGACGCGGCAGAGTCAGTGACGTAAGAGGGTTTATGCGTTTTTTTATCCAGCGAATAGTGCGTGTACTGCCCGGTAAGCGGAAGCGCATCAATACCGGCAAAAAAGCCGCCCGCTCCCACTGCAAGGTTACGTGCCGCGGTGATCTCAGAGTCACCCATGCCGTCGCCGATCAGTAAAATGACATTTTTCGCCGTCTGATTACTCAGCGAGGCTTTCAGCGCCTCAGTCTGATCGCTGCTCAGCCGACGCGCGCCACCATGCTGCGTCAAATCGCCAGTTGCTGCTCTATTGTATGTTGTAACATCTGCCACCGCGGAGGTGGCAATCAGCGAAGCCAGCAGTGAAACCGTCAGCAGAGGTAAGTGTTTCATTCTTCAGCATCCTTATCAGTGAGACAACCCGGTTATTTTCGCTGCCAAGTCTGCGTCAGCGGGATGACATTTTTGTGTCAGACGCGCAACGTTTCTATGACAATCGCCGCGAAGCGAACAGGGTTAATACAATCTGCGCAGAGCTTAAGCAGATAGAAAAAAAGGAGAAAATAGCGCTTGACCCTTTTCAGCTAACTCCCTATAGTAGCGCCCCGTTGACCCAGTGCGGTTAGCAAAAAAATATGTGGTGAGGTGTCCGAGTGGCTGAAGGAGCACGCCTGGAAAGTGTGTATACGGCAACGTATCGGGGGTTCGAATCCCCCTCTCACCGCCACAAATTTGAAGAAGAGCCTGAACTCACGTTCAGGCTTTTTTTTTGCATATTGCACAGTGAGAGGGGTATGAGAACCTCCGACCGGGTTCGACGGTGAACTCTGTTCACCGGACAGCGGAGCCTGCGACGCTGCCCGCAGGGTGAGCGAAGCGAATCAATCCCCCTCTCACCGCCACAAATTTGAAGAAGAGCCTGAACTCACGTTCAGGCTTTTTTTTTGCATATTGCACAGTGAGAGGGGGATGAGAACCTCCGACCGGGTTCGACAGTGACATCATGACCTTCAGACATGAGCTCACATACAGCTTTTGAGATGGCGCAAGCGACCAACTCAGCCCTTCCGTGATCATTTTCCCTATATCTTCATGCTTCGTGACTGCCTGCGCTAACACATGGTACGGCTAATTGATGTGATTACTATTTGCTCAGGCAATGTCAGGCTTGATGGCGCCTTCATACAGGAGGCCATAAGCGACAGTACAAAATGAATTTTCCATGCTGGATCGCTATCATTCTAATGATTGCATTCGCCGGCGCAGGTAGCGTCGCGCTGGTTAAGATTGCCTCACAGGTTTCTAACAATAATGATGAGAAGGAACCATAACAGGAATGATTGTTTTTATAGTCGGGCGCTATATCCCCTGTCATGTGATATACTGCCCGTCCCTGAGAAATTTGATATGAAATCTGAAGACACGCTGGACTGGTACCCTGCCCAGCTTCCTCCTGTAAAAACCATACTCGGTGATGCTGTGATCGAAGTCGGCAGAACCGGACGGCCAGTCAATACACGCACACTTCTTGAATACCTCCAGATACAGCAAAACAAACAGAAGTTACGCGATAATAAAATAGCAATGCAGACCGCTATTGATGTTCTGAGAGATAACCAGCGCGTTAACGGAAGGTTATAGCCTCGCGGTTATCGATAGCCTGGCAAAGTTAAGCCGCGGCTCTGTATAGTCCTGCGCCGGTGAAGGGAACCCCTCAGAGGCCACCGTTAAGGTTGAACCGGAACCACGTCATGTTCTCGCCCTCCTGCGTTGAAGCGTCGCGGAAGGTGGTTGTATGGCTCCGGATCCAGTCATTGGCTGCCTTGAGCGTAAAGTGCCAGTTAACGCGCTCCAGCTCCTCTACGAAGTCAGAAGTGGCAACGGTGCTGCGGCCTGATGGCTCGCGCTTGATGGAACTGACGAATGCTTCTTTTATCTGGTATTCGCATGGCATGGTTAAATCCTCCTCTGATAATAACTGTATATAAATACAGTAGTATCGATCGGAGATCCGATCAAGATGCGCCAGGCGTATCTTTTGCGAACCTGCTGACTGGTATGGATATGTATTTGCTGCGGCTCGCGTGAATGGCTCTTTTAAGCCTCCACCCCTGGTCTGCTCATATATCAGTAAATCACATGTGAATTAACACTGGCTGGTTAATTCAGGTTTGAGTTAAAGTCATTCAATAGACTTTAAATAAGGACCGTAATGAAAATTATTCTACTGATTGCTTCCAGTGTATTACTGGCAGCATGCTCGTCCCGGACAGACAAGCCTCAGCAAACAGGCATGTCTAACCCTGCCTCAGTTTATTGTGAAAAAATGGGGGGTAAACCAGACATAGTTAAAGGTCCTGATGGTGATTCAGGTTACTGCACCCTTCCGGGTGGGGAGCGTATCGAGGAGTGGGCGCTGTACCGCCGAGATAATCAATAAGCTGTGGTGCCGGTTAACGGTAACTAAAATGTAAGGTGCCGGGCCTGGCGATCGGGACGAAAATGCGTCTGGTTTACTGTTTGATAGCAGGAAGAAAATTTTAGCTAAGGAGATGGCATGTCAGTTTTTGCGAAGATATCAATTCCGATGTTTTGCATTGCGTTCGCAATGTTCTATTTGGCGCGCAATAAGCGGGACAAAAATTACCTCGTTCCGGGCTTTGTTCTGTTAGCTGCTGGCTTTGTGAATGTCGTGATAGCGTTTACTACGGGTTAGTAGCCGGAAAGAGCGTTTAGATAAGATAAGGCCGCAGAAATGCGGCATTGCACACGCTAAGGCATTTACATCGATACAGCTTAGCGATCAATAAGTTACACTTGTTTCTTTCCGAAATCGGCGTCAAATCTTTCAGGCAGCACATCGTTAAGCTCCCGGGCGTGGCGGCCATGAGTGATAACAAAGAAGAATATGAAGCTGATATTGAGAAAGTATTTGGGAAAATGAAGCCTGAACTGTAAAAAATATCCGGATCGCATCCTGGTTTTTCATGCTCCCTCACCCATAAGCCTGCCACTGAGCGGGCTTTTTATGTTTATAACTTGCCTTTCTTAATGATCACTATGGCATCGCGGTATACATCTGCCATGAAGACATCATTGGTTGCTCGCCGGTAGGCTCAAGCCTGCCCAGCAACTCTTCGATTGTGGTTTCAGCCCCGGTGTCAGCGAGTTCGAGTGCTGCTTTCAAAATGGCATTAGCTATCAATTCCACTCTGTCATTGTCATTTTCCATAATCCCCCATCTGTAACTGCTAACCACATTAACACTTGCGGGGTCGGGATGTCGGTTTATCGGGCTTTTTCTTCTATTGAGCTACTATGCTTCCTCTTAAAGCCGGCGCTAAGCGGGCTTTTTTATGCAATGCGTGCCATGCAGAGTAATTTGTCGAATGGTTGTTTCCTTAAGTAACACTGAACGCATATCCTTACTGTCGTCAGCTAACGCTGACAAATGATTTGCCCTTATTGAACGAATTTACGCCCGTGTAACGCGGGTTTTTTTACGTCTGAAAAAAAATAAAATCACATATCAGATGCATTTAATCTCATCAGCAGCACGCTGAAGCAACGCAGGGGCACGGAACTGAGTCCCGCCGCTCCTTAACATCAGGCGCTGAAAAAGCGCAAACATACAAAGCAGTAAGCTTTGGTGCGCGGCAACGCTCAATCAAAGCTAACTGACAGGAGAATAACTATAAACGCACAAGAACGCCGCCGTGCTGCCCACGCTGATACGATGGGCACCTGTCGAGACCTGGGATCAAAACAGAGAGTGAAAAGAGCCTGAACTCTCGTTCAGGCTCTTTTTTACCTGCCGCAATACTCTCTCAGGCGGTTAAAAATAGGCGAGCTTGCGGTTAACGCCGTTAATCCTGACGGTAATGTAACCCGCCGCCGTGGCTGATGCGGCCGGTGCCGATGCCGGATCGGACGTCAGCGTAACCACTTTGCCGTCATAACCCACGCCGGCGGTGCCATTGTGATAGTTCATCACCGTTGACAGGTTAACGCGGTTATCCGTATTCAGATTGGTCACTTCAGACAAATCAGGATTAAACAGTGAACATTCACCGCCATCGAACCGCGACGGGCCATCAGTAGTAAGGTTGATGACTACATCACCACACTGTGCTTTAAGCTTGATCCAGACTTCAGCATATTTTCCTTTATCATCAGTGGTGCGAACAATGCAGTCGATGACACCGGAATCACCTTCATAATGCAGATTGCCGCCGACCGAACTTTCTCCGCGATAAACATTGAGCAATGTTTTACCGCAGACGTTGGTAAGCAGTGGTGCGGTAGCTGGCTGTGTCTGAGTATCACGCAGCGCTTTGCCCAACATGTCGATGTTCCAGTGCTGATTAGCACGAGGGAAAAAGAACTTGCCAAGGCGGAACCAATTATCTTCCGTGCTGGTATTGGAGACGCGATATCCCGAGTACCAGCCCGCCTTCATCGAACCCGTCATCTGGGTGCCAAAGTTCTCATCACGGCGCCAGCCCTGTTCATAGTTTGAAAGCAGCGCAAAGCCGGTGCGCTCGGTATCAATGCTGGAACCGGACTGCAGGCTTAGCTGGCGCATCAGAACACGTGAGTAGTTAAGCTTCAGCGGGTTAATGGAGGATTCGATGCTCAGCGCATCAATGATCCACTGACCATTACTCAGATCGCCAGGGAAGCGCGTATGTTCAATCCATACATTACGGATCAGGCCCTGCCCCACGCGCGGCATAAACAGCGTGGCATCACCATAACCGTGCTGGAAATTGGAGTTGGTTAGCTCCACGGCCGTTGAGTGGTCCCAGTTACCCTGGGGTGAATCGGACCAGGTAATATCAAATACCCGACCATAGGTATTGCTGGAGTAAATCTGATCCAGTCGCGTATCAAGCGTATCGATAAACCTGAACACCGAGTTACCATTGTTTTCCACACGAAAACAGGTGACGTTGATGTACTGGCCTTCAATGGTAATATTTTCAAAAAATGGCTGCTGGTTACTTACCATTGCAGTGGTAATCGCGCCGGTGTTTGCCGTGGTATCGGCGGTCGCCTGACCATCCCAGAAAATACCGCGAATAGCCGTCCGGCGCGCTTTAATTTTGAAAACGGTGTTAGCTGACTTATCCGAGGTAATAATCGTTCTGGGTGCAACACCATATTCGCAGTCGTCGCCATAGAGATTGAAGAATGGCAGCTCGCCTTCACCGGTTAAATCGACAGGATTAATAATAAACTTACCGGCAGGAAAACGTATTCCGATATCGCGGATAGGGTTTTTGTTCGGATCATCAACCGGTGATACAAAGCCTCTGGCCCAGCGGTACATGTTGATACAGGCATTGTGGTTAACTGCGCCGTTATCGGCATCAAATGAAACCGAGCCGCGTAAGCGCTTGCCGCCAAAATGGAAAATATTAATAGCGGATACATCATCAATAATACGCTGCCAGTAATAATCGCCGGCAGAAGAGACCGCAACGGTGCCACTGTCATCCGCAGGGGCTTTACCCTTTGTGTCGACAAAGCCTACAAAGCGGCCACCACCATTAAAGGTTGAGTCCCTGTCGTAATAGCGCTTAAGAAATGCAATTTCACCTGATGCAGAAGGTTTGGTGGTGCGGAGTTCAGCAAATGAATTTACTTCGATCATGATATTTCCTTTTAGGGTTTATTGAGCCTGTTTGCTCGTGGAGAAGCTTTATTTTTCGGTTAAGGTAAATAACCTGCAAAATGCAGATAGTGAGAAAATCGCCTGATGAGTTACCGGAGCGATTCAATTTTTCTTATGGCGCGCTTATCCCGGTTGCAGTTTTCAACCGACGTCATAAGCCTTTCGTTAAGTTCGAGGCTGTCGCCCCAGGTCATAGGATCGGGTACGGGGGGGATTTCGCAGTCAGCCAGCAGCTCTGCCGGAACGGGCATTGCCGGAAGCTGAACGTATTCTTTCTCTGTGTCTGCGCAGGCTGTCAGCCACATCAGCAGGAACAGAGTGAGCGGAACACGCATCCTCTTTAACCGCCTGCCTGATGTAGACAACGCGCCTCTCGCTTTCAGCGTCGTTTTGATATCGATCATGATGAGCAGCCTTTGCGATATCGTTAAAGAGCATTACTGCGGTAATGAGGTTGCTGGTTACTGACTCCGCCTTTTTCCGGGCCTGGACTGCCCGGGAGATCTCCTCCTGCGCCTGCAACATTCGCGAGTGATAGTGACTGGCAACGGCGGCAGATATCACAACCGTCGCCATAAGGAAGAGCCTGAGAACCAGATGCCCGTTATTTATCAGCCAAATCATCACTACTCTCCGCCAGGCACAAAGCGCGTTCCATGTCGCGACGATGCATCAGCCCGCGCCATTTTATGCCACCGGCATAGACCCAGCGGCGCAGCTCTTCGCAGGCCTGAGCCCGATCGCCAGCGTTGAGTTTTTTGAGCAGAGTGGAGCGGGTGAAAGCAGACGGGCCGATGTTATAGGCAAAGCTGTATAGCGATGCGCGCTGGTATTCACTCAGGGGAACCTTTACTACGCCATCGACCACCTTTTTAACGGACCGGAGATCGTTTTGCAGCAGCCGATCGCAGTCGCTATCGCTATACTGCCTGCCGCTGATGATATCGCTGCCGGTATGCCCGTCACAGACGGTCCGGACGCCGGCCACATCCTGATAAGCTTTATAAGTACGCCCTTCCGCTCCCTCCTTTCCGCCAAGAAACAGGGTGGCAATCAGCATGGAGCCGCCACCTGCGGCGGCGATCAGTTTTCTGCGCACGCTGCCGGACATAGTCATATCAATCCTCCTCCACTTTTACGGCCGGACCATATTTCTCAAGTGCTTTTACCTGAGCGTTGGCGACCTTGCGTTTGAAGTACCAGTTGATGAGCCCTGTAATGATGATGCCGGCAATACCTGCCAGTACGCCGATGGCAGACCACTCATCAGGACTCAGGCTGGTGAGTACACCGTTAAGAATGGTGCCCCCGGACGTGCCCAGGGCAACACCAGTAACAAGTTTGCTCATAGTTTGAGTGCTCGCAGACGCCGTCCGATCGGACAGGTGCTGTTGATCAACAGAAGAAAAGAGGCCCTCCGCCACAACGGATAGCATTGATGTCGCATTGAGTGGCGGGGGCGGAAACGAAAAAGGCACCGCCGAAGCAGTGCCTTTAGAAAAGGAAATAAACTATTCAGGATTATTTTTTAAGCGTTTCCAGAACGTTTTTGATACACAGCGGCATCATTCTTCCCCGCAAAAAATCTCTTGTATCTGCATAGGGATAGCTGACATCCTTAGCCATCTTTCTGTAGGTTTCTGCGCCTTTTACAGAGACGCTTATGAAGTCATCTTTTTCAATAGCGTAGTCGGAAAGAGCGTGCCCATCCGCTTCAAACGCCTGAACTTCTTCTGACACTATTTGCCTGGTGCTGAGATGGGTCGACATTGATCGGTCAGTTATACGCCATTCCATTTCGCACAGATCGTTAGCTGCGCGTTGCGCATCCGATATCACAGCAAAAGATGGCGCGCACAGCACGATTAAAAGGGCGCACAGAATTCTCATTATTCCTCCCTGAAACCGGCGTCATATATTTCAGATGCCCATAAAAAAAGCCCTCGCAGCGTGTGAATCTGCAGGGCTCTTTTATTATCACAGAGTGATGAAAGCTGATTTAGTTTGCGGGCTGAACATCATCACGCAACTTCAACTGTTGAAAAGTATACCCCCGGGTTCGGGAAAAGTAAATAGCCTGCGATAATTTAATACACTATTTTTTAGGGTGCTATTCAGTGGCGCTTTTCAGCGCGGCATCTGCGCGGGTTTCCTCAGCTTCCAGCTTAGTAATAAGCCGATCGTAAAATGGCTTACCGCTCTTCTTCCATGTGTCCAGGCTGATAGCGCCGGTGAATTCTGAAATTGCCTTATACGCCCCGGTTGAGGGTATGCGCTCGTAGCCGCGCCCGCAGCAGCGCCTGCACTCACCCTTCACCGGCACCCCCTGCTTTTCCGTTGCCGCTTTTAGCACTGCCTGTCCGCGTCCGTTACAGTCGCGGCATGCAGTTGATACGACGCCCTTGCCTTTGCACGCCCCGCAGAGCACGCGTACGGCCTCTTTGACGTTTCTGGTGAGGCCGCCGTGCAGAGGCGATTTCATTGAAAACACCTCTGCCTCGATGAATCCGGTGGCCTGACAGCATTCGCACGGCTTCACGCTGGCGGCGCTGCGGCAGTAATCGAGCCAGGCATAAGCGGCGAGCGTTTGCATAACTGCCGTTCTGACACCGGCATCAAGCTTGCGAAAGGCGGCAACCTTATCGCAGCTCTGCAGTGCAAAATCAGTTAGCAGGGAGACGGCCCGTGCTGCGTCGATTTCACTGACGCCCATCTTCCCCATGAAAGCGCTGTAACCGAGCTGAACGCGGCTCTGCGTCATACCTATGGCGGCGATATAGTCGATGCCGGTAAGCGTATCAGGCGACGTCTGCGGTGCTGTTCCGCTAAAGTTCTGCCCCTTCGGAAAATGATACTTAACCGTTGCTTCTAAGCTCATACTGCCTCTCTTTGCTTAATCAGTTCGCCTGTTTTATCCCGGCGGTACATCTGCCGCCACAGCGGGATATCGATGTCGTGCTGAATCCTTTGCATCATGCTGTAGTGCGTTTTGCTTTCAGCGTAGCGCGCAGCAGGGCCACGCCCTCCCTCGCCTTTTCCGGGGTGGAGGGCATTGCAGCCTTCAGCAGCTGCCTGCGCGGCTCCGGAATTGTTTCACCGGCCTCGATCCGCGCAGACATTTTGCGCAGCTCAGAGCGGCACGTAATGCGCAGCTCAGACTCGCTCAGGTTGTTCGCGCGCATCAGGCTGCAGAGGCTGGTAACCATCCAGTAATCGGCGTTGCTCTTCCACGGATAGTGCTCCGGAGAGGCATAGTCGCCACGCTGCGCGCAGTAGGTCATCACCCTGCTATAGAGCGTCTCTTCATCCGGCAGGCCCGCAGCGGCGAAAGCGTCCTGTTTACACCAGCTGATGAACTGGCCCGGTGATGGAAGAAATGGCGAGCCGCTGGCGCGCGCCTGGCGCATGCCGGCTGAAAGCTGCTGTTTGCTGGTCACGCCGTTCTCCGCTAAGGCGGCTATCCACTGACGTTTAGCGGCGGCTTCGTCTGCCGGATCCCGCCAGACCGTGCTGACTGAGGCAGGGAAAACCTGCTTCAGCCCGCTGAAGAACTCATCTATCACTTTTTCGATCGCCTGATGCAGGCGTCGATCCGCCGGCTGCGGGACATCACCGGCCATGCGCGCCAGCGCGCTGCTGTCACGATGATTAACTGCCGTGACGAGATCTCTCATATGAAGTTCTCCCATGCTTCCTGGCTGTTCCAGTGGACGGCAGGCTGCTGCCCCGCTGGTGCCGCCCGGTTACGGTCTGGCTGGTTCATCTGAATTTTCAGTGTGTCCCACTTTTCCCGCAGCTTCGCAGGGCTGAGCACGTTTGACTGCCAGAAGCGATCGCGGCTGGCCCAGAGAAATACCTCACAGATATCGCGGTGCGTAACCTGCAGGGCCGAGCGCAGCAGTCTGATGTCGTTTGACCAGGCGGGCCAGGCGGGCTGCCGGGCATGCGGAGCGACAATCTGCACCCTGCTGAACATCCACCTGGCTGTTTTGAGATCCTCTTCGGTTCCCCACTTGTCCCCCCTGGGAGTCCGGACCGCGGCTTCAGGACGCGATGCAGAAAGCGTTGCAGAGGATGTGTCAGGGGATTCGACACAATTCTCTGACGCAGAATTATTGTCTTTTGTCACAGTGTCTTTTGTATGCCTCTGTTTTGGTGACAGCGCTGTCGCTGATTTGGTGACAGCGACACCCTCCCGGTGACACCCCGGTATTTGCCACTGTGAAAGGTGTTTATTTGGGCCGATCATCGTCCCTTCCCGGATAAGCACACCCATCTGAATCAGCTCATTTTTTGCCTTGTTAACCTTCTGTCTTGGCAGCCCGGTTAACTGGCTTATCTGGCTGTCAGCAATACGGTCCATGCTTTTATTAAAGCCGCAGGTTTTCCGGCAAACGGCGTGTGCGACTTTGGCCTGATTTCGCGTCAGGCTGGCCCCTATCAGCTCCTCATACAGCGCGTTTGCCAGACGTGTAAATCCCTCTTCGGTATCTGCCATACTTGTCTCCACGGCCCGCAGTCCGGGCCTGATTAGCGTCATAAATTTTCACTTTTTTCTATACACGCACTTTCCGCGATGGCATTGTGGCAATGCATTTAAATAATGCGTATCACGCATATTATGAGTATAATCAAATATGCGCAAGGCGCTTTGCGTGTAACGCATAAAAAAGGTTAACTATCCGCTATGAAAATAGGCGATAAAATCAGACAGATTCGCAAAGCGAATAAGATGACCCTGAGTGAACTTGCCCTGCGTACAGATAGCGATGTGGGCAATCTGTCACGCCTGGAACGCGGCATACAGGGATACAGTGATGGTCTGCTACACAAAATTGCAGCAGCCCTGTCAGTTCCTGTTTCTGAGCTATTCTCTTCTAATGAGGCTAATGATACTGTAGATTCATACAGTGTAAGTTCCATTATAAAAAAGGGGAGAAAAGATGTGTACAGGATTGATGTTCTTGACGTTTCTGCAAGTGCCGGAGACGGGTCGCCGTCTAAAGATGTGGTTGAAGTCATAAGGTCTATTGAATATGTTCCGGATCAGGCGCGCGTGATATTCGGCAACCGGCCGGAAACCTCTGTTAAGTTGATCAACGTCCGCGGTGACAGCATGGAGGGAACCATTGAGCCCGGTGATCTCATCTTTGTAGACGTAGCTGTCAGTACGTTTGATGGGGATGGAATTTACGTCTTTGACTTCAACGGCGATATGTTTGTTAAGCGCCTGCAAAAAGTTAAGCGCGAAATTATCGTTATCTCTGACAATCCCCGTTATCGTGAATGGTCTATCTCAGAAGAAGAACTCTCTATGCTCCATGTTGCTGGCAGGGTAATGCTCAGTCAGTCCCAGCAGTTCCGACGTCACGGATAACCGCCCTCTTTTCAACCAGGCCCGCGTTATGCGGGCTTTTTTGTACCTGCCGCATTATTTTCATAAAATCTAATGTGAAAACATTAGCCTGGTTTGGTTTACCTGAAGCTGTTTTGTGCCATGCTATGCGTTTTACGCATAATGCCAGGGCGTCATAAATGGCGCCCCTGCGTGATTGCGTCGAATGACAGGTGCCGCTGTAGGGGACGCATTTATGCGTCCCTGGCGTCATTTATGCACCGCACCCGATTGCCAGGGCGTCATAAATGGCGCCCCTGTAAGGTTGCATCCAAACTTAATAAATGACAGATGCCGTCCGTAGGGGACGCATTTATGCGTCCCTGCCGTCATTTATGCCCCGTACCCGATGGCCAGGGCGCCATAGATGGCGCCCCTGTAAGGTTGCGTCCCCTGCCAATTTGTGCAATGCATATTATCGGATTCAGGTGCCCACTCCTGACCGCAATGCGCCATCATCAGCAAACTCAGACCGCAGCTCTGCTCCGCCTCTGCTAAACTGACCCGGCAGCAACATTTAGCAGGCATAAACCGGATGCGGGTATCAGCTACCTCTTTCGCTCAAACCTGCTGAAGGAGACGCCATGTTGCAGACACCTCCTGGATTGTCATCAACGTGGTCAGGGCCGTGGGGCCTGAAGAAACATATGTTTTATTAAGGAAAAAGTTATGGATGATGTAGATCTGGCACAGGAACGAGAAGCCGCTCATCTGGAGAGCGCCCTGTTTGCGCGTAAACCACGTCTGGTGAGCGCAACGGGCAACTGTATCTGGTGCAGAGATGAACGCGTTGTCGCCGATACTGCATTTTGCTCTGCAGAGTGCGGAGAGGACTATCACAAGCACCAGCGTGAAATGAAACAGCGTATTAACGGCGAATAAGCCAGCCGCGGCATGAATTTATGCCTGAAAAAAGCCTGAACGCGCGTTCAGGCTTGATTATCTGCTGTGTCTGGCCAGCTTACTTTTTAGCAGGTAAAACGGGTTCAGCAGCCGCAACGCCGGTCAGCTCGCTCAGTCCTGCATGGTTAATTTCACCATCGGCTTTATCCACGGCCTGAGAGATAGTCAGCAGATTCTGCAATTCGCTTAGCAGAATAGCGGCATCGGACCTCAGCACCTCATCGCTTTCAGCGGAGTCGATAACCGTATTGATCGCTTTATTAGCCGCATCGATCATCTCCGTCACTCCACCCTGCCTGCTGACGGCCAGTACCAGCGCGCTAATCAGCAGCGACTGTGCTTCAACCCGGGCGGTCAGCTGTTTCATGTCCGCATCGATGTGCGATATTTTTGCCAGCATACTCAGGACGACGTTTTTCATTGGTTTTGCTCCCTGAAAAAAGATCAATCTTACCGCGTTAGCGAACCGCTGCAACTCTCATCACTCTGAAAGGTCGTCATGCTTTGCCGGTGAAATTAGGGACAGAAAAAAACCCGGCCGGGGCCGGGTTTATCAACGGGATGGGATGCTATCAGCCGTAGGCGTGCAGCGTGCGCTGGCAGAGTGCTGAGCGAACGCAGTCCTCTTTCGCAAAGCGCACCACGCCCACCATCTCATCCTCTTCAAAGCGCGCCAGCGCATCGGCAAGACCGGACTGGACGCTGGCGGGCAGATCGCACTGGGTAATATCACCGTTAACGATAACCGTGACGTTTTCCCCCAGGCGGGTCAGAAACATCTTCATCTGTGCAGCGGTAACGTTTTGTGCCTCGTCGAGGATAACCACTGCGTTCTCAAAAGTACGTCCACGCATATAGGCGAAGGGCGCAATCTCTACCTTGGCGATTTCAGGCCGCAGGCAGTACTGCATAAAGGAAGCGCCGAGACGTTTAACCAGAACGTCATAAACCGGACGGAAATAGGGGGCGAATTTCTCGGAAATGTCTCCGGGCAGAAAACCGAGATCTTCATCCGCCTGCAGTACCGGGCGCGTCACGATAATCCTTTCGATATCCTTATTGATCAGGGCCTCAGCTGCTTTTGCAGCGCTAATCCAGGTTTTACCGCAGCCAGCTTCACCGGTTGCAAATATCAGCTGTTTCGTTTCTATGGCGTTAAGATAGTGCGCCTGAGCTTCATTCCGGGCTGCAATTGGTGCCCGGTCGCGCACATCGCGCGCCATGCCAATTGCATCTAACCCGCCCATCTGCACCAGCGAAGTGACCGATTCTTCTTCGCGCTGACGATGACTCCGGGAGTCACTACGAAGCACACGACGAGCTTCACGACGCGCTTTGATCACTGCTTTCTGTCTTCCCATAGTGGCACCTTACAGTTGGTTTCATGAATCGCGACGGATCACCCGCGGCGATGACTTGAACGCTTTAGAGGTTACGTTGGCTTCCTTTTAGCCGTACTGATACACAAAACGGGGTGTACAACAGCGCCGAAACGCCGCAGCGCACCGGATAAAAACAAACGGGATGATGAAAATAGTGGATGAAAGATGAGTAAAACGTTGACAGGAGGCTCTCTCCCGCAGAGAACTGCGCTTGCTGTGTTACACCTGCTGGTTCCGGAATGGAACGCCTCATGCGCGAACTCCAGTGGCTGATGCCACAAAACTGACAACGCTTATGAGTAAAGTGAAACATAGCGCCGAAAATTTGCAACACTATTTTTACTTTTAGATGCAAATTAAGATTTGTTGTGGCGATGGCATCAGGCGCTTCACATAAAAAATTCAATTAAAATAATGCCTTATATAAAATATCAAAAGGATCCTTTGCGGATCCTTTTGCAGAGCATAACGCTAATCTGCCGCAACACGCATTGCCGGAAGCAGGGTTCAGGCCTCAATCAGCGATTGACCAAGATAGCGCGTGGCATCGGCGACGCCCGGCAGCGCAAAAAAGTAGCCGCCGCCGGTGGGTCGGACATACTCTTCCAGCGCCTCACCGTTAAGCCGCTGCTGCACTGCGATAAAACCTTTAGTGAGATCGTGCTGATAGCAGATAAACAGCAGCCCCATATCAAGCTGCCCTGCCCCGGTGATCCCGGCAGAGTAGCTGTAGCCGCGCCGCAGTATCAGGCTGTCCGCCGTCTCAGGCGTACGCGGGTTAGCGAGCCGGATATGGGCATCCAGCGCTATCACATCCCCATCCGGATCGCTGGCATAATCCGGCTCATCATGCTCATGATGCCCGCCAAGCGGCGCTCCGCTGAGCTTTTCCCGGCCAAAAATAGTCTGCTGCTCACCCAGCGGCGTGCGATCCCACTGCTCAACGCGGAAACGAATAATCCGCACCGCCTGATAGCTGCCGCCGTATGTCCAGGCGGGCTCCTGCTGATCGGCCGTGACCCACAGCATTTTATCCATCAGCGCGCCGTTTTGCGCATCCGGATTCGCCGTACCGTCTTTAAAACCCAGCAGATTAATCGGGGTTTCCTGCCCGTGACTGCGCGCTGCGTGCTCAGGAATAAACCCTTCGCGCCGCCAGCGTATCGCCAGCAGATCGGGAGCGTGTTTGATGATATCGCGCAGCGCGTGGATCACGGTGTCCTGACTATTAGCGCAGATCTGAATCAGTAAATCCCCGTGGCACTGGCTGGCGTCAAGCGAATCATTGGGGAAGCGTGTCATGGCCTGCAGCTGTGCAGGCTTGTGCGCGCCCAGCCCAAAGCGTTCGTCAAACAGCGAACTGCCCACGGAGAGCGTCAGCGTCAGGTTATCTGGTGCAATAGTGGCACCGAGAATGCCGGAATCAGCCGGCGGCAGCTGCGCATTTGTCACCGCTGGTGCGGGTCCGCCCTGCGTCAGAAAGGCGAACCTCTCCGTCAGCAGCCGCAGCAGACGCGTCAGCTCCGCTTTACCGTCGGCCAGCACGTCAAAGGCCACCAGCATCATGGCGGCCTGCTGCGGCGTCAGGATGCCCGCCTGGTGCGCACCATAAAATGGTTGTACCTGCTGACGCGCATCAGGTGCAACCGTGCCCGGATAAAAATGCTCTGCTGCTGCGCCAGCGTGGAACGGACAGCTGCCCCCGAGCGCAGCCGCACCGCCCAGCACACCCAGCCCCTGCAGTAACCGGCGACGTGCCGGCTGCATGGCATCATGCTGTTTAGCCATGGTTAATCGAGGCCCAGCGTGCCGCGCAGCAGCGAGAGATCTTCAGCCAGCACGGTAATCGGTGCTTTTAACGCATTGCGATCGGCCGCGGTCAGCTTCTCATAGGATGCGTAACCCTCAGCCGTACGGTATTTATCCAGTATTGCGTCAACTTTGCTGAAGTTAGTATCGATTTTTGCCAGAAGCTGCGGATTCCGCTGCTGCAACAGCGGGCGCAGCAGCGACACAATTTTCTGCGCGCCGTCGACGTTTGCCCGGAAATCAGACAGGTCAGTGCGGCTGTAACGATCCTCCTCTCCGGAGATTTTGCTCGAAGCCACCTCTTCAATCAGACCCGCTGCGCCGCCCACGACTTTAACCGGCGCAAATGCCAGCGCGCTGATGCGCGCCTGCAGCGCTTTAACATCGTCATTGAGCTGACTGGCGAAAGGCGCGGCACCGGTCGTTGTGCGATCGGCAAACAGCAGCTTCTCCAGGCGGTGGAAACCGGTGAATTTAGGATCCGCCGCTTTCTGTTCAAAATCATCTTCGCGTGCGTCGATACTGCCATCCAGATCGGAGAAGAGTTCAGCAACAGGCTCAATCCGCTCGTAGTGGGCGCGGGTCGGCGAATAGAGCGCTCTCGCCTTGTCACCGTCGCCTGCATTAATGGCTGCCGTAAACGCTTTGGTACTGCTTACCAGCGCGTTAACTTCATTCAGGACGTACGCTTTATAGTCGGCGATAGGCTGAGCCAGCTGCAGCAGCTCTTTCTGCTCTGGCGTTGATGACTGCCCCGATCCGGCCACCGTCAGTTTGCCTTTCGGATTACTCAGCAGGCCGCAGGTCATCTCATACTCACCCGCTTCCAGATTTGCCGTCAGCTTCTGCGTAAAGCCCGGCGCGATATTTTCCCGCTCCTCGACCACCATGACCCCTTTCAGGATCTCCCACTCCAGCGCTTTCTGGCTATGGTTTTTGATAATGAACTGGCTTTTACCCGCCGGCACGTTCAGCGTCATGGGCTCACACTGTTTATCCGTAACGGTGACGGTGAACTGCGGGATCTCTGCAGCGGCTGCAGCACCGGAAAGCAGCAGCGCGACGACAGAGGCGGTAGCGCGTAACGTGGTATTCATGATGGTATCCGTGTTAAAGAGTCAGGTTAAAACAATCGGGATTAGCGCAGGCTGCGTGCGGCAGCCGGAGCAGAAGGCGCCGGGAAAAAAACAGCAGCAGCGCCGGCACCAGATAGAGCAGCCAGGCTGCAACCTCACTGACGCTGGGCGCTTCCTGATAGCCGAGCAGGCCTTCAAGCAGCGTACCGGCCAGAGAGTGCACAGAGAGCACGCTGCTTATATCAAACGCCGTTGCCTGGAAATGGTTCCACAATCCCGCCTCATGGAAAGCGCGGATTGCGCCGGCCGCAAGCCCGGCGGCTACAAACAGAATGAACAGGCTGCTCCAGCGGAAAAAATGGGCCAGATTAAGCCGGACGCCGCCGTAGTAGATCAGCGTACCGAGCAGCGCTGCGGTCAGCAGGCCGAGCAGCGCGCCCGCAGGTGGGGCATAGCCCACATCCTGCGTAAAGGCCGCCAGCAGAAAGAACACCGACTCCAGCCCTTCGCGCGCTACGGCGAGAAACACCATAATCACCAGCGGCAGGCCGCTGCCGCCCCGCTTTGCCAGCGCCAGATCCACTGACTTCTCCAGCGTCAGGCGCATGCTGCGCGCAACTTTGCGCATCCAGAACACCATGGTGGTCAGCATCACGACCGCAATCAGCGCTACCACGCCTTCAAACAGCTCCTGCTGCTTCTGCGGAAACTCACCGGTCGTGGCATTGATGGCGATACCCAGTCCCGCGCAGAGCACAATGGCCGCTATCACCCCGCCCCACATCGCCGGGAACCACCGGGTGCGTCCGGTGCGCTTCAGATAGCTGGCGATCAGGCTGACAATCAGCGCCGCTTCCAGACCTTCACGGAGCATAATGAGAAACGGAACAAACATCGTTTGCCTCTTAAGTGTTTAGCAGGGTAAATCTGTCGTAAAAAAACGTAAAGTGCGAACGATATCGATTATCATTATCGCTGCAGAAAAAACAAGTCACTGCGGGAAATTATTTTGCTGCACAGGGGGGAGAAGTCAGGGGATGACCGTTCAGAAAGGTCGGCAGGATCGCGTTGCCTGACGCCTCAACGTAAAAAGGAGGCACATTACTGTGCCTCCTTTTTGATGGCGGTGCCGCAACGCACCGCGCGAATACCTTAATCTGCCTGGTATTCCGCTTCCGCGGCGGCAAAACGCTGCTGCGCAGCGGCGGAAGGTGCTTTGCCCGTCAGGCTGAAGACCACAATCGCGATGCTGGCAAAGATGAAGCCTGGAATGATTTCATACAGCTCAGCGTAACCGTACTGTTTCCACAGCAGCACCGTCGCGGCACCAATTACCATTCCCGCCAGCGCGCCGTTACGCGTCATGCGCTTCCAGCAGACACCAAACAGCACCACCGGACCAAACGCCGCGCCAAAGCCAGCCCATGCATAGCTCACCAGGCCCAGCACCCGGTTATCCGGATTGGATGCCAGGGCAATAGCAATCAGTGCAATCAGCAGCACCATGGCACGTCCGACCCATACCAGCTCCTGCTGGCTGGCATTTTTACGCAGGAAGCCCTTATAGAGATCTTCCGTCAGCGCACTTGAACAGACCAGCAGCTGGCAGCTCAGAGTGGACATAACCGCAGCAAGAATGGCCGAAAGCAGAATACCGGCGATCCACGGGTTAAACAGAATACGCGTCAGCTCAATAAAGATACGTTCTCCATTCTGCGTGACGCCTGCGGCCTGCGCCGGGTTATTCTGGAAGTAGGCGATACCAAAGAAGCCTACGGCAACCGCGCCCGCCAGGCAGAAGATCATCCATGCCATGCCAATGCGACGCGCAGTACGGATGGAGCGATGAGAGTCTGCCGCCATAAAGCGTGCCAGGATATGCGGCTGCCCGAAGTAGCCCAGCCCCCAGCCCAGCAGCGAGATGACCGCGACAAAATTGAGCCCCTTGAGCATATCGAGGTTCTCGATACTCTTCTCGCGGATCACCGTCAGTGAATCATCAAAGCCGCCTACGGCGATAATGACAATCACCGGCGTCAGGATCAGCGCAAAAATCATCAGCGTCGCCTGCACCGTATCGGTCCAGCTCACGGCCAGGAAGCCGCCCACCAGCGTATAGAGTATGGTGGCCGCAGCACCCGCCCAGAGCGCAGTCTGGTAATCCATACCAAAGGTGCTTTCAAACAGGCGCGCACCGGCCACCACGCCTGAAGCGCAGTAGATGGTGAAGAAAATCAGGATAACTACCGCGGAGATCACGCGCAGCAGCTTGCTTTTGTCTTCAAAGCGGCTGGTAAAGAAGTCAGGCAGCGTCAGGGCGTTATCGTGATGCTCGGTCTGTACACGCAGGCGACCCGCCACAATTTTCCAGTTCAGCCAGGCGCCAATCGTCAGGCCGATAGCGATCCAGCTTTCAGAGATGCCGGACAGAAAGATGGCACCAGGCAGGCCCATCAGCAGCCAGCCACTCATATCGGAGGCACCGGCTGAGAGCGCCGTAACAAAACTGCCCAGGCTGCGGCCGCCCAGAATATAATCATCAAAGTTTTTTGTTGACCGGTAAGCGATAAACCCTATCAACACCATCCCAAGGATATAGATAATAAAGGTCACCAGCATTGGTGTACTTATACTCATACTCTCTCCACTTATTATGTAATTGCTTAAGAGAAATTCTTTGCCCGCCCTGCCTCAGCAGCATTAGCCGGGCGTCTCCCTGGCGCGACGTATCACTTACCCTCTTTGTCACGGCAATTGAATCAGCGCGGCAGCACCGGAACGGGGTGGCCACTGCGCGTTACCGCCGTCAGAGAAGCGAATTTCTCTTAAGGCGCGGTATCCTGCCGCAAAGGTGCGATGTGCACAATGGATTTAACACAGCTGTTACCTGGGTTTCACCTCTCTTTCTCATTTCTTTGCTCAAAGGTTGCGCCCGTTCAAACTTTTGGTTGCACCAGAAACGCGGCTTTTTGCGGTTTAGTGAACCCGGTTGCAACTCTGGCGAGATTCTTGCAGCAAGAAACGTGCCGTTTCTTTACAGTTAACAAACAAACGGCTTTCAGGCATGCAACCTGGGTCACATTTAACACGGTTGCACAAAGTTGCAACATGAGTGATAGTGCAGCCCACGCTGATGTTGATTTATTTTTCAAGACGAGGAATTCATGGGAACAACTACCATGGGGGTGAAGCTGGATGAAGCCACCCGCGAGCGCATTAAGCTGGCAGCACAGAAGGTC
Organism: Pantoea eucrina; assembly: GCF_002095385.1. Lineage (GTDB taxonomy): Bacteria > Pseudomonadota > Gammaproteobacteria > Enterobacterales > Enterobacteriaceae > Pantoea > Pantoea eucrina. The sequence goes on along the minus strand of NZ_MIPP01000005.1, from coordinate 3,938 downwards.
GATCGCACATCTCACTGGCTGATTAAGCAGGCTATTTTCAATTACCTAACCCAGCTTGAAGCGGGCGAGACCCTGCCGGAAATTCCCCTGCAGGCCAGTGAAACCACGGCAGAAGAGAACCTGCCCGAAGAGAGCCTGCAGCCGTTCCTCGACTTTGCTGAACACATTCTGCCGCAGTCAGTTACCCGCTCCGCAATTACCGCCGCATGGCGCCGGCCCGAGACGGAAGCGGTGCCGATGCTGCTGGAGCAGGCGCGCCTGCCCGCTCCGCTGGCAGAGAAAACCCATCAGCTGGCCTATAGCCTTGCCGACAAGCTGCGGCACCAGAAAGGTGCAACCGGACGCGCCGGAATGGTGCAAAGCCTGCTGCAGGAGTTCTCCCTCTCCTCGCAGGAGGGCGTGGCGCTGATGTGCCTGGCAGAAGCGCTGCTGCGTATTCCGGATAAACCCACCCGCGACGCGCTGATCCGCGACAAAATCAGCAACGGCAACTGGCAGTCGCACCTGGGCCGCAGCTCATCCATGTTTGTTAACGCCGCAACCTGGGGCCTGCTGTTTACCGGACGCCTGGTCTCAACCCATAACGAAGCGAGCATGTCCCGCTCGCTGAACCGTATTATCGGTAAAAGCGGCGAGCCGCTGGTGCGCAAAGGCGTGGATATGGCCATGCGCCTGATGGGCGAGCAGTTCGTTACCGGCGAGACCATCGCTGAGGCGCTGGCCAACGCCCGCAAGCTGGAAGAGAAAGGCTTCCGCTACTCCTACGATATGCTCGGTGAAGCGGCCCTGACCGCCGCCGATGCGAAAGCCTATCTGCTCTCTTATCAGCAGGCGATCCATGCGATTGGTAAAGCCTCCAACGGCCGCGGCATTTATGAAGGCCCGGGCATCTCGATCAAACTCTCTGCGCTGCATCCGCGCTACAGCCGCGCCCAGTACGATCGCGTTATGGAAGAGCTTTATCCGATCCTGAAATCGCTGACGCTGCTGGCGCGTTCATATGACATCGGCATCAATATCGATGCCGAAGAGGCCGATCGCCTTGAGCTGTCGCTGGATCTGCTGGAAAAACTCTGCTTTGAGCCTGAGCTGGAAGGCTGGAACGGGATTGGCTTCGTGATTCAGGCTTACCAGAAACGCTGCCCGATGCTGATCGACTCGCTGGTCGATCTGGCACAGCGCAGCCGTCGCCGCCTGATGATCCGTCTGGTGAAAGGCGCCTACTGGGACAGCGAAATCAAGCGCGCGCAGATGGAAGGCCTTGAAGGCTATCCGGTTTATACCCGCAAGGTGTATACCGATATCTCCTATCTCGCCTGCGCCCGCAAACTGCTGGCGGTACCGAGCCAGATCTACCCGCAGTTTGCCACGCATAACGCCCACACGCTGGCCGCTATCTATAATCTGGCGGGTAATAACTACTATCCGGGCCAGTATGAGTTCCAGTGCCTGCACGGCATGGGCGAGCCGCTCTATGAACAGGTGGTGGGCAAAGTGGCCGATGGCAAACTCAGCCGTCCCTGCCGTATTTACGCGCCGGTGGGCACGCACGAAACGCTGCTGGCTTACCTGGTACGTCGCCTGCTGGAAAACGGTGCCAACACCTCCTTTGTTAACCGGATCGCCGATAAGAGCCTGCCGATAGATGAGCTGGTTGCTGACCCGGTGGTAGCGGTAGAAAAAATGGGCGCAGCCGAAGGCGCCGTGGGTCTGCCACATCCGAAGATCCCGCTGCCGCGCGATCTCTATGGCGACAAGCGTCCGAACTCCGCGGGTCTCGACCTCGCGAATGAACATCGCCTCGCCTCACTCTCCAGCGCCCTGCTGAACAGCGCCAGCCAGCCATGGGTGGCCCAGCCGATGATCGAGGGCACCCTGGAAACGGGTGTCAGCCAGCCGGTACTGAACCCGGCGGCGCCGGCTGACGTGGTCGGCAGCGTGCGCGAAGCCACCGAAACCGAAGTCTCTGCCGCGCTGGATGCGGCGGTCGGCGCCGGACCGATCTGGTTTGCCACTCCGCCAGCCGAGCGCGCGGCGATCCTTGAGCGTGCCGGTCAGGCGATGGAAGCGCAGATGCAGCAGCTGATTGGTCTGCTGGTGCGCGAAGCGGGCAAAACGTACAACAATGCCATCGCCGAAGTGCGCGAAGCGGTAGACTTCCTCTACTACTACGCCGGTATGGTACGCGATGATTTTGACAACGAAACGCATCGTCCGCTGGGTCCGGTAGTCTGTATCAGCCCGTGGAACTTCCCGCTGGCGATCTTTACCGGCCAGATTGCCGCCGCGCTGGCTGCCGGCAATAGCGTGCTGGCAAAACCGGCCGAGCAGACGCCACTTATCGCGGCGCAGGCGGTGCAGATCCTGCTGGATGCAGGCGTTCCCGCCGGTGTGCTGCAGCTGCTGCCTGGCCAGGGTGAAACCGTGGGCGCACAGCTCACCGGCGATGAGCGCGTGCGCGGCGTTATGTTCACTGGCTCAACCGCCGTGGCAACGCTGCTGCAGCGTAATCTTGCCGGTCGTCTCGATCCCCAGGGGCGTCCGACGCCGCTGATCGCAGAAACCGGCGGCATGAACGCCATGATCGTTGACTCCTCTGCTCTCACCGAACAGGTGGTGGTGGATATCGTTGCCTCCGCGTTTGACAGCGCCGGCCAGCGCTGCTCGGCGCTGCGTCTGCTCTGTATTCAGGAAGATGCCGCCGATCACACCATTAAGATGCTGCGCGGCGCGATGGCGGAGTGCCGCATGGGCAACCCGGAGCGTCTTTCAACTGATATCGGTCCGGTTATCGACCAGGAAGCGAAAGCGGGCATCGAGCGTCACATTCAGGCGATGCGCAACAAAGGCTTTACCGTTTATCAGGCGGTGCAGGAGAATGCGCAGGACCGTAAAGAGTGGGAGAGCGGCACCTTTATCAAACCCACGCTGATTGAGCTGGATCAGGTCAGCGATCTCGATAAAGAGATCTTCGGACCGGTGCTGCACGTGGTGCGCTTCTCACGCAGCAGCCTGCCGCAGCTGATTGAGCAGATCAATGCCACCGGCTATGGCCTGACGCTTGGCGTACATACGCGTATTGATGAAACCATCGCTCAGGTTACTGCAAACGCGCACGTCGGCAACCTCTATGTGAACCGTAATATGGTCGGTGCCGTAGTTGGCGTGCAGCCGTTTGGCGGCGAAGGCCTCTCCGGTACCGGCCCGAAAGCGGGTGGCCCGCTCTATCTCTACCGCCTGCTGGCACATCGTCCGGATGGCGCGCTGCGCCTGACCTTCGATCGTCAGGATGCTGAGCAGCCGGTTGACAGCAGCGTGCGTACAACGCTGATGGGTGCACACCAGGCGCTGCAGAACTGGGCGCAGGATAAGCCAGCATTGCAGGCGCTGTGCCAGCGCTATGATGAGCTGTCGCAGGCGGGCACGGTGCGTCTGCTGCCGGGGCCAACGGGCGAACGCAACACCTTTAGCCTGCTGCCACGTGAACGCGTGCTCTGCCTGGCCGATAATGAGCAGGATGCGCTGATCCAGCTGGCTGCGGTTACCAGCGTGGGCAGTCAGGCGCTGTGGCAGGATGATGAGCTGCATCGCGCCCTGCTGAAATCGCTGCCGTCTGCCGTACAGCAGCGTATCCGGCTGGCCAAAGATGCCCTGTCCGGTGAGTTTGATGCGGTGATCTACCATGGTGATGCCGATCAGCTGCGTACGCTGTGTGCCGATATCGCTGCACGCGAGGGCGCTATTGTTTCCGTCCAGGGCTTTGCCCGCGGAGAAACCAATCTGCTGCTGGAGCGGTTGCTGATTGAACGCTCGCTGAGCGTCAACACCGCAGCAGCAGGCGGCAACGCCAGTCTGATGACCATCGGTTAAACCCCCCGGTTCATCACAGTAAAGGGCCCCCTGCGGGCCCTTTTTTATTGTGGGTTTGCCAGGGACGC
>NZ_MIPP01000004.1 GCF_002095385.1 Pantoea eucrina | reverse complement strand
AGGCGGGTCGGTGTAGGGGCGCCATTAATGGCGCCCTGGTGACGGGCGGGCGGGGTCAGGGGTGCTGCAGGTTGACCTGCCAGATAGCAAAGCCCGTCTCGTCTGTGCTTACTGGCTTCATCGGATAGTCGGCATACTGGTTTATAAACTGCGTTGCTTTACTGCCCGGCGCTGTCTCAAAACGAATATCCAGCGGCGTCTCACTCTTAATGGGCGCTAAACGCCAGTTATGATCTGCCTGCGGCTGCACGGCGCCCTGTTGCTTACTTTGGCTGCTGATATAGGCTGCCACTACGGCGCGATTCTCATCCGGCGAGGCAAAGGCGACAAACCGGTCGCCGGTGCCGGCAAACTTACCGCCCCAGGCGCGATAATTATTGGTTGCCACAAGAAAGGTTGCTGCGGGATCAACCGGCTTGCCCTGCCACGTGAGCTCACGGATACGCGAGGCGTTTTGATTGATCAGGGCACATTCGCTGTCGTAGCGGGCTGGCTGCGTCACATCAATCTGATAATTCACGCCATCTATCACATCAAAATTGTAGGTGCGAAAATCCCAGTTAATCAGCGACTGCGGTTTGCTGCTGTGCGGGTCAATCTGATTGAACTGCGCAGCTGAACACTCCAGCCACTCTTTTACCTGAGCGCCGCTCACTTTCATCACAACCAGCGTATTGGGATAGAGGTAAAGATCGGCGGCGTTGCGAAACGTCAGCTCACCTTTCTCAACCTCCACGTAGCTTGCAGGATCGTTTTTGCGGCCGCCTGCTTTAAACGGAGCTGCTGCCGACAGCACCGGCAGGCGTCCCAGATCGGGATCGCCCTGAATAAAGCGTTCGGTATAGGCACGCTGCGCGTTATTCACAATCTGCACGGTGGGATCGTCCTGCACCAGCGCCAGATAGCTGTACATCACATCTGCTGCTTTGCCGATCGGTTTAGCGACAAACTCGCGCGTGGCGCGATGATCGTCTGCCAGTACCGCAACCAGTGCGGGATCCTCTGCCGCCAGCGATCGCTTCGCCGCTGCGTCATAAATCGGACGCGCAGCGGCAGTACCCTGCGTCACCTGCCACGATCCCCGATCGTTGCTCAGCACCAGATCGACCACGCCAAGATGATCGCCCCACATTCCTGGCATCACGGCGGGTATGCCGTTCAGCGTCCCCTGAGCAATATCAGCGCCTTTGATCGCAGCAAACTCTTTTGAGGGGAATACCGCATGCGCATGACCGAACATGATTGCGTTAATGCCCGGCACCTGGCTCAGATACCACACAGAGTTTTCCGCCATCGCATGATACGGCTCGCTGCTCAGGCCGGAGTGGGGAATCGCAACAATAACGTCAGCCCCTTTTGCACGCATTTCCGGTACATAACGCTTTGCTGTTTCAGTAATGTCCTCAACCCGTACTTTGCCCTGCAGATTATTACGGTCCCATACCATAATTTGCGGGGGCACAAAGCCGATATAGCCGATTTTCAATGTGTGCTGAGCGCCGCTGCGATCGGTAACCGTGGTCTCTTTAATCAGATAGGGCGTAAACAGCGGCTTACCGCTGGCTTCATCAATGATATTGGCATTCACATAGGGAAAGCGTGCACCTGCCAGCGCGCGCTGCAGATAAGGAAGGCCGTAGTTGAACTCGTGGTTGCCCAGGTTGCCGACCGCGTAATCCAGCGTGTTCAGCGCCTTATAAACCGGATGCACTTCGCCTGGCTGCAGCCCCTTTGCCGCCATATAATCGCCAAGCGGGCTGCCCTGAATGATATCGCCATTATCGACCAGCACGCTGTTTTTGCGCCCGGCGCGCGCCTGCTGAATCAGCGTGGCGGTACGCACCAGGCCAAACTTCTCCGTGGATTTATCTTTGTAATAATCAAAATCCATCATATTGCTGTGCAGATCGGTGGTTTCCAGAATACGCAGATCCACAGTCGCAGCCTGAGCGGTAGCGGCTGCCAGACACAGCGCCAGTAACGACATGTTCACTCTGAACACGGCTCTCTCCTTGTTTACCTAATAGGCTTCTCAAAATAATGTAAAACCGTGACAAATTATCAGTTCAATTTGTGATAGATATCGGGGTTTTGCTTTTTTTCCGCGACCGCAGGCGATTCAGCAATGCGCCATAGTTACCCTTTGCAATCTATGGTATTGATAATACGATCTATTATTGAATACGATGCCGGCAACAGACAGGCGGGGCTTTACCTGCCAGACTCTGAAGAGCAGCAGTCCGGGTCGGAAAGCGCATTTCTGCGAAAATGAGGTGAAGCATGTTAGATAAAATTTGCCAGCTGGCGCGCGACGCAGGCGATGCAATTATGCAGGTCTATGACGGCGCACAGCCGATGGACGTGACCCGTAAAGCGGATGATTCACCCGTTACCGCGGCGGATCTGGCCGCCCATGATGTGATCATACAGGGCTTAAAAGCGATCGCGCCCGATCTGCCGGTCCTGTCTGAAGAGGATCCGCCAGCCTGGGCGATCCGCCAGCAGTGGCAGCGCTACTGGCTGGTCGATCCGCTGGATGGCACCAAAGAGTTTATCAAGCGTAACGGCGAATTTACCGTCAACATTGCCCTGATCGATCAGGGTAAGCCGGTGATGGGCGTCGTTTATGCGCCGGCGCTGGGCGTGCTCTATTCAGCGGCAGAGGGTAAAGCGTGGAAAGAGGAGGCGGGGCAGACTACCCGCATTCACGTGCTGGATGCGCGGCCACCGCTGGTCGTCGTCAGCCGCTCGCACGCTGACAACGATCCGGAGCTGAAGGAGTACCTGACGCAGCTGGGCGAACACCAGACCACGGCTATCGGTTCATCGCTGAAGTTCTGCCTGGTGGCCGAAGGTAAAGCGCAGCTCTATCCGCGCTTCGGGCCTACCAATATCTGGGATACCGGTGCAGGCCATGCGGTTGCGCTGGCGGCGGGGGCCCATGTGCATGACTGGCAGGGGCGTACGCTTGACTATACGCCGCGCGAATCCTTCCTGAATCCCGGTTTCCGCGTTTCTCTGTTTTAATGCATCGGGAGGCGCACGCCTCCCGTTATTTACGGCTGCAGCAGAGAGTGAAGCAGCGTCATCACCTGTTTAACTTCATCCTGCGTCAGCGCTCCCTCTTTCGCAAAACGGATATGTGCCGTTTCATCCAGCACCACTACGGTCGACTCCCCTTTTCCCAGCTGCCAGGCTTTTCGCGCGCTGCCGTTGCTGTCGATAATGAACTGCGACCAGGGGAACTGCGCTTTGTTACTTTCAATGCTATTGCGCACAAACATGCCGGTCCCCGGAATGGCGTCATCGGTATCGACCAGCGTGGTGGTCTGATAGCGATCGTGTGGTAGCTGGGCTGCTTTGATCGCCTCAATCAGCGCCGCGTTTTGCTCTTTAGCTGAGATGCGTCCGGCGAGATGCAGGATCACCCGTACTTTGCCGCTAAGCTGAGCGCTGTTCCACGGCTGATAGCTGAACTTATCCTGCTGATACATCAGCTCGCCCCGATCGGCAACACCCACCGGCGGCACGCGTTCGCCGGTTTTAAAAGCGTGTGCTGCTGCCAGGCCAGGCAATAGCAGGGCGATCGCAAGCAGGGGAAGGGCCAGACGCATAGAGTGCTCCTTAGTGATCAGACCAGTTAGTCATATTTTTGTCATGGTAAGCGCGGATGATGCGCCTGTCGCGAAAACCTGGCAGCTTTGCAACCTGCGCCACAAATCTGTAACCAACAAAGGTTTATACTGGATTTTGTGAGCTGAATGACAGAGTTGTCTGTAATGATGTGTCAATTCAGTAAAAAATTCATGTTTCCGGAACCCGGATCAAAAATCCTGTTCTATATTTAGGCCTCATTTGCGCTTCATGAGTTCGTACCCATTTGGCAACGGCGAAGCGTATTACATCTGTTCAGGAGTTAAACAGCATGAAGATCTTCCAGCGATATAATCCGCTGCAAATTGCGAAATATGTGAAAACGCTATTTAAAGGAAGGTTGTATATCAAGGATGTTGGCGCGTTTGAGTTTGATAAAGGCAAAGTGATTTTGCCGCGCGTTAAAGATAAACAGCACCTCAGCGTAATGTCAGAAATCAATCGTCAGGTGCTGCGACTGCAGGCTGAGTATAACTAAGCGTTAAAATCAGGCAGTAAAAAGGGCGCCGCTGGCGCCCTTGATGTTTCTGCTGTTTCTGTTTTAGCGCTGTGGCTTCACGGCCATGCGCTTATCGATCAGGAGAGCGATGGATTTTCATCATCACTGGTTTTCACGCTGAGCGCCGGCGGGCGTTCATCAATACGCGTCACCAGCAGCTGATCGATACGGTAACTATCGATATCCACCACCTCAAACTTATAGCCGGAGAACTTCACGAAGTCGGTGCGTTTCGGGATTTTGCGCAGCATATACATCATAAAGCCGCCGATGGTCTCATAGTTGCCGGACTGCGGAAATTCATCGATATCCAGCACGCGCATAACATCATCAATCGGGGTGCCGCCTTCGACCAGCCAGGAGTTTTCGTCGCGCGCAACAATCTGTTCTTCCAGCCCCTGACCCACCAGGTCGCCCATCAGCGTGGTCATTACGTCATTCAGCGTGATGATACCTACCACCAGCGCATACTCATTCATGATCACGGCAAAGTCTTCGCCGGCGGTTTTAAAACTCTCCAGCGCTTCCGACAGCGTCAGCGTATCCGGCACAATCAGCGCCGAGCGGATCTGGACGCCGCTGTTAAGCGCCATGCTCTGATTACCCAGTACGCGCAGCAGCAGCTCTTTAGAGTCAACGTAGCCGACGATATGATCGATATCGCCGTCGCACACCAGGAACTTTGAGTGCGGGTGCTGGGCGATTTTGGTTTTCAGGCTCAGCTCATCTTCACGCAGATCGAACCAGACGATGTTCTCGCGCGAGGTCATGGAAGAGGGAACGGTGCGCGACTCCAGCTCAAACACATTCTCAATCAGCTCATGCTCCTGCTTGCGCAGCACGCCGGCCAGCGCACCCGCCTCTACCACCGCATAGATATCGTCAGAGGTAATATCATCTTTGCGTACCATCGGCAGCTTAAAGAGACGGAAAAAGACGTTGGCGAGGCCGTTGAACAGCCAGACCAGGGGCCGCATGACCAGCAGGCAAAAGCGCATCGGATTGATGATACGCAGCGCGACGGCTTCCGGGGCGATCATGCCGACGCGCTTGGGCGTCAGGTCAGCAAACAGAATGAACAGGCTGGTTACGATGGTAAAGGAGCAGATAAAGCTGAGCTTTTCCGCCAGCTCAGGCTCCACAAAGCGGTTGAACAGGCTGCTGAAAGCGGGGGAGAACGCTGCGTCACCAACGATACCGCCCAGAATCGCGACCGCGTTCAGGCCGATCTGCACCACGGTAAAAAACATGCCGGGCTGTTCCTGCATCTTCAGCACGCGCTGCGCGTTGATATTGCCTTCATCAGCCAGCAGTTTAAGTTTGATCTTGCGGGCGGCCGCCAGCGAGATCTCCGAAAGAGAAAAAAAGGAACTGATGACAATCAGTAAAAGTATGACAAGCAGGCTATCTAGCATAAAAGATCCGTTGAGTTAATCACTTGTCATTTTTGGCCTGGGCAGCGCGAAGAGGGGTACGTCCGGTACACACCAGTCTGACAGGGCTATCCGTGCCAAAAATGTCTGCGCCAGTTCGACAATAGAAAGTAACGTCGGGGCAGAATTGAATGCAGGCAGGGCCTGCTGGTCGGTGATTATAGCAGCAGCGCCTGTCATGCCGCCAGAGGCACGATCGGTGACATCAGATTTATCCGACAGCAGCGCAGCGGCGCACAGAAGCACGGCATCCCGGTTGTATCACCGCGATCAATTACCGACAATAGCGATCAATTTGGCTTAGTCGTGGGTTTAACGTAGCCGCTTGCCTTAAAAGATGGCTATGCTGATGGGTAAATGGGAGAAGTGAAACCCTGCCTGACTGATTAACGCCCCTGCGGAAGGGGGGCAGGCATTGATAACAGGAGTACGCGTGCCGCGATTTCATGCTTATTGTTTGGCCAGCCTGCTGCTTGCTGCGCCTGCCGTTGAGGCAGCGAAAGTGCGACTGCAGGTAGAAGGTCTTACCGGGGATTTAGAAAAAAATGTCAGGGCGCGCCTGTCCACTATTGGCAGTGATGAAGTCTCCAGTGACGGGCGCTTTCAGGCGCGCGTCTCAAATGCCATTAAAGAGGGACTGCGCGCGCTCGGCTACTATGAACCGCAGATTGACTTTGAATCGCGTCCGCCCCCGCCACAGGGTGGTCGTCCGGTTCTGATTGCCCATGTGACAGCCGGCGAACCGGTAAAAATCGGCGGCAGCACCATTGTGATCGAGGGCGAAGCGAAAGAGGATCCGGACTACCAGGCGTGGGTAAAGCAGGGCAGACCAAAAGTGGGATCGCAGCTGAACCACGGCACCTACGATAAATTCAAAAGCGGTTTCTCTAACCTGGCGCTGCGTAACGGCTATTTTGATGGTGATTTCAAAAAGAGCCAGCTCGGCGTCTCTGCAGAGCGGCGGCTGGCTTTCTGGGATATCGATTACGACAGCGGCCCGCGCTACCGCTTTGGCGACGTCAGCTTTGAAGGCTCGCAGATAGATGAAGCCTATCTTCATAATCTGGTGCCGTTTAAGAAAGGCGATCCCTACAGTTCACGCGAGCTGGCTGAGCTGAACCGCCGCCTTTCCGCCACCGGCTGGTTTAACTCTGTCGTGGTGGCCCCGGATTTTGATAAAGGGCGTAAAACCAAAGTGCTGCCGCTCAGCGCTGCACTTTCGCCGCGCGTGGAAAATACCATCGAAACCGGCGTAGGCTACTCTACCGACGTCGGCCCGCGCCTGAAAGGCACCTGGCGAAAACCCTGGGTTAACGATCGCGGCCACAGTCTTGCGGCCAGCGCCTATGTCTCCGCGCCGGAGCAGCAGCTCGATCTCAGCTACAAAGTGCCGCTGCTGAAAAGCCCGCTGGAGCAGTACTACACCTTTTCCGGCGGCCTGAAGCGTACCGATCTCAACGATACGAAATCGGATACCACAACGCTGGCGATGTCGCGTAACTGGGACAGCAGCTCCGGCTGGCAGAAAGCGGTTAACCTGCGCTGGAGTCTCGATCACTTTACCCAGGGTAACGTAACCAATACCACCATGCTGCTCTATCCGGGCCTGAGCCTGAACCGCACGCGGTCGCGCGGCGGGCTGATGCCCACGTGGGGCGATTCACAGCGCTATTCGGTCGACGTTTCTGATACCACCTGGGGTTCCGATGTCGACTTCCTGATCCTGCAGGCGCAGAACGTCTGGATCCGTACGCTGGCGGATAAACATCGCTTTGTCGCACGCGGCAACCTGGGCTGGATTGAAACCAATAATTTTGAAAAAGTGCCGCCCGACCTGCGTTTCTTTGCCGGCGGGGACCGCAGCATCCGCGGCTATAAATATAAAAATATTTCGCCGCGCGACGAAGAGGGCAAGCTGACCGGTGCCTCGAAACTGGCCACCGGATCGCTGGAGTATCAGTACAACGTCTCCGGCAAATGGTGGGGCGCGGTATTTATCGACTCCGGTGAAGCGGTTAACGATATTAAGCAGAGCAACTTCAAGACGGGTGCAGGCGTAGGCGTGCGCTGGTCTTCGCCGGTCGGGCCCATTAAGTTTGATATCGCCCGGCCTGTTGGCGATGACAAGGAGCATGGATTGCAATTTTATGTCGGACTGGGGCCGGAACTATGAAGCTGTGGAAAAAGGTCCTGATCGGCCTGATTATTTTTCTGGTCGTTCTGCTGGGCAGCGTGGCGCTGCTGGTTGGCACGACGCCGGGTCTGCATCTGCTGCTGAAAGGTGCTGATCGCTGGGTACCCGGCCTCTCAATTGGCAAGGTTGAGGGCGGCTGGCGCAATCTGACGCTGAATAATGTGAAATATGAGATGCCGGGCGTCAGCGTGGATGCCGGGCGCTTTCATCTCGCACTGGATCTCAACTGTCTGCTGCACTCGTCGGTCTGCGTTAACGCGCTCGCGCTGCAGGATGTCAGTGTGGTGGTCGACAGCAAAAAAATGACGCCGGCCAGCGAGCCGCCGCCGGAGGAGCCGGGCAGCGCTAATCTCAGTACGCCTTACCCGATCGCGCTGCGGAATGTCGCGCTGCACAATATCAACGTTAAAGTTGATGATACGGCGATTTCACTGCTCGATTTCAGCACCGGTCTGCAGTGGCAGGATCGGGCGCTGACGCTCTATCCTACCCGTATCCAGAGCCTGCTGATTGCGCTGCCAAAAGCGGCTCAGGTGGCGAATGAAGAGATTGTTCAGCCGAAAGTTCAGCAGCCGCAGCCGGACGAAAAACCGCTGGGCGAAACGCTGCAGGCGCTGTTTGCCAAACCGCTGCTGCCGGAGCTGCCTGACTTCCGTCTGCCGCTGGATATCACCGTCCAGTCGCTGCTCGGCGAGCAGCTGCGCATTACCGGGGATACGGATCTCACTCTCTCGCGCCTGCTGGTAAAAGCCAAAACGGCAGATACGCATCTGCAGCTGGAGACGTTTGATATCGATTCACCCCAGGGCCAGGTGAGCGCCCGCGGTGACGCGCAGCTGGCGGGCAACTGGCCGGTTAACTTCACGCTGAACGGCGCGCTGAATATCGATCCGGTAAAAGGCGAAAAAGTGAAGCTGACGCTGGGCGGTGAAATGCGCGACGAGCTGCAGCTGGGGCTGAACCTCTCCGGACCGGTGCGCGCGCAGCTTGCGGCGACGGCACAGCCTGCCGTCGCTGAACTGCCGCTGTCGCTGACGCTGACCAGCCCGCAGCTGCGCTGGCCGCTGACCGGACCGGTGCAGTACCAGGCAGATAATTTCGACTATCAGTTCAAAGGCAAAGCCACCGACTATGTGATGTCGCTGCGTACGGCGGTAAAAGGCGAGGCGATCCCACCGGCAACGATTACGCTCGATGGCAACGGCAACGAGCAGCAGTTTACGCTGGATAAACTGCGCGTCGCCGCGCTGCAGGGCAACATCGATCTCTCGGCGCTGGTGGACTGGCGCAAAGCGATTAGCTGGCGCGGCGAGCTGACGCTGGCCGGTATCAATACGGCGAAGCAGTATCCTGACTGGCCTGCGAAGCTGGATGGCAAAATCACCACGCGCGGCAGCCTTTACGGCGGCAGCTGGCAGCTGCGCGTACCGAAGCTGGAGCTTAACGGTAACGTGAAGCAGAATGCCGTACGCGCGCAAGGCTCCCTGAGCGGTAACAGCTACAACCAGTGGAAAATTCCGGGCCTGAATGTGGCGCTGGGACGTAACTATCTGGATGTAAAAGGCGAACTGGGCGATACGCTGAATCTGGATGCGATTGTGGATGCACCGCGTCTCGACAATGCGCTGCCGGGCCTTGGCGGCGTCGTCAAAGGGGCTATCAACGCGCGCGGCACGCTGCAGGCGCCGCAGCTGCTGGCCGATCTCACCGCTACCGGCCTGCGCTGGCAGCAGCTGCTGATCCGTCGCGCCACGCTGCAGAGCGACATTAAGTCGGGTGAGCAGGTGGCCGGCAAGCTGCAGCTGCGCGTGGAACAGCTGCAGCAGGAGGCGCTGAAAATCAACCTGCTGACGCTGAACGCCGACGGCAGCGAGAAGCAGCATCAGCTGAAACTCAATGTTCAGGGTGAGCCGGTTTCAGGTCAGCTGGCGCTGAACGGCAGCTTTGATCGCCAGGCTGGCCGCTGGCAGGGGTCGCTGAATAATACCCGGTTTGATACGCCGGTCGGCGAGTGGCGCCTGACGCGCGCCATGGCGATTGACTATCTCAACAGCAAGCAGAGCGCAACCATTGGCCCGCACTGCTGGCAGAACCCCAATGCACAGCTCTGCGTACCGGAACCGATAGAGGCGGGCGCGAGCGGCCGGGCGCACGTTGTGCTGAATCGCTTTGATCTGGCGATGGTGAAGCCGTTTCTGACCGATGCCACCCGGCTTAGCGGTCTGTTCAGCGGGGATGTGCGCGTTAACTGGAGCGCGGACGGCGCGCTGCCAACCGGCACCGTGGCGCTGAAAGGCAGTGGCGTAAAAGTCGTGCAGGATGTGCAGGGCAATGCGCTGCCGATAGCGTTCGATACGCTGAACCTCAACGCGGCACTGCGTGACGGACGCGCGCAGCTCGACTGGCTGATCCGTATTGCTAACAATGGCCAGCTTAACGGCAATGTGCAGATCAACGATCCGCAGAACCGGCGACAGCTCTCCGGCAACATCGGCATCAGCAACATCTCCCTGGCAATGCTGAATCCGGCGCTGTCGCAGGGCGAGAAAGTGCAGGGCAGGCTCAACAGCAATCTGCGGCTGGGCGGGACGCTGCAGCGTCCGCAGGTGTTTGGCCAGCTCGGCCTGAGCGATGTCAACGCCCAGGCAAGCTTTATGCCGGTGACGCTGACGTCGGCTAACCTGAACATGGTATTCAACGGCATGAGCTCTACGCTGAATGGTCTGATTCAGACGCAGCAGGGCAGCCTGAATCTGGGCGGAAATGCTGACTGGAGCCAGCTCGATAACTGGCGTGCGCGTGTCACGGCGCAGGGCAGCCGCATTCGCGTTACCGTGCCGCCGATGGTGCGCATGGATGTCTCGCCGGATCTGGTTTTTGAGGCGACGCCTGCCGCGTTCAGCCTGGACGGTAAAGTGGATGTGCCGTGGGCGCGTATCACCGTACAGGAGGTGCCGGCGAGCGCTACCGGCGTCTCATCGGATGAAGTGATGCTGGATGAGAACCTCAAACCTATAGCGCCAAAAACGGCTGCCATCCCGATTAACAGTAATCTGGTGATCCACGTCGGCAATGATGTGCGCCTCTCCGCGTTTGGCCTGAAAGCGCGCCTCAGCGGCGACCTGAAGCTGGTACAGGATAAAACCGGACTCGGCCTTAACGGGCAGATCAATATTCCGTCAGGCCGTTTCCACGCCTATGGGCAGGATCTGATCGTCCGCAAAGGTGAGCTGCAGTTTGCCGGCCCGCCGGATCAGCCGTATGTTAATCTGGAAGCGATCCGCAACCCGGATGCCACTGAAGATGATGTCACGGCGGGTCTGCGCGTGACCGGTCTGGCGGATGAGCCGAAAGTAGAAGTGTTCTCCGACCCGGCCATGTCGCAGCAGGAAGCGCTCTCTTACCTGTTACGCGGTCAGGGACTGAACAGCGACGGTGACAGTAATGCATTAACCTCCGCGCTGGTAGGTCTGGGGGTTGCACAAAGTGGGCAGGTTGTGGGTAAAATCGGTGAGACGTTTGGCGTCAGTAATCTTGCGCTTGATACCACAGGCGTAGGTGACAGCCAGCAGGTTCAGGTCAGCGGCTATGTGCTGCCGGGGCTGCAGGTGAAATATGGCGTAGGTATCTTTGACTCACTGGCGACGCTGACTCTGCGTTATCGCCTGATGCCAAAACTCTATTTGGAAGCTGTGTCTGGTCTCGATCAGGCGCTGGATTTGCTCTATCAGTTTGAGTTCTAGCAATGCGAATAATTGTCTACGGCAGTTTACGGCGCAAGCAGGGAAATAGTCACTGGATGACCAATGCGCAGTGGCTCGGCGAGCACCAGATTAAGGGGTTTGACCTCTATAATCTGGGGCTTTACCCGGGTGTGGTGGAGGGCGAAGGAACCGTCCTGGGTGAGGTATACCGCATTGATGCCAGCACGCTCGGTGAGCTGGATGCCCTGCGCTGCAAGAACGGCGAGTATAAGCGTCAGCTTATTCAGACGCCCTACGGCAGCGCCTGGCTGTACGTCTACCAGCGCTCAGTTGCGGGGCGACCGCACATTGCCAGCGGCGACTGGCTGCAACGCGATGACGCTGCAGATGCATAAATAAAAACACCGCCGTAAAGGCGGTGTTTTTATATCGGTAACGCGCATCTCAGCCGGTCTGCCCGGCAAAGATTATTTCTGCTGCGCGCGCTCGAAAGAGGTGATGATTTCAGCTTTGGCCGCTTCTGCGTTATCCCAGCCGTCAACCTTCACCCATTTGCCTTTTTCCAGATCTTTGTAGTGCTCAAAGAAGTGGGTGATCTGCGCTTTCAGCAGCTCTGGCAGGTCGTTCACATCTTTGATGTGATCGTACTCTTTGCTCAGTTTGGTATGCGGCACCGCCACCAGTTTGGCATCTTCGCCAGACTCATCGGTCATCTTCAGAACGCCAACCGGACGGCAGCGGATCACTGAACCCGGCACCAGCGGATAAGGGGTTGGCACCAGCACGTCAACCGGGTCACCATCCAGTGACAGCGTGTTGTTGATGTAGCCGTAGTTGCACGGATAGAACATGGCGGTAGACATAAAGCGGTCTACAAACAGGGCGCCAGACTCTTTATCCACTTCATATTTGATCGGATCGGCATTCGCCGGGATCTCAATAATTACATAGATATCTTCTGGCAGATCTTTACCTGCAGGCACCTGGTTCAGACTCATCTGGCTTTCCTTCATTAGTCGTATGTTGAGTGACGGCTATTATAGCCAACTGACTCTGAAAGTATGCCCCCTTTTTGGCGTTTCGGAATGCTCCAAGCCCGCTACTTCGCCGTCACAAATAGCGAGACAATGCCCGCCGCAATCAGCGGCCCTACCGGCACGCCGCGAAAGAACGCCACGCCAATCACGGTACCAATCAGCAGCCCGGCAACCACCGATGGCTGAATGCTCATAAAGCTGACGCCGCGCCCGCCGAGCCACGCAACAAATACGCCAACCAGAATTGCCACGATGGACTGCCAGCTGGCAAATGATTTCAGCAGGGCGCTCACCGGCAGGGTGCCGCTTGCCAGCGGGGCCATGACGGCGACGGTCAGAATAATAATTCCCATCTGAATACCCTGTTTCTCCACGTAAGGGAAAAACTGCGCCAGCGGCGTGAGCTTGATGGCCAGCAGGATCAGAATCGAAATCGTCACAGCGCTGTTATGAACAAAATAACTCAGTATGGCGAGACAGATAAGGATCAGCGTTGAGGCGTAGGGGGCCATGATTTCTCCATAAATAATCAGCAGGCTGACAATGAGCCGTGCAACGGTTTGTCTGCTGTCCTTTATCAACCATCAGAAAAAATGGCGCAACCGGCTTATGCATAATTATCTCTGCTGCAGTAAAGAAAATTCACAGCATGAGCGATCATCATTCGCCCGATCGTCAGGCACCGGTAAAGTTTCCGCACGTCACAGCCGATAATTTCTTCGTTTAGGGTCACTGGATTCTCCCTTTTTTACCACATACGGGAATTATCATGATTGCTCAGCTCTCGCTTCGCACTGCCTTACTTTCGCTGCTTATCTGCATGACGCTGCTGCTGCTGGCCGTCAGCGGCATGGGCATTTACGCCATCAATGCCGGTAATCAGTCGCTTAACGCCATCAATCGTATTCAGGGCATTGAACTGAACAGCCTTTATCAGAGCAACGCCGACCTGATGCGCGCACGCGCCAGCGCCGCGCTGGCGGTGCGCAAAATTGAGATTGGTCTGCTGGATGAGGGGACCGCCGTCACGAAGCAGGCCGCCGCGGACGTCGCCAGCTCGCAGCGGCATCTGCAGGCGTTTATCGACGCCGGCACCGTAACGGCTCACGGCAAAACGCTGGCGGAGGCGATCGCCGCCGCCTATAAAGCGTATCAGCAGGGTGCAGTTGCGCCGATGATGGCCGCGCTGGAAAAGCAGTATACCGATGAATATTACCAGGTACTGGAGGGCAATGTATCGCAGCTTGCGGCCCGCTATGCCGGTGCGGTTAACGCATTCAGCCTTTACGCCGATGAGGTCTCTGCCGCACGGCTGGCGCAGGCGGCGCACAATGAGTGGCAGATGAAAATCCTGATCGGCATTGCGGTGGCGCTCACCCTGCTGCTGACCGGCCTGGCCTGGCTGCTGCTGCGTCAGGCGCTGCTGCATCCGCTGGAGAGCGCCGTCCGGCATCTTGAGCAGGTGGCGGCAGGCGATCTGTCGCAGCCGCTGCCGGCTGCCGGTCACAATGAGATTGGCCGTCTGAATCAGGCGCTGGCCGTTATGCAGCGCGCGCTGCGCCACTCGGTGAGTCAGGTGCGCGAAGCGAGCCTGCAGATCGATACCGGCAGCCGCGAGCTGGCGGCCGGTACGGTGCATCTCTCACAGCGTACCGAGGAGTCTGCCGCATCACTGGAGCAGACTGCTGCCAGCATGGAACAGCTCACCGCCACCGTGCGGCTCAACGCCGTTAATGCGCAGCAGGCAAATCAGCTCGCCAGCAGCGTCTCTGACACCGCCGGCCGCGGTGCCGAAGTGGTCTGCTACGTCATGGAGAAGATGCAGGAGATCACGCAGAGTTCCAACCGCATCGCGGATATCCTTAGCGTGATTGACGGTATTGCCTTTCAGACTAATATTCTGGCGCTTAACGCCTCGGTAGAAGCGGCGCGCGCTGGCGAGCAGGGCCGGGGCTTTGCCGTAGTGGCGAATGAAGTACGCACGCTGGCAGGACGCAGCGCCAGCGCGGCGAAAGAGATCCGGACATTGATCAGCGAGTCGCAGACGCGGGTTAAAGAGGGCAGTGAAATGGCGACGCGCGCGGGGGCGACCATGGATGAGATCGCCGGTGAAGTGATGCGCGTAACGACGCTGATGAAAGAGATCTCCGGTGCATCTGACGAGCAGAGTCGCGGTATTGAGCAGGTCAATATGGCGGTGACGCAGATGGATGAAGCGGCGCAGCAGAACGCGGCGCTGGTGGAGCAGGCGGGAGCCGCCACCCGGCTGCTGGAAGCGCAGTCGCAGCAGCTGCAGGCCTCAATGGCGCAGTTCCGCATCGCCGCGGCGTAAGCGCAAACCATAAAAAACCCGCTCAGCGGCGGGTTTTTTTACTGTCCGGCACGGCTCAGGCGCCGTGGTTATCCGGATATTCGCGGATAAAGCGCTCAACATCATCGACCATCGCTTCGTTACCACAGAAGAACGGGCAGCGCTGGTGCAGCGTTTCAGGCTGCAGGTCAAGAATACGGTTTTTACCGTCGCTGGCTTTACCGCCCGCCTGCTCGGCGAGAAACGCCATCGGGTTGCACTCATAAAGCAGGCGCAGCTTGCCGTTGGGATGGCTGGCGGTGCTTGGGTAGAGGTAGATGCCGCCTTTCAGCAGGTTACGGTGGAAGTCTGCCACCAGCGAACCGATATAGCGCGAGGTATAAGGACGATGCGTGTCGATATCCTCTTCCTGGCAAAACTTCAGGTATTTCTTCACGCCCTGCGGGAAGCGAATGTAGTTACCTTCGTTAATGGAATAGGTGTAGCCCTTTGCCGGATAGGTCATGCGCTCGTGGCTCAGGCAGAAAACGCCGAGCGACGGATCATAGGTAAAGGCGTGCACGCCGACGCCGGTGGTATAGACCATCATGGTTGAGGAGCCATACACCACATAACCTGCGGCCACCTGCTGATTCCCCGGCTGCATAAAGTCCGCTTCTGTGATCGGCGTACCGGGTTCACTGATACGGTGATAGATAGAGAAAATGGTTCCGACAGAAACGTTTACGTCAATGTTGGATGAGCCATCCAGCGGATCCATCAGCACCACATATTTGCCATCTTCCGAGCCTTCAAAGATAACAAACTCATCCTCTTCTTCAGAGGCGATGCCGGCAACCACACCACGCGCTTTCAGGGCAGCTTTCAGTTTTTCATTCGCGAAGAGGTCCAGCTTCATCTGCTGTTCGCCCTGCACGTTTTCCACGCCGCTGGCACCCAGAATATCCACCAGACCCGCTTTATTAATATCGCGGTGAATGATTTTAGCGCCCAGCTTAATGGAGGAAATCAGCGCCGTCAGTTCACCTGTGGCGTGAGGAAAGTCGTGTTGCTTCTCGACGATGAATTCGCCTAACGTTTTCATAACACATTCCCTGAATCTACGATGGAGTGGCAGCAGCTGTAACAAACTGCCAACGTATGCGTACGCAGTTTAGCCGATTGAACTTTAAAAACCATAGTCCTAATCCGTTTCTTCCCTTCAGACTCGGGGTTACACTGTGCGCCGAACTTTCAGTTAATGGATCTATTTATGCGCATTCACATCCTCGGCATTTGTGGCACTTTTATGGGCGGCCTGGCTATGCTGGCGCGTTCGCTGGGACATCAGGTAACCGGCTCGGACGCAAATGTTTACCCGCCGATGAGTACGCTGCTTGAGCAGCAAGGCATTGAATTAACTGAGGGTTACGAGGCGTCGCAGCTCGATCCGGCGCCAGACCTGGTGATTATCGGTAACGCCATGACGCGCGGTAATCCCTGTGTTGAAGCCGTGCTGGAGCGCAACATTCCCTACCTCTCCGGGCCGCAGTGGCTGCACGATTTTGTGCTGCGCGATCGCTGGGTGCTGGCCGTAGCCGGAACGCACGGTAAAACCACTACTGCCGGCATGGCAGCGTGGATCCTTGAGGCGTGCGGCCTCGAACCAGGCTTTATTATCGGTGGCGTGCCGGGCAACTTCGACGTCTCGGCAAAATTAGGAAAAAGCCCATTCTTTGTCATTGAAGCGGATGAGTATGACAGCGCCTTCTTCGACAAGCGCTCCAAGTTTGTGCACTACTGCCCGCGTACGCTAATCCTCAATAACCTTGAGTTTGACCATGCAGATATCTTCGACGACCTGCGCGCTATCCAGAAGCAGTTCCATCATCTGATCCGCATCATACCCGGCCAGGGCAAAATCCTGCTGCCGGAACACGATCACAACCTGAAGCAGGTGATGGCGATGGGCTGCTGGAGCGAGCAGGAGACCACAGGCGAACATGGCCACTGGCAGGCGAAAAAGCTGACGCCAGACGCCGCCCGCTGGGAAGTCTGGCTGGAGGGGGAAAAAGTGGCCGAGGTGAACTGGGGGCTGGTCGGCGAACACAATATGCATAACGGCCTGATGGCGATTGCCGCCGCGCGCCACGTGGGTGTGAAACCGGCAGATGCGGGCGAGGCGCTCAGCAGCTTTATCAACGCGCGCCGCCGGCTGGAGCTGCGCGGTGAGGTCAACGGTATCAAGGTCTATGACGATTTTGCCCACCACCCGACGGCGATACACGCCACGCTGGCGGCGCTGCGCAGCAAAGTAGGTGGCAGGGCGCGCATCCTCGCGGTACTGGAGCCCCGCTCCAACACCATGAAAATGGGGGTCAGTAAAAACGATCTGGCGCCGTCGCTGGGCCGGGCAGACAAGGTCTTTCTGCTCCAGCCGCACCATATTCCGTGGCAGGTCTCCGACGTGGCAGACGCCTGTATTCCGCCTGCGCAGTGGAGTGCGGACGTCGATACGCTGACGGAAATGATTGCGAAAGAGGCGCAGCCAGGCGACTCAATTCTGGTGATGAGCAACGGCGGTTTTGGCGGGATCCATCAAAAACTGCTGGAGCGACTGGGACGCTAAGGCCGTGGCGTCCTGCAGGACGCCTCCGGAGAGCGTGCGGCCGGCAGGCCGCCTCTTACGCTTCAGCCAGCTCGCGCAGATACTGGAAGATCTGCCGGGCTGCTTTTGGCGTTTTATTCGCCGCCTTCTCTTTCTGCGCGTTGCGGATCATGCTGCGCAGCTGCTGCCGATCGGCCTGCGGATAGAGCGTGATCACCTCGGTCATCGCGTCGTCACCCTGATCGATCAGGCGGTCGCGCAGATGCTCCAGCTTGTGGAACAGCGCCACCTGCTGGTTGTGACGGTTTTTCAGCTTATCCAGCGCCTGACGGATCGGATCTTCATCGCGCTGGCGCAGCATTTTACCAATCAGCTGCAGCTGGCGACGGCGACCCTCTTTCTTAATACGCTGCGCCAGCTCAATCGCGTTGCGCAGATCCTCATCGAGCGGGATCTTATCCAGGGAGTTTTTCCCCAGATCAACCAGCTCGGCACCGAGGCGTTTTAGCTCTTCGGCGTCACGTTTAATTTCACTTTTGCTGACCCAGATAATCTCTTCATCTTCTTCTTCCTGATTATCCGGTACATCGTCGAGCCAGTCTTCGGGCTGCCTGGTCATCTCTTGGCTCCTTAAAAAAAGAGGCTAATCCTACCAGTTTATCGGGCGACTGCGAAATTGTTCTCTGAGTCTGATAGACTCAACAGATTCACACTTAAGATTAGACGGCAGGTCGATGAACGTATCTACTCAGGTTGCAGAACAACGTAAAGCGCTGGAACAGGCTGTCGCCCAGGCGCTGGAACTGGCTAAAGCCCACACCGATGGTGCTGAAGTTGCGGTGACAAAAACCACCGGCATCGGTGTCAGCACGCGCTATGGTGAAGTGGAAAACGTCGAATTCAACAGCGACGGTGCGCTTGGTATCACCGTCTATCATCAAAACCGCAAAGGCAGCGCCTCATCGACCGATCTCAGTCCCGATGCCATAAAAAGCACCGTGCAGGCAGCGATCGACATTGCGCGCTACACCTCACCCGATCCTTACGCTGCACCGGCAGAGCGTGAACTGCTGGCGTTTGATGCACCCGATCTTGATCTCTACCATCCGTGGGAGATCGATGCCGATCGCGCCATCGAGCTGGCCGCGCGTGCTGAACAGGCGTCGCTGCAGGCGGACAAGCGCATTACCAATACGGAAGGTGGCAGCTTCAACAGCCACGTTGGCATCAAAGTGTTTGGTAACAGTCACGGCATGCTGCAGAGCTACTGCTCCAGCCGCCACTCGCTGTCGAGCTGTGTCATTGCCGAGCAGGATGGCGATATGGAGCGTGACTACGCCTATACTATCGGCCGCTCGATAGACGATCTGCAGAGCGCAGAGTGGGTCGGTAACGAGTGTGCCCGCCGCGTGCTGGCCCGCCTTGCCCCGCGCAAGCTGCCAACCATGAAAGCACCGGTGCTGTTTGCACCTGAGGTCGCCACCGGATTGTTTGGTCATCTGGTTGGTATGATCAGCGGCAGCAGCGTCTATCGCAAATCGACGTTTCTGCTCGACTCGCTGGGCCAGCAGATCCTGCCCTCATGGCTGACGATTCAGGAGCAGCCGCATCTGCTGAAAGGACTCGCCTCGACGCCGTTTGACAGTGAAGGCGTGCGAACCGAAGCGCGCGATATTATCAAAGAGGGTGTGCTGCAGAACTGGCTGCTGACCAGCTATTCAGCGCGCAAGCTTGGCCTGCAGAGCACCGGCCACGCGGGCGGCATACATAACTGGCGCATTGCCGGTCAGGGCCACAGCTTTGATGACCTTGTTAAACAGATGGGACGCGGCCTGATTGTCACTGAACTGATGGGTCAGAGCGTCAGCGCCATGACCGGCGACTACTCGCGCGGCGCGGCGGGCTTCTGGGTTGAAAACGGCGAAATTCAGTATCCTGTGAGCGAAGTCACAATTGCAGGAAACCTTAAAGAGATGTGGCGCAATATGGTTACGGTCGGTAACGACATTGAAACCCGCAGCAATATACAATGCGGATCGGTGCTGCTGCCGGAGATGAAAATCGCCGGACAATAACGACATCGCTTCCAGAAAGCAGCCGGCAAGGCTGCTTTTTTTTGCCCGATAATAATTAAAAGGAACACGTCATGCGTAAGCATTTAATTGCAATGTTGTCTCTGTCGTTACTGTTCTCTTCTGCCAGCGTGCTGGCGGCAGATCTTGAACAGGATATGGATACGCTGAAAGAGAACCTGAGCGTAGTGAAGAAAACGGATGACGCGCAGGAGATGCATACTGCGCTCGGTAAAATGCGCCAGGCCGCGCAGGATGCCAAAAATTCCACGCCGGACAAGCTGGAAGGGCAGCCGGCGGATAGCGCACAGATCAAAGATTATCACGCCGGTCTTGACGCACTGATTGCGCAGATTGACGTGGTCGACAAGCTCGCTCAGGCCAGCAAGCTGGATGAGGCAAAAGCCGAAGCGAAAAAACTGGAAGATATCCGCAATACCAACCATAAGAAATTCCGCTGATACTCGGGGCCAGCCTGCGTGCTGGCCCGCTTTACCGATCCTCCCCTGCACACTCCTCTGCAAATATATAACTTTCCCGCACGCCTGATGCATGCCAGCCGCTGGCATGCGCGATATGTGCTGTCTGCGATCTGACGCACCGCGCGTTGCCACATTTCCGTTTCAGGGTGGAAAAAGTGCGTCTCCACACGGCCGGACGGAACGCGTAGTTTGTTTTTTAACGCGAATTATCTGCCGTAAACAGGAGTAGAAGGGTGAGGAGTGATGCTGTCCCGCTGAACGCAGAAGCCGTTCAGGCGCTGGCGGATCGCATATTAAGTCAAATCGCGATCCTCTATACCGCGCACCAGATTAGCCCCACACCGGTGCAGCAGCAGATGCTGAATTCGCACGTTCAGGCGATGGCCAGCCGCTCGCTAAACGGCGAGGCGCTGCCGGAGGTAGAAGCGGAGCTGTTTGATGATATTCCGCCTGACAGCCTGCAGCTGGCGCAACAGATCGTCGATCTGTTCGGCAATCTGCCGGTGGAAGAGGCCTGGCTGCTCTCGGTGCATATTGAAGTGGCGAAAAGTAACGACGCATAAACAGAGAGGAAGTGAACATGGTGACAGTGGTGATTGGCGATCGTCTGGGTAAAGGCCAGAAAGTGGCTGCCGGCATTGAAAAAGCGGGTGGACGCGCGGTGGTGGTGCCGGGCGTGGCAGCCGATATGAAGCTGGGTGATGTGATGAAAGCGGAAAACGCTGATTTCGGCATCTCTTTCTGCGGCAGCGGCGGCGCGGGTGCTATCACCGCGCAGAACAAATATGGCTACCGGGCGAAACATGGCATGCGCTCGGTAGACGAGGGCGTAACGGCGATCAACGAAGGGGCAACCGTGCTGGGCTTTGGTTTTATGGACAAAGAGGAGCTGGGCGAACGGCTGGTGCAGGCCTGGAACAAGAAGCACGGCAGCTGACGTATGAAACAGCACTATGAGACGCAGGTTATCGTGCAGGGGAAAGGCGATACCAAAGCAAAAGCCTTTGCCGATGCGCTCAGCAGCGTGCAGCAGCAGGTATTGCGCAACAGCCAGAAGCTGCTGCTGCGCATTGAGCCGCTGGATGTGCGGGTGCTGCACGCCAGGGTGCGTACCCGGCGGGAAAAATTTCTGTTTTTTTCCTGGCGCGCGAGCGGCATCACTACAGCGTTGAACTGGAAATCAGCGTCAGCGTCACCGTTATCGATATGGAAAGCGTGACATTTACGGCGACACCCTGAACGCGCTGGTCTGGTCGTTATCCCGCCAGGAGAGCGGGCTTACCCGGCGCAACAATGACAATAAAGGGTACAACACTATGTTTCTCATCATTTTGTTTAAGTCGTTAATTATCGGCGGGCTGGTCGGCGTCGGGGTGGGAGCTGGCGCAGCGCGCATGTTCCACGCACCGGTCACACAGGGCATGGGTGCATTTCGTACCCTGGGCGAGCTTAACTCGTGTGAAGGCGACCCCGCTTCCCATTTCTCTTTTGGTCTCGGCTTCTTTTTCAACGCCTGGGCGTCCTCTGTGGCGGCTGGCTCCTTCACGCAGGATGTGGATCACCGCATTCTGCCGAACTGGGGTGCTGCGGCGCTGATGGTCAAAAATCGCAATGTGGCAGAGACGCTGCATAACCCGAAGCGTATGGCGATAGCGTGCGGCATCATCGGCATGATCGTCGTGGCTTTTCTGAACAGCACCGCCTCAGCCGTACCGGCTGCGCTGCAGGTGACGGCAGTCAAAGTGCTGGTGCCGGCGGCTAACCTGCTGGTAAACACCGTCATGCCGGTCATTTTCTGGCTGGCAGCCATCGACGCCGGCAAAAAATCGGGCTTCTGGGCCACCATCTTTGGCGGCCTGGCGCAGCTGATTATGGGTAATGCCGTACCGGGGCTGGTGCTGGGGATCCTGATTGGGAAAGGGGTAGAGGAGAGCGGCTGGAACCGGGTGACGAAAGTCATGATGGCGGCAATTGTGCTGCTGTTTGTACTGAGCGGCTTCTTCCGCGGGTTCGATATGAAACTGCTGCAATCTTTCCAGCTCGGCGTCCCTGGCTGGCTTGACATGATCCACAACAGCCTGAGCGGCAAATAAGGAGCCATCCATGAACGAACATGAAAATCGCGGCTTCTGGTATGCCGACTGGTCCTTCCCGATTTTTGTCGGCCTGCTCTCATCCGGCGTATTTGCCGGTACGCATATGTACTACCTCTACGGAATCGGCGCCTTTAACGAAGTGGCGTTTGTGTCGATGCTGCGCGCCGGCATGGAGACCGGCGTCTATGGCGCGGTCGCCGCGTTTGGCGCCAGCTTTCTGTTTGCCCGCATCATTGAAGGCTCGCTGGTCGGTATTCTGGATATCGGCGGTGCGATCCAGACCGGCGTCGGGCTGGGCGTGCCGGCGCTGCTGCTGGGCGCAGGCATTGTGTTTCCGGTCGCGAACTTTGCGGCTTCGCTGGTAACCGGTCTGGTGATCGGGGTGGCGATTGGTTACGTCATTATTCTGGCGCGCAAATTTACCATCAACCAGAGCGATTCCACCTATGGCGCCGATGTGATGATGGGCGCAGGCAACGCCTCCGGACGCTTTCTCGGCCCGCTGATTATCCTGTCGGCGATGGCAGCCTCCATTCCCATTGGCCTGGGCTCGCTCGCTGGCGCTCTGCTGTTTTACCTGTGGAACAAGCCGATTACCGGCGGCGCAATTCTGGGTGCCATGGTGCTGGGTGCGATGTTCCCGATTTCGCTGTAACAGGGCGGGCGCCATGAATGGCGACCCTGGGGTAAGGATGTAGGGGGCGCATTCATGCGCCCCTGGCCGCAAACGCAGTAAGGAGTAACCATGTTTGATCTGATTCTGCGCCGCGCACGACTGTGCGATGAGCAGCTGGTGGATATCGCTCTTCGCGACGGCAAAATCGCCGTCGTCGGCAACGTCACGGGCACCGCGCAGCAGGAGCGCGATCTGGCCGGGCGCTGGTACGTCAGCGCAGGCTGGATAGACAGCCACGTACACTGCTATGCAAAATCGCCTGTCTACCACGATGAAGCGGACGCTGTCGGCGTTGCGCAGGGCGTCACCACCGTGGTGGATGCCGGCAGCACCGGCGCCGACCAGATCGATGACTTCCGGCAGCTGACGCGCCACGCCGCCACCGACGTCAGGGCGCTGATCAACGTTGCCCGCACCGGGATAGTCACCCAGAACGAACTGGCGGATATGCGCCAGATTGATGAAGCAGCGGTGGTGCAGGCGGTCACGCGCCATCCCGGTTTCATTGTTGGTCTGAAAGCGCGCATGAGCAGCAGCGTGGTCGGGGAAAACGGCATTGCACCGCTGATCCGCGCCAAAGCGATCCAGCACGCTGCCGGCGATCTGCCGCTCATGGTACATATCGGTAACGATCCGCCGGTGCTGGAGGAGATCGCTGAGCTGCTGACCGCCGGCGATATCATTACCCACTGCTTTAACGGCAAACCTAACCGCATTCTCTCCGCGCAGGGTGAGCTGAAAGCGGCGGTCAGTCAGGCGCTGGCGCGCGGCGTCACGCTCGATATCGGGCACGGCAGCGCCAGCTTCAGCTTTGCGGTGGCGCGACAGGCGATCGCCCGCGGCATTCTGCCCGATACCATCAGCTCCGATATCTACTGTCGCAACCGCCTGCACGGGCCGGTACACAGCCTCGCGCACGTGATGTCTAAGTTTCTTGCGCTGGGCATGACGCTGCCGCAGGTGATCGCCTGCGTGACAACCCAGGCAGCAGCGGCGCTGCGCCTCAGTGGCAAAGGCGATCTGACGCCGGGCAGCGATGCCGATCTGACTATTTTCAGTGTGAATCAGGAGACCCGTCCGTTTACCGATGCAGAGGGCGAACAGGTGGCGGGAGAGCACCATTTTTTGCCGGTGGCTGTGACAGTGGCAGGCCAGTGGCATCTGACCGAAGAGGGAAAGCGTCATCATGTTTTCAGTTTATGAAAAATATCACCTGAAACAGGTGATCAACGCGTCAGGCCGTATGACTATTCTGGGCGTCTCGACGCCGGCACCGGAGGTGGTGGAAAGCGTCAGCTATGGCCTGAACCACTACTTTGAAATGAAAGATCTGGTGAACCATACCGGTGACTACATTGCCGGACTGCTGCAGGCAGAAAGCGCCGTCGTGGTCTCCTGCGCCTCGGCGGGTATCGCTCAGTGTGTGGCCGGGGTCATTGTGAAAGATAACGCCTGGCTGCTGGATAACCTGCACGCGGCGCCGCTCACGGTTCCGCATGAGATCGTCGTGCCTAAAGGGCACAACGTGAACTACGGCGCGCCGGTCGGCACCATGGTCGCGCTGGGCGGTGGCCGGCTGGTGGAAGCGGGCTACAGCAACGAGTGTTCCGCCGCGCAGCTGGCAGCGGCGATCACGCCGGCTACGGCAGCGCTGCTCTACGTAAAATCGCACCATTGCGTGCAAAAAAGCCACCTCAGCGTGGCGCAGGCGGCAGAAGTCGCGCAGCAGCATGGCATCCCGCTGATTGTGGATGCGGCGGCAGAAGAAGACCTGCGCTGCTACTACCAGATGGGTGCTGACCTGGTGATCTACAGCGGTGCCAAGGCGATAGAGGGTCCCTCCAGCGGACTGGTGGTAGGGCGCAGCCGCTGTGTCGAATGGGTAAAACGGCAGAGCAACGGCATCGGTCGTGCGATGAAAGTGGGCAAAGAGGGGATTCTGGGCCTGACGCAGGCCATTGAGCGCTACCTGTCGCAGCCAAAAATCAGCGGCAGCGAGATGGTTCAGCACATGACGCCATTCATCGACCAGCTTAACCAGCTGCCGGGCGTCACCGCGCGGGTGGTATGGGACAGCGCCGGGCGCGATATTGCGCGTACAGAAATTCATCTCGATGAAGCGCTGACCGGCTGGGCAACCGGCGATCTCGTCCAGGCGCTGAAAAACGGCGACATCGCTATCTATTTTCGCGGCTATAAGGCAAACGAAAGCATTATCGAAGCCGACGTGCGCAGCGTCACTGCCGCGCAGCTGCAGACTATCTTCAGCCGTATTGACGCGCTGCTGGCAAAAGGAAACCGTGCATGAAGCTGACCCCCGATTTTTATCAGGATCGTCTCTGTCTCAACGTACTGGCGGGCTCAAAGCAGAACGCACGCGACATCTGGCTGGCAGCAGAAGGGCATGTGCTGGTTGGCGTGCTGTCAAAAATTATGCCAGCCACGACGCGGCGCTGGCTGACATGCGCGATTACGCCGCGCTGATTGATAACGCGCTCTCTATCGGTCTCGGGGCCGGCGATCCGCGTCAGTCTGCTATGGTGAGCGAACTGGCAGCGGTGCTGCAGCCGCAGCATGTCAATCAGGTGTTTACCGGAGTCGCGACCAGCCGTGCGCTGCTGGGACAGTCGCAGACGGTGGTAAATGGTCTGGTCTCCCCCAGCGGAACGCCAGGGAAAGTGAAGATCTCAACCGGTCCGCTAAGCTCACAGGCGGCGGAAGCGATTGTGCCGATCGACAGCGCCATCGCCATGCTGCAGGACATGGGCGGCAGCTCGGTAAAATATTTTCCGATGGGCGGTCTGAGCGCGGTGGCGGAGTATCGCGCGGTCGCAGAGGCGTGCGCCCGGCGCGATTTCTGGCTGGAGCCCACCGGCGGTATCGATCTGCATAATTTTGCGGAGATCGTGCAGATCGCGCTGGAGGCGGGCGTCAGTAAAGTGATCCCGCACGTTTACAGCTCAATTATCGACAGCGCAAGCGGTGAGACGCGCATTGACGATGTGCGCCAGCTTCTGGCAACGTGCAAGGCACTGCTGCAATAACTTCGTTACGGGTGAGGCTTTGTGAGATTTCCTAATCAGCGTCTGGCGCAGCTGTTTGCCGCACTGCAGCATGAAACGCTGCCGCAGGATGAGCTGGCACGGCGTTTCTCGGTCTCTACGCGCACGGTGCGCACCGACATTGCGGCGCTGAACGCGCTGCTGGAGCAGCACGGCGCACAGTTTGTGCTGGCGCGCGGCGCCGGCTATCAGCTGCAGGTGGCTGACGCGGCACGCTTTGATTCGCTGCAGCAGCAAAGCAGCGCGCCGCTGCGGGTGCCGCGCACCTCGCAGGAGCGGGTTCGCTATCTGCTCAGCCGCTTTCTTACTGCGGCCTGGTCACTGCGGCTGGAAGATCTCTCGGAAGAGTGGTTTGTCAGTCGCGCCACGCTGCAGGGGGATATGGCAGAGGTGCGGGAGTGGCTGGGGCGCTATCATCTGCATATCGAAACTAAACCGCGCTACGGCATGAAGCTGTTTGGCAGCGAGACGGCTATCCGCACCTGCCTTACCGATCTGCTGTGGCAGATCGACCAGGAGACGCCCGACAGCCCGCTGCTGAGCATTGAAGTACTGCGCAGTGATATGCTGACGCAGCTGCAGCCGCTGCTGCAGCACTGCCTCAGCCGTTACGCTATTCGTCTCAGCGATGAGGGCGAGCGCTACCTGCTGATCTACTGCGCGGTAGCAGTACGCCGCATCAGCGAAGGCTTTCCGCTCAGCGATCCGGGCGCAGAAGAAGTAGGCGAAGAGGTGCGTGAGGCGGCGCACGCGCTGGTGCATCAGCTGCGACCGCTTACCGGCAAAGCCTTATCGCGGGCGGAAGAGAACTGGCTGCGCGTCAATATCGCCGCGCGTCAGATCCAGGCGCTGGAGCCAAGCACCATCAATGCAGATGACGCTGACGCGCTGGTGAGCTGGCTGCTGAGTTATATCAATACGCATTATGCCTACCAGCTGCAGCACGACGAGCAGCTGCGCGCCGATCTGCTTACCCATATCAAATCGATGATCACCCGGGTGCGCTATCAGATCCATATTCCCAATCCGCTGCTGAGCAACATCAAACAGCACTATCCGCTGGCGTGGGATGTGACGCTGGCCGCCGTCAGCAGCTGGAGCAAATATACTCCTTATACGCTGAGCGAAAATGAGATTGGCTTTCTGGTGCTGCATATTGGCGTGGGGCTGGAGCGGCACTATGACGTTGGCTATCAGCGCCACCCGCGCGTACTGCTGGTGTGCGATAGCGGAACCTCAACGCTGCGGATGATTGAGGCGCTGCTGCTGCGCAAATATCCGCAGCTGGTGGTCACCGCCCGGCTGACACAGCGCGACTACGCGCTGCGCGAGCGGATTGAAGAAGATTTTGTTATCTCTACGGTGCGGCTGCATGAAAAGAACCGGCCGGTGGTAGTGATGTCGCCCTTTCCGACCGGCTTTCAGCTGGAGCAGCTCGGCAAGCTGGTGCTGGTGGATCGCACCCGGCCGTGGATGCTGGAAAAATATTTCTCCGCGCAGCATTTTATGGTGCTGGATCAGCCGCTGACGCAGCAGGCGCTCTTTCAGCTGCTGTGCGATCGCCTGCAGGAGCAGGGCTTTGTTGCAGCAGACTTTTATCCATCCGTGGTTGAGCGTGAAGCGATTGTCAGCACGCTGCTCGGGGATGGCATTGCGTTGCCGCACGCGCTCGGCCTGCTGGCGCAGAAAACCGCGGTCTATACCGTTATTGCGCCGCATGGCGTCAGCTGGGGTGATGAGACCGCCTGCGTGATCTTTCTGCTGGCTATCAGCAAACGTGAATATGAAGAGGCGATGGCGCTCTACGATCTGTTTGTCACCTTTTTGCGCGAACGTGCCATGCCGCGCCTGCGGGAGTGCCGTGACTTTGACCATTTTAAAACCGTGGCGATAGAGTGTCTGGGCCGCCCCTGACTAGGCCTGATTGCGCTTAGCCAGCAGCTTCGGGATTTCACGCAGGCACCAGGCTTTGGCTTCACCCATGCTGTCGCGACGCCAGGCCATAATAATATCCACTTCCCGCGTATACTCAGCGCTGACCACGCGCAGCCGGCCCTCGGCAATATCTTTCTCTACCATCGGATAAGGCATGGTGGCAACGCCCAGTCCCGCCAGCAGCGCCCGCCGCTTGTCATCCATGCTGCTGACCGTAAGACGCTGCTGCTTATCCAGCAGCTGTACCGTCAGCACCGGACGTTCACGCGCCGTGTCAGCGACGGCAATGCCGCGATATTTCACACGCGTGACTTCCGAAAGCGGCTCTGCCTCCTGATGAATAGGGTGGTCAGGACTGGCGACATAGACGCTCATAATGGTGTAAAGCTTGCGGGTATTGATTTCGCTGGAGGCGCGGAAGTGCAGGTCAGGTGCGATGACGATATCCGCCCGGCCCTGCTCCAGACGTTCCCACGCGCCCGCCAGCACTTCAGTGATCAGAGATATCTGCGTGTTGGCTTTTTCTGACAGTTTGCTGACCAGCGGAAACAGCAGGTCGGTGGGGATGAGTGCCTCCGCTACGATAGTCAGCTGCGTTTCCCAGCCGCGCGCCAGCGCTTCTGCGTCGGTGGTGAGCTTGTCTGCGGCCTCCAGCAGTACGCGGCCGCGCTCCAGCAGCATCCGGCCAACGTTAGTGAATTTGGTGCGATGACCGGAGCGATCGAACAGCACCACATCCAGCTCCTCTTCCAGCTTCTGCATGGTATAGCTCAGCGCAGAGGGAACGCGACCCAGCTCATCTGCCGCGGCGGCAAAGCTGCCGCGCCGATCGATCGCATCCATCACCCGTAACGCTTCTAACGTTAATGCACGCTCTTTAGCCATACTGATTCTCTGTCAGTAAATTTGAATATGCCAGGCAGATTAACTGGCTAACATTCCGCCGTCCAGCCTTTTACCATAAACCGATTAAGCCTGCAGTGAGCGTCTCCTGCAGTGCACCGGAGGTATAGCATGATGACAACCCGCTGCGCGTCCGCATGTGGCCAGGCTGATTTTGGCTGGTTGCAGGCGCGCTATAGCTTCTCTTTTGGCCACTATTTTGATCCCAAACTGATGGGGTACGCCGCGCTGCGCGTGCTGAACCAGGAGGTGCTGGCGCCGGGTGCCGCTTTTCAGCCCCGCACCTATCCGCAGGTTGATGTGTTAAATCTGGTGCTGCAGGGCGAGGCGGAGTATCGCGACAGCGAGGGACAGCGCCTGACCGTACGGGCAGGTGAGGCGATGCTGCTGTCTGCGCGGCAGGGCGTAAGCTACAGCGAGATAAACCTCAGCAAAGATCGGCCGCTGACGCGCCTGCAGCTCTGGCTGAGCGCCTGTCCGGAACGGGAAAACCCGCTGCAGCAGCGGATGACGCTTAATGGCGCATCGCCGCTGCTGCTGGCTTCGCCTGATGGGGCAGACCAGAGTTTGCAGCTGCGTCAGGATGCGAGAGTGTATCAGGTGACGTTAGCGCCGGGAGAGGAGCAGATTGTGCAGCTGCGCGGCGCGCGCGCGTACCTGCAGTCGATTCACGGCACGCTGGATGTGCGCAGCAGCAGCGCGAACCAGCAGCGGCTGCAGTGCGGTGACGGTGCATTTATTCGTGATGAGCAGCAGCTTATCCTGCAGGCAGAGACGCCGCTGCGTGCGCTGGTGATCGATTTACCGGCATAAAAAAGGGCGGCCAGCGCCGCCCTCACAGGAAGAATGAAGATTATTTCAGAATGGTAAAGGCGGTTGTCACGTGCTTCACGCCGCTGACCCGGCTGGCAACATCTGCCGCCGCCGTGGCTTCTTCCTGCGTGACCAGTCCCAGCAGGAAGACTTCCCCGTTTTCCGTCGTCACTTTCACGTTAGACGATTTGACCTGATCGCTGCCCAGCAGCTGCGAGCGGATCTTGGTCGTGATCCAGGTATCGGAAGAAGAGGTGCCAAGGCTGACCTTCTCTCCGGTGCGGATCTCATTGTAGACCTCTGTTGCGCCGTCGACGCCCATAGCGATCTGTTTGGCACGGCTGGCGAGATCGGCAGACGGTGCCTGACCGGTCAGCAGCACTTTGCCCTGGTAAGCGGTAACAATGACCCGCGCCTGCTTCTTAATCTGTTCATCTTTTGCCAGCGCGTTAGAGACGCGCAGCTCCAGCGTACCGTCATCAACCTGCGTACCCACGGTGCGGGGGTCAGTGGCGGTTTTGGTGGCAACAGCGGCACCGCCGGCAACCACTGCCACGCAGCCCTGCAGCAGCATGGCCGTTAACAGCAGGGCGATAGCGTTCAATGCTTTCATGTAAGCTCCTTCAGTCATTCCTGGTGGGGAAAGAGGGTGTTATCGATCAAGTCGCACAGGCAGTTCAGCGTCAGCATATGCATCTCCTGAATGCGCGCACTGTGATGAGAGGGAATGCGGATTTCCACGTCGTGAGGGCCGAGCAGGCCAGCCAGCTCGCCGCCGTCGTGTCCGGTCAGCGCGACAATAGTCATATCGCGCGTCACTGCCGCCTCAACCGCTTTAACGATGTCACGGGTATTACCCCGGGTTGAGATCGCCAGCAGCACATCACCCGCCTGACCCAGCGCCCGTACCTGTTTGGCGTAGATCTCATCATGCAGCCGATCGTTACCGATGGCGGTGAGCATAACGTTATCTGCGCTCAGCGCCAGCGCCGGCAGGCTGGGACGCTCGGTTTCAAACCGGTTAATCATGCTGGCCGCAAAGTGCTGCGCATTGGCCGCTGAGGCACCGTTACCGCAGCTGAGAATTTTATGACCATTCAGCAGCGACTGCACCAGCGTCATCGCGGCGCGGGAGATCGCATCCGGCAGCGCTTCGGCTGCGGCAATCTGCGTCTGAATACTTTCAGTAAAACACGCTTTAATTCTGTCCTGCACAAGACCACCTGGTTCTATTCATCGGCATTAAAAGCAGCGGGCAGCCACGTCAGTTCGCGCCCGGTAATGGCAATGATGTCAAAACGGCAATTGACCGTCTCAAAACTGCCGCCGCGCGTCAGCAGCCAGAGCGCCGCTGCCCGCAGCAGCTTCTGCTGTTTCTGACGCGTCACGCTGGCGGCTGCTCCGCCGTAGCGCGCATCGCGCCGGTAGCGCACTTCTACAAATACCCAGCAGTCGGCGTCGCGCATAATCAGGTCAAGTTCACCTCCGCGAAAGCGGACGTTACTGGCGACCCACTTCAGCCCGGCGCGCTCCAGATAGTGACGCGCCTGCTGTTCATGCTCCGCGCCGATACGCTGGCGGTTTACTGTACCGGAACGACCTGTCCCTGGCGATACTGGTTCCATGCCAGCTTCCTGTTGATGACACAATCCGTGTCGGCGCTCAGCTTACCGGTGTTGCCATCAATGGCAAAGCCGGCTACCTGCCGCATCTGGTTAAACTGCGTTGCCAGCGTCCAGGCATCAATGCCCATCGCGTAGAGGCGCACCAGCGAATAGTCGTTGTTAAACGTCTTCGCTGCCTGCTGCATCAGGCCAGGGTTAGCGCCGGAGAGCAGCGGAATATCGCTGTACTGCAGGCCTTCCATCTCCAGCCGGAAATCGGGACCGGCGCCCGCCTGCGCGCTGCGCGAGCTGGCATAAAGCGCCGTGCTGTTGCGGCTGCTGGTGCGCATGGCGATCATCGGTTTGATCAGCTGCAGCTCATTCTGGCTGGCGACGATGTAAACGGCGTCCACGCTACCGCCACTGCTGTCAGCTGCCGGTGCCGGGGTGCTGCTCTGCGGCGCCGGGATCGTCAGGCCTGCAATGGCCACGCTTTGCGGCTGCTCCATTTGTACCGTCAGCGGCGTGCCGCTCAGCGCAATACCGGCTCCGCTGTTAATGCCCTGTTTCAGCTCGGCCACGCCACCAAAGCGCTGCTGCAGCACCGTGGCACCACCCAGCTGCTGCCACTCTTCTGCAAACGCTTTTCCGACCCGGTCGCCATAACTGCTGCGCGGCAGCAGCAGCAGCGGCTGGCGCTTGCCCTGCTCATAGATATGGTGCGCTGCATCACGCGCTTCGTCTTCAGGAGAAAGCGCAAAATAGCAGATATTCGGATGGTTCTGGATCTGTTCCGGCTCGTTTAGCGCCAGTACGTTGAGCGGGGTCTGGCTGTTTGCTACTTCTTCCACATGATTTTTCAGCAGCGGGCCAACGACCAGCGTGGCGCCATCCTGCTGCGCCTGCTGCATGACCTGAGCGATCGGCTGGCTGCTGGTATCGTACACTTTAATCTGTGCGCTGCTGGCGGCTGGCTGAGAGGTTGGTGCAGCAGGCTGCTGCTGCGTGTTCTCCTGCGCAGGCATGCTGGCGGCCGCCGGGCTAACCACGCTGTTGGCCGCTCCGCTATCCGCTGTCGCGTCCGGCGCAGGCTGGGCAGTGGCGCTTTCCGGCGCGCTGCTCTGTGCCGGGGCAGCCGCGCTCAGCACGCCATTTTTTGCATCGTTAAAGCCTTTCTGAATCGCATTCGCAAACACCTGCGCCTGACCGTTCAGCGGCAGCAGCAGGGCGATGGTGCTGGTGGAAGCCTGGCTGAAGTTTTTGACCTGGCTTAGCTGCGCTGGCAGCGTTTTTGCCGCCGGGTTTTGCGGGTAGCGCGTCTGCCAGTCGCTAATGGCCGCCTTCAGCATCTGCGGATCCTGGCTGTTAGCGTGCCAGGTATTGAGCAGATCGAGCCAGCCCTGCAGGGTATTTTCATCGGCATTGATGACAACGCTGTTAAGCTGGTCCTGCGTCAGCTGGGTCAGCGCCTGCCAGGTCGCGTCGATGTTACTCTGGTGTTCGTCACCTTTTAAGAGCGGTTCCTGCGCGATATAGGCGCGCAGCAGCGCCAGCGATGGCCGGTTCTGCGCCGCGGCGATCTGCAGTGCGTAGTAGCGTACCTGCTGATCGGAAGAGAGATCGGCCACTTTAATCGAGCTGAGCTGCTGCTGAGCGCCGCTGTAATTCTGCTGCGCAATCTGCAGCTGCGCGCGCAGCAGCTGCAGCTCCTGCTGCTGCACATCAGAGAGCTGCTGCGGCAGCTGGCCAAGCTGCGTTTGTGCCTGAGGATACTTTCCTTCCTTCAACAGGGCACGGATGGCAAGTAATTGCCAGTCGGTCTTGCTATCATCGCTGCTTTGCTGTGCCTGCTGCAGATAATAGTCAGAGCGTCCGGTTGCGGGCCCCTGAATATTGACGTTAGAGGTTTGCTGCGGACCCTGACCGCTACAGGCGGCCAGAATCAGCCCGGCGAGAAGAACAGGTACAAAGCGTCCTGCTTTACGACGTACGACTTTTGAAGGAAGCATACTGTATCCAGTGATGTTTTTTTCTTGATGCTCAATATTAAATCGGCAATTCGGATGAGACAATGAAACAACTCGATCGGGCAGAGATTTCTGCCAGTACGCTCTATATCGTTCCTACCCCGATCGGTAACCTGGGTGATATCACACAGCGTGCGCTGACGGTGCTGGCGAGCGTCGATCTCGTTGCAGCGGAAGATACACGTCATACCGGGCTGTTGCTACAACATTTCGCCATCAATGCGCGACTGTTCGCACTTCACGATCATAACGAACAGCAGAAAGCGGATGTGCTGCTGGCGAAGCTACAGGAGGGGCAGAGTATCGCCCTGGTCTCCGATGCCGGCACGCCGCTGATCAACGATCCGGGCTACCATCTGGTGCGTCGCTGCCGCGAGGCGGGCGTGCGCGTTGTGCCGCTGCCGGGCGCCTGTGCAGCCATTGCAGCATTAAGCGCGGCGGGATTACCGTCCGATCGATTCTGTTACGAGGGGTTTCTGCCGGCGAAAAGCAAAGGGCGCTGCGATGCACTGCGTGCGCTGAGCGAAGAGCCGCGTACGCTGGTGTTTTATGAGTCGACCCACCGACTGCTGGATACGCTGCAGGATATGGCAGCCGTATGGGGCGCAGCGCGCTATGTGGTACTGGCGCGCGAGCTGACCAAAACCTGGGAGTCGATCTATGGCGCGCCGGTGGGAGAGCTGCTTGCCTGGGTGCGGGAAGATGAGAACCGGCGCAAGGGCGAGATGGTGCTGATTGTTGAGGGACATAAGGCAGATGAGGAGGCGCTGCCAGCCGAGGCGTTGCGTACGCTGGCGCTGCTGCAGGCGGAGCTGCCGCTGAAAAAAGCCGCTGCGCTGACCGCGGAGATCCACGGCGTGAAAAAAAATGCGCTGTATAAATATGCGCTGGCGCAGCAAGAAGAGTGACAAACGTGGTCAGATCGCCTATTATCCTGCGCCGAAGCTGACCAGACAGTCGCCGCTTTGTCGTCGTCCCTTTCGGGGGAGACAGGCAGAGGGGAGGAAAGTCCGGGCTCCACAGGGCAGGGTGCCAGGTAACGCCTGGGGGGCGCAAGCCTACGACCAGTGCAACAGAGAGCAAACCGCCGATGGCCCGGAAACGGGATCAGGTAAGGGTGAAAGGGTGCGGTAAGAGCGCACCGCGCGGCTGGCAACAGTCCGTGGCACGGTAAACTCCACCCGGAGCAAGGCCAAATAGGGGTTCACATGGTACGGCCCGTACTGAACCCGGGTAGGCTGCTTGAGCCAGTGAGCGATTGCTGGCCTAGATGAATGACTGTCCACGACAGAACCCGGCTTATCGGTCAGTTTCGACTTTTCAAATGAAAAGCCCCGCCCCGGCGGGGCTTTTTGTTTTGTGAGCCGCGAGTGCAGGTATTTCCGTTTCTCTCTGCGGCCAGGGGCGCATGGATTCAGCCAGGGACGCATGAATGCGTCCCCTACATCTAAACACCCCGGGGCGCAAGAATGCGCCCCCTACGGTTATGCGTAGGGGCGCCATTAATGGCGCCCGTTTCGTATGCAGGTATTCGGTTCGCGGTTGTTTGCGGCCAGGGGCGCCATTAATGGCGCCCGTTTTACATCCGATTAACCGCGGCCGTGGGGTTCATCCCAGTCAAATGCCGGACCGAGTGAAATCACGCCGTTCGGGTTGATGGTTTTATGGCTGCAGTAATAATGATGGCGGATCTGCGGCAGATTCACCGTCTCTGCAATACCGGGCATCTGGTAAATATCGCGCAGAAAGCCATTCAGATTGCGATAGTCACTAATGCGGTGCCTGTCGCACTTGAAGTGAGTAACATACACCGGGTCAAAGCGTACCAGCGTGGTCCACAGGCGCAGATCGGCTTCAGTCAGGCGATCGCCGGTGAGATAGCGATGCTGTCCCAGGATCTGCTCCAGCCGCGTCAGTGAATGAAACAGGGCGGTAACGGCTTCATCGTAAGCGGCCTGAGAGGTAGCAAAACCGCTCTTATAGACGCCATTATTGACCGTATCGTAAATCCAGCCGTTAAGTTCATCGATCTTATCGCGCAGATCGGCAGGATAGTAGTCGCCGGCTCGTGCGCCCTGTGCATCAAAGGCGCTGTTGAGCATGCGGATAATGTCGGCCGACTCATTGCTGACAATGGTGTGCTGCTGCTTGTCCCACAGCACCGGTACGGTCACGCGGCCGCTGTAGTGCGGATCGGCATGCAGATAGAGCTGGTAGAGAAATTCATGCTGATACAGCGTGTCGCCGGTTGCCTCCGGAAAGCTGTCATCAAACGTCCAGCCGTTCTCCAGCATCAGCGGATGAACCACGGAAACCGATATCATCTCTTCCAGCCCTTTAAGCTTGCGCATCAGCAGCGTGCGATGCGCCCACGGGCAGGCAAGTGAAACGTACAGATGGTAGCGATCGCGCTCTGCTGCAAAGCCGGACTTACCGTCAGGGCCGGCGCTGCCATCAGGCGTGATCCAGTTACGCCACGCTGACTCTGAGCGTTTGAAACGCCCTCCGGTTGACTTTGTATCGTACCAGGTATCGTGCCAGACACCCTCAATCAGCTGTCCCATATGCCCTCCATAGAAAAAAGGGGCGAGGATGATCCTCTGCCCCTGTATTCAGTATATCTGCTGTAAGCTACCTGCGCGCTTAACGGGCGGCGGCGGGCGCCATGCGCTGGCGGATCAGACGATCAATACTCCAGGCGCCTGGTCCCACCAGACCCAGAACCAGGAAACCGCCAGCAATGCTGAGGTTTTTCATAAACATCAGCTGGTTTACGCCTTCTGCAAAGTTGCTGTGAAACAGAAATGCGGTCAGCAGAGTAAAGCCTGCGGTAAACAGCGCGGTAAAGCGCGTCAGGAAACCAAACAGAATAGCCAGGCCGCCACCCAGTTCCAGCAGGATCACCAGCGGCAGCATAAAGCCCGGCACGCCCATGGCCTGCATATACTGCTCAGTGCCGGCATAAGCGGTAATTTTGCCCCAGCCGGCCGTAATAAACAGAATAGTCATCAGTACACGCGCGGCTAACAGTCCTGCATCTTCGAATTTTTTCATCATCTACTCCAGCGTAATTTTGTGGCAGGCTGAAAACCTGTCCGTTAATTTCCCGCTGCAACGCAGATAAACGTTCACCGGGCTGATGGAGAGAGATAATAATCGCGGCGCGAAAGGGTTGTAAGCAAGATAAACTGTCGAAGTTATTCAGGAATTCTGACGAAAAAAAACCGGACCTGCTGGTCCGGTTTTTTATAGAGCGGTTAGCGCCCCGGCATGGATGATTTAATCATACGCCAGGTGCTCCACAGGCCGAAGCCACGTTTAACGAGGCGCAACAGCCGGTTAGGGCTGCGTACTGACCAGATAGCCAGCGCGCTGCTTCCTATCGCCAGATAGCGGCGACAGCTTACCAGCGTCAGCCAGCCGCGGTCATAGCGGGCTGTATTTTCCAGCCAGTCACGTCCTGCTGCGCTTAAATCGAGCCGCTGCTGCTGAACCGTATTAAGGAGTTCATGAATGCGGGCTTCGCGTTCATGGCGACTGCTCATGAGCGGTCCTCCTCCAGTAGTTTACGATCGGAATCGAGCTCTTTACGGGTATGACGCAGCAGCGTCGACTGACGCGATTTACGCAGCGTCCACAGACCGAAAATCAGCGCAAGCAAAAACAGTACGCCTGTGGTCACTCCGATCGCCATCAGCCGGTATTGCGCGTCAACCGCCCAGATGATCAACACCATCAGACTCATCAGCCCAAATGCCGTAAACAGCATGGTCAGGCCAATCATGATCAGCATCTGGATCAGATTGGCTTTCTCTTCTTCCAGCTCGACAACGGCCAGCCGGACACGCGTCTCGACCATACTGACCAGCGTAGTTACCACGCGCTGACCGATGTTAAAGACCCCTTTGCCCGGGCCGTGGCTTTGCTGAGAATCGTTCATATCAACGACGCGAAATCAGAATGCCAATCAGCACGCCCACGGCTGCGCCAACGCCAACGCCGTGCCACGGGTTCTCACGCACATAGTCTTCCGCTTTCTCTGCGGCTTCACGCGTGGATTTGGCAATACGCTCACCGGAATCACCCAGACGCTCGCGTGAACTTTCCAGTGCGCCGCGCGCTTTATGACGCAGGCGATCCAGCTCGCTGCGGGATTTGTCTGCAGAGCTGCTTAATACTTCTTCCAGGGTGTCGGCCAGATTTTTCAGTTCGGCGCGCAGATGTTCAGATGTGGTGTCTTTAGCCATGAGAGTTCTCCATTACTTCAATTATTTATGTCCGATTAGTAAGGCTCTGCAGCAAGCTTTTTCAGCTCCTGTCGTGCCTCATCCAGCTTGCGTTCACGTTTTTCAATTTTGTCTTTGTCATCCCTGTCGTCGCGCGCTTTCTGCAGCTCCTGCTCGCGCTCGGCCACCTTGTTCTGCTGCGACTTCAGACGTTCTGAGTGCGCTGATTTCAGCTGCCGATCGCTGCAGCTGGCGCGAACTTCTGTCAGCGCCCGTTCCAGTCCGTTTACCCGGCGCTGATTATCATGTTGTTTTGCCATAGCAATCTCGTGCCGGATATCGCGCTCTTTTTGCTGACACAGCGACTCTGCCGCCAGCAGAGAGCCAGAGCAGGAGATAAGCATGGCACCCAGAAGAAGTTGTTTCATCACGTTCACACCTTCCATTGTTGATGAACTGCCGCCTGCCAGACAGGAGCGTATCCCGGCGTCGCGTCGGCTTGTGCTAACGTTAAGCATAGTCAGCCGGGGCAAAAATTCAAAAAAGACGAAGAGATAGCGGAGAAAAAGTATCGTCTGACCGCAGGTCAGACGATCGGATTAGCTGTAGGTCGGGGGATTGGCGTCGCGCGGTTGCTGTGAGGCCTGCGGGCCAGCGGCCACAACAAAACCCTGTGGTAATAAGCGGCGTAATACCTTCTGCGCCGCCAGACTCTGTTCTTCATCTTCAAAGTGGATCACCAGCGCATCTCCTGCTGGCGTAATACTTTTAATGCGCACGCCCTGGGCAGAGAGCTGCTGATAAAGATAAAAGCCATCCGGCAGATTGGTGCCGCTATGCGCCACGCGAATTTGTACCACGGTTTCATGTTGCCACAGCAGTGGAGCAGCCCCGGCCGCGAGCAGCAGCAGCAGGCCGCCGCACAGCCACGGCAGCAGCGGTCGGGTAAAGAGACGTCCTGTTTTCATTACTGCGCTTTCCCGTTTTGTCCTGCCTGACGCTTACGCCACAGTACGACCAGCGAGCCGATCAGGCCGATGACCAGCAGCGCCAGCGGCAGCATCATCAGAAAAAACATCAGCTCATCTTCATAACGGCGAAACAGCGGTGTTTTGCCCAGTGCAAAGCCAAGTACGGTCAGGATCAATACCCACAGGAAGCCACTCATCCAGTTAAAGAACTGAAAGCGCGCATTACTCAAACCAGATAACCCTGCAATGGTGGGCAGCAGCGTGCGTACAAACGCAATAAAGCGCCCAATCAACAGGGCAGAGAGACCGTGACGATGGAACAGGCTGTGGGCGCGCTGGTGGTATTGTGCCGGCAGGTGCGAAAGCCATTTCTGTACGGTAGGGGTATTACCCAGCCATCGCCCCTGGATATAACTTACCCAGCAGCCGAGGCTGGCACCTGTGGTGAGAACCAGCAGCGTCAGGGGAAAACTCATTGTGCCTTTGGCAATCAGCACGCCGACAAGGATCAGCAGGCTGTCACCGGGCAGGAAGGCGGCAGGAAGCAGGCCATTTTCAAGAAACAGGATCA
Source organism: Pantoea eucrina (assembly GCF_002095385.1). Taxonomy (GTDB): domain Bacteria; phylum Pseudomonadota; class Gammaproteobacteria; order Enterobacterales; family Enterobacteriaceae; genus Pantoea; species Pantoea eucrina. The sequence goes on along the minus strand of NZ_MIPP01000004.1, from coordinate 129,316 downwards.
TGAACAGTAAGCCGTAGATCGCCCACACCAGCGTGGGGTCAGAGAGCATCTCATAATCCTGCTGCCACAGGGCATGCAGCAGTGCTTTCAAAATATCCATCAATCTTTCCCGAACATCATTGTTAAACGAGCCCATCAGGGGCTAAAGCGCAGGCAGAGGTGAGTTATACATTTTGGGTATGCCACCTGAGCAGGGGTCCGTATCCATGCGGCTATGCGTGTTAAATCAGCGACTTTCTGACGCCCTTGTCGCAAATGGTAAAAAAAGGGCGATAACTGTAACAAATACTTCCCAATTCAGACAGTGCATTATGTCCGTTGTAGTGGAGTTTTACCCTTTGCTGCCAGGAGTAAAAGGAGCTTTACACGAGCTGACACTATTGCAGATTATCTGACCCCGTCTGCAGGTTCAGAATGTACAAACGTGGCCGTTTTTACGCTGTTCGGCTTGATTCGCCGGCCTGCGGCAAACAAGTTGCAGTTACGGGCAGAAGCCGTGTGATTTAGCGTAACGTTGCGCCGCCACCGCTTAGTATTTTCCAGATATGGCAACATTGCCAGTTTATGGCAGCAGTTTGTTACATGAGGCAGAAGGGAAGGATGGCAGCACAGCGGCTATGAAAGCGCGCGGCGCACAGTGTGCGCCGCAGAGGAGAGGTCAGGTCGCGGTGCCGGGCTGGCGTTCTGCTTCTGCCTGGCAGACAGCCGCAGTAAACAGAATGTCGGTTGAGGAATTCAGGGCCGTTTCTGCTGAATCCTGCAGCACACCGATAATAAACCCAACGGCCACCACCTGCATGGCCAGGTCGTTAGGAATGCCGAACATATTGCAGGCCACCGGGATTAACAGCAATGAGCCACCCGCTACGCCGGAGGCACCACAGGCGCACAGCGTGGCAACCAGGCTTAGCAGAATCGCTGTCGGTACATCGACATTGATGCCCAGCGTATGCACCGCAGCCAGCGTCAGTACGGTAATCGTAATAGATGCGCCCGCCATGCTGATGGTCGCACCCAGCGGAATTGATACGGAGTAGGTGTCTTCATCAAGGTTGAGTCGTTTTGCCAGCGCCATGTTCACCGGGATATTGGCGGCCGAGCTGCGGGTAAAGAAAGCCGTCACGCCGCTTTCACGAATGCAGGTAAATACCAGTGGATAGGGATTACGCCGGATTTTCTGATACACCAGCAGCGGGTTCACAATCAGTGCCATGAACAGCATGCAGCCAATCAGCAGGACCAGCAGGCTGCCATATTCCCACAGCGCCCCAAAGCCGGTAGAGGCCAGAATGGAGGCGACCAGGCCAAAGATGCCCAGTGGCGCGCAGCGGATCACACAGCGTACGACCCAGGTTGCCGCGTGTGAGGCGTCATTTAAAAAATCTTTGGTGCCGGGACTGGCATGACGAAATGCAAGGCCAAGGCCCAGCGCCCAGACCAGAATGCCGATGTAGTTCGCGTTCATCAGCGCTTCGAACGGATTAGCCACCATGCTCATCAGCAGGCCATGCAGCACCTCGGTGATCCCGGAAGGTGGCGTGATTGTCGTATCGCCAGCAACGAGTGACAGCGTCTGCGGAAAGAGGTGGCTGAAAATCACCGCGATCATCGCGGCAAACAGGGTACTGAGCAGATAAAGCATAATGATGGGACGGATATTGGTTTTCTGTCCCTGCTGATGGTTAGCAATGGACGCGATGACCAGCACCAGAACCAGCAGCGGCGCGACGGCTTTCAGTGCCCGGACAAAGAGTTCACCCAGCAGGCCGGCGGCTAATGCGGCATCGCGCGACAGCCACGCCAGCGCTACGCCAGCGACCAGGCCTACCATGATTTGTTTGACCAGGCTGCCTTTAAACAGCACGCCTGCCACTCTGGAAAGGTTATTTTGCATATCGTGATCTTTTACTATCGGTCATGAGTGTGGTGCGCGTTTATTCCGCGCCAGAGGGTTTGCCCGGCGGAGTATAAGGAAAAGTGCTGGTGAGAAAAGCGATAATTCCGGCTTTGCGTGCGGGATCGATTTTTCAATCTGCTAAACAGAGGAAGTGTGACAGAGATAAAAAAGGGAAAGTTTCATTGAGGCGAAATAAAGCAGGGGCGATTTACGCCCCTGCAGAAGATTATGGCGAGATGCGCCGGCGGTCATTTCGCCGGTTAACCCAGGCGTTGATCAGCAGCGTTCCACCCAGAATAATGCCCACCACGCTGAGTGAGACAGCGACCGGAATGTGGTAAAACTCGACGATGAGCATTTTGATGCCGATAAACACCAGCACGATAGCCAGCCCATATTTCAGCATAGAGAAGCGCTCAGCCACATTCGACAGCAGGAAATACATGGCGCGCAGGCCGAGTATGGCAAACAGGTTAGAGGTCAGCACAATTAAGGGATCGGTGGTTACCGCAAAAATAGCCGGAATACTGTCGACAGCAAAAATCACATCGCTGAGCTCGACCATAATCAGAACCAGCAGCAGCGGGGTGGCAAACAGTACGCCGTTACGGCGAATAAAAAATTTCTCACCCTCCAGCGAATCGGTCATGCGCAGATGCTGACGCAGCCAGCGCACCACCGGCTTATCACCCACGGCCGTGTCATCCTCGCGCGCCAGCGCCATCTTAATGCCGGTAAACAGCAGAAACGCGCCGAAAATATAGAGGATCCAGCTGAACTGCATGACCAGCCAGCTGCCGGCAAAGATCATGATGGTACGCAAGACAATGGCACCCAGCACGCCGTAAATCAGGACGCGCCGCTGCAGCTGGGGCGGAATAGCAAAGTAGCTGAACAGCATCAGCCAGACAAAGACGTTATCCACCGCCAGCGCTTTTTCCAGCACGTATCCGGTCAGGAAAGCGAGCGTCTGCGTAGTGGCAACCTCGCGCCCGGCGTGCGTATCGAGATACCACCAGAAAGCGGCAGCAAACAGCAGTGAAACGGAAACCCAGATCAGCGACCAGATAGCCGCCTGTCTGAACGACATAGTTTGTGCGCCGCGCCGGCCCTGCAGCAGCAGATCGATCGCCAGCATAATCAGCACAACAACGGTAAAGCTGCCCCAGAGTAACGGTGTGCCTATCGATTGCATAATGGTGTCCTGTGCGAAAGTTAAAAAAAACGGCTCCGTCAGAAGACGTAAGCCGCTTTCATTACGCTGCAAGCGCTCCTCGCCTTCCGGCAAGGTCTCACTTACAACACAGAATCACTTCCGGGTTGCCTGACGACCGGATGCGCTACACATCGTAATGACGATCAATCAGCTGACAAGTTACTCCCCTTTGCTTAGAAAAAAATAGCGCAGCCGCACTCCGATGCAATGCAGGACCAGTCATATTTAGCAATATTTACACTTCCTGGCGATCGGCGGGAAATATCACGCCGGTCTGCTGGCGGATGGTGGTCAGCAGCGCTGCTGTCAGCCGCGAAATTTCGAGGCCAGGGTGTGCGGTCTGCTGCGTTTCCACCAGACTGGCAAACACCTCTGCTTCATAGCGCATCGTATTGCTGTGCTGCGGCTGCGTCAGATTCTGCTCAACACCGCTGCGTGGCAGTAGCCGCAGCTGCTGGCACTCTGCCAGTTTCTCAATAAGCAGCGAACCCTCCTCTCCCTGAATTTCGCTCGGAATAGCGGAGTTGCTGACTTTGGAGTGCAGCAGAGTGACGTCGAACTCGCCATAGTGAAGTATCACGGTGCCGTGCGCATCTGTGCCGCTCGCCAGCAGCGTGGCTTCAGCCGTGACGCGCTGTGGCGCACCCCACAGCGTGACGGCAGCAGCGAGGCAGTAATAGCCGATATCCATGATGGAGCCATTGGACCAGCGCGGGTCAAACGTATTCGGGTTTTCACCGGCAAGATAGCGCGGGTAACGGGAAGAGTACTGACAGTAGCTGAACAGCGCCTTACGCAGCGTGCCCAGCTGCGGCAGGGTGCGCTGCAGCTGCAGAAAATTAGGCAGGCTGGCGGTTTTAAAGGCTTCAAACAGCACAACCTGATGCTGTTGAGCGCAGGCGATCATCGCTTCGGCTTCACGCAGCGTGGAGGCCAGCGGTTTCTCGCAGATCACATGCTTACCGTGAGACATAAACAGCAGCGCCTGTTCGCAGTGCAGTGCATTCGGGCTGGCGATATAGACCGCGTCGATATCCTGGCATGCCGCCAGAGCCTCCAGTGAGGTGAACGTGAGCGGACAGGCGTAATCTGCGGCAAAGGCGTCAGCCTGCTGCTGGCTGCGTGAATAGACTGCGCTGAGCGTAAACCTGCCGCTCTCATGTGCTGCGTCAATAAACTGACGGGTAATCCAGTTGGTGCCGACAATGGCAAAGCGAATCACAGGTCTGCTCTCCTGACAAAATAAAGCCGCAGGGTAGCACGCGGCGGCAGGAAACCTGCCGGCACTATTTGATCCTGCGATCCGCATTCCAATATAGTGAGCCCCTGTGTCTGAAAGCCTGCGAACGGGAGAGCCGGGTGAGCGGAAGCAAACATGCATTAAACTGGACCACGCTGCTGATCGCCATTCCGGTGGGGCTGATGGCCTCGCTGGTGACGCTGGCGTTTCGTGGCATTATCGATGTGATTAACCAGCTGCTGTTTAACAGTGACCATGAGATCACCGTGGCGATGCACGTCTGGCCGTGGATCTTCTGGCCGCTGCTGGTGGGCGGCGGCGGCGTACTGGCGGGCTGGTTCCTGCGCTATGCCGTCGCAATTGAGCAGCAGCAAACGGTAAAAACAGACTACCTGGAAGTGATTAACGCCAGGCTGGATGCCGTGCCGACGCGCACCTCACTGTTTCGCGCGCTCTCTTCAATCGCCAGCATTGGCAGCGGCGCTTCAATCGGTAAAGAGGGGCCGATGGTACAGCTCTCAGCGCTCAGCGGCAGTCTGCTGGGACGCTGGCTGCCGGCATCGCTCAATCTGCGCAACAGCGACATTGTCGCCATGGCGGCAGCAGCGGGCCTCTCCTCGGTTTACCACGCGCCACTTGCCTCGGCGATCTTTGTTGCTGAAATTGCTTTTGGTATTTCAGCCCTGCAGCGACTGATCCCGCTGATTGTCGCCTCTGCGGTGGCGGTGATGACCATGTGGGCGCTGGGTTTTCGCAATGCGCTTTATCCGCTTGCCGATACGCTGTTTCAGATGGATGGAGTGAGCCTGCTGATGACAGTGCTGATTGGTCTGATAGCAGGCGTTGCCGGCTGGCTGCTGATCGCGCTGATTGGCCGCAGCCGGCGGCTATTCAGCCGCGTGCGATCGCTGCCGCTGCGGCTTGGCGCAGGAGGCGTCGCTGTCGGCCTGCTGGCGCTGCTCTCCACGGATATTCTCGGCAACGGCTATGAAGTGATTGTGAAGATCATTGAGGGGCACTATGTCATCACCGGACTGCTGCTGCTGCTGCTGCTCAAAACCCTGGCGACAACCCTCTCCGTAGGCTCAAATGCCGTCGGCGGACTGTTTACGCCCTCGCTGCTGATTGGCGCCCTGCTCGGGGTGATTCTGGCGCAGAGCGCAGCCGCGCTGCAGCTGCCGGTGGGCGATACGCTGCTCTATGCAGCAATAGGCATGGCCGCCGTGCTGGCCGCTGTCAGTCAGGCTCCGCTGATGGCGATGCTGATGGTACTGGAGATGACGCTTAACAGCAGCCTGCTGTTTCCGCTGATGATCGCCTCGGTCCTGGCTTCAATGGTGGTCTACCGCCTGCAGTCCGCCAGCACCTATCCGGTGGTCAGCCATCACCTGAGCCGTTCTGAAGCCTGGTATGATTTTGACCATATGCGTGTCGACCAGCTGATTATTCCCGGTGCAGCGCTGCAGCCGGAAGAGTCGGTCGGACAGGCGCTGGCGGTCAGCTCGCTGAAGCGTGAACGCTATGTTTACGTACTGAATCAGGCGGGGCAGTTTCTGGGCGTGGTCTCCATTCACGAGATCTCGCGCAAGGTACTGGCGCAGGAGATCACTCTGGACTCGCCGGTCAGCACCGTCATGGATAGCAACTTTCCCTGCATTTTTCAGGGACAGAGCATGCGCGAAGGGTGGGAGGCATTTTCACGCGTGACGCTCGAGCGGCTGCCGGTGCTGAATAATCCGCAGGAGCGTCGTTTTATGGGCGCCCTGACCAAAACCAGTCTGATTCAGAAAGCACAGGAGTTTCTTTAAGCTGCGTTGCCGCGCATCGCCTGATCGGTCATCCACAGGCGCGCGTCAAATTCCAGCTGATGATAGTCAGGCTCCATATGGCAGCAGAGCTGATAGAACGCTTTGCTGTGATCTTTCTCTTTGAGGTGGGCGAGTTCGTGCACCACAATCATGCGCAGGAAAGGCTCAGGAGCAAGGCGGAAAAAGGTGGAGATGCGGATCTCCGCTTTAGCTTTCAGGTTGCCGCCCTGTACGCGGGAAATGGCCGTGTGCAGCCCCAGCGCATGCTTCATCACTTTGATTTTATTATCCCAGAGGATTTTGCTTACCGGAGGTGCGCTGCGCATATAGCGATTTTTTATCGCCTGCGTGTAGTCATACAGCGCGCGATCGCTGACCACATCATGCGTCTCGGGATAGCGCTGCTGCAGGAACGCGCCTAATCGCTGATGATCAATCAGCATTTGCACCTGTTCGAGGATATTTTCAGGGTAACCCTGCAGATAAATTAATGACATTGGGATTCCTGACGAAAGACAGTATACTGCGCCCCCCTTTTCAGGGCGAAAATTGCGCAAAGTGTACCACGCCGGAGATCCCATGAGCCAACTTGAACTGACCCATAGCACCCTTACGCTGGAGCGCTTTCCGCCGATGCGCGAAGAGAGCCCGTTACAGGCGTGGGATGCTGCCGATGAATATCTGCTGCAGCAGACGCTGCCGGAAGGTCCGGTGCTGGTGTTCAATGACAGCTTTGGGGCATTAACCTGTGGCCTGCAGGATCGGGAGATCTGGCACGTCAGCGACTCCTGGCTGAGCCAGCAGGCAGCCAGACAGAATCTGCGCTTAAATGGTTTGTCTGACGATCGCATTCACTTTATTGACAGCCTGAGCGCGCTGCCTGCGGCGCCTGCTGCTGTCTTAATCAAAATTCCCAAAGCGCTGGCGCTGCTGGAGCATCAGCTGCGTGCGCTGCGCAGCGTGGCCACGCCAGAGACGCTGATTCTGGCGGCAGCCAAAGCAAAAGATATTCATAACTCCACCCTGCAGCTGTTTGAGCGAATTCTGGGTGAGAGTAAAACGTCGCTGGCCTGGAAAAAAGCGCGTCTGATCTACAGCCGTTACAGCGCCCCGGCGCTGGCTGAGGCGGCGGACACTACCGTCTGGCCACTCGATGAGACGCCTTACCAGATCCATAACCACGCCAACGTCTTTTCACGCACTTCGCTGGATATTGGCGCGCGGCTGTTTATGCAGCATTTGCCACACAATATTGAAGGCGAAATCATGGATCTCGGCTGCGGCAACGGCGTGATTGGCTTAATGGCACTGGAGCAGAATCCGCAGGCTGAGGTACTGTTTTATGATGAATCTTATATGGCGGTCGCCTCCAGCGAGCTGAACGTCAGGGTTAACCGCCCGCAGGATCTGTCGCGCAGTCAGTTCCGCGTTAATAATGTGCTGAGCGGCTTTCCCTCCGACCGGCTGCATGCGGTGTTGTGCAATCCGCCGTTCCACCAGCAGCATGCGGTTACCGATCACCTGGCGTGGCAGATGCTGCGCGACGCAAAGCGTTGCCTGCAGTATGGCGGTGAGCTGCGCATCGTGGGCAACCGGCACCTCGGCTATCACCAGAAGATGAAGAAGCTGTTTGGTAACTGCGAACTGGTGGCGTCCAGCGCCAAGTTTGTGGTGCTGCGCGCGGTCAAACTGCGCTGATCACAGACTCAGCGCCAGCGCGGTAGCCTGTGCAATAGCCCGCCGCGCGTCCAGCTCCTGCGCCACATCTGCGCCGCCGATCACCCGCACCGGTTTGCCGCGTGCGGCAAGCTCGTCAGCCAGCAGGCGCAGCGGCTCCTGACCGGCGCAAACCACAATATTATCCACGGCCAGCGTGACCGGTTTACCCTGGTGACGCAGATGCAGCCCTGCATCGTCAATGCGCAGATATTCCACATCTCCCCACATCTCTACGCCGTGCGCCTGCAGGCTGGTGCGGTGGATCCAGCCGGTGGTTTTCGCCAGGCCCGCTCCGGGCTTCCCGCCTTTACGCTGCAGCAGCCAGATTTGCCGGCCGGGAGAGGGGGGCCGGGCAGGAACAACGCCGCCGCGCGCCTGCAGCGTCCGATCGATTCCCCAGCGCTGGTAAAAATCCTCTGATGAATGGAGTAAATAGGCGGCCGTATCAAAACCGATGCCGCCTGCGCCGATAATGGCGATGCGCTGACCCACCGGTTTTTTATGGCGCAGAAGATCCAGATAGCCGATCACGCTGGCATGATCGATGCCGGGAATAGAGAGCTGACGCGACGTTACGCCGGTAGCGATGATAATTTCATCCGCGTCTGTCAGCTCTTCGGCACAGACCCGGTGGTTAAGCCGCAGCGTCACCTTCGCTGCCGCAAGCTGATGGCGGAAGTAGCGCAGGGTTTCGCTAAACTCCTCTTTACCCGGGATCTGTCGGGCGATACCAAACTGCCCGCCAATCTCCGCCTCCGCTTCATAGAGCGTTACCTTATGCCCGCGCTGAGCCGCCTGCAGGGCAAAAGCCATGCCTGCCGGACCGGCGCCAACCACAGCCAGCTGCTTCGGCTGCGTGGCTGGCACAACCGGCATCAGGGTTTCGTGGCAGGCGCGCGGATTGACCAGGCAGGATGTCACGTTGCCTGCAAAAATCTGATCGAGGCACGCCTGATTACACGCAATACAGGTATTGATAGCTTCAGGCTGACCCTGCGCCGTTTTGGAGACAAACGCGGCATCCGCCAGAAACGGCCGTGCCATTGAAACCATATCAGCAGTCCCGTCGCGCAGCAGGGCTTCAGCCACGTCAGGGTGGTTGATCCGGTTGGTGGCAATTACCGGCACGGATACGCGTTCGCGCAGGTGGCGGGTTACCCAGGCAAAGCCGGCTCGCGGGACACAGGTGGCTATCGTCGGGATGCGCGCTTCATGCCAGCCAATACCGCTGTTGAACAGCGTCACGCCACACGCTTCCAGCGCTTCAGCCAGCATCAGCGTTTCATCCAGCGTGCTGCCGTGCTGCACCAGGTCGAGCAGCGACAGCCGGAAAATAACAATAAAGTCTTCGCCTGTGGCGTGGCGTACCGCCTGCGTCACTTCACGGGCGAAGCGCTGCCGGCGCTGCACATCGCCTCCCCAGGCGTCAGTGCGCTGGTTAGTCTGCGCCGTCAGAAACTGATTAATCAGATACCCCTCGGAGCCCATGATCTCTACGCCATCATAGCCCGCCTGCTGTGCCAGACGGGCGCAGCGGGCAAAATCGGCAATCGTCTGTTCAATTTCTGCTTCGCTCAGCGCATGCGGAGTAAAAGGATTGATAGGCGCCTGGAGTGCGGAAGGGCCTACCAGCGCACGCTGATAGCTGTAGCGTCCGGCATGCAGTATCTGCAGCGCGATTTTTCCGCCCTGCGCATGGACCGCCGTCGTGATCTGACGATGCCAGCCGCACTGACTTTCATCGGTCAGCATCGCACCACCCTGTGCCACCACACCCTGCGCATTCGGCGCGACGCCGCCGGTTACAATTAGCGCCACGCCCTCGCGTGCGCGCTCAGCATAAAAAGCGGCCAGTCGCTCCGCCCCGTCAGGGTGCTCCTCCAGTCCGGTATGCATTGAGCCCATCAGAAAACGATTTTTTAACCGGGTAAATCCCAGATCGAGAGGCGTAAATAAGCAGGGGTAGTGCTCGATCATGATCGGGTACTCGAAAGTGGTCGGATGAGTTAACTCTAACGGTAATCGCGCATGATGGAAGAGGGGGACGCTGAGCTTGTGAGAGACGTCAAAAAAAGCAGGGCGGCAGGTTACGTACGAAGTATCAGCTTGTCTTCGTTACGCACGGGAAGGACCGGCGCGCCCTGAAAGGGCCAGAGTACAGGGCTAATGACTTAGCACTTTTTATATATCATCATGGATTCCTTTTTCCGGAAACGCCGGGTAATTATTAGACCGCGGCAACCTGTGTTCATCGCAAATCGCCTGAGTTTTAAATATTATAGCGGGAAAGTAATCTGGAAATAAGTCTTCAGATAGAGTCAGACAGAGAATTTATCATTTTAACCGCTATTTTAATGTTATTAATGATGCTTGTTAATCATAGCGCGCAGCTGAATGGTGCGATCGGATGAGTGATATATTTATTGCGCGCCAGCCCGCACAGTTAGCGGCAGCCAGCAGCCGGGGTGCCTTTTTTTCTGGATGGATTATTCTTTATTTTATTTGTGAAGCAGTTAATTCCATATCTTAATAATTTTTTATTTATCGGTTTCATATAATTACCTGAATAATCACATTGTGAAGGTGATTTTCCTGCTATTACCACTGAGTTAACTGAAAAGGTTAAACGATATAGCCCTTTTACCTGTCATATACTTTTAGAGGAGAGGCAGATTGGATTTAAACACTCAGCCAGTCCGTATTGCTGTTCTTGACGGTCATCCTATGATTCGTCTGGTTTTTGAGCTATGTCTGAAAAACCATCCCGATATTCACCTTGTTGCTGCCTGGTCTTCCGGCAGCGAGCTTTTCAGCGCGTTAAGTACGCACAGTGTTGATGTTCTGATTCTGGATTTCCTGCTGGGCGAGCGTGAAATTGATGGCCTGACGCTAATAAAGCAAATACGTAATCACTATCCGATGCAGAAAATGCTGGTTTTAACCTCTGCCGAAAGCCCGGCGGTAGCAAGAATGGTACTCCGGGCCGGCGTAAACGGGTTTATCGGTAAAAGCCATCCCTTTGAAGAGGTACTGGCGGCGGTCAGATCCGTTGCTGAGAATAACCTGTTTTTAGCCACGCACCTTGCTGAAGAGATCCAGACGCTGTATGCCATTTCCGGAAAAAAGGCGGACGATGATTTCTGTATCAGCTGTAAGCCGGTTCTTCACGAAAAAATAAGATTATTAAGTCCGCGTGAAGCAGAAGTGATCCGCTGCTTTCTTGATGGCATGAGCGTTTCACAGATTGCGGCCAAGTTCAGACGAAGCCGGAAGACGGTAAGCGGACAGAAGCAGTCGGCGCTGAAAAAGCTCGGCGTCCGTTCAGATTCGGAACTATTTAAATATAGCCGGGAGCTGCTGTCAGCCCGGTAATCGCGCAGGGCGGCCGCGCCCGAGCGCAGCAACCTGATAGCCAGTTCACGTTCCCGGTAACATCTTTTCTGTAACATCGTTCTGAGTGATGTTCATCACAGTTTTATCCTGTTTAACCCGTTTTTATAGTCGTCACATTATCAGACTCACAGGATAAACATGAATATTGAAACGCAATCCTGCGTTATTACCGGCAAAAAGCAGGTCAGTGTCGCACAGCAGCAGGTGCAATGGGATGGCTCCGGCACGCTGGTGCGCATTACGCGCGGCGGAATCTGCGGCTCCGATCTGCACTACTACCAGGAGGGAAAAGTGGGCAGCTTTGCGCTGCAAATGCCCATGATACTCGGGCATGAAGTGATTGGTTACGTCATTGAAAGCGACGATCCCCGCCTGCAGCCGCAGCAAAAAGTGGCTGTCAATCCAGCTAAACCCTGCGGTGAATGCAAATATTGTCAGCGCCAGCAGGAGAACCAGTGTACCGCCATGCGCTTTTTTGGCAGTGCAATGTATGTCCCGCACGTCGATGGCGGATTTACCCGGCACAAAGTGGTGGCGAGCAGCCAGTGCGTGCCTTTTCCACAGGATGCCGATGAAAAGGTGATGGTGTTTGCTGAGCCGCTCGCGGTCTGCATTCACGCCACGCATCAGGCTGGCGATCTTACCGGTAAGCGTATCTTTATCTCCGGCACCGGGCCAATTGGCTGTCTGATTGCCGCTGCCGCGCAGGCGCGTGGTGCTGCAGAGGTTGTCTGCAGCGATATCAGTGAACGTTCGCTGGAGATGGCGCAGCAAATGGGTGCCACGCAAATAGTTAACGCGGCAAGCGGCGATTTCACCGGCTGGATGGCGGATAAGGGCTACTTCGATGTTGCGTTTGAAGCGTCCGGCCATCCGGCGTCACTGCAGAGCTGCCTGGAAGTTGTGTGTGCCAGAGGCACGGTGGTGCAGGTAGGAATGGGCGGCGCATTTCCTGATTTCCCCCTGATGACGCTGATTGCCAAAGAGATAAATCTGACGGGATCGTTCCGTTTTACGCATGAATTTAATACGGCAGTTGAGTGGCTGGCGCAGGGCGTTATCAACCCGCTGCCGCTCTACAGCGGGGAATACCCGCTTCAGGATATCGATGCGGCGCTGCAGTTTGCCAGCGATAAAACCCGCGCGGCAAAAGTTCAGCTGACTTTTTAGGGAGATACTATGAACGCACTCTTTTCTCTGGCCGGCAAGCGTGTACTGCTGACCGGTTCAGCACGCGGTATCGGGTTTCTGCTGGCGCAGGGCCTGGGTGAAGCCGGCGCCGAAGTGATTATTAACGCGACCACAGCTGAAGGGGCAGAGCGCGCCGCCGTCGCCTGCGTGAGCAGGGGATCGTCGCCCGGGCCAAAGCGTTTGACGTAACCGATTCCGGCGCGGTGCATCAGGCGATCGATGAAATTGAAGCACAGTGGGGCGCCATCGATATTCTGGTAAATAACGCCGGCATCCAGCGTCGGCGGCCTTTTCTGGAGTTTCCTGAACAGGACTGGCACGACGTAATTGCGGTAAACCAGACCGCCGTGTTTTTTGTCTCGCAAAAAGTGGCGCAGCAGATGGTAACGCGCCAGCGCGGCAAAATTATCAATATCGGTTCAATGCAGAGTGAGCTGGGCCGCGACACCATCACGCCATATGCGGCCTCTAAAGGGGCGGTCACCATGCTGACGCGGGGAATGTGCGTCGAGCTGGCGCGCTACAACATTCAGGTTAATGCGATTGCGCCGGGCTACTTTGTCACCGAGATGACGCAGCCGCTGGCTGACGATCCCGCGTTTACCGGCTGGCTGACTAAGCGTACGCCTGCTGCGCGCTGGGGTAAGCCGGAAGAGCTGATTGGTGCCGCCATCTTTCTGGCCTCTGCCGCCTCAGATTTCGTTAACGGACATCTGCTGTTTGTCGATGGCGGTATGCGCGTAGCCGTGTAGTGCGTGGCCCGAGAGCCTGCCTGGCAACATTTTAAACAGTGGAGATTCAGAAGAAAGCGCCAATCTCGCCGCCTGGAGCCGCGGCTCTGCTGACGCTTAGCGCGCTTATCCACGGGCCGGCTGCTCACAGGGCAGCAAAGCGATTAACGACGGCGGATCCACGAAAAGCGCGACTGGTATCCACTACTGAAGTGGGTATTGCGCCGGTAGCTGGATCCCGCCTCGGCCATACAGTAGGTACATACGTTGACCGCATCAATCTGTGCCGGCCCGAGTCCGCGCTCTAGCAGGATGCTGCGCGCCAGCCCGGGCAGGCTGAACCACGCCCCCTGCTGCTGCGCCTGCGCCTGCGCACGTACCGCCTGCGGATTCACGGGTTGCTGATGCGTCCACTGCAGCGGCGGCAGATCGCTGAGCTGCTGCATCTGGCGGATACGATCCTCGCCCAGCTCATAACAGCAGGGGCCAATGGCCGGACCGATAGCGACGCAAAGCGTATCGATACTCGCGCCGCGTGCCAGCAGGACATCCAGCGCGCTTTGCAGAATTCCGCTAAGCGTGCCGTTCAGCCCGGCATGGATCGCCGCCACCTGCTGCTGCACGGGATCGGCAAACAGCACCGGCAGGCAGTCGGCAGTATAAACCGCTACCGGACGGTTATCTTCAGCAATCACACCGTCAGATTCACAGCTTTTTGGCGGCCGGTTTTGTCCCGATAACACCACGCGGGCGCTGTGACGCTGATGTCCGTAAGCGGCAGCCTCAGGTGCAGGCAGACCCGCAGGCTGAAAGGCATACTCCAGCCATGTCAGGCTATCCAGCAGCGCTGAACGCGGACCGCAGATTTTACTCTCCATACTTCTCTCCTGTGACCTGAACGTAACCGGCGACTGCGCACAGCTTACGTTAACCGGTACGTTTTTACAGCGCTCTGGCAGATATCTTTCTCATCACGGCTAACGTCATGCGTTCAGCTTATAGCTGCCCGTATCACAGCGCTGTGTTTCACGATGGCCTGCGCTGAGATTGCCGCGCAGAGCCGGAGTAACTGCATAAAAGAGTGGAACGGTAAATAATTTGACCACTGAAAAAACACCCGGCGGCGCAGGGGATTACGTTTTACCGTCAGAGCCACGCATATTTACATTTTGCGTTAGCTGCCAGGCGCTGGCGGCATTTCATGATATATAACCTGATTTTACGCCAGCGATGAGTGGATAATTTTGATGTTTTCCGGATAATACAGATTATTGCGCTAAGCATTAATTTTAATAACTAAGAACTATCCTGGTTATAGTGCGATTATTAGCCAGCGCGGTGCACGCTGCTGCCAGGTAATATGTATATTTTTGTCAGCCAGCTTCTTGCGTTATTTTTTATAGATTTTTATCCATTGAAATATAATCGCTTTAACTAATTATCCTCTTTTAAATATGCTTGCTTAAACTGACTTATTAATTACCTTTCCTGACTTTTATTTTACAAAACGGCTGCCGTCCCGCGGCGTTAAATAATAAAGATGCAACTTAAATCTTAAGCGGCTATAACCAATTTTTGTGAGGTGAAGCTGCTTTGTTTCCGCTGCGGAGGTTTACGGCCTCCTGCTCAGAGGGCATTTATTATCTGCAAATCAGATACGCAGGCATAAAGAGAAGATGATTGTGATGATACAAAAACCGTTATCAGTGAAATATCGCGGCGCCGTTTTACCCTGTCATGAGCACCGCTCAGGCTATGTTAAATACCCTCTGCGTCATCTGTACCGCAATCAGCTGAGGAGCGTGTGCCATGAACGTTAAAACACTGCGGCAGGATATTCCGGCCGGGCTGGTGGTATTTCTGGTGGCGCTGCCGCTTTGCCTGGGCATTGCTCAGGCCAGCGGTCTGCCGCCTTTCGCCGGTCTGCTTACCGGTGTAATTGGCGGGCTGCTGGTAACCGCGCTGAGTCCGTCGCGCTTTGCGGTCAGCGGCCCGGCAGCAGGGCTGGTAACGATTGTGGTGGCGTCCATCCAGACGCTGGGCAGTTTTTCTGCTTTTCTGACCGCGCTGATTCTGGCGGGTGTCCTGCAGTGCCTGCTGGGCCTGCTGCGCGCCGGGCGGTTTATCGCGCTGGTGCCCGGCAGCGTGATTAAAGGCATGCTGGCCGCAATCGGCATTTTGCTGATTATGCAGCAGATCCCTGTGGCGCTGGGCGCAGCCGGAGAGGGCGGGCTGGGGGCGCTGATGTCAGGCAATGTCGCGTTCTCAGCCAGTGCTATTGGGGTAGCAGCCGCGGGCCTGCTGACGCTCTGGCTCTGGACCACGCCGCTGGTTAAGTCAGTCAGGGTGCTCAGCTGGATCCCCGGTCCACTGGTGGCGGTGCTGATTGGCTGTATGGCAACCTTCGCCGGAGACCGGCTCTTTCCGGCGCTGGGCGACGGGTTACCGCGTATCGTACTGCCTGCGTTTGACAGCCTTAGCGCGCTGGCCGCTGAACTGGAAACGCCGGACTGGCTGGCGTGGCAGAATCCCGCCGTCTGGGTGGTAGCGGTTACGCTGGCGCTGGTCGCCAGCCTGGAGACGCTGCTCAGCCAGGAGGCGCTGAAAAAACTGCGTCCGCAGTATCCGGCTCCTTCGCCTGATAAAGAGATGGTGGCGCAGGGAATAGGTAACTTAACGGCAGGATTACTGGGCGCAATGCCGATTACCGCTGTCATTGTCCGCAGTTCGGTGAACGTCAGCGTCGGTGCACAGAGTAAACTCTCAATTCTGATCCATGGCGTCCTGCTGCTGGTCTGCGGCCTGTGGTTCAGTTCGCTGCTCAACGCGATCCCGCTGGCCAGCCTGGCCGCTGTGCTGCTTTACACCGGCTACAAGCTGGCGACGCCGCGCCTGTTTGCTGAGCAGATCCGGATGGGGTGGGCGCAGTCGGTGCCTTTTCTGGCCACGATTGGCGGCATCATCCTGCTGGGGATGCTGGCCGGTATTTTCCTCGGGATCGCCGTGCAGATCCTCTGCAGCATCTATCAGAGCCACCGCAATGCGCTGCAGCTCACCCGCCATGACGATCACTATGTGCTGCGCTTTCATCAGAACCTGACGTTTATGCATAACCCTAAGCTGCAGGGCGTGCTGGCAGAAATTCCGGAAAACAGCCTGGTGATTGTGGAGCAGGGTAACGCGGAATATCTCGATCCGGATGTGAAAGCGGTTCTGCGCGACTTTGGTGAAAATGCGCCGGAGCGGGGCATACGGCTGAGCCAGTGGCCGGTAGCCGTTAAGTAAATGATTATGCCCGGCAAAAATCGGATATCACGGGTAGACGGTTTTTGTTCGGGCGCGGCATAATCGGCGGCAGAACGTCTGCAGGCCGGATGCCTTAGCCAGCCGAACAGGAGAGTAAACCCGAACCTGTTCGCTGAATTGGCACCGCACGATCTGATGTTCAATAAAAGGGGGGTGCCACTGCAACGCGGCAACGATTTCAGGTTACAGGATGCGGATGAATGCGCGTTTCGCTGTTTGATGAACATAACGATAAGAAAAATGCTCTCACGCTTTTCTTGATTACGCTCTTTTTCTGTTTTCTTGGCAGCCACCTGCGGGTCCCTGAAGAGTTTTCACTGTTCTGGCCTGTTAATGCGCTGATTGCCGGGCTGATTGTCCGTCAGCCTTTTCTGCATACGCCCTCCAGCTATCTTGTTGCTCTGGCCGCGATGATTTTTAACGACACGGTATTTTCAGGCTGGGCCTTTGCTGCTGTCACGATCAATATCGCCAATATTCTGTTTACGCTTGTCGCGGTCTGTATGCTGATCAGACCGCTGCAGACACCAGCTGCCAGCAGTCAGGTCGTCAATGCGATGCGCATTTTTCCCGCCTGTTTACTCGGGGCCGCTGCCTGTGCGACCTGGGGCGCCTGGGCGCAGGGCATCGATTTCAATGCGCGCTTTGTGGTCGCATGGGCTGACTGGTTCAGCGAACAGATCTCGACCTCGCTGATGCTGCTGCCCGTTATGCTGGCCCGCCCGCTGCGCAGCGTCTCTCTGCGTCAGCTGCTGACGCCGGCGACGCTGCTGCCGCTGCTCGCCGTGGTGCTGTCGCTGACAGCGGGCGCGCTGATTGGCGGCGCCGGCAGTCTGACCTTTCCGGTGCCGGCGCTGATCTGGTGTGCGATTGTGCTGCCTATGCCGGTCACCAGCGTGGTGATCCTGCTGACCGGTATTACAGAGATTGTGCTGGTTTCTCACGGCGTGATGAATATTCAGGGTAACGACGCGCTGTTGCCGATTGGCCACCTTACGTCGGCACGCCTCGGGGTGGCGACCGTTGCGCTGAGCCCGCTGCTGGTGGCGGTCAGTATGGACGCTATCCGTCAGCTTAATCAGCGTCTGGCGCTGCGGGCAAACGTCGATGTGCTGACGCAGCAGCTGTCGCGCTCCGGCCTGTATGAACAGCTGAAACAGATGCCGTTTTCTCTGCAGCGCCATACCGGCGTGATCATGCTGGATGTCGATTACTTCAAAACCATTAACGACAACTTCGGACACGACGCCGGTGACAGCGTGCTGGAAGAGATTGGGCGACGTATCCAACAGGTGGCGCAGCAGCAGGGCATGATCTGCCGCTTTGGCGGCGAAGAGTTTGTGATTGTGGTGTTTGATGCCGTGCCGGAACAGCTCTACCGGCTGGCGGAGTCCGTGCGCCAGGCGCTGGCGCGCGAAAAGTTCTGGATCAAAGGAAACAGCGTGACGGTGACGGCCAGTATGGGCCTGGCGTGGGATTGCGCCCGGCACGAGCGGGAGTGGCCGGAGGTAATCAACCGGCTGATTTCCGCAGCAGACAAACATCTCTATAGCGCCAAGCGCAACGGACGTAACCAGGTGGCGCCCGCCGCCGCGCTGAGCGCCAGTCATGTGGCCTGAGCGCCGCTTACATCGTGCTGGCTAAGCGCTGACGCTGCTGATGTCGAGCCTGTGCCAGCTCAATCAGGCGGCTGATCAGATCGCGATAGCTCAGATCCGCCGCCTGCCACAGCTTGGGATACATGCTGATATTGGTAAAGCCGGGCAGGGTATTCACTTCGTTCACCACGATCTCGTCGCGATCCGTCAGAAACACATCGACACGCGCCATGCCAAAACATTCGAGCGCTTTGAAGGCGGCCAGCGCGGTTGCCTGAATAGCCGCGCTGTTTTCCCGGCTGATGTTTGCCGGCACTACCACCTGCGCACCGCTGGCGTTGATATATTTGGTGTCATAGGCGTAGAACGCATCCTGCACCATTACTTCTCCGCACGGGCTCGCTTCCGGCGCGTCGTTACCCAGCACCGCACACTCAATCTCACGCCCGTTAATCCCTGTTTCAATCAGGATTTTGCGGTCAAAACGGAACGCCAGATCGGCAGCAACGTTAAACTCAGCGGCATCGGTAACTTTGCTGACGCCCACCGACGATCCCTGATTAGCCGGTTTGATAAACAGCGGCAGGCCCAGCTGCGCAATGACCGCTGCCGTGTCCAGCGTGTCGCGCTCTGCCTGGGTCACGCTGATCCACGGCGCAACGCGAAGGCCGGCATCACGCAGCAGACGCTTGGTAAAATCTTTATCCATGCTCACTGCGGACCCCAGTACATCCGAGCCGACAAACGGGACATCCGCCATGCGCAGCAGCCCCTGCAGTGAGCCATCTTCCCCCTGCGTACCGTGCACAATCGGAAAAATGACATCCAGATGAGGCAGCGGCTCCGCCTGCTCACAGCCGATAAACTGCGCCCGCTCGCCTCCGGGTATCAGCGCCACGGCTTCTCCCTCCGGGTGCAGCGCAATGCGCGCCGGATCCGTAGCGTTGAGCAGAAAGCGGCCGGCGTCATAGCGCCGCCAGCGGCCCTGTTTATCAATGCCCAGCAGCACCGCGTCATATTTCTGCGGGTCCAGCGAATCCAGAATATTTTTTGCTGATTGTAATGAGACTTCATGCTCAGCAGATTTGCCGCCGAAGACAATCCCTACGCGCTGTTTTGCCATTGTTTCTTATCCGATTGCAGTTAAGCGAGCAGCTAAGATAGCACGCGTATTCCGGGTCAGGGGAGCGCAAATCGCATCAGAACGGCGCGCCTGCTGCCGTGCTCGCGCTGTTGCAAAAAACGGTCAATCATCCCTAAACAGACGGGAAATCAGTTTGATTACGCGACTTCCTGTGCTTAAAATCGCGGCGGTTTACTTAACAGGAGCACTCTCTTGGACAACTGTCCCAAACGATCGCAAAAGGCGTCCGCGCTAAGATAGTGTTCCCGCTGTCTTAACCGCGCGTTGAGATGGCGTATTCCCTCCCGAATGGCCTCTGTTCATCTGCTGCCTCACGTGCAGCACGTCGCCCGCTGCGATCCATTCTTTCATTCTGAGCTGTTGTCAGCGTCTGCTGACATGCGGAGGATAAAATGGACTGGAAAATTTTCCTGCTGCGGGTGACTGCAGCACTGATTCTGGGTGCGCTGATCGGCAGCGAACGCCAGTTGCGGCAGCGCATGACCGGCCTGCGCACCAACGCGCTGGTCAGCACCGGTGCCTGCCTGTTTGTACTGATGACGCAGAGCGTACCTGGTATTGCCCATGACGCATCGCGCATCGCCGCCTACGTGGTCTCTGGCATCGGCTTTCTCGGTGGCGGCGTGATTATGCGTGATGGCCTGAACGTGCGCGGACTCAACACCGCTGCCACGCTCTGGTGCACGGCGGCAGTAGGGGTGCTGTGCAGCATGGGGCTACTGCTGGAGGCGGCTATCGGCACCCTGATCATCCTGTGCGCTAACATTCTGCTGCGCGAACTGACGCGGAGCATCAACCGTCAGACGCTGGTGCCGGCCGCCGAAGCGGTGCAGCACTATACGGTGCAGATCACCTGCCTGGCGCAGGATGAGGTACAGGTACGCAGCCTGATGCTGCACAGTTTAGGCAACAGCGATCTGCGCCTGCAGTCGCTGCAGAGTGAAGATATCGACAGCTCGCAGCGCATGATGGTCAGCGCCGAAGTGCTGGGTAAGCCCAATCTGACCCAGCAGCTGGAAAATCTTGTCAGCCGCATCAGCCTGGAGAAGGGCGTCAGTGCGGTGCGCTGGCAGGTGTGCGGTATGGAGCGCGATTAAAAGCGTCTGGTTTTACCTGCTTGTTAATTACATCGAGGAACTGTTCCATAAAACAACAGTTAAAAGATGCTGATCAAGTTAACTGCGCAGAGGTCTCATAACCTGGCGGAGTGAAAAATACAATCGATTAATTTTCAGATAAATCTGAACAATGTTTTAAAAATCAATTTCAATGACTTAAGTCGAATTTTCGCTTTTTTTCTATATAAATCAATTATAAGAATTTAACCCATGCGGTTGATTTATTAATCCGGCCTATTTTATATTCACGCCATACCCCTAAGGAAGCAGAGGGGTTATCTGTTTTTTTCGCCATTTTTACAGGAGTAAATATGAGCAATTCTTATCAAAACGAGATCCCTAAAGCACGTATTAATCTGCGCCTTGACCTGCATACCGGCGGGACACAGAAGAAAACTGAGCTGCCGCTGAAACTGCTGGTGACAGGCGATTTCAGCAACGGCAGAGATAAGCGTGTAGTTTCTGAACGCGAAAAAATCAGCGTCAACAAAAACAACTTTGACAGCGTGCTGAGCGAGTTTTCACCTGCGGTACATTACGCTGTACCAGACGCCGTCGCCGCTGACGGTAGCGAACAACAGGTCAGCCTGACATTTCGCAGCATGAAGGACTTCGAGCCGGAACAGGTTGCCCGTCAAATCCCGCAGCTCAATGTGATGCTGGCCATGCGCAACCTGCTGCGCGATCTGAAATCCAACCTGCTCGACAATGCGACCTTTCGCAAAGAGTTTGAAACCATTCTCAGAGATCCGGCCCTGAGCCGTGAACTGCGCAGCGAGCTTTCTGCCCTCGCCAGTAACCACGACTGAATTCTCCCCTTAACGGACTAATACGAGAGACAATCCTGATGTCAGTTCAGAATGAAACCCTGTCTGCGGGCAGTGCCGCCGTGCCGCAGCACCCGGCAGCGGAGGGCGTTTACGCCTCGCTGTTTGATAAAATTAATCTCAATCCGGTCTCTGAACTCAGCGATCTGAACGTCTGGCAGGATAGTCAGGCGCTGTCAGACGCCTCGGCCGATGAGCGCGTTACCGCGGCCATACAGGTGCTGCTTACCCGTCTGAAAAGCAGCAACACACAGGTTGAGAAACTCGACAAGCATCTGCTGGATCACCACATTGCTGAGCTTGATGCGCAGATTAGCCGTCAGCTGGATGCAGTGATGCACCATGAGGCGTTTCAGAAGGTTGAGTCGGTGTGGCGCGGCCTTAAATCTCTGGTAGATAAAACCGATTTTCGTCAGAACGTAAAGCTCGACGTGCTGGACATATCGAAAGATGACCTGCGCCAGGACTTTGAAGATGCGCCGGAAATAGTCCAGAGCGGTCTCTATTTGCAGACCTACGTTGCTGAATACGATATGCCAGGCGGTGAGCCGATTGGGGCAGTCATTTCAGCCTATGAGTTTGATGCATCCGCACAGGATATCGCGCTGCTGCGCAACATCTCTAAAGTGGCTGCCTCTGCGCATATGCCGTTTATCGGTTCAGCAGGTCCGGCGTTCTTCCTGAAAGACTCCATGGAAGAGGTCGCGGCCATTAAGGATATCGGCAACTACTTTGATCGCGCTGAGTACATCAGGTGGAAATCTTTCCGCGAAACCGATGATGCCCGCTATATCGGCCTGACCATGCCGCGCGTGCTGGGTCGTCTGCCCTGGGGCCCCGACACCATGCCGGTACGCAGTTTTAACTACGCGGAGGAGGTGAAAGGACCGGACCACGAGAAATATCTGTGGGTAAACGCCGCGTTCGCTTTTGCCGCAAATATGGAGAGAAGTTTCATCAGCAACGGCTGGTGCGTACAAATTCGCGGTCCGCAGGCGGGCGGCGCAGTAGATGACCTGCCTATTCATCTTTATGATCTCGGCACCGGCAGCCAGGTGAAAATCCCGTCAGAGGTGATGATCCCGGAAACCCGCGAGTTTGAGTTTGCGAACCTCGGCTTTATTCCGCTCTCGTACTATAAGAATCGCGACTACGCCTGCTTCTTCTCGGCAAACTCCACGCAGAAACCGGCGCTGTATGACACGGCTGACGCTACGGCAAACAGCCGTATCAATGCCCGCCTGCCCTATATCTTCCTGCTGTCGCGTATTGCGCACTACCTGAAGCTGATTCAGCGCGAGAACATCGGAACCACCAAAGATCGTCGCCTGCTGGAGCTGGAGCTCAATAACTGGATAAAAACGCTGGTGACGGAGATGACAAATCCTGGCGATGCACTGCAGGCTTCGCACCCGCTGCGTGAAGCAAAAGTGGTAGTGGAAGACATTGAGGACAATCCAGGCTTCTTCCGCGTGAAGCTGTTTGCGGTGCCGCACTTTCAGGTGGAAGGCATGGACGTCAACCTGTCACTGGTATCCCGGATGCCAAAAGCGAAAGCGTAAGGCGGCCATCCGGAATGAAAATTTACCGTCCGTTATGGGAAGAGGGCGCGTTTCTGACGCCGCAGCAGTTCCAGCAGCAGGCGATGTGGGACGCGCACGTGGCCGGCACTGTCGCAGGGATGACGCTGGCCCATCCATGGGGGGTGCTGTGTGCAGAGTTCGATGACGGCGCACTGGCACTCTCAAAACTGAATGCGACGCGCATTGCCGTCCGCTTTACCGATGGCACGCTGGTTGATACCCGCCTGGCTGATGCGCTTCCGCCAGTCTGTGACTTAACGAACGTCACAGATCGGGATTGTGTGGAGGTGGTGCTGGCATTACCGCTCATCAACGCAAGCGGCGGTAATCTGGTCAACGATGCCGAAAGCGAGCGTCCGCGCCGCTGGATCGCCGCCCGGGAGCGCGTGCAGGAACTGGCCGGTCATGAGATCACGGAGATTGCGGTGCAGCGTTATGCCCTGCGGCTGCGGCTGGCGCATCAGGAAAACGCCGCGTATCTGACCTGTCCGGTAGCCCGTCTTAAGCGCAATGCGCAGGGAGAGTGGGTGCGCGACGCGGCGTTTATCCCGCCCATGCTGGCACTGACTGCCTGTCCGGCGCTGGTTACGGGGCTGGGTGACCTGCTGCACCGCCTGCAGGCGCGGCGTCAGCATCTGATGCAGCTGCGCCGCGAAAGCAATGAGCGTATGGCGGACTTTGCCGTGTCCGACGTTTCCCTGTTCTGGCTGCTGAATGCGCTAAACAGCGCCGATCCGGTACTGACAGAGCTGCACCACGCGCCGTCACGTCATCCTGAACTGCTTTATCGCGAGCTGGTGCGGCTGGCAGGCAGCCTGCTGACGTTTTCCCTCAGCAATACGCCGGAGGAGATCCCACGCTACCGGCATGAGCTGCCGGAGCAGGTTTTCCCGCCGCTCTTTATGCTACTGGACACGCTGCTGGAGGCGAGTCTGCCTTCCCGCGTTATCGCGATTGAGCTGGATAATCAGGGCGTACTGTGGAAAGGAAAGCTGCACGATGCCCGTTTGCGCGAAGGGGCAGATTTTTATCTCTCTGTTCGATCATCTCTGCCAAATCACGAACTTCAGGCGCGTTTTCCGCTGCTGTGCAAGGCTGGCAGCCACGCTGACGTTTCTGAAGTGGTGAATATTGCCCTGAGCGGTATGACCATCCGGCCGCTACCCCATGTGCCTGCAGCTATTCCGCTGCGCCTTGAGAACCAGTACTTTGCGCTGGATCTTTCAACGGATGCGGCGAAGGCGATGCTTGCCTCCGGCGGCTGTACTTTTTATACCCCGGAGTCGCTGGGTGAGCTGAAGCTGGAACTCTACGCGGTGCTGCGCTCATGAATAATCTTAACAGGCTGACGGAGCAACGCTTTTTTCAGGGCTGGCTGATGGTGAGCCAGCTGCGAGGCGGGCAGCAAATTGAAAACGGGGACGCGCTCTATCGCGAGGCGGTTAACTGGGTAAAGTCAGCCCGTGAAGCGCTGTCAGAGGCCGGAGTCAGCGAGGCCAGCTGCGACCATATGTTATATGCCTTCTGCGTGTTGCTGGATGAGGCGGTACTGAACCGGGGAGTTCAGGATGATGGCTGGGCTCGCTGGAGCCGTGACCCGCTGCAGGTGCGTTTTTTTGGCTCCCTGAACGGCGGGGAAGCGTTATGGGATCGCATCCGTACCGTGCTGCATGAGCCAGCGCCGGAGATCGCTGTTCTGACCTGCTTTTACCGCACGCTGCAGCTGGGTTTCGTCGGGCACTATCGCGCTCAGGATGATGAACGCCGTGAGGATGTGGTGAATGCGCTGGCTGCGCGGGTGCCGCCGTTTACGCTGCCGGAAGATGCACCGCTGGTTATCCGGCCCGCAGGTCTGCGCACCGGACGCCGCGTTTACTGGCTGAGCTGGGGAGTGGCCGTAATGCTGCTCGCCGGACTCTGGTTCGTGCTGGAGTCAGCGCTGGCAGATATGGTCTCGCACATTGCAGGGGCTCAGTAATGTTCCGACCCGATTCACGTCAGGGCCTGGTGCTGCTGGGGAGCGGACTTGCCCTGCTGCTGGTAGTGGAGTACTGGGGTCTGAAGCCGCTGAACAGGGCGATGTTCTGCGGACTGATACTGCTGGTATCTGCGTTTATTCTGTGGCGGTTGCAGCGGTCCACCTCTGACAGTCACTCTGCTGCAGATGCCAGCCTGCCACCTGACACCTGGCGCCGGCCGGTGATCCTCGTGACAGGAGACACCGCGCTGCTGTTTGGCGATCGGGACCACCATGAGAGCGGGCAGGGATGGTATCTGAACGTTCGCCAGCCCGGTGAGCTATCCGCGCTGGCGGAACGGCTGGCTCTTCACTCTCCGTCACTGATGCCGCAGCTGTCAGTAATGCTGGCAATCGTCCCCGGACTGCACACCTCCGCAGAGATATTTACACAGCAGCAGTGCGCGTGGCTGCGGGCATTTCTGCAGTGCCGCCGCGTGCTGAACGGACTGCCGCCGCTCCGGACGGTGATATGGAATTCGTCCGGGGATAGCGGCACATACTGGTTCAGCCTGACGGCCGACCATCCAGAGCTGCAGTTTCATCCGGACAAACGTGCCCGCCTTTCACTGAGTGAATGGGCAGCACAGGATGCGCACTCTGTTCACCACGCGCTCAGGCTGCAAAGCGTGATGCAGTGGTATGCGGGGCAGCTTGCCGCTTCGCACTCAGCGCGCCCCTGCCAGATCGGTCTCTGCCTGACGCCATCGCCGGCGCTGGCGGACAACCTGTGGCAGCAGCATGTTGCCGGGCTGACCACGCTTTCATCTGAAAACAACGAATCCCCGCTTTCACTACCGCTGCCGGATCGCCTTCTGTCCGGCCTGGCGCGGCGGCCGGGTATCAGCCGCTGGCTACGCAAATTGCGCATAGCTGGCCTGATGCTGGGTCTGTTTCTGGCACTCGCCATGCTTTTTTCTTTCATTCACAACCAGCGCCTCATACGCAGCGTGACCGATCACCTTGACCTGTGGCGCAGCCTGCCTGATGACGCCATGGCGGCGAAAACCCTTGCGCGCAATGCGCTTATCCGCGATCGCGCGCTGCTGGATGAGTGGCAGCGCAGCGGTGAGCCGATGCGGTTTGGTATGGGGCTCTATCAGGGCATGCGGCTGACCGCACCGGTGAATGCGGCCATACACCGCTGGGCACCGCCCCCGCCGCCGGCCCCGGTTATCCGGCAGGTCGTACAGGGGCCAGAAACGGTGCGCCTTGACAGCCTGTCGCTATTTGAATCGGGCAGGGCAACGCTAAAAGCGGGTTCCGGCAAGGTGCTGATCAATGCGCTGGTGAATATTAAGGCCCGGCCCGGCTGGCTGATTGTGATAGCCGGTCACACCGACAGCACCGGCAGTGCACAGGGTAATCAGCTGCTTTCACTGAGACGCGCCGAAGCCGTACGCAACTGGATGCGCGATACCGGCGACGTGCCGGAGAGCTGTTTTGCGGTGCAGGGCTACGGTCATGACCGCCCGCTTGCCGCCAACAACACGGCGGCGGGGCGCACGCGTAACCGTCGCGTCGAAATCAGTCTGGTACCGCAGGCTGACGCCTGTCACGTAGCGGACGGACCCACCCGGTCATCGCAGGATGATGGCCATTCTCAATCTGAAAAGGAGCAATACCATGGCAATTCCGGTTTATCTGTGGCTGAAGAATGATGGCGGAGCGGACATCAAAGGGTCTGTAGATGTAAAGAGTCGCGAGGGCAGCATTGAGGTGGTGGCGCAGAAGCATAACCTGTACATCCCTACCGACAACAATACCGGCAAGCTGACCGGCACCCGTATTCATACGCCCTTTCTGCTCACTAAAGAAATCGACGCGTCAAGCCCGTATCTCTATAAAGCGGTAACCACCGGACAAACTCTGAAATCGGCGGAGTTCAAATGGTATCGCATCAACGACGCGGGTCAGGAAGTTGAGTACTTCAACACAAAGCTTGAGAACGTGAAGGTGGTGAAGGTGAATCCGGTGATGCACGACACCAAAGATCCGGCAAAGGAGAAGCACAACCATCTGGAGCACGTTGAGCTGCGCTACGAAAAGATCACCTGGACCTATAAAGAAGGCAACATCATCCACTCCGATTCCTGGAACGAACGCGCTACCGCGTAACTGATTCACTCTGCTCAGGGCGTTGTGCTCTGAGCACCTGCAAATGGAGGCGTTATGTCGCATCTCGCTAACTGGGCAACCAACTGGCAGAAGGATCCGCGTTTCAGCAAGAACTATACGGAACGCCTGATTGAAAAAGCGTGTGCCATCGATTCCCAGCTAATGATGCTTATTGCAGCGGTACGCTCAAGGTGATTGCCGGACCACACCGGAAAGCGGGGCCAAATGGCGGCGGTGATGCCCGCTGGCATATGACACTGCAACCGGATACGGGCAGCTCCTGCTGGCACGTCATTCTGGATAACAGCGTCACCCGGCCAATTGATATCAATAAAAGAGAGCACCCCGGCCACAGTTTTTAACCCCCCTGTGGCGACACCTGTCGCCACGTTCAGTGAGCGTTTTTACACCAGCGCTCAGCCAATCCTGTTTTTAAGCCTTATGGGCCTCGGTGAACGGCCAGGGGCGGTAGCGTGCCTGAAACGGAGAGAAAATATATGGAACATGCGTCTGCAGCGCTGCTGCGCCGGCTTAACCCTTTCTGCGCGCGTGCGCTGGAGGCCGCTGCCTCACTGTGCCAGATCCGCGCACATGCAGAAATATTACCTGAGCACTGGCTGCTTAAACTGCTGGAGCAGGGAGAAGGGGACATCACGGTCATCGCACGTCGCTACGAGTGGGACATGGATGACGTCTGGCAGGATCTGCTGAGCTTTCTCAACGATCGGCCACGTCAGGTGTGTGGCCGGCCAGCGCTGTCGGCCCGCCTGCACCATCTGCTGAAGGAGGCCTGGCTGGCTGCCTCGATGGCCGGGGAGGAGCGTATCCGCAGCCTGCACCTGCTGCTCGCCATGGCCGATCATCACGGGCTGATGTGCTGTGCTGCACTCTGGCCGGTTCTTACCCTGGATCGGCCCCGGATAACGTCGCTGCGCCCGCTGCTGGATGCGCAATCGGATGAAAGCCAGGCGGAGCCTCAGCGTATACCGGATATCACCGTTCAGCCGTCCGATCTTACCGGAGAAAAAAAATCCGCTGTCTCAGAGGCGCTGCTCCGCTTTACCCGCGACATGACTGCTGATGCGCGCGACGGCAAGATCGACCCGGTATACGGGCGCGATAATGAAATCCGCCAGATGGTGGATATTCTCTCCCGCCGTCGCAAGAACAACCCGATTCTGGTGGGCGAGCCGGGCGTGGGCAAAACTGCGCTGGTGGAAGGACTGGCGCTGCGCATTGCCGAAGGCAACGTGCCGGAGAGTCTTAGCAGGGTCAGCGTGCGCACGCTTGACCTCGGTATGCTGCAGGCGGGGGCGGGCGTAAAGGGCGAGTTTGAGCAGCGCCTCAAAACCATCATTACTGAGATACAGCAGACGGAGCAACCGGTGCTGCTATTCATTGACGAAGCGCACACCCTCATCGGTGCCGGTAATCAGGCCGGTGGCGCAGATGCGGCTAACCTGCTCAAACCCGCGCTGGCGCGTGGCGAGCTACGTACCATCGCGGCTACCACCTGGAGCGAGTACAAGCAGTACTTCGAAAAGGACGCCGCGCTGGAACGTCGTTTTCAGAGGGTAAAAGTTGATGAACCGGATGATGAAACCGCCTGCCTGATGCTCAGAGGCCTGAAATCGCGTTACGCAGAGCATCATGACGTACATATTAGCGATGCCGCCGTCCGCGCGGCCGTTACGCTTTCCCGGCGTTACCTGACCGGACGACAGCTGCCTGATAAGGCAGTAGACCTGCTGGATACCGCGAGCGCCCGCGTACGTATGAGTCAGGATACGGTGCCGGAAGCCATCACGCGGTTACGTGCCCGCACGGACGCGCTGAACGTTGAAAAACGCGCCATTCTGGATGATGAAGCGCTGGGCGGTCCCGTCCAGGCAGGGCGCATGCATGACATTCTAAGCGAGCTGGCCCGCGCTGAGGAACGTCTTGAACAGCTGGAGCTGCGTTACCAGGCCGAGCGCGAAATGATGGAGACGCTGCTGGCCTGTCGTCAGGACGCGACGCAGAACGTCAGGCGTGGCACGTTACACTCTGCCCTGCAGACGCTGCAGCAGGGTGAGCCGCTGATCACGCTGGACGTAGACGCGCGTGCGGTAGCGGGCGTCATTGCCGACTGGACCGGCGTACCGATCTCTTCCTTAATGAAGAATGAGCAGACGGCGCTGCTGACACTGGAAAAGACGCTGGAAACCCGCGTGGCAGGCCAGCCGGCAGCGCTGAATGCCATCGCACAGCGACTGCGGGCGTCGAAAACCGGGCTGACCGCTGAGAACGGCCCGCTGGGCGTGTTTCTGCTGGTGGGCACCAGCGGAACTGGTAAGACAGAGACGGCGCTGGCGCTGGCTGACACGCTGTACGGCGGCGAAAAGTCGCTGATCACCATTAATCTCTCCGAGTACCAGGAGGCGCATACGGTGAGCCAGCTCAAGGGCTCACCGCCGGGCTACGTGGGCTATGGTCAGGGCGGCGTACTGACCGAAGCAGTGCGCCAGCACCCGTATAGTGTGATCCTGCTTGATGAGGTGGAGAAAGCGCACCGCGACGTGGTTAACCTGTTTTATCAGGTATTTGACCGGGGCTTTATGCGCGACGGCGAGGGACGGGAAATTGATTTCCGCAATACGGTTATCCTGATGACCTCCAATCTCGGCAGCGACGCGCTAATGCGGTTGCTCAGTGAACAGCCGGACGCCAGCGAGGCGGATCTGCAGCAACTGCTGCGCCCGATTATCCGCGACCATTTCCAGCCGGCACTGCTGGCACGCTTCCAGACGGTAATTTACCGCCCGCTGAGCCGTGACACGATGCGTATCATCGTTGAAACGAAGCTTGAGAAGGTCAGAGAGCGCCTGCAGCGTCACTACGGCCTGCATACGGATATCACAGACGCGCTCTGTGATGCCCTCACCGCCGCCTGCCTGCTGCCGGATACTGGCGCGCGCAACGTTGACAGCCTGCTCAGCCAGCAGATTTTGCCGGTTGTGAGCAGGCAAATCCTCGCCTGGCAGGCGGCGGGCTCTTGTCCGCAGCAGCTATCTATGACGTGGACAGAAGATGAAGGTTTCGTGCTGGTGTTTAGAGAATAGTAACTTATGGACAGTACAAAAAAGATTGCCAGAGATATGCTTGATGCGATTAATCTTGATGACTCAGGACTATTGGTGAATTTCACCAAAGGATTTATTTCTTTTTCGGTAAGCATGGCTTACCTGAGTTATGATTACATAGATACTGAACATCGCAGAAATAACAGTAACGATAAATATCGGATAGCAGAGTTAGTTAAGCGGGGCGTTTTCAGGAAAGAGGTTGTTGAGAAAATCGTCAGCGTTTTTATTGATGATTTTACTTCAAGAATTAATTTTGAAAAGGTAAGGGATGTTGCAGACAAAACTGGCGTTAATATTATGGGCCGATTGTCTCTCTCCCATCTGACAGGTGTCAATCTGGGACGTGCTCTGACAGCTAATGCTACAAATGCTATATTCGCTGGCACGATAATTGGCTCACTATTATACCTTGGTAGCGAAGCATCGAGAGCAATTTATACATCAAGAAATCTTGAGTCAGCTAATCCGGTCATTTACTCCAGACTAAGGCGCATGGGTAATCTGGATTTACTCTATTTTATTGTTAAAGATACTGTTGCTCCCTTTGAAAGAGCCTGCAATATACATAAAGAAAACCCTCCTGAGTTTGACGAGTTATGTGGATGTTTTTTTAATGGTTTAAAAGGTTAATTTTATCTGCCTGAGAGTATGGTAAGAGGAGTCATGAAAAATTCTTTGATAAAACGCATAGGCTTAACTTTGGCATCACTCGCTGTCAGGGCAATAGGCTCAATGCTCATGGCGACAGGTTTGGTTATGTCAATCTGGTATGTTTTCTTTTCAACTAGCGATTATCGCTATGTCATAATTGCTATTTTTTTCTTGCTGGTATATGTAGGTTATAGTTTGATTAAATTTAGCTTTGAAAAAATGCATAATGAATTTGATATTCACTATTAAGTTTTTCTTATGCGGGAATTTAATTATTTAAACACTTTAGCTGACCTGCGTTTTTCCACTGGCTATGAAAGCACACAGGCACCCCCGGTGGGAATTGATCTTATCATGGAGGATAAATGGTCCCTTATAATAATCTCATTAAATCTTCTCCGCTTTCACTCAATCGATTTCATCTGGAAATTCCTGACTGCCTCTTTCAAATGGATGTCGAAGAATTTGATGCTCAGGAGGGGTTGAGTGAAATCTATCGCTATACAATCAGGTTTACCAGTGACAAATCAAATATTCCTTCTCAGAAAGTGCTACGTAAACATATCTGGCTGTATATGTACGACATGCCAGGTGCGCGGGATAAAATGCTGCCTTTGAAAACGCGAAAAACTGTGCATGGCATTGTCACAGGTTTTCGACGCCTGCAAAGCTCCGTCGATCAGGTTTTGTATGAAGTGGAGATAAAACCCTTCATTGCATTACTTGATAAAAATTTTCGCACTCATCGTTTTTTTGTTAATAAATCCGTTACTGAAGTCGTTTCTCAGATATTAGCAGAGCATGGACTGGAGAGCTGGCAATATCAATTCAGCCTGAAGCGGGATTATCCGAGGCGTGAACAAATTAATCAGTATCAGGAAAGCGACCTTGCTTTTATCCAGCGGATATTAGCTGAGGTCGGGATTTTCTACTATTTCCGGTTGCAGGAAGAAGTATGTACTGAGGTTATTCATTTTGGCGATAGTCAGGCAGCATTTGAAGCGGGAAAAGTATTACTGTTCACCACACCCTCAGGCATGGAGGATGGAGGCATCGACTCAGTCTGGGGCTTAAACCAGCAGCATCATATTGTACAAAAAAGCGTGACGACGAAAGATTATAATCATCGCACAGCTCAGTATATTTTGCGTTCTGAAGAAGCAGATATGATGCGGGGGGATGGCGACAAAATAAATTACGGGAAGGCTTATCATTATCGCGCCCGACATCTTCAGGCAGGCGATAAAATGTTTCCCTCCGCAGAAACCGCCAACTTCTATGCGCAACTCGATCACGAACGGTTTCTGGCTGCTCAGTCTGTTATCGTGGGTACAAGCAGCGATCCTGGCCTTGCTGCAGGGCAGGTTATTACTGTAACCGATAATAATATTCCCCCTTCTTTGCCGGAACAGCTTCTCAATCCACTTGTTATGGTCAGACTGGGGTTTGTTGCCAGCAGAAAGTCAGCAATGCGCGTAACGCTTAGCGCCGTTCCCTATAGTGAAACCCTCTGCTGGCGTCCCGATTTACCTGAACGTCCAAAAGTCAGCGGCACCATGACGGCGCGCGTGACCAGCGCGAAAGATAACGATATCTACGCCTGGCAGGATGCAGCGGGATTATACCGCGTGGTATTTGACGCCGACGAGGAGAGCCGGGAGCGCGGTCTGGAGAGCATGCCGGTGCGCCTGGCGAAACCGTACGGCGGCGATATGTACGGCTTCCACTTCCCGCTTATACAGGGCACCGAGGTAGCGATAGCGTTCCGCGAAGGCGATCCGGACCAGCCTTATATCGCGCATGCGTTACACGATTCAAGGCATGTCGATCACGTCACTGAAGAGAACAGCACGCGCAACGTCATCCGTACGGCAGGCTTTAACAAGCTGCGCATGGAGGATAAGCGCGGTGAGGAGCACATCAAGCTCAGCACGGAGTATGGCGGGAAGACGCAGCTGAATCTGGGGCATAACGTTGACGCGAGCAGGGTTCTTCGTGGTGAAGGGGCTGAACTGCGGACGGATAAGTGGGTGAGTATCCGCGGTGGCAAAGGGGTGTTTATCAGCGCGGATGCGCAGCCTCAGGCGCAGGGAAAAATGCTGGCGATGCAAGATGCCGTGAATGAACTGAGCAAGGCACAGCAATTAACCGCGTCCTTACGCAGCGCAGCGGAGATAGCGACAGCTGAGCTGGCAGATTTACAAACCCAAAAGTCGCTGTTAAGCGATGCACTTACCGAACTAAAACAAGCCGCGCTATTACTCTCAGCGCCCGGTGGCATTGCGCAGGCTACAGCAAAAAGCCTGCAGTTGACCGCTGGCGAAAACCTGATCGCCACCAGCGGTAAAAACACTGATTTCAGCATTTTAAAAAATTTCACAGTAGCAGCAGGCGAAGCAATCAGCCTGTTCGCTCAGAAGCTGGGAATTAAATTTTTTGCCGCGAAAGGAAAAGTGGAGATTCAGGCTCAGTCTGATGGAATGACGCTGGATGCGCTAAAGGATGTGCTCATTAGCAGCAGTGAAGGTAACGTCACCATTCGCGCTAAACAGGATATTTTGCTGGTGGGCAGCGGCGGGGCTTATTTGCGTATAGGAAATGGTGAGGTAGAGAGCGGTGCTCCGGATAAAATTATTCAGCGTGCGGCTGTGTGGCAAAAATTTGGTGGTCAGAGTGCCGGCGAAATGTTTAATACCTGGCAACAGGGTAATTATGAACTTAACTCCCAGATAATTCGGGCAGGCAGCGAGGAGGCGGTAAAAAGCTGCCCAGGAGAGATCAGTAGCGACCTTGGAAAAACCACTTCAGACTCTGACAGCGCAGGAAAACTGACGCCGCAGGATTTTCCTGATATTGCCAGAGTTAACATAACATTAAACAAGGAACGTTAATGATATCTGAGAAAAAAAAGACATTAAAAATTCAGCCAACGTTTGATGACAATGGCAACCCCTGTTATCAGCTTTTCAGCACTCCGAAAGGAGAAAACATCGTTCAGCAATGTGTACTTTATCCTGAGCGTATTATACCAATTATATTTATCCCGGGCGTTATGGGCAGTAACTTAAAAAATAAAAACGGAGAAGAAATATGGCGACTGGACGATGAGATCCGATTTTTCTGGGACTGGAAAAATGCGAATGCAGAAACCAGGAAAAGAAAACTGCATCCAGACAGGACAAAGGTAGATGATGGTGGCGAAATTATTGAGAAGACAGAACCTTATTTGTTGAAAAATCGCCGGCAACGCGGCTGGGGAAGTGTCGCATATACCAGCTATGCCGCATTTCTTGACTGGCTGCAAAACGCACTTAACGACTTTGATAATGGCCCCTCTGGCGAACGTACAAATCTGCTGCAATCCATTCTGAAAACAGAATCAGGTGATGTTTCACTGACCCGGGAAGAAGTAGACCTGACCTACCGTTACCTCTTTCCGGTATTTGCCATGGGATACAACTGGCTGCAATCGAATAGTGAGTCTGCGATGGCCCTGGGTGATTACATTGATGAACAAATCCGGTTTTATCGTCAGAAAGGCCGATTGTGCGAGAAAGTAATCCTTATTACCCATTCAATGGGGGGGCTCGTCGCCCGGCACTATACACAATGCTGTGGTGGAGCGGACAAAGTACTGGGCGTAATACATGGCGTGATGCCAGCTGCGGGAGCTGCCGCCACTTATCGCAGAATGAAAGCCGGAAATGAAAACGGCACCGATAATTTTACCGGCGCAATGGCTGCACATGCTTTAGGAGCAAACGCCAAATTTATGACTGTGGTGCTCTCACAATCTCCTGGCCCCCTGCAGCTATTGCCAGGCAAAGCTTACGGGCAGCGCTGGCTGAAGATTATCGATGATCAAACTACCTATGCTTTTCCGGAAACCGATCCTTACAAAGAAATCTATCTGCAGCGGGATAAGTGGTGGGGGCTATGCGAGGATCATTTTATTAACCCGGGTAAAAGTCATACTGCAGCAGACCGCGACAGAGACTGGCAAATTTTTTCAATTCTCTTAAATGAAAAAGTTCAGCCTTTTATTGAGGGAATTTCAGGGAAATATCATCCTCATAGCTGGGCATTCTACAGCGCCGAAATAACGTATCGTTCTTATGGCGATGTTTGCTGGCGGGCTAACACACGTCGCGCTGACGCATGGCTGAACCGTAACCGCCAGCGTGACAGCCTTGCAGGACGCGCGGTAGATAAAACCGAGATGTTTGATAAGCGAAGCGTTTCTTCTCCCCTTTCAGGTAGCGGCTGGGCAAAGGGTATTCACCAGACTTACCAGATTTTGCCAGCTGAAGAGTCAGGGGATGGCACGGTTCCGGTACGTTCGGGAAGGATTGCTGAGCATCATTTACAGGCGAGTTTTCAGGTTTCAGTTTCTCATGAGGCAGCGTTCAAACACCGACTTGCACAGCAGTTTACCCTGCGGGCGCTGGTAAAAATTGTGCAGCAGATACGGCAGACCGCGCTGGGGTATGAATGAGTATAAAAAAAGCAATTGCAGCGATAATATTGCTGGCTGGTATTTTTGCCGGCTGGTATGGCTTTAGCTGGCTGCAGCCGGAAATAAAGCTGACCGAAGAGGAGCATAAAAACGTGAAGCATTTTACGCAGAAAATGACCACCCGCTGCATCGGTCGTTATCTGATTGACCTGCCGGAAACATTCACTGCAACCCAGAATAGTGTTATGGCGTTTATTGAGAAATCACCGATAGAGTACAAACGTATCTACCGCCCGGCGTTTGAACAAAAAATCCGCTTAAGAGAGGCTGAGTTACGCGCTGAGAAAACATTAAGGCCTGCAGATATGCCTTATCTTAAGGGTGTTTATTCTCTGCCAGACGGTATGGAAGGAGTAATATTTGAGCGAAATGAGAGTACTCAGGTTTACGATTCTGCGCGAATTATTGAGGCACATATGTATACAAATGGTATGGCAATAGAAACAACAATGGAAGCCAGAAACGGAGTATCGCAGCGCTATGATGAAGATCGCAAAGATTTCCCGGAAATATATGGAAATAATGTTCCACAAAAAATTGCTGAATTGACAGATTTACTGAAGCGGATCTCTGCCAGGCAGGAGAGTGAAATACCTGTGGCTCCCGGGTTTTGCCTGCCTGAATTGTTCATTAAAGATGGCATAAAGCCAGTAAATGAAGATGTTAATGTTCATTATCTCTCTTCAGAGTACCCCCACATGAAGTTTTATTTTGACAGTGATAATTATACTGCTTCTGATGATTCTCTGTTAGAAAGACGCTCCATAATGGAGCCATACATTAAACAGGCCCAGGGTTTTACTATTCACAGCGGGCGACGCCATATTAGTGGATTATATGCTGAGCAGTGGCTGGCTGAAGGGATGCTCAGCAATACCCGCGGTCAGAAAGCGCTGCGTTTCCTGCTTCGTATCAATGAGAAAACGGCCTCCCCTCTGCACCCTGTGCTGTCTGTTAATTTTCTGCAAGAAGGAACGGAGGGTGAAGGCCGGCTTACACAGGCTGAGGCGGTTACCCTCTGGCAGCAGATCACTGATACTATCCGTGTTCGTCCCAATGCAATTAGAAAATAAGGTTTCTAACTGAGTAGTAATATATGATTTATACGCTTAAAAACATAAAACCAACCTCATAAATAAATCAATATATAAATTACCATCATTGATTTTTTATGTCATGCTCCAAATATAACTCTGATAATAATTCTGCAATATACATTTGCACTGTTTTTTGCACATTAACAGTCAAAATGACATTTTTAATAGTCAGTGCAGTAGAAAATTTCTTTGCAAAAAGCAGAAGATATTTAACCCTGGTCAGTGCTGAGTATCAGTATACCAAACCATCTAATCTGCTGAGCAATTTATAAATTAAATATCGTGAATTGCACCCGGGAGGTATATGTCTTGCTACTCTTCATAATCAAGAGCAAAATATTTTAGGTTTTCTTTTTAAGTATAAATATTATATAAAATCAAAGGATTAATATATGCCAGCTTTGACTTGTCTGGGCGATGCTACAACGCATGGTGGTAGCGTCATATCAGCTTCCTCGATGATGTATATAAATGGCGTGCGTGTTGCGTTAGTAGGCGATACGGTATCATGCCCACTGCATGGGACTAACCGTATTCAGCAAGGTAGCCCGAAGATATTCGATAACGGCATTCAGGTAGTTGTTCATGGCTGCGTCTGTGAATGCGGTTGCAACGTTATTAGTTTCCGCAATGAGGGGGTAGCATAGATAAGATGAACTGGCCTATTCCGGATTTTAAAAAAAAAGAGATGCTAAAGTTACCCTCAGGTAAATTATGGGGCAGCATTCTTTTGATCCTTTCTTCATCTGGGGCGCTAATTGCTATTTTTCTACTGAATGCTGTTAATTACAGAGATATATTCTTCAATGGATTGCTACCTGCAGTGGTTGTAGGGCTGTTTTTTTTGGGAATAGTATGGTTGCGATATGAGCACTCATCTCATGCTGTAATTTTATGGGATATTGAGACGCAAAAAAATAAACTTCGCTGGCAGCACTGGGCTATGTGGCAAAGGCCGATTATTGCAAGCATAACCCTGTGCCCGGAGGAGGATGGAGTAAAGATGCTAACAGGTCATGTTATTGATATTCCTGCATACCCTCTTAAATGCCGGCGTCTGCACCATAATTTGCCAGATCTGTACTCAAAACTCAGCTTCCTGGATATAAATCTGGAGCAGCAGCTACCGGGATACAGGAATAACCTTTATGAGATCATCGTGCTTCAGACCGATAGCCATGATGCATCTATTGTTACGCAGGCCATATTCAGCCAATGGGATATGATGCCAGTTATTCAGAGTAGTGCCGACAAATACTTTTCCGGGTCGGAATCCTGCGCTATTAAAGGAATGACGTTACTGGTCACTTTACAGGATTGGCCTGGCGCGGCTGAAGGTCAATACAGTGAATTTATTAACGCAAAGCTTATTTGTGACGCAGAAAACGTTGATAACTATTCGCCGTATCCAAAAGCAGGTGTAGGAAGGATTCTGCATTCAGATAACCTGATGAAATCACTTGATGTACTGACAGAGTATAACAAGCTTAAATCCTGCGACATCAGGTATGTGTGGTTATCAGCGGTTGAAGAGAAAGATATGATTGAACTCGTGAAGTACGCTGATAAGCACCAGTGGAAAATACCTCCTTACCACCCATTTTTAAGTATCAATCATTCATTTGGCCCCTCAGGCCCGCTGGCTTTTCCGGTTGCGATTTCATTACTTACTGATGCTGCCATCCAGACGGGAGAGATGCAGTTATTGATCTCAGGGAGTAAAGAGGGAACGTATTCACTGTGTCTGGTTACAGGGAGGTTATTCTATGATGGCAGAGGAGCAGCCAGTTAATCGCCGTTTTATCATGCCTGGATATGCAATAGTCGTTATAGCCTTTGCATGTTTGAGTGCATTGTTTATCTACTATTATAAAAACAACATTGAAACTTCGGAGGCAAATAGCAAGTATATCTGGGCTATCTGGATAATATGCGTTTCTTTCCTGGCGCTTATAGTATATTTATCTGATTTTCTACAAAGGAAAAATTCTAAAAAAGTACAGCAGAAGTATTCACCTCAGCAGATAGTGAATAACGAAAATTTGTTGCAGAAGCAAAAAAAAACCGTTCCAGAGCATAGTGATACCCTTCAGCATATTCGGCATGTTCTTCGCCATCGCTATGGCCGCTTCTGGAAAAAAAGACTCACTATTCTGATTATCGCCGGAAACATCAGAAACGTGGAAAACCTTGCGCCTGGCCTCTCGTCGCAATTGTGGCAGGAAAACAGCGGAACACTGTTATTGTGGGGAGGCGATCCGTTTTCAGCCCTGCAGCAGGAGTGGCTTCAGGCTATCTGCCAGCTAAGAGGTAAACCTGCAGATGCATTGATTCTGGTGACCTCCACGGCTGACGATATGCGTGATAACAACGCTCTGTTATCAGAGATTCAATTATCCGATAAACACCCGGACGCTACCGCGCAATCACTGGTGTCAGTGTATAAAACGCTGGGCTGGCGACTGCCGCTTTTCATCTGGGCCCTGCATTCCGGGGCAGACAATCAGCCAGGGCGTATTACACAGGCTGTTGGCTGTCAGTTGCCGGCAGCCAGCACCATTCATCTGGCACTGGCGGAACTTACCGGGCAGCTTATCCTGCAGGGTATTCAGCAGGTGGCAAGTCGCCCGAAGCATCACTTTCTTCTGAGCCTGGCCGATCGACTTAGCCGAAACCATGCATTTGTCATTGCGCAAGTGTCTGCTCTCCTCAGTCCGCGCCGCTCGCTTCCGCTGGCAGGTCTGGTATTTAGTGCTCCTTCTGCAAAAGCTGAGAGCGATATACCGAACTACTGGATACGCGACAACCGCTGGGATGCGCTGCCGCCTTCTTTTTCCTCGCTTCCCGCGCATCTGCGCCCTTTGCGTTATGGCGCGCCATGGCGCGGCTTTCTTACCTCCGCTACCTGTGCGCTGGTACTGCTATGGGGAGCAGGAATGCTGGTGTCATTTGCCAGTAACCGCAGCAGCATCGTGGGGGCGGTTCGGGTAACAGAACATGCTGCTGACAGCAATCAATCTCTGGATCAGCGCCTGGCAGCTTTGGGCACACTGCAGAATATGATTGGACAGCTGCAGTATCGGGACGAACATGGTGCACCCTGGTATAGCCGTCTCGGGCTGAATCAGAACAGGGTATTGCTTTACGCCTTATGGCCCCACTATCGCACGGCAGCTCAGCCCCTCCTGCGCGACGCTGCCGCAGCCTGGCTCACCGGTGCATTGCAGACTTATGCCGCACTCCCGCCTGACAGCCCGCTGCGTGAAACGCAGTCAAAGCAGGCCTATGTGCATCTCAGACTCTATCTGATGCTGACGCGTCCTGAACGTATGGACGCCAGCTGGTTCAGCCAGACGCTGATGCAGAACCGGACACAGCGGCAGGGGCTGGATGAGGCTTACTGGCAGGGAGCCGGGGAGACGCTGCTGGCCTTCTATGCAGAGCATCTGATCACTCACCCCGAATGGGCGCTGAAAGCAGACCCGGATCTGGTCGGGCAGGTACGCACCCTGCTGGTGCGTCAGATGGGGGTAACCAACAGTGAATCGCGGCAGTATCAGCGGGTGATCTCCAAAGTAAAACGCCAGTACGCCGATATGCGGCTGGCCGATATGACCGGCGATACGGATGCCGCTCGCCTCTTTATTACTGATGAAATTGTGCCCGGCATGTTCACCCGTCAGGCGTGGGAAGAGGGCGTTAAACCTGCCATTGAAAAAGTGGCGCGTGAGCGGCGTGAAGAGATGGACTGGGTACTGAGTGATGCACCGCCGCCTGCAGGTGAGGCGGCTTCGCCTGAGGCGCTGGAAGCGAGGCTCGCCAGCCGCTACTTTGCCGATTACAGTGCGGCCTGGCTGCACTTCCTTAATAGTCTGCGCCTGCAGCCCGCGCCGACGCTCTCCGATGCGATTGACCAGCTCACGCTGATAGCGGACGTCAGGCAGTCGCCGCTGGTGGCGTTAATGAACACGCTCAATGTGCAGGGGCGTACCGCACAGAGCGGCGGCGCGATGAGCGACTCGCTGGTGAAATCTGCACAAAGCCTCTTTAACCGGGAGAAGCGCCCGGTGATTGATCAGCGCAGCGGCCCGCAGGGGCCGCTTGATGCCACGTTCGGCCCGCTGCTGGCGCTGACCGATAATCAGAGCAGCAGCACGATGAACCTGCGCACCTTCCTGACGCGCGTAACGCAGGTGCGCCTGCGCCTGCAGCAGGTCACCAGCGCGGCAGATCCGCAGGCGATGACGCAGGCGCTGGCCCGGACGGTATTTCAGGGAAAGAGCGTTGACCTGACGGAGACACGCGACTACGGCAGCCTGGTCGCCGCCGGACTGGGGCAGGAGTGGAGCGGGTTCGGGCAGACGGTGTTTGTGCGCCCGATAGAACAGGCGTGGCAGCAGGTGCTGATGCCGGCTGCAGGCAGCTTCAACGCACAGTGGCAGCAGGCCGTAGTGAATGAGTGGAACCGCGCATTCGGCGGCCGCTACCCGTTCAAAAATGTCAGCAGCGAGGTATCACTGCCGCTGCTGGCGAAATATCTGAATGCGGACACCGGACGCCTTACCCGCTTTCTGCATGCTCGTCTGAGTGGCGTACTCCATCGCGAAGGGACCCGCTGGGTACCGGACCGCATTAACGCCCGCGGACTGACATTTAATCCCGCTTTTCTGCAGGCGCTTAATCAGCTCAGTCAGATTGCTGACGTGGTATTTGCCAGCGGTCATGCCGGCCTGCATTTTGAGCTGCGTCCGGGAACGGCAGCAGACGTGATGCAGACTGACCTGATAATCGACAGCCAGAAGCTGACCTATATGAATCAGCAGCCGGTCTGGCGGCGCTTTACCTGGCCTGCTGACACCGACGCGCCAGGCGCATCGCTGAGCTGGATCAGCACCAAAGCAGGCACTCGTCTGTATGGTGAGATGCCGGGCAGCTGGGGGTTGATCCGCCTGCTGGAAAAGGCGCACGTCAGCGCCAGACCAGGGCTGGGCAGCAGCTGGCAGCTGACCTGGCATGCCCCCGACGGGCGGCCGTTAAACTACATCCTGCGTACCGAAGCCGGCGAGGGGCCGCTGGCGCTGCTGAAGCTGCGCAACTTTACGCTCCCGTCCGATATTTTTCTCACCAGCAGCACCCAGAACCCGCCTGGTAACGCTGAATTCATTGAGGAGGAGTGATGCCTCTGCAATCTCTGATTAGCGCCTGCGGCATGGATGCGGAACCGCTCCGCGCGCAGGCTGCTGAGCATATTCTCTTATGGGAGCACTGGTTGCAGCCTGTAAGCACCAGCCATCCTGCCGGTGAAGACCCGACCTATACCGATACGTTTCAGCGGATGCAGGAGGAGATGAACCGCCTGTCTGGCACGGATATGGCACTGATCTGTTCGCTGGCGGAGCAGATACTGACTTCGGAAGCGAAAGATATCCGCGTAGCGGTCTGGTACTGCGTGGCCCGCCTGCAGCAGGATGGCGAAGAGGGGTTTGCTGAGGGACTTGCCTTACTGGCGGGCCTGCTGCAGCGCTTTGGTGACAACCTGCATCCGCAGCGGACGCGCAGTCGCGAGGCGGCGCTGAATTTTATATCCAGCGCGCGCGTGCTGGATACGCTGACGCTCTATCCGGAGGTGACGACCGCCACGGCGCAGCGCACCGTGGCGGCGCTGCTGGCTATTGATGACATCTGCAGGGCGCAGGGCGGCACCCATTCCGCAGGGCTTTACAGCGCGCTGGAGTCCCGGCTGCTTAACGCCGGTGGTCCTGATGCGATAGTGCCGCTGACGGCAGCAGACAGCCTGCAACCAGACGCGTCTTCAGCCTCAGCTGCGCCAGCGCTGGCTGCCATCAGCTCCGGGCGGGAGCTGATGGAACAGGCGCGAACGCTGGCAGCTTATCTGCGCGAGCAGCCAAATGGCGCGCTGGCCGCACACCGGCTGATGAAAACCCTCCGCTATGACACGCTCAGTCAGCTGCCGCTGCTGTCAGGTAACGGCAACAGTTGTGTGACGCCACCAAAATCTGACCAGCGCGCGCTGCTTAAACGCCTCTGGCTTCAGCAGAGCTGGGCCGAGCTGGCTGAGCAGGCGGACAGTCTGTTCAGTCGGGGAACAAACCATTTCTGGCTTGACCTGCAGTGGTATCAGCACCAGGCGCAGCTGCGATCGGGGCATGCGGAGTTTGCGGCTATTGTTCAGGACGATCTGAAAGGGCTGCTCTCCCGCCTGCGCGGACTGGAAACGCTGGCCTTCAGCGACGGCATGCCGTTTGCGGATGAGGTGACGCTGAGCTGGATCCAGCAGCAGGTCATGATAACGGAGAGTGCGTTCGGACCCGATCCCGCCGCTGCGGCGAGCGTGCCGGAAGATGAGGTGCTGTTGCTGGAGAGCGAGGCGACTGAGCTGGCAGACAGAGAGGGCATTGCCGCTGCGCTGACCTGGCTGCAGCAGCGACCCGGTATCCACTCTCCGCGCCAGCAGTGGCTCCTTCGCCTGCTGATGGCACGGATTGCTGAGCAGTCTGGTCGGCAGGAACTGGCACTGCAGCTGCTGGGCGCGCTCGATGCTGGCGCAGAGAGTATGACGCTGGCGGAGTGGGAGCCAGCGCTGTTATTTGAAGTCAAGTCCCGCCGGCTGAAGTTACTGCGTGCCCGCGCGAGCCGGAGTGAAACGGATAAAGCCCGTCTGCAGTCTGACATGGAACAGCTGCTGGCCGGGCTGGTGACTATCGATGCGGCGCGAGCGTCAGTACTCTTTTCTTAATGCGGTCTGACCTCTTTCTTTAATTTAAATATAAATGGTTCAAAGGAATGATGACATTAACAGAAATACAGAATATGCAGCCGACAGGCTTTCATTATTTTGATAATACGTTTGTCAGCAGGGAAGAAATAAAAGGCGTCATCAATCACGCAGAGCTCGTCAATTTAAAAAGCGCTCAGCTGAGTAAAACTGCCAGTCAGTACGAAATTGAATTGTGGACCGATAAACAGGTCATCAATATTCATGCCGGTAATATTCTGACTAATGTGGTTCTTACCCCGGTTGCGGCTGCAGCGGACATTATTTTCTTTCCGATATCGCTGACGTTTCTCCGGTTTATGACTGGTCTGGGTGCGTTCAAATAAGAGAGGCTCGTCAGAATATGAAAGACTTAACGCTGCGCTATTACGATATTGAAATGCGCTATCTGCGCGACGCCGCAAAAGAGTTTGCCGAAACGCACCCTGACCGCGCCGCGATG
This sequence comes from Pantoea eucrina, assembly GCF_002095385.1. Taxonomy (GTDB): domain Bacteria; phylum Pseudomonadota; class Gammaproteobacteria; order Enterobacterales; family Enterobacteriaceae; genus Pantoea; species Pantoea eucrina. The sequence goes on along the minus strand of NZ_MIPP01000004.1, from coordinate 85,783 downwards.
CTCAACCTGGATCGTGCCGGAACGCCGGATCCGTTTGTGGAGCGCCTGCTGGAGGGCTTTGCCTTCTCGGTAGGACGGCTGCGTCAGAAGATCGATGATGACCTGCCGGAGCTGACCGAAGGCCTGGTCAGCATGCTCTGGCCGCACTATCTGCGCACCATTCCATCGCTCGCAGTAGTGGCGCTGACGCCGGACCTGCCGAAAATGAAGATGGCAGAGACGGCGCCTGCAGGACTGGAGATCTTTTCCCGTCCCGTGGGGCCTAAAAATACCGTGTGCCGCTATCGCACCACGAAGCCGGTCACGCTTAACCCGCTGGCGGTCACCGGGGTTGCTATGGGCACTGAGCCGGATGGGCGCTCTGTGCTGCGCCTGCGCCTGACCAGCAGCGGGCAGGCGGACTGGAGCCAGTGTGACCTGCGCCAGCTGAGCCTGTGGCTGGGAGAAGATCTGCCCGTGGCGACGGCACTGCATCAGAGGCTGACCCGCTGCCAGGCGGCGCTGTACATTCGCGAGGCGGGGCAGCCGGAGCGCAGGGCCTTTGACGGCTGGTTCAGCCCCGGCGGATTTGACGAGGATGACCGGCTCTGGCCAAAGGGGGAGAGCGCTTTCAGCGGCTATCAGCTGCTGCTGGAGTACTTCACCTTTCCTGAGAAATTCCGTTTTGTAAATCTGAATGGGCTGGAGACGCTCGCGCTTCCGCCCGGGCTGGCATACGTCGATATCGAGGTGGTCTTCAGCGAGCCGTGGCAGAGTGATCTACCGGTCAAAGAGAGCTCTCTGCGCCTGCACTGCGTGCCGGTGATTAACCTGTTTGCACTGGAAGCCGATCCGCTGATTGTGAACGGACTGGAGAGCGAGTATCTGCTGCGCGCAAAGCGCCTGCAGGATGGGCACACGGAAATTTACTCGGTGGATACGGTCAGCGGTTCAGGACTGACCGGTGCGGCTGAGTATGTTCCGTTCACCAGCTTCCGGCACCGGGGCGGTATGATGCGTCGTCTTGCTCCGGAACGTTACTTTCATACCCGCGTGCGCCGGGGCGTCACCGGCCTGCATGACACCTGGCTGATCCTCGGCGGTCAGCAGTGGGAGAAAGACGATCTGCTTTCCCGCGACACGCTCTCGCTGCGCATTACCGGTACCAACGGCCAGCTTCCGCGTCGCGCGCTGCAGAGCACGCTGCTGGATCGCTGCGAACAGATGCTGCAGACGCCGGTGACGGTGCGCAATCTTACCCGCCCGACGCTGCCTGCTTATCCACCCGCTGAGGACCGCTTTCACTGGCGGGTGCTCAGCCATCTCGGCTCTGGCTTTATCAACATGATGAACAGCGCAGAGGTGCTGCGCGGCACGCTGGCGCTCTATAACTGGCAGGATGATGAACGCTGTAACCGCAGGCTGGAGGCGATCCTTGACGTGCAGCAGCATCGTCTGCAGCGGTTTGAGTCGGGTTATCTGCTGCGCGGTCTCGATGTTGAAGTGACGCTCGACAGCAGCGGTTTTACCGGTGACGGCGATGTCCACCTGTTTGGTGAAATGCTTAACCGCTTTCTGTCACTGTATGCGGACATGAATCAGTTCATTCAGCTTTCGCTGATAGTCCGGCCTGAAGGAAAATGTATCCGATGGAAAGAGAATCACAGTCAGCGTCTGCCCGGCTGATCGCACGGCTGGGCGACCAGCTTTCCCATATAAATTTTTACCGTTTTTGCCAGCTGCTGGAGAGGTGCGATCCTGAAGCGCCGGTTCCGGGCAGCGTCTGGCAGGTGCGACACGAGCCGGTACGGTTCAGGCCGCACCCTGGCATGGGATTTCCGGCTGGCGAAATTCGCGCGGCTGAAACCGCCGGGTATCCGCACCTTCCTCCAACCGTACGCATCAATTTTATGGGGCTGTATGGCACGGCATCTCCGCTGCCGACGCACTATCTCGACGATATCGCCCGGCAGCGTGAAGGGCATGAGGCGCTGCAGGATTTCCTGGATATCTTCAGTCACCGGCTGACTACGCAGTTTTATCGTATCTGGCGCAAATATACCTATCCGGCCACGTTCGCCGCCGGCGGCACCGATGAAACCTCTCAGTACCTGCTGGGGCTGGCTGGCCTGGGAATAGACGGCTGCGCGCAAAACATCGCCACACCGGTTTCGCGCTTTCTGGCGCTGCTGCCGGTCATGATGTTGCCTGGCCGGACCGCAGAGGGGCTCTCCTCGCTGGTGGCGCTGCTGGCACCGGATACGCGCGCGCAGATAGTGCCGTGGGATCCGCGTCGTATTCCCCAGTCCTGCCGTTTACGTCTGAGCACGCAACAGCCGGTCAGCCTGATGCGTCGTCCGGTCATGGGAACGCATGCCACCGACGTTAACGGACAGGTACTACTGCGACTGCTCACCGATAACCCGGAGGAGATGCGCGGCTGGCTGCCCGGCGGACAGTTACACGGCGATCTGATGGCGCTGCTCCACGTCTATCTGGGGGCAAAGCTGGATGCACGGCTGGAGCTGTGCGTCGACCGCGCCCTGCTGCCTGATGCGCAGCTGAGCTGCCGGAGGGAGGCGGCACAGCAGCTGGGCCGCACCGCGGTGCTGCCTCTGCGGAACCTTAACGCCTCGCATAAACCCGATTTACTCACTATACCGCTCGGGCGTTATCAGCGCGTCCGGGAACAACCTTCAGGGACTAAAACAGATGAACAGGGCGACTACCGCTGGTAAAATAGTTATTCCTCTGATGCTGGCGCTGAGTGCCAGCGGCTGCGGCCTGACGCAGAAAGTATCCGAAGGCACCGCGTCCGTCACAAAATCTCTTTTTTACAAACAAATACGCACCCTGCACCTCGACTTCCGCGCCCGCGAAGGCGCCAACCGCAACGCGCAGGGCGCTGCGCTCTCAACCGTGGTGCGCATCTGGCAACTCAGCGACCGTCAGGCCTTTGACGCCTCCGACTACCCTTCACTGTTAGCGGCTGGCAGTCAGGTTCTGAAAGCGGATCTGCTGGCGCAAAAGGCTATCCGGGTGCGTCCCGGCGAATCGGTCAGTATTGATGTACCCATGGAGGAGAGAACCGGGTTTGTGGCGGTGGCCGGAATGTTTCTGTCGCCAGATACTCAGGATGAGACGTGGCGAATACTGCTGACCCGCGCAGACCTCCACCCGGACAAAGCCAGGGTGATTGAGCTGGGTGACGGCACGCTAACGCTGGTAGCGGAAAAAGGGGAAAGACTCTGATGCAGCCTTCACTTTACGACATGCTTTACGGCAATTTCAGCGGCGGCCTGGATCTGGATGCGGTGAGCGAACGGGAACAGGTGATTTTGTCGGTGCTGGATAACCTGCAGCGCATTCTGAACACCCGCGCCGGCGCCCTGGCTCATCTGCCCGATTATGGCCTGCCGGATATGACGCTCATCCTGCAGGGGCTGCCCGGCACCGCACATCAGCTGGTACATATTCTTTCTGACGTATTACTGAAGTATGAGCCCCGGCTGAAACAGGTTGATGTGGTGATGCTGGAACAGACGCAGCCCGGTGAGCTGCGTTATGCCATTGATGCCGGGCTGGACGTCGTAGGTAGGGTGCGCTATGGCACTGACTTTATGCCGGGAGGAAAGGTACTGCTGCGGCATCTGCGCCAGCAGAACGTGATGCGTTAAGCCATAGCCACCAGCCAGATAAGATCGCCGGCCTGGCGCTTCGCCTTTACCTTCCCGCTAACACTCTGATAACGGACCTGCTTCCGGCAGGTCTGCGGATAACTATGACCTTTTCATCTCAGAAACCGCACGTGCTGATGACCGGCGGAGACCCTCGCCTGCATCCCGAATTTATTTGTCTGCAAAACGAAATCAGGAAGCTCAGCCATCCCGCCCGGCCCGATATTAACTGGCTGCAGGTGATGGAGAGCTGCACCCGGCTTTTCGGACAGGCTGGAGCAGATCTGCAGTCTGTTTGCTGGTTTACGCTGGCGCTTTCTCATCTTGACGGCGCTAAGGGGATGCAGGAGGGGCTCAGGGTCACGGAGGCACTGATGCGCTCACGCTGGCAGACGCTCTGGCCCCACCAGCCTGCAGACCGGATAGCGATCCTGAGGATGCACTTTCAGCGCCTGCAGTTTCTGTTACGCACCTGGCCGGCGGAGAAGCCTGATACGCAGATCGCGCTGAAGGCGTGTGCAACATATCTGGATCTGATTGAGCAGCATCTGGCGCAGGCGGGCCTCAACGCCGCGAGCGGTATCCGCCAGCTGTGCGATAAAGTCAGAACAGCAGCCGAAAACGCGGAGACGTCACCGGGCCAAAGCGACATGGCGACCGCACGCAGAAGCCGCCCGCGCGAGCCGCTTTCCGACCCGGCTCCGGTAACGGCAACGCCTCCGACCTTTATTATTCATCCCGAATCAGCGCCTGAACAGACATCATCAGCCGTTATATCAGGCCTTTTATCGCCGGCATGGCCGCTATGCTGGTGGTTGTCGCAACAGGCGCAGGCGGCTGGCTTTATGCCCGCCAGCCCGGTGAAAATACGCGTATGCTCTCTGCTGCCGTACCTGCGCTTCCTCATCCGCTGACGGAAGAGCAGCGGGCAGGCATCCGGCAGGATCGGCGTATCAACGCCGCAGAGTGGATCAATACGATCAAAACACAGGCTGAACGGCTTGATGCCGCCGGTATCGGCAGGGCGGGGAGCTACAGCGCCGACGTTGCGCTGCTGGCAGGCTCGATCTGGCCGGCTGAAGAGTTAACGCGCCGGCTGCTGACAGACGCGCTCGCCAGGAGAGAGGCGATGACAGCCTCGCCGGAAGCGGCAGGTGCCTGGCAGCAGGGGATGGAAAAACTCAGCCTGCTCAGTGAAAAGCTCAATGCGCTTGATGAGAAGCGGGGGCGTTACCTGACCGTCAGCGAGCTGAAGTCAGCAATATTTTCCACACAACAGGCATTCAGCCTGCATATCCCCGCTGAAGAGTGGCTGCGCCGCTATGAAGATTCTGCTTCTCCGGCCGGGGAAGCGCAGTTTAAACGGGCAATCAGTGAACTGCAGGCGCGATACGACATGATTCGCCTTCGCAGGGCAGCCGCATTGAGAGGCTCAGCGGCACAGGAGAGCGGATCTTAAATAAAACCGACGATCTGCTTATTATCAGCGAGTGAATGACAGTGATCCCGAATGATCTACTCCGGCATGCTGCACTGGCAGTGAGCGCTGCGCTCATCGTTATTTTTATCGATTTCGTCCGGTGCTTCTCCGGGTGATGTGATAAATCTGACTGGTACAGAGAGCCTGGGTGAGAACAATCTTTACAGCATGCCATAAAGATTTTCACAACAGTAATTCAATCGCTGGATCGGCTTTTCTCGCATTAAGTGGGGAAGTTCTGATATGGCATTGATCTCTGCCATCGCCATTTTGCCGCCACTCTAAAATCAGGAAACAAAAAAGCCACTCTGAAAGGTGGCTTAAATGTATGATTTTCATCATTAAATTTGGTGGCCCCTGCTGGGTTTGAACCAGCGACCAGGCGATTATGAGTCATATGAATAGCATGTTTCATCATTTTCCATCTTCAACCATGTTTGTATATTAAATTCTATAAAACAGTAAGTTATATCTATCCTTTCGTTTCATGTTGTTCCGGGTTTTTGCTTTCAGTATCATCCTTACATCACCTGCTACATCACCCAGAAAACGGTAATAAAATTCTAGTAAGGACTCTCTCTTGGCAGACAATCTAACGGACTCAATGGTGCGCGGACTGAAAGCGCGCGACTCGGCTTATCAGGTATGGGACAAGAGTGGTGAGCGCGGAGCAGGGCGTCTGGGCGTTAAAGTTGAGCCATCCGGGCAGCGGGTTTTCTACTATCGCTACTACTGGGATGCTAAGCGCCATTTCATTCAGTTGGGTCGTTACCCTGAAATGTCGTTAGCTCTGGCTCGCCAGCTTGCGAAAGGTTATGCCGGTACGCTGAAGGAAGGGAAGAACCCTAAGGTCGAAAAAGCTGAACAGGCAATCGCGTTGGAAAAGCAAAAGCGTGCTGAACAGTTAAAGGGCAGTGTTGAGCAGCTTATTCAGGGCTACACCAACAAAATGCGGGAAGATGGAAAACGGACATGGCAGCAGGTGCTATACCGTCTTGAGAAGGAAACCTATTCCTTTATCGCTAAAGGTACCAAAGCTAATGAAGTCACCCCACTACATATCAAACAGATTTTGTCTGCCATCATTCAGCGTGGGGCGAGCGTTGAAGCGAACCGCGTGCGCTCTTATCTGATGGCAGCGTTCAACTACGGGCTTAAAGCAGATAACGATCCGGCCAACCACCAGCAAAACGTGATGTTTGGGCTTGAAATGAACCCGGTGAGTGTCATCCCTAAACAGTCAGCGGCTGAAAAAGCGGGAACCAACTGGTTGAAGTTGAAGGATCTGCAACAGTTAATCGGTGACTTTCCTAAAACGCCAAGCGTCGGCAGCACAGTGAGTTTGCTGCTTAATTTATGTGTATACGCTGGTGGCCAGCGCCCGCATGAACTGGCTTCCAGTCTGTGGGATGCCGTGAACTGGGAAGAGAAAACACTGTTGATAGTTGCTGACGTCTCAAAGAACAAGCGCGACCATTTGGTGCCATTAACGGATTCAGCTATAGAAATTCTGGAAAGGCTGAAGGTGGAAAACGTTAACGATAGTCCGTTTATCTTCCCGCAGCGACTGGATCCGGCCAAGCATCTACGAACTGACAGCTTTGCTCAAGCCATCATCTATTATCGCGAGCATTTTCCTGACAACCCCGTGTTTGTCGCGAGGGATTTACGGCGGACCTGTAAAACGCTGATGGGCGAAATCGGTGTCTCGAAAGAGCTGCGCGACCGCATTCAAAACCATGCTTTACAGGATGTCAGTTCAAAACACTATGACCGCTATGATTATCTTTTAGAGAAAAGAAGGGCATTAGAACAGTGGGAAAACAGGGTTAATCATGTTGAGCAGGCCACCAGCAATGTCGTGAATTTATTTCAGAGAGGATGAGAATTGGCCAAAGATAGTCTCAATTCTTTGAAGAGCATACGCCAGTCTGCTTCATCGGACAGCGTATTATTGAATAGACTGGGCATTATCGATGAAGTAAATTTTGATGTGTTATCAGTTCAGGCAGATGCTGGGTTACAGTCTTTTTGGCAAGCATAAAGCGTTTTGAAGGCTATTCAGGCCGAAATCGCTGACAGCTATATGCCGATGATACAGCTTGTTGACGATATTTTGCCGAATTAGCGAGCTAAGCCGATAGCTTTTGCTTTATCTTGATACTGCTTAAGATTTTGCTCAATTTTCTGCACAGCTTCACCCGCTTCAATAGCCGTTGAGCTAGCAACGGAGCGGCAAATTTGTTGCTTAGTGATTTTGGCGCTGGTGGCTCGACTTTGCATTGTGAGGTCCTCATTGTGCTTATCGGGTTTGTAGTGGGTGGGAGATGAGCTTACAAGATGGTTTATTAGGGGATGTATGCCGGGAGGTAGCCCACCATTGAGGTGGGCTTAGTTGCTTAATCCTGATACCTGGCTCTTGCTCTCACTTCCTGCATGTTCATTCCGTGATGAAAACGCTGATGTCCACACATCCAGCATGAACAGAGGCATGGCGTATGATAAGCCTTACCGATATTGACGATAGTCGCGCCTTCAGGCCAGCTGTAAGCCGCATTATTATAGCGACCGCGTTTAGTTTTGAGCCTTTTCATATGATGGCGACGAAACGATCGATTTCTTGTATGCATGGGTAATTCCCGAATATACCGTCGGGGCAGCCACACCTTCGTGTGACCGCCGGAACGTGTATTCGGATTGGAGGATTTTACGCATTGTTATGATCCTTATTAAAATCCATTCACCTTAATTCCGAAAAATTCTACTCGTTAGTATTCCAGTTTATGAAGTGATTTTTCAACCTTTCAACAGTGTGTCGCCATTTTGGCGTTGTCGGTTTACAAACGGTATTTTGATTACCGAAGAATCCAAGTTCATTTACTGCATCCTGTTCACTACGGGTTTCAAGCCACTTCACTGAAACAAAATACTCAGATACATCGGGATCACCTGAGTTATCGCGATATAGGTTTCCATGTTTAAGCACGTCCATCGCGAGTTTTTCACCAGCCTCAGTATTGATTGTAAAGCTGCTGGCTGGCTCAACGGCACTTTGCACAATACCGACGCCAACATAACCTGTTTTTGGGATGTTAACCCAGACGCGTTTACCGGGCTGAAGCTGTTTTAAGGTCTGGCTGTACCAGCTTCCGCCACCGGCACTGATAAAGCCGTAACGGCGCGCCTCTTCCCAGTTACGACTATTTGAGTCACCGAACGAGACATAGAACTCTCCGTTCCAGGGTTCTTTTGATTGAGCACTCGTACCTGCGGTGGCTTGAGCAGCGTTAGTTTGCGTCTCGCTGGGATCAAGAAGCCAGGCGCGACTTAAAAGCTGCTCGTCCCCGTGCTGAAAGACTTTGAAGAACAGCACGTTAATAGAGATACCATTTTTGCTTAGATAGTCGACAATGCGTTCGGTGGACGGATCCAGTTCCGCCGCTACGATAATGATTTGATGCGACTGGTTAATAGACTCTTCTTCTAACTCAGTATTGAAACGTTGCTTAAAGGCGTCACCCAGATTACCGCCGCCAGAGAATTTTTCATAAATTTGTGACAGGCGGTCTGCGGTTAAATCATCTACCCATGAAGCGTAATCCAGCGCCTGAGCGACTACCTCGCGCGGTGTGCGGTCGCGTTTCAGCTCTATCAGGATTAGCGAGGCATCAGGCGCTATCGCCAGCAGATCAATACGCCCCTTATCGAGCGTATTTTCCTGATGCCCGATAATCATCCACTGATCTGAAAGAATGGTTGGGTTGTTCAAGATCATTCTTTCCAGCAAACTCTCGCTGGCCAGTTTGCTGATAGTCAGTGGCTGGGGGGTATCACTTACCCGCCAGATAGCATGATGAACCGGCATCGTCTGTTCCTTAGTTTAAGGCTGCATCAGTGAGTGCATCCGCTAGGTGAAGCTGAGTTTGCTGGGCGGATTGCAGACGGGATTTAAGAGCATCGCAAATCCTCAACATTTCATTTACTTTATTAGTGATGCGAAATTGCTCCTCTAAAGGAGGAAGCATAAAAGGATGGGAAGCAAACTCATCAAATAATAGGCTTTCAACAGTAGTTCCAACCTTGGTAAGGTTGTTAAGTATATACTTTTCAAATCCTTGCATCATTAGAATAATATAGCTGTTGATATTTAAAATAAAAGGATTTAAAACCTTCATGTCTTGATTAACAGTACATTCAATAGCTGTTATTGCAACAGGAAAAGTCCTTCTCAGTATTCCACTTCTTGCTACAAATAACAAACTACCTTGAGATACTTTCCCCAATCCATCCTCAATTGCTAAGCTAGTAACAAAATCCTCTGAGGTCGTTATTAGTCGCGTTTTCATATCTTTTGGTGTCACCCAAGGGATATCGCCGTCCCAATAGTCGCCTCTCATCTTACTCGGGGTTTTACCACCTGAAAAACTACCTAAATGTGAAAGGGTTATCCATTCCCACCCCACCGGTAACTCAAATGGCTTTTCATCGTCACTCACTGGTGGCAAAAGTTTCTGTTTTTTAATTTTACCTTCTTTCACCAGTTGCACTTTTTCCCGCTCAATACGTTTAAGCAGTTCAGATGCAGGTTCATCGTTCGGATCCTGCGGCACCAGTTTACCCATTACCGCCAGTTGCAAAATAATTTGTTTAAGTGCGTCGATACTGGCTTCGGTGGTAAACAGCGTGTCGAAATGCTGGCTGATTCGCGCCCAGTTTTCGGCTAACTCTTCGGCATTTTGGCTATTGGTGAGTGTTGCCAGCAACGTTTCAACCAGCTGGGAATGTGCGTCCAGACTGGTCAGAGATTGCTGTTCCAGTTGGTCGCAGAGGGACATGAGATCTTTAAGTTTGTCTACGATGCGAATTTGTTCAGCTATGGATGGAAAAGGAATTAGTAAGTTTGGAATGTCGCTTAGATTTAGTTTGTTTGTATGACTCCCACCAACTTTAATATTCTCTAATTGTGAAAGCATGCACGGGCTGTAAAATAACCTATGTAAATAAGTTGTGTTTACTAAAGTTGATACAGGTTTTATCAGGCCGACACTTACAAAAAGACTAAAAGGCCTGTTTGTATTTACAAGGGTTACTCTTCCTAATGTGCCAATTCTGCATATTAATAAATCCCTTTCCTCAGGGTTACATCTTGCATTTATTTCATCGTGTTGTTCTTGAGAGATATATTTACAATTATCGAAGGATATACTATCCCCATTGATATCTTTGACTGAAATAAATGCAACGCCATTATCAATATATTTTGGCGTATGATGAACTCCATCTGTGATTTTACTAGATAAGTCGCCTAATCTTACCCACTCCCAACCCACCGGTAATCCAAACGGCTTATCATCCTCATCGATTTCCGGCAAAGGCTTCTGCTTCTTAATCTTCCCCTGCTTCACCAGCTCGGCTTTTTCATCGGCAATCCGTTTCAGCAACTCAGATGCCGGTTCATCATTCGGATCCTGCGGCACCAGTTTGCCGCGCACCGCCAGCTCCAGAATCAACTCACGCAGCTTTTTAATGCCATAAAGGTCAATCTTGCCGTTGCTGCCGCGTCCCGCCGTTGAACGTGTCTGCAAGGCAGAAGTCCAGGTATCGATATGTTGGGTGATCAGTTGTTCAAAAGACATCAGTTGACCTCCTTGCCCGCAAGCGCGGCACCGAGGATATCGCGTAGCTGGTGGCGCAGCTGGTTGATTTCGGTTTGCTGCTGCCGATACTGCGCCAGCAGCTTATCGGGATCATGGATGACTGCTTCTGCCTGATGTGGATTCTTAATATCAAGGTTGAAGTTACGTGCAATAACATCATCAATGCTGACTTTCCAGGCGTGTTCGTTTTCAACACGGCTGGCAAAGCCGTCCGCTTCATCGCCCCACCAGTCAATTTCTGCCTGAAACTCTTCAAACTTCATCGGACGAGTTTTGCTGTAGTTTTTCACGCCTTCAGGATAGGGATGTTCATAGAACCAGATATCCTGAGTCGGCTGGCCTTTGGTGAAAAACAGCAGGTTAGTTTTGATGCCGGTATAGGGATTAAACACGCCATTCGGCAGACGTACGATGGTGTGCAGGTTGCACTCTTCTGTCAGCAGCTTTTTGATTTTGGTTTTAACACCTTCACCAAATAGCGTGCCATCCGGAAGGACGACAGCGGCGCGTCCTTTATCCGCCAGCACTTCAACAATCAACTGCAGGAAGAGGTCTGCAGTTTCACGCGTTTGCGTTTCAGAGGGAAAGTTTTTCTCGATGCCATCTTCTTCGGTGCCGCCAAATGGCGGGTTGGTAACAATCACATCGAACTGCTCATCCCATGAAGAGAGTGGTTTGCTTAACGTATTGTCATGGCGAATCTGTACCGGAACTTCAATACCGTGCAGCAGCATATTGGTAGTACAAAGCAGGTGCGGGAGCTGCTTTTTCTCTACACCGTGAATCTGCTTCTGTAGCGTTTGATGATCATCGGTGCTGTGAACGTAGTTGGCTTTAATATGGTCAACCGTGCAAGCCAGAAATCCGCCAGTGCCGCAGGCAGGGTCAATCACGCGCTCGCCCAGTCTGGGGTCGATACGGTTAACCATAAAGCGGGTAACGGCGCGTGGTGTATAAAACTCACCAGCGTTACCGGCGCTTTGCAGATCGCGCAGAATTTGTTCGTAGATATCGCCAAACAGATGGCGTTCGTTGCTGTCGCCGAAATTGATCTCATTCAGTTTGTTGATCACCTGACGCAGCAGCGTGCCGTTTTTCATATAGTTATAGGCATCGCTGAAAGCTTCCCGCACCACAAATCCACGAGGATTTTTATCACGAGGTGCAGGCAGGTTTTTCAGGGCAGGGAAGAGATCGTCATTGACGAACTCAAGCAGCGCGTCGCCCGTTATGCCTTCTGCATCAGCCGCCCAGTTGCGCCACAGATAACGTGCGGGAATCGGCAGACGATATTCTTCCGCATCCATTATGGCTTCCAGCTCTTCTTCCTGAGTGTCGAAAATTTTTAAAAACAACAGCCATGAAAGCTGACCCAGACGTTGCGCATCGCCGTCCACACCGGCGTCTTTACGCATAATGTCCTGTAAGGATTTGATAACTGAACTGATAGACATGTTTGTTGCAATTTCCGTAATAAAAAAGTCTGCCACCGAGCGGTCGCTACGGTGACAGACATTAAAAGGGAATCAGGCCGAGCGAGGAGGTAGTTCGTAGATTTCGTTTTCCAGTTCACTCACGGCACTCATGTAGCTTTCCTTGTCACCAAAGTTCTTTTTGATGATCTCCAAAGGGCGGCCCATGGTATCAAAAGGTCGCAGCTTCAGTACCTGAATATCTTCGATTTCCTTTACGCCCGCATCGGCGTATTTATCGAGCAGGTTGCTCAAGACGGTCTGAGCCGACTCAGAGTATTTGGTGAAGTAGTTGCGCTTACGCACGTTATCGGCGCGTTCACGGCGGGTGAGCGGCGGCTGGCCGTACACGACATGGCAGAGCATATCGAAGGGATCCAGCTCTTTGCCGACCTCTTCCGTCAGCACATCCCAGATAATGCCCTGCTGTTCCAGCTCTTCGATAATGGCCTGTTTACGTTCAGCACTCTGCCAGCGCTGAACAAAATCATTTAAAGATGCGTACTCTTTCATCAGCGTACGGCGGGTGTAATCCTGAAAAGATTCGGTGACCAGCTTACCGTCAGCGTCATAATACTGAACGCGTTTAGATAGCACGTTGACAGCAACGCCTTTAACGTAAAACTTCCTGCGTCGTTCTTCGTCTGTTTCGGGTAGTGCGCCATCAGGTTCGGGTTCTGTTGGAGCACCCGAGGGATAATCCGGCGATGGTTCTTCTGCATGGCCTGTTTGGCCATCTTCACCCGATGCATTATCTTCCAGTTGCTCATCAAAATCTGACTCTGGATCGGCGACCTCATCTTTTGTGGTGTTTATGACTTTCACCGGCAATCCATCAAAGCGTTCATCTGCAAACAGTTCGGTGGCTTTTCGGAAATCCAGAATGGTGAACCACAGCTTGTTGTAGCGTTCATCAATACGTGTACCACGTCCGATGATCTGCTTAAATTTGGTCATCGACTGGATATTTTGTTCAAGCACAACCAGCTTACAGGTTTTGGCATCTACACCCGTTGTCATCAGTTCTGATGTTACGGTGATAACCGGGTAGGGCTTCTTCGGATTGATGAAGTTATCGAGCTGGTTTTTTCCCTCAGTCTCATCGCCTGTAATACGCATAATGTATTTATCATTTTCTTTCATTTGCGCTGCGTTGAGATTGACCAGGGCGCGCCGCATCCGCTCTGCATGAGGGATGTCATTGCAGAAGACGATGGTTTTATCCATGGGGTTGGTGCGTTTAAGGTAATCCGTAATGGTTTCCGCCACCAGCTGAGTGCGTTCATCAATGACTAAGTTGCGATCAAAATCTTTTTGGTTGTAGATGCGATCTTCGATCAGCTCACCATTTTTATCGACTTCCCCTTTCGCTGGACGCCACCCTTGCAGGTCAACATTGATATCAACGCGTACCACTTTATAAGGCGCCAGGAAGCCATCCTCAATGCCTTGTTTAAGGGAATAGGTATAAACCGGCTCACCGAAATAGTCTGTATTTGAGACCTCATGGGTTTCTTTCGGCGTCGCCGTTAAACCGACCTGAGTCGCACTACTAAAATATTCTAAAATCTCGCGCCAGGCACTGTCTTCAGCGGCGCTGCCGCGATGGCACTCGTCAATGATGATCAGGTCGAAGAAGTCACGCGCAACCTGCTTATACGCTTTTTCATGCTCGTCGGTTCCTGTCATCGCCTGATACAGTGCCAGATGGATTTCGTAAGCGGGATCGACGGTGCGGCCAGTGATTTTAGTCATTGCCTGCCCAAAAGGCTGGAAATCATTGGTGCGGGTTTGATCAACAAGAATGTTGCGATCGGCAAGGAACAGGATGCGTTTCTTGTGCCTGCCTTTCCATAACCGCCAGATAATCTGGAAGGCGGTGTAGGTTTTGCCGGTCCCGGTTGCCATCACTAATAAAATGCGGTTCTGGCCTGCTGAGATAGCCTCAAGCGTTTTATTGATTGCCTGAAGCTGATAATAACGCGGCGATTTACCGGAGCCGTCATCATAGTAGCCCTGCGTAATAACAGGCAGCTGTGCGGCGGTATAGCCTTTCCAGAGACAGAACTTCCCCCATAACTCAGCAGGCGTTGGGAACTCTTCGAGTGTAATTTCTCGTTCCAGCTGATCAGGGTTCGTTTTGTCGTGAAATATGAAGCCATCGCCATTAGAGGCAAAGACGAAAGGAACCTCTAACAAGGTGGCATAACCCAGTCCCTGCTGCATTCCTTTTCCAATTTCATGCTTGTTTGCTTTCGCTTCAATGACTGCCAGCGGTAAACCTGGCTTATGGTAGAGCACTATATCTGCTGATTTCACTTTCTGACGGGATGCCAGTTTACCCCGCACAACTACCTTGCCATCACGTAACTTCACCTCCTGGCGAATCTGCGTCATGTCATCCCATCCGGCCTTCTTGACCGCAGGCAGAATAAATTTAGTTACGATGTCGGTTTCAGTCAGTTGAGCTTTGTTCACGCCAGCCATAGCATTTCCGGTCAGATAAAAGTGAAGGGAGATGGACCAATTCTTGCACAAATAAAGTGCTTCGTTAATGGCTTTAGCCAACAAAATCAGCGCAGTGAGATCTTTAACCTTGCTAAGTCAAATATGTAGCTTGGTGCTTTTTGTTAAACCTTACTTATTGATTATCCTCTTGTGTTCATCAATGCTTAAGGTCACCGCTATACTGGCTTGTAATTGCAGCAGAGAGTTCTTTGCAGTTAGCGGGCTTAGGAAAAATTCAATCAGTAACGCATTTAACGATAGGACGCTTGTTATATGTATCCTTGGGAGAAAGTGTTCGATGAGTAAACGGTTGTTCCGTCTGGCAACATGGCGCGTTCATCGTCGTAAGAAGCCTAATACTGAAGTGGTAAGGAACGAACGGCCGGACGAAGGGATCGGGGCGGAGGCTCCTATTCAAAAAGCATCCGAAGATCGTCTCAGAAGGGCTGAATTTGCGGCTCGTATAGCCGACGTGCTTTCGGAGCTTAGTTTGCGCGAAGGCCGTGTATTTGCTATTCGCGGAGGGTGGGGCTTTGGGAAATCATCTCTTAAAAACCTTATTACTGAAAAACTCGATGATAAGAGAAGCGGAGCGGACTGGCTCGATTTCAACCCCTGGCAATGGGGGGACGGCGATGCAATTGCCAGCGCGCTATTTGGCCAGATAGCAAATAGCTTGGGAGGCGAGCATTCGAAGGCTGCACATGACCGTGCCGAAGCACTACGACGCTACGGCGCGATCCTGACTGGGGTCGGTAAGCCTCTTAAAGAGGCTGGAGGCTCAGGCCATCTAATCTCGATGGTGCTAACAAATGCCTCAGTTTTAGCAATCGCATCGGCTATTGGATATGGCCTTCCGACGGTCACAAAGGTTGCGGCTGTTCTTGCCTTTCTCTCAGTCGGAACACCTATTGTTGGACGCGTGCTATCGTATCTCGGGCGAGACCATACTGGCGAGTCTCTCGACAAGATACGCAGTTCGCTTGAGGCTCGCCTTCGCGAACTTGACCGGCCACTGGTTGTCTTTGTCGATGATATTGACAGGCTTGAGCCAGAACAGATCAGGATGTTACTTCGGCAGGTAAAGGCAAATGCTAACCTCCCTAACATTGTTTTTGTACTCCTGTTTCAACCCAGTATCGTAGAAAGGGCACTCGATCCGGTCGCTGCCAACGACGGGCGAGCCTTCCTTGAAAAGATCGTGCAGGTTAGCTTTGATTTACCGGCCGTTCCAGCATCGTTCGTGCATCGTATGTTCAAGGAAGAACTCTCTGAAATAGCGGGCTCCTACGCGACTGAGGCCAACGGGTTTTCTCAAAGACGCTGGGGTAATGCTTGCATCGGCTGCATCCAGCCCCTGCTTCGCAACATGCGCGATGCACGTCGTCTCATCTCGTCCATTGCTGTACACATACCATTGCATGTGGTCGGCAACGTATTCGAGGTAAATATTGTAGATTTCCTGCTTCTTGAGACTCTCCGAGTCTTCGAACCAGATCTCCACGATGCACTGTTTCGTGAGCGAGATTTGGTTCTTCAAGAAATGCGCTTTTCCAGTGATGGACGCCGAGAGGTAGACCAGGCAGCGGCTAAGAAGCTTCTTGAGACAGTCTCAGAGCAACGCCGCGATATCATTATTAATGCGCTCAAAGACTTATTTCCACCTCTCGAATGGGCATTTGGAGGAACAAGATATGCGGACGGCTTCAATCGCCAGTGGTTGACTGAAAAACGAGTATGCACATTGCGCTACTTCCCACGTTATTTTGAACTCCAGACGACGTTCGGAGAAATGTCTGAACGCCGTTTTGTTGATTTTCTTGATGCGACAGCGACAGAGGATGAGCTCTTAGCTGTAATCACTGCCCTCGAAGCTGATGGGTTGCTAGGTTCGCTCGTTGCGAGGCTCGACGAATCCGTTGAGCGATTACCCTTCGAACACGCAGCTGTTCTACTTCCATGTATGTACCTACTCGCTGAAAAACTCGCAGGGACTAACAGCGGCTCTTTTGATTCGTCATATGTGGCAGCATGGCGAGCGACAAATTGGTACCTGAAGCGCATTCCTGAGGATGTGCGAGGCGCTTTGGCTTTAGAAGCACTCCGTAAAACTGAAGCTCTATCCGTTGCCTCGCTCCTGATCCATCTCAGTGACCCCACTGATCGAAATGAGGGCGAGAGGGGAGTCTTCGATCCAGTCTTAGATTACAATACCGTTGTGGCAATGAAGACTGAATGGCTGCGGCTGATAAGGTTACGAGCCGCAGATGGCGATGCGCTGATTGCTGAACCAGATCTCATATCCTTGCTCTATCGCTGGGAAAAATATACCGATTCAATGGATGAACCACGCGAGTGGATGATGAAAGCTATTCAAACTGATCAGGGCTTCGCAACGATGGTTACACGCTTGATGATTCGTGGCACAAGCCACACATACGGGGATTGGGTATCCACAAAGCATAACAGTTTTAACAAAGAGACAATTAACGACTTTATTGGCATTGACGTGGCGAAAGCCAAATGTGATGCCATTAATCCTGCACAGTTCCCGGAGCACGAAGAGTCTCTGCGAACGCTGCTTTGGCATCTACAAGGATGGCTTGGGTTGAGAGAAAACGACGCTTTCGATTTTTAGAGCGCCGGAACAGCAAAAGCTCAAGCCAGAAGTTATGCTATGGATCTTTGACCTATGTGGTTCATGCGCTTTTAGATATTTGGCCTAACGTACCATAACGTCCGCGATGCTCGCTTCTGGTACAAAGCGGACGTTGTGCAGGCCAATATCCGCTATGAGCGAAGAGTGGACGTTCTATTCCAGGCTTAATACCTACAGAATTGAGAGTAGGGCAGTGGCGCTGTTGAAAAAGTGGCGATTTATCAATATATTGACATTACCCTTAGGCAAGTCGAACTGGGTACAACAGGCCGGTAGCCTGCCATATGTGGGTGTTACCGAGGCCAAATTTTCTACATAACAATAAAGTTGGCGGGGTTTTGCGCTCTAAGCTTTGTGAGATCAGCCTATTAGGGAAGAAAACCTTTATGTCCGGAATGCGATTTTAATCCACTTGAAAAACCGGGAATGCTACTATTTTGCAACCGAACCAGTTGCTGGCGAGTAAGATGGATATTGGGCTCGTCATCTTAAGAGTAAAAGAAGTTACATGTTCCAAACAGTTAATTAGTCTGTCATGGTATTCATTTCGCTGCGTGGGATAGACAAAAAAAACCATGGCGTATTATCGATATTATTGTTCTCCGTGCTGAAGTGAAATCTGTCAGTATCGAGTAGGTGATTAGTCGACCTATGCGGAATTAGGGATATAGATTCATTAATCCTGCTTGCAAATAGGATGTTCATAACAAGTTGGTTACCTAACACACAATGATAGTTTCTCATAAATAAGCTCATGGCCCATCTATTTTAACGAGGTAACATAATGCAAGAAAAGATAGAACTTTTAATAGAAAAAATGAAATTTGGGGATCCAGTTCTATTTACTGGAGCTGGGTTTTCTTATGGCATGATTAATTTAAAAAATGCACAACCGAAAGGAGTTGCTGATTTATCAGCAGCTTTATTGAAAGATGCAGGATCTATAGATAGTAATGAAATACCGCTTAAAGACATCGTTGATTTCTACATAAATGAAAACAAAGTAAATGATTTAATAAATATTTTAGAAGATGAATTTATAATTAGTGATGTACGTAATTATCACAGGGAACTGGCAGGGATAAATTGGCGAAGATGTTATACTACTAACTATGATTTTGGTTTTGAATTGGCTTGTAGTAACATACAAAAAAAATGAGAACAATAAATCCACTCACTGGATCTGAATATCTTCGTGATGGTAATGTTTGCATTCATATTAACGGTGATATGAATATACTAAGCAAAGAGTCGCTTTCAAATGAATTTGCACTTGGTGACATATCTTATGTCCTCAATAATTTTGATGAAACATATTGGTTTAAGCTTTTAAGAAAAGACTTTGAAAGTGCGCCAGCAATTGTGTTTATAGGTTACTCTCTTTACGACGAGATGATAAAGAAGATTCTTAAATCAAATGATAGGTTCAAAGAAAAAACATTTATTATAACATCTCCATATGCTAGCCCATCAGATTTATTTAAGCTAGGGATTTACGGCCACGTGTTAAATATTGGCACCGAATCTTTCGCGGAAATGATAAAAACAAAATACAATGAAATAATATTGCCAATTAAAAAAGATTCTCTAAGAAACTTTATAAAGCACGAGGATAGCGAAGACAAAAAAGAAATAACAATGCTTGACATTAATAACTTCTTATTGTTTGGAAAAATTGACAGAAAAAAAATACATAGTGATTATAAAAGCTTTCTGAATAATGAGAAAAATCATTTTATTCCGAGGGTTAGTCATATTTTTGAGTGTGTTGAAAAAATAAAAAGAAACAAGAATATACTCATAAAAAGTGAAATAGGCAATGGAAAAAGTGTTCTCTTGGAGCAATTGATAAAACATTTGTCAGAGACTGAAAATGTCAATATATATACTCCAACTGAGATAGATGTATCGAGCCCTCCTTCATATTCTGATGATTTAGAAAAATTGAAAGACTCAAATGTCTTATCAGTGATAGTATGTGATGATCTGAACCAGAACCAATATTTAATATCTGATTTTTCGATGTTAAAAAATGCAAATAATGTTATCTTGGTCTCAAGCATACGGAATATAGAGTACGACAAGATTGATTTCATGGATATTGATTTTGACACTATCAATATAGATGAATTATCTACAAAATCTATCGATGAAAACCAAAGAAGTGAAGTTGATTATTTAATTGAACTTATAGATATTCTTAACTTCTGGGGTGAAGAAAAAGTAACATTGCCAATAAACACGAAAAGAAAAATATTAGCAGATGATTATAAAAATCAGATAAGTGAAACATTATTAGACCTTTTGTCATCTGAAAATATCATAAATAAAATCAGCGAATACCTTGATTCAATAGTAAAAGACTCTAAGACCAGAGATATATCCTTTTTAATACTATTGTTTAAATATCTTAACATCCGTATTGATAATTACATAATAAGAGGGTTACTAGGCAACGATTATATCGACTCAATTTCATTCAAGAAAAATGAATACATATCCTTATTCTACTCCGATGATAGAGACTCCGGATTTACAAATAAATCTAGCATTTTTTGTAGAATAACATTAAAAAATCTTTTTACAAACAAATACAAGACTGAAACCTTTCTAAATTTAGTAGGTTTAATTGAGACTGAAAAAAGCAGGAGAAACAGTGAAAAAGATAGCAATATAATCCATCTAAAAGATAGTCTTATCAAGGAGATTATGAGGTTTAGTAATATTGATAATTTACTGAAAGAGATGGATGGTAAAAAATCATATCTTTTCAGTTATTATAGCGATTTGATATTAAAAGCTAAGTGGTTAAGCAGTGAGTCTCATTACTGGCTTCAGCTAGCAATGGCTAAAATAGCCAATGACAGACTCGATGATGCTCAATCCAATCTAAAGACCGCCTATAAGTGGGCTAATCAAAAACAAGCTATAAGAAACTATTCAACATCGAGTATAGATACTCAACAAGCAAGGCTTAATATTAAAAAATCGATAAAAGAACAGCATGACAAAGCTATATGGGATTATTTTATAAGTGCACACGTTTTATTGTCTAAGTGTGAGAATGATAAGTATCGATACAGGCAAGTAAAAGAGTATGAAAAATTCTTTAATCTTAAATATAATATTCTCTCCGTGAAAAACAAGAATGGTTTTAAATCATGTTGTGAGTACATGCTTTCTCAAATAAAAGGCCTAAGTAATATAGATGCAGGTGAGTATTCGATAAGATCCTGCGAGCTGGCTTTAATTAAAATATTAGATAAATTAAAATAAATTTTATTAAAAGGCGGGTATGCATTGGCGACAATGTATACCGCTATAAAAATCGCTATAAATCAGGTTGATACATTTAGACTCAGGTTACATATAATATGCTATTTCCCGCTTAATAATAGCCATCCAACTGGAGTACGCAACTCCAGAATCAGAGCAAGTTAACCAGTACCGGTTTCCATTAATGTTGAAATTTTAGGGTGATGGACATTGCTTTCCAGACCAGCGATGCACTGAGCAAGATATCTGCATCACTATTTACGCAATTCAGAGCGAGAAATATCACAGTGATGAAATACGGACTCTGCAACATCATACATTGCATTGTACTAGTTATAGCCGTTGCTGAATCTCTCTGTTCATAGCAAGACATTATAGTAAACGATGTCGATTAAACTCACATGCTAGTGTATGAAAAGTCTGATGATTTATACCTTCTAATAAACATAGCGAGAAATTAGTAACTTCCGCTCTTGGCACAAAGCGGACTTGCAACAGGGTACACCTTCTGAGAGCGCATAGTGGAGATTTGCAAGGAATCCCTGACATCATAAAGTTTTAATCAACGTGAAGCTGCCCAGTGATCTTCGTCTCGGATTTTTCAAATACCAGCAGCTTACTGCCTTATGCAGACGCACAGTCACGTGCAAAGCCGGGCATTTCATCATCAAGCGCATGTAGTGCTAACTGCCGCTGATTTCCAGTGCTGTTCACTAAGTTAAAAATACAAAATGTGTGTCTTCCTCACACCAGTCAAGACATGCTTGTTTTATATA
The DNA here is from genome assembly GCF_002095385.1 of Pantoea eucrina. Classification (GTDB taxonomy): domain Bacteria; phylum Pseudomonadota; class Gammaproteobacteria; order Enterobacterales; family Enterobacteriaceae; genus Pantoea; species Pantoea eucrina. The sequence goes on along the minus strand of NZ_MIPP01000004.1, from coordinate 64,299 downwards.
CAAAGGCTGATGGAAGGGTTTTCAAATTCTGATCATTGCGTTGTTTACCGTTTGACGATTTTGATCATTATCCAGTGACTAGAATTCATGATCATATCCTTCAGGGACCGTTATAAAAAATCACATCCAGGGCTTAATTAACATTGGGTCAAAAAGCCCTTTGGGAAAGTTGAACAGATACTGTCGGACGGTAGTAACATTTAAACTATAGAAATCTGCATATTCTCTGACGTTACAATGCCTCAGCCATGCATCACCGTAGTAGTTATCAAAATGCTGAGCCCAGATATTACTCATTGGCTGTCGCGACAACTGGCGATACGCTGTGCGTTGAGGAAGCTGATGCTCAGAAATGTATTCCTGAACCGTAAGCCGCTGCTGCTGGTGGAACTGCCGACGATGATAAACCCAAAACAGCACACGGATTGCTGCACCTCCACAATTATGCAGATTGTTGTACATCAAGCGTTTAGGAAGCTTATGCGCTTGTGCATATTGTTGCTGCGTTATGCCACTTAAAATTGCTTCACGACGATAATTTTGTTTGTGGTAAGCCCACTGGATGCGCCACGTATCGCTCCAGAAGTTGTAGTCCTTGTAATGCACGTCGCACTCTATGGCAGGCAGCAGGAAACGCTCAAACAACTCATCCAGCGTTGCAGGCAGAGCATGCAGGTGCTGCTTTCTTTGCAGACGCTGTTCATCAGTCAGCGGCACAATTTCATAACCGGTTAGCCAGTCAATGCCGCCTACATAAGTCTTCATCTTACGATTAAGAGAGTAGGGCATCGCAATTTTTGCATTGTACTCCTCTTCTATCTTTTCCATCTTTACCAGTCTTCATAGGTGCTTATAGCCAGCGTGCTAAAAGCCACGGATTAATTAAATTAGCCGGGTAGTTACACAAATAGCAGCTTGCAGTAGACGGATTTAGGTAATACCAGCGGCAATACTGTGAAACGCTTATATTGCATGGCCAGTAATAGCGGTAGTAGCGCTCAAAATGACGGTGCCAGTGAGGGTTCAGTTTAGTGCCAGCCACGACGCTATTATCGTCAGGCAGGCGGCCCCTGAGTGTACTAAAACGCTGCAGCGCTCGTCTGAGCGCCTTCATTGGCAGTAAGGCAGCCTTATCTAATTGTTGGCTATCTGACAAAGTTAATGCCGTAGGCTTACCAGCAGAGTGCTCTACGGGAGTGAAAAGCGAATCCAGCTTTCCGGGAAGGGGACAATGCGCTTGTGCCCGATCAAAATCAGCAATCTGAGTACGTAATTGCGCAGTTTTAGTGTGTTTGGCTTTGTTTAAAAACGGGTAATGCCGGGTTCCGGAACGCGCAATGTCTTTAGCAATTCCTTCCTTAGAGTGCTGCTTAGCAAAGTAACTCACCCGCAGTAGCAATGCGGCCATAGCCTCAGTGTCGTTCTTTCGAATTAAGTAGTAACCATGCTTTGGAAACCAGACCGTTCCGCCCGTTGCTATTTTCCAGCAGCTCTCCACCAGCTTATTAATTTTAAGAGGATGACGCACGCAGTTACCATCAACCATCAACAGGTAATGATAATGCTGTGCTGGTGCCTGATTCTGTTCTCTGACCCAAAACACCCGAGCAAAGCTTTTGGGATACTCCTTCCTTAGAGCAGGAATCAATAGCTGATGAAAGCGGGTAATAACGCGGTTGTCAGCCGTGTACTGATGCAGATGAAAATCATAACGGATTGCCAGAAAGCGAGAGCAACTGGCATAAGTTCTATCAACTGCCTTGAACAAAGAATTCATGATCTTCACATCCTGCTGACACTCTTCAGGCATGACTGGCCAGAGAACATCGTCATACAGAAACTCGCCTTTAGCCCGGATATCCGGATAAACCGTACCGCGCGTAATATTATTAATTACCGGTTCCTGATGGGTTGAATCCAGACTGCCAGTTTTACTGTTTATCATAGGGTTACGGATGTATCAGAATGACAGATTGATAACGATTTGATGCGCTGATTGTTTCAAATGGTTGCATCAGCAGATAAAAAGAAAGGCTGGAAATCCCAGCCCCTCTTACAGATTTAGTAGCAGTTATCGAGCCACTGTTCATATTGCGTGACTGTCCAGCCCATGGTTCTTCCGGCGCGTTTTTTTGGCGCAGGGAATTCACCACTGTTTGCCCAGCGGTAAAGAGTAGTACGACTGCAATTCAAAAGAGCCATCATTTCATGAATGCGTATTAGGCGTTGGGGCCCGGGAAGATGGCTGACAGTTGCAGATAAAGAATTGATGTGTTTCATGTTAGGTCTCTCGGTAAAGAATTAAGATGAAACGTATCTTAAAAACCGAGAGAGTTTATGTCGTGGATACCTTAGAAAGATACCTTGGTGACCTTTGTTATCCTACTGATTAAGAAGATTTAATTTTCTTGTTTTTTGCATCTGTCTCTTTTCAACCCGCAACTGATGAAGATCAGTCACATCGCGTTCAAGCAGGCTAATCGCTTCCCGAAGAATTTTCAGGCATTGCTCTTCACTCATTGGAAAACACCTTTCCGCTGGCCAGAATAGCGGGATCTTATTTTCGACCAACCTCAAAAGCTCCGGTGCTTTTGGCAGTAAATCCTTTGTATAGGTGAGTCTGTTTTTGTCGTACAAACTGGCTATAACAGCGATGAAAAACTCTTCCCGTTTAGCTGCATAAGTTTCGGCTTTCTCTATAGGGGCAGCCAGACGTTTTTCCAGCGCCTCAATTTTTTCTTTAAGTGACAGATTTTCAGCTTTCAAGTCCAGGGTATCTTGTTCAAACATCGGTGCTTCTGGCCTTGCAGTATCAAGCGGAAATCCAAGCGCGTCAGCAATTTCTGTCCGCAGAAAACCACAATCAGCCAGCTTATCACTATTCATGACCTCATCACTTACCGCCCGCAGTGCCGCCTCGGCATTAGGATAATAGTCAGGAGCTCCTATGTTTGGCGCGCCATGTTTATCCAAAAGCTGGTATGGGGCAACGGGTGAAGTGCCATACCAGCTTTCATATCTGAACCAGTACAGCGAAGGCTGATGCTCTGAACGTCGATACTTTTTCAACGCTAAAAGACACAGGGCGTTGTAGCTCTGATCGGGATAACGCTGTTTGAGCTGTTCAAAAAGAGTCTTAACACTGATGAAGCGTTCTGTATCGGACCGGCGCGCGAGTTGCTCATTACGCAGTTGCTGAATGGAATCGTCGAAACTCATGGCTTGTTTTTGTCCTGCAATCCTGGGGGGCAGATAAGGCTGTCTTAATGATTGAATGTGGATGGCTGTCAGGCTTTTCAAAAAAGGAAATCAGGTTTCTGGCAACTGTCCAGCCAGACATTTAAACCCACACTGCTTACGTCACCCAGCCATTCACTTACGTCACCCACTACATCACCTGATTCGCGCCCAAAGAAAAAGGAGTCAGACGATTTCTCATCTAACTCCTTGTTTTATTTGGTGGCCCCTGCTGGGTTTGAACCAGCGACCAAGCGATTATGAGTCGCCTGCTCTAACCACTGAGCTAAGGGGCCAGTAGTGCGGGGATTATAAAGTATCTGGCAGAGGCGATCCAGCGTTCACCGATCGGTTGGTGAAAATTAGCACAATGGTGAGTGATTGATATTAATGAAAAAATCCGCATGCTGCTGTGACAGGAGTGATTGCCACAGCAGTTTGAGCGCTTTTTTGCTGCACAGGCGGTAAAAGAAATCGTTAACTGGCCGGGCGGCGGGTGCTGGGTTTTCACTTATCGCAATCGCCACGCTTTCCCCATCCCGCTGAATACTCTACGCTTTAAGCACGTTTACCAGGCATTCAGAGGCGTATGCAACCCGACCACGACATTCGCGATATTCTCTCGCACGATCTGCAGGTGCTGTTCTGCGGCATCAATCCCGGCAAGTCATCTGCGCATACCGGTTACCATTTTGCGCATCCCGGCAACCGCTTCTGGAAAGTGATCTATCTGGCCGGCTTTACGCGCGAGCTGCTGAAGCCGGAGCAGGAGCGGCGGCTGCTGGAGACCGGCTGCGGCATCACCGCGCTGGTTGAGCGTCCCACCACGCAGGCGAGCGAGCTGAGCGGCGATGAGCTGCGCGACGGCGGGCTGCGGCTGCAGGATAAAATTTTACGGTATCAGCCGCGGGCGCTGGCGGTGCTGGGCAAGGATGCGTATCAGCGTGCGTTCCGGCAGCGTAAAGTGGAGTGGGGCGAGCAGCCGCAGCCGCTGATGGAGACGCGCATCTGGGTGCTGCCAAATCCCAGCGGCCTTAACCGCGCTTCACTGGAAGAGATGGTGGCAGCGTATCGCCAGCTGGCGGATGCGCTGGGTCTGCCGGAGCGCGGGCAATAAAAAACCCCGGCGTGCCGGGGTTTTTGTTTTCCTGCAGACGATTAATCGTCGAGGAAGCTGCGCAGCACTTCCGAGCGGCTCGGGTGACGCAGTTTGCGCAGCGCTTTGGCTTCAATCTGACGAATACGCTCACGCGTTACGTCAAACTGCTTGCCCACTTCTTCCAGCGTGTGGTCGGTGTTCATATCGATACCAAAACGCATACGCAGGACTTTCGCCTCGCGCGCGGTCAGGCCCGCCAGCACGTCGTGGGTCGCAGAACGCAGGCTCTCAGAGGTAGCAGAGTCCAGCGGCAGCTCCAGCGTGGTATCTTCGATGAAATCGCCCAGATGTGAATCTTCGTCATCACCAATCGGCGTCTCCATGGAGATAGGCTCTTTGGCGATCTTCAGCACCTTGCGGATCTTATCTTCCGGCATCAGCATGCGCTCAGCCAGCTCTTCCGGCGTCGGCTCGCGGCCCATCTCCTGCAGCATCTGGCGCGAGATACGGTTGAGCTTGTTGATGGTCTCAATCATATGCACCGGAATACGGATGGTACGCGCCTGATCGGCAATAGAGCGGGTGATCGCCTGACGGATCCACCAGGTGGCGTAGGTTGAGAACTTATAGCCACGGCGATATTCAAACTTATCAACCGCTTTCATCAGGCCGATGTTGCCTTCCTGAATCAGGTCAAGGAACTGCAGGCCGCGGTTGGTATACTTTTTCGCGATAGAGATAACCAGACGCAGGTTAGCTTCAACCATCTCTTTTTTCGCGCGGCGCGCTTTCGCTTCGCCGATCGACATGCGACGGTTGATGTCTTTAACCTGTTCGATGGTCAGGCCGGTCTCTTCCTCAATCTGCAGCAGCTTCTGCAGCGAGCGCATGACATCTTCTTCAACATCTTTCAGCTTTTCAGACCACGGCTTGTTCATCGCCAGGGCTGCTTTAAACCAGCTCTCACTGGTTTCATTACCGGTGAACAGCGTAATAAAGTTCTTCTTCGGCATTTTGCACAGTTCGACACACAGCTTCATGATCAGGCGCTCTTGCGTACGCACGCGCTCCATCATTTCACGCATGTTGTTTACCAGGTAGTCGAACTGCTTCGGCACCAGGCGGAACTGCTTGAAGACTTCAGAAAGGTTATTGATTTCTGCAACGGCATCAGCGTGGCTGCGGCCTTTCGCCTTAATAACGGTGCGGGCTGCTTCATACTGGGTGCGCAGCTCAAGGAACTTCTCGCGCGCCAGTTCCGGATCGATAGAGTTGTCGTCGTCGCTGCTGTCGTCGTCGTCGCTCTCTTCATCTTCCTCTTCGTCGTCATTGCGATCTTCTTCAGACAGCTCAGAACCAACGTGGGTGGCAGTGGGGGCGAGATCTTCTTCAGCGTTAGGATCGACAAAGCCGGTGATGAGATCGGACAGGCGTGATTCGCCCGCTTCCACACGATCGTACTGATCGAGCAGGTAGGTAATAGCTTCCGGATATTCGGCAACAGAGCACTGCACCTGGTTGATACCGTCTTCGATACGCTTGGCGATGTCGATTTCGCCTTCGCGCGTCAGCAGCTCTACGGTACCCATTTCACGCATATACATGCGCACCGGATCGGTTGTGCGCCCGATTTCAGATTCAACGCTGGATAAGACCTGCGCGGCCGCTTCTGCAGCATCTTCATCTGTATCGGAGCTGTTCTCATTCAGCATCAGATCATCGGCATCAGGGGCTTCTTCCACCACCTGGATACCCATATCGTTGATCATCTGGATGATGTCTTCGATCTGATCGGAGTCGACGATATCTTCCGGCAGATGGTCATTGACCTCAGCATAGGTCAGATAGCCCTGCTCCTTACCACGGGTGACAAGCAGCTTAAGCTGTGACTGCGGGTTTTGCTCCATAAGACGGTATCCACACTTCTGTTAATTAGATTGGTGTCGGTCGGCAGCGAGCCAACTATAACAGTGAAGGCATTATGTTTTTGCCGCTGCCTTCAACGCGGCCAGGGCTGCAGCCCCTTTTAGTTCGGCACTTAAGCCGCTTGATATTCGGTCTGAAATCGTTGTGCTCCGGTTCCGCTTATATGGCGTGTAAACCGAAAGCCGCAGGCCAGAACGGGGAATACTCCGCCATTCTGGCCTGGCTGAATCTTATTTTTTCGCTAATGCCTGGCTTAATGCCCAGAATTCGCGCCGCTCAGCGGCACTGAGCCCTTCGGTACGCTCACGCGCAATCAGCGCTTCCAGGCGCTGCTCCAGCGCAGCATCATATATACTTGCCAGCGAGTCCTGAAACACCGCTTCGGCTTCCTCATCCACTATCATGTGGTTCCAGGTGGCCAGTGTTTCAAGGGGCTGGCTAAAATTTGTCCCGCGATATAACTCTAGTAGCTGTCCGGTCGTCAGGCCAGGATTCTCTGTGCAGCGGCTGACCAGGTCAACAAACAGCGACAGGCCGGCAAGTTTTGACTGCGCCAGCCCGTCAAGCGTGGGCACAATCGTCGCAAACTGCGGATTCTGCACCAGCAGCGCAATCAGTACGCGCATCGTGGTGCGCTTCAGCGGCGGCGCGACGGGCGGCATCGCGTTTTCTGCCGCCTTTGGCATCAGCTTGTCTAACTGGTTATCGTCCAGAATGCCGAGCTTATTACCCAGCGTCTGGCGCATATAGATCCGCAGCGTTTCGCCCGGGATCTGACTAATCAGCGGCAGAGCGAGCGTCGCCAGCTTGGTGCGACCATCGCGGGTGCTCAAATCCACCTGTGGCATCAGGCTGTCAAACAGAAACACCGAGAGCGGCATCGCCTGCTCCATGCGTGCTTCAAACGCTTCTTTTCCCTCTTTACGCACCAGCGTATCGGGATCTTCGCCATCAGGCAGAAACATAAAGCGTAGCTGACGCCCGTCATTCATGTAGGGCAGGGCGGTTTCCAGCGCGCGCCAGGCGGCTTCGCGACCGGCCCGGTCGCCGTCATAACAGCAGATAACCGTGTCAGTCGAGCGGAACAGCAGCTGAATATGTTCAGCCGTGGTGGAGGTCCCCAGCGACGCCACGGCATAATCGATGCCGAACTGTGCCAGGGCGACCACATCCATATAGCCCTCCACCACCAGCAGGCGCGCCGGCTGAGGATGGTTTTTTTGTGCTTCATACAGGCCATAGAGCTGGCGGCCTTTATGGAAAATCGGTGTTTCCGGCGAGTTCAGATACTTAGGCGTATCATTACCCAACACGCGTCCGCCAAAGCCAATCACGCGACCACGCTTATCGCGGATCGGGAACATGACGCGATCGCGGAAGCGATCGTAGCTGCGGCCTTTATCATTGGTGACCAGCATGCCCGCTTCCATCAGCGACTCGCGGTCTTCCTGCTGCTCTCCGAAACGCTTCAGCACGTTATCCCAGCCGGCAGGCGCATAGCCAATCGCAAAGTGATCGATCACCTGCTGGCTGAGCCCGCGCGAGCCTAAATAGCGCTGGGCCGCCTCTGCTCCCGGACTGCGGAAGCTTTGCTGATAGAAACCATCCAGTTTCTCCAGCAGCTGGTAAAGACTCTGACGCTGATGACGCTCAATCGGGCTGGGGCCGCTGCCTGTTTCGTACGGCACTTCAAGGCCGTGCTGGGTGGCGAGTTCCTCAACGCTTTCGACAAATTCCAGACGATCGTGATTCATCAGGAAGTCGATAGCGTTGCCTTTGGCACCACAGCCAAAGCAGTAGTAAAACTGCTTTTCACCGCTGACGGTAAAAGAGGGGGTTTTTTCGTTATGGAATGGACAGCACGCGTGATAGTTCTTACCCTGCTTTTTCAGCTTAACGCGGGCATCGATAAGATCCACGATATCCGTGCGGGCAAGTAAATCATTGATAAAAACGCGTGGAATTCGTCCAGCCATAAGCCCCGATTTTTTTCAGCTCTTAAACGGCAACAAGCCGCGCTTCCTTTCGGAAAGCACGGCCTCTTACTTGACTCTGTCTGCGTTTAACACGCGGCGGAAGCGAACTTCCGAAAGAAATTAGTACAGACGAGTGCGGCGTGCGTTTTCGCGAGCCAGTTTCTTGGCGTGACGCTTAACTGCTGACGCTTTAGCGCGCTTACGCTCGGTCGTTGGTTTTTCATAAAACTCACGACGACGAACTTCAGCCAGAACGCCTGCTTTCTCGCAGGAACGCTTGAAGCGACGCAGTGCTACGTCGAATGGCTCGTTTTCACGTACTTTAATTACCGGCATGTAACTCTCACCTCGATAAAATTCGGTTTTTGCTGCTGACTGCGGCGTCAGCACATCTCAAAATGGTGCAGCATTTTACTCCAGCCGGGGCCGGCTTGTAAAGCACCATGGACAATTTAGAACCAACAGGAGCGTTTGCCTGTGCGGCTGCCGGTTTTTTCAGGCCGTGGAGTATAGCGCACTCTTTGTGCGGCAGAAAAACACTTTTTCCCGTCAAAGTAGTCCGGCGGCAAATTTGCCTGTGCTACACTGCGCGCCGCAAGAAGAGGGTGATAAAGCTATGCGAGTTCTGGGTATTGAAACGTCCTGCGATGAAACCGGCATCGCGATTTATGACGATGCGTCCGGTCTGCTGGCGAATCAGCTGTATAGCCAGGTGAAGCTGCATGCTGACTACGGCGGCGTTGTGCCGGAACTGGCATCGCGCGACCATGTACGTAAAACGGTGCCGCTGATACAGGCCGCGCTGAAAGAGGCAAACCTGCAGGCCAGCGATATCGATGCGGTCGCCTATACCGCCGGTCCGGGTCTGGTGGGTGCACTGCTGGTCGGCGCCACGATTGGCCGTGCGCTGGCGTTCGCCTGGAATGTGCCGGCGGTCCCGGTACATCATATGGAAGGCCATCTGCTGGCTCCGATGCTGGAGGAGAATCCGCCGGCGTTCCCGTTTGTCGCGCTGCTGGTCTCCGGCGGACATACGCAGCTTATCAGCGTCACCGGTATCGGCGAATATACGCTGCTGGGCGAGTCAATCGACGATGCGGCGGGTGAGGCGTTTGATAAAACGGCCAAGCTGCTGGGTCTGGACTATCCGGGCGGCCCCATGCTGTCGCGCATGGCGCAGCAGGGTGTTGCGAACCGCTTCCGCTTCCCGCGTCCGATGACCGATCGCCCGGGCCTCGATTTCAGCTTTTCAGGGCTGAAAACCTTTGCGGCAAATACTATTCGCGAGCATGACGGCGACGAACAGGCGCGGGCAGATATCGCCCGCGCATTTGAAGATGCGGTCGTGGATACGCTGATGATCAAGTGCAAACGCGCGCTGGAGCAAACCGGCTTTACGCGGCTGGTGATCGCCGGTGGCGTCAGCGCCAACCGCACGCTGCGCGCGCGAATGGCAGAGATGATGAGCGCACGCGGCGGCGAGGTGTTTTATGCCAGGCCTGAGTTCTGCACCGATAACGGCGCGATGATCGCCTATGCCGGCATGGTGCGTCTGAAGGGCGGCACACGGGGTGAGCTCGGCGTCAGCGTCCGTCCGCGCTGGCCGCTGGCGGAACTGCCCGCTATCTGAAAATAAAAAACCGGCGCGCAGCCGGTTTTTTTTATTCTTTCTTTTTTTTCCGTTTCCAGACGCGATTTTCCTGTCCGCGCCAGAGCCGCTGAATATTGTCATGATGCCGCAGCAGGATCAGGCAGGAGAGCATGGAAACCGGAAACGTAAACTGCGGCTTGAACCACCAGACGTAGAACGGGGCGATCAGCGCGCTGACAATGGCACCCAGCGAGGAGTAGCCGCTCAGCAGCACGGTCAGCAGCCACGTCCCGGTCATCAGGCCGGTAAGATCCCAGCCAATCGGCGCAATCGCGCCAAACGCTGTCGCCACGCCTTTGCCACCGCGAAAGCGGAAAAAGACCGGATAGATATGACCCAGGCAGGCAGCTATCGCGGTCAGGCCAAGATACATAGGCGTCACGTGCAGCATCCAGGCGATCCAGACCGGAACCATTCCTTTGGCCACATCAAATATCAGTACCGCCGCTGCTGACGCTTTGCCGCCGATGCGCAGGACGTTTGTGGCGCCAGGGTTACCGGAGCCTGAGATACGCGGATCGGGCAAGCCTGCGAGTTTACAGACCAGTATCGCACTGGAAATCGAGCCGCAAAGATACGCGAAAATAATCATACCAAGCGCGATAGCACTCATAGCGTCGTACCGTTCCTTTTGGGTCGTTTTGTTGCCGGTAAGCGTGGATAATACGCATAATCCGCCGGAAGTGGTATCCGGCCTGGCCAAAAACAGAGAGTGACATCATGGATATCGTATTTATAGAACAACTCACCGTGTTCACCACCATTGGCGTATACGACTGGGAACAGGGCATGCAGCAGAAGCTGGTGCTCGATGTCGAAATGGCCTGGGACAACCGGCGTGCCGCGGCCAGCGACGATGTCAGCGACTGTCTGAGTTATGCCGATGTCACCGACGCCATCCTCTCGCATCTGCAGGGAAACCGGTTTGCGCTGGTCGAGCGCGTCGCAGAAGAAATCTGCGATCTGTTGATGAATCGTTTCAAAACGCCCGGCGTGCGTATCCGGGTAGGTAAGCCGGGTGCAGTAGCCCAGGCGGCGAGCGTTGGCGTGCGTATTGAGCGCGGGACAATTCCTAAATAAACCCCCTGTGATTGCCATCACAATGAAACCAAATCAAATTATGGTGTGTCTTAGCTGAGGCCGTTGCGTTAAGCGAAACGAAGTGGCAGAAAACTCTAAGGTTTTCTTCAGATCAACGCCGGCATAATTTCAGGCGGTAGCAGTTTGCGACCGCCTTTTTACTGTTTAAAACGGATAGGGGAAAATTTTGATGGCAGATATGCATCAGCTATGGGTCGCTGCGATCCTCGGGGTCGTCGAGGGGCTGACCGAGTTTCTGCCGGTCTCATCCACGGGCCATATGATTATTGTCGGGCACCTGCTGGGATTTGAGGGCGATAAAGCAGAGACGTTTGAAGTGGTGATCCAGCTCGGATCGATTCTGGCAGTGGTCGTAATGTTCTGGCGACGTCTGTTTGGCCTGATCGGTATCCATTTTGGTCAGGAGCGTCATGAAGGCACCGGTACCGGTAAGCTGACGCTGATCCACATTCTGCTCGGGATGATCCCGGCGGTGGTGATCGGTTTACTGCTGCACGATCAGATCAAAACGCTGTTTAATCCGATCAACGTCATGTATGCCCTGGTGGTGGGCGGTGTGCTGCTGCTGGCGGCAGAGTTCCTGAAGCCAAAACAGCCAAAAGCGGTGGGCGTGGATGATATCACCTATCGTCAGGCGTTTATGATTGGCTGCTTCCAGTGCCTGGCGCTGTGGCCGGGCTTTTCCCGCTCGGGTGCGACGATTTCGGGCGGTATGCTGATGGGCGTCAGCCGCTACGCAGCGTCGGAATTCTCTTTCATTCTCGCCGTGCCGATGATGATGGGCGCGACCGTGCTGGATCTCTACAAAAGCATGGGCTTCCTGACGATGCAGGATTTCCCGATGTTCGCAGTGGGCTTTATTACCGCGTTTATCGTGGCGCTGCTGGCAATCAAAGTCTTCCTTGAGCTGATCAAGCGTATCTCGTTTGTATCGTTCGCCATCTATCGCTTTATCGTTGCAGCAGCGGTTTACGCCGTGTTTATGTAACAGCGGTTGCGCGGCGGGTTATGCCGGCCGCGCACCAATCAGCGTCTCTTCGATAGCCGCAATCCGGCGCCTGCCCAGCTCTTCCCGCACCTCTGCGCCTTTAAAGCCTGCTGCAATCACCTGCTGCACCGGTACCGCCTGCGCGAGCGCAAACGCCTGACGCAGATAGTTACCCTGCGGATAGGGCATACTCTCGAGCGTGGCGCGTCCGCGCGCGTCCGCCTCACTGGTCAGCGCCATCTTTTCCACCCGCTCCGGCTTACGCCAGGCGTCGATGCGATCAAACAGCGCCACCAGCGCCGCCGCTGACTGTCGCTCAATGGTGTGCACGATGTCATGGAACTCTGTCACGATCAGCGCCAGATCGCGTACGTGATTAGGGACGCGCAGCCGCTGGCACAGAGCGGCGACAAGCGGGACACCCGCCAGGCCATGACCGTGATGCGACGGCCACTTCTCCGGAGGAGTCAGCGCCTTGCCGACATCGTGAAACAGCGTAGCGAAGCGCACGTCAAGCTCATCAGAGAGCGCGGCCGCCAGCGTCAGCGTCATCAGCGTATGCACACCGGTATCGATCTCCGGGTGCCACTTCGGCGGGGCAGGAATGCCGTACAGATTATCGATCTCCGGAAAGAGCACCTGCAGTGCGCCACAGTCGCGCAGCGCCTGGAAATAGACCTGCGGATTGCGCGTCAGCAATGCATTTTCCGTCTCTTTCCAGACGCGCTCTGCCGTCAGATGCGCCAGCTCGCCGCTGGCAGCCATCTCTGCCATCAGCGCCTGCGTTTCAGCGGCAATGCGAAAGCCAAGGTGGGCATAGCGGGCGGCAAAGCGCGCCACGCGCAGCACGCGCAGCGGATCTTCGCTGAACGCTGCCGAAACGTGACGCAGCGTGCGGCTGGCAAGATCGCGCTGGCCGTGGCAGGGATCGATCAGGCTGCCATCTTCCGCCTGCGCGATGGCGTTAATGGTCAGATCGCGCCGCTGCAGATCCTGCTCCAGCGTGACGTCAGGCGCGAAGTGCGTGATAAAGCCGGTGTAGCCGCTGCCCTGTTTGCGCTCGGTGCGCGCCAGCGCATACTCTTCACGGCTGTGCGGATGTAAAAAGACCGGAAAATCGCGGCCTACCTGCTGATAGTTCTGCGCCAGCATCTCATCAGGCGTGGCGCCAACCACCACCCAGTCACGATCTTTTACCGGCAGCTGCAGTAAGGCATCACGCACCGCACCACCGACCAGAAAGGTTTTCACTCAACAACTCCAGAGGTATTCAGATAACTGCGCGTCAGGCGCCTGTTTCGTAATTGTTGCATACTTTGGTGGAAAAGCGGGCATGCGAAAGGGGGCATCTGGCGATCCCCCCGGACAAACGGCTGGCGTACGGCAGATTAATTCATCCAGCGATCTTTCTTTTTACGGCGCGGCACCATATGTGGCAGCAGCAGGCCCAGCAGCAGGCCAACGCCCAGTACGCCGCCCCCGTACATAAACCACTGCATAATGATGGTGCGCTGTTTGTCATCCAGCTGTACGTTGGCTGCGCTCACTTTTTTCTGCGCCACAATCAGCTCATTTTTGAGCTTCTGGTTTTCCTGTTTCAGACCATCAATCGTGCCGTCGCTGTTAGCGACTTTGTTCTGCATTTCTGACGTGCGCTGATTCCAGCTGTTGTCGATATTAGCCAGCTTGTCAGTCAGATCTTTAACCTGCTGCTCCAGCTGTGGCACGCGGGTGCGCAGGCTTGGGGTCGCGCTGAGCTGCGACAGCGGGATCCAGTTGGTTTTGCCTTCTGCATCGCGGATTTGCGCATACTGCGCATCGCTGTTGGTCTGCAGTACGGTAACTTCTTCCCCGGCGTTCAGCTTACCGACCAGGCGATACTGATCGCCCGGACCGCTGCGTACCCAGGTTGATAACTCATCGGAGATATAACGCTTTTCATCAGCAGCGTGAGCGGGGGTGATGGCGCTGAAAGCCAGCAAAGAAAGGGCGGCAAGTGTAATTTTTTTCATTCGATGTCGTATTTTCTTGATGGGCGTAAATTTACCGGCACAGTCTGGAGTTGCCTCGCATAAATCTGAATGAGAACTATCCTGGTCTCAATCCGGCGCGAAAAGGGGCGTAAAAGCACAAGAAAGCCGAGACAGCGTGCTTGTGGTGCATTACTCTCGCCAGATTAACCGTATAAGTGCCAGCAGCGTAGTAAATAAAAAATTATGACCACTGAAATCGAATTAAAGTTCATTGCCACCCCGCAGGCTGCCGCCACCCTGGCAGAGACACTGGCCGCCTGGCCGCATCAGCATGAAGCCGCCCGCGAGCTGACGAATATCTATTATGAAACGGACGACAACCAGCTGCGCCGCTGGGATATGGGGCTGCGCATCCGGGGTGTGGACAAGCGTTATGAGATGACGCTTAAGGCGGCGGGTCAGACGCTGGGCGGTCTGCATCAGCGCCCGGAGTACAACGTGGATATAACGGCGCCGCAGCTTGATATCGCCCGGCTGCCGGCAGAGATCTGGCCGCAGGGTACTGATATTGCCACCCTGCAGCAGCGGCTGCAGCCACTATTCAGCACGCATTTCCGGCGCGAAACCTGGACGGTAGAGGCAGGTAACAGCACGATTGAAATTGCCTTCGATCAGGGCAGCGTGGCGGCCGGCGAGCTTAGCGAACCGCTGTGTGAAGTTGAGCTGGAGCTTAAACAGGGCACGCCTGCCGATCTGCTCAGGCTCGCGCAGACGCTGGCAGCGGGCGGCGGACTCCGTCCCGGCAGCCTGAGCAAAGCCGCGCGTGGCTATCAGCTGGCGCAGGGCGACGCGCTGCGTCCGGTTCGGGCGCTGCCGCTGCTGAAAGTGACGCCAAAAGCGACAGTAGAGCAGGGGATGATCGCCGCGCTCAGCGCCGCGCTGGATCACTGGCAGTATCATGAAGAGGTCTGGCTGCGCGGTAATCCGGCTGCGCGACACGCCGTGCTGGAGGCGCTGGAAACGCTGCGTCAGGCGTTTTCGCTGTTTGGTGCGCTGGTGCCGCGTAAGGCTAACAGCGAGCTGCGCCAGAAGCTGACCCGTCTTGAGGAGCTGCTGCAGGATGATGCTATCAGTGCGGAAACCCTCTGTTTCTCTGCCACCTCAGTCGAGGCGCAGATGGCGCTGACGTGCTGGCTGGCAGAAGCGCAGTGGCAGCCGTGGATCGACAGCAAAAACCAGATCAAGCTGCAGGGCTCTTATAAACGCTTTTGCGACATCATGCTAAGCCGCGTGGCAGCGGATCTGCGGGAAACCTTTACGGATGTAAAACTGGTCAGCGAGTTTCAGGATAAGGCCACGCGTCTGCAGCGGCAGCTGCTGGCTGTCTGTCTGCTGGCGGCGGCGTATCCGGCTGAAGAGGTGTGTCAGTGGATGGCGGGATGGCAGGAGCTGCAGCTCGCCATCCGGGAAAAACAGCAGCACGGCCTGATTCAGCTCGCTACGATGGCCATGCGCCAGCCGCCATTCTGGCTGAGCAGCGGCGTCAGGCGTTAACAACACTATGTAAAAATTCAGGGAGAGAGGATGCAGTTACCGTTACCTTCGCTGATGCAGGCGCAGCTGGCCGGCATCGCAGAACGCCTGCAGCTGTCGCTGCCGGCGCTGACGTCTGAACAGGCTGGCGCGCTGGCCTTCAGTGACTTTATCGCAGATAACCTGCAGCAGCAGCCAGCATGGTGGCAGCAACTGCAGCAGCAGCCTCCTCAGCCTGATGAATGGCAGCACTATGCTCTGTGGCTGCAGCAGGCGCTGCAGCATGCGGATAGCGAGGCCGCGCTGATGCGTGAGCTGCGCCTGTTCCGCCGGCATATGCTGGTGCGTATCGCCTGGATGCAGGCGCTGCAGCACGCCACGACCGAACAGAGCCTGACGCAGCTTAGCGTACTGGCAGAAAGCCTGATCGCTGCCGCCCGCGCTCGCGTGTGGCAGGATTGCTGTCGCGATTTTGGCACGCCCTGCAACGAGGCGGGCGAGCCGCAGCCGCTGCTGATCCTCGGCATGGGCAAGCTGGGTGGCGGAGAACTCAACTTCTCCTCTGATATCGATCTGATCTTTGCCTGGCCGGAGAGCGGCGTCACGCGCGGCGGGCGACGCGAGCTGGACAACGCACAGTTTTTTACCCGCATGGGGCAGCGCCTGATAAAAGTGCTGGATCAGCCTGGCGTCGATGGTTTTGTTTACCGCGTGGATATGCGACTGCGTCCGTTCGGCGATAGCGGCCCGCTGGTGATGAGCTTTGCGGCGCTGGAAGATTACTATCAGGAGCAGGGGCGTGACTGGGAGCGCTACGCCATGGTCAAAGCGCGTCTGATGGGCGACGATCGCGGCGAGTGGAGCCAGCCGCTGCAGCAGATGCTGCGGCCGTTTGTCTATCGCCGCTATATCGATTTCAGCGTGATTCAGTCGCTGCGTAACATGAAAGGGATGATCGCGCGTGAAGTGCGCCGTCGCGGCCTGAAAGATAATATCAAGCTGGGTGCCGGCGGTATCCGCGAAATCGAATTTATTGTGCAGGTATTTCAGCTGATTCGTGGTGGACGTGAGCGCTCACTTCAGTCGCGCTCACTGCTGCCAGTGCTGCAGGCCATCGGTGAGCTGGAGCTGCTGCGTCCGCAGCAGGTCAGTCAGCTGCATGACGCCTACCTTTTTTTACGCCGGCTGGAGAATTTGCTGCAGAGCATCAATGATGAGCAGACGCAGACGCTGCCGCAGGATGCGCTCAACCGGGAGCGTATGGCGTGGGCGATGAACTGCGCCGACTGGGAAGCGCTGACGGCACAGCTAACGGCGCACATGGCCGCCGTACGCGCGGTGTTTGATGAGCTGATTGGCGACGATGCCCCGGACGTTGATGACCAGCCGGAACTGGCGGAATTTGCGGCACTCTGGCAGGACACGCTGGAGGAGCATGAACTGACGCCGGTGGTGCCGCAGCTGAATGAAACGCAGCGGCAGCGTTTTTTTTACGTGCTTAATGACTTCCGGCAGGATGCCAGCCGGCGCACAATCGGGCCGCGTGGCCGGCTGGCGCTCGACCAGCTGATGCCGCGCCTGCTGGGGGAGATCGCTTCGCGTGAGGATGCCGACAGCGTACTGGAGCGCCTGACGCCGCTGCTGCTGGGGGTACTGACGCGCAGCACCTATCTTGAGCTGCTGACTGAGTATCACGGCGCGCTGCGTCACCTGATCCGTCTCTGTGCCGCCTCACCAATGATTGCCAGCCAGCTGGCGCGCTATCCGCTGCTGCTGGATGAGCTGCTCGACCCCGCCACGCTGTATCAGCCCACTGCCACTGACGCCTACCGTGACGAACTGCGGCAATATCTGCTGCGTATTCCGGCAGAGGATGAAGAGCAGCAGCTGGAGGCGGTGCGCCAGTTCAAACAGGCGCAGCTCTTGCGTATTGCCGCAGCAGATATCGCCGGAACGCTGCCGGTAATGAAAGTAAGCGATCACTTAACCTGGCTGGCAGAGGCGATGATCGAGTCGGTGGTGCAGCAGGCCTGGCAGATGATGGTACAGCGCTATGGGCGGCCATCACATCTGACGCGTGACGATGAGCGCGGCTTTGCCGTGCTCGGCTATGGCAAGCTGGGGGGCTGGGAGCTTGGCTACAGCTCCGATCTCGATCTGGTGTTTCTGCATGATTGTCCGGAGAGTGCAGAGACTGACGGTGAACGCGTCATCGACGGAAGGCAGTTTTATCTGCGTCTGGCGCAGCGCATCATGCATCTCTTCAGCACCCGCACCGCCTCCGGTATTTTGTATGAGGTGGATGCCCGCCTGCGTCCTTCTGGCTCAGCAGGCATGCTGGTCAGCACCTTCGACGCCTTTGAAGAGTATCAGCGTAATGATGCCTGGACCTGGGAGCATCAGGCGCTGGTGCGTGCGCGTATTGTCTTTGGTGAGCCGGCGCTGATGGCGCGTTTTACGCAGATCCGCCACGCTATTCTCAGCCTGCCCCGTGCAACAGCACCGCTGCGGGCTGAGGTACGTGAAATGCGCGAAAAGATGCGTGCGCACCTGAGCAACAAACATAAAGGGCGCTGGGAGATAAAAACAGATGCAGGCGGTATTACCGATATTGAATTCATTGCCCAGTATCTGGTCTTAGCGTCAGCGGCGGATCGGCCGGCCCTGACGCGCTGGTCAGATAACGTGCGCATTTTTGCTCTGATGGCGGAGCACGATATTATGCCCGCGCAGGAAGCGCAGGCGCTGACGCATGCTTACGTCACGCTGCGTGATGCGCTGCATCATCTGGCCCTGCAGGCGTTGCCGGGTCACGTGGCACCGGATCGTTTTGCCCGCGAGCGCGGCATTGTCAACGCCAGCTGGCAGCGCTGGCTGGGCACGGTTGAGCCAGACAGTTGAGGCGTGCGGCGGCATCTTACCCTGCGGCGGGTATATGGTATTATCCGCGCAATATTTTGAGCGTAGTCTGGAGTCTCTGAAATGAAAGTAACACTGCCCGCGTTTGGCAAGGCCACCGTACTGGTTGTTGGCGATGTGATGTTAGACCGCTACTGGTATGGCCCGACCAGCCGCATTTCACCCGAGGCGCCGGTGCCGGTCGTCAAAGTGGATACCATTGAGGAGCGTCCGGGCGGCGCGGCCAACGTGGCAATGAACATTGCCGCGCTGGGTGCCGCATCGCGTCTGATTGGGCTGACCGGTGAGGATGATGCCGCGCAGGTACTGAGCCGCACGCTGGAGCAGGTTAACGTCAGCTGTGACTTTGTGGCGCTAAAAACGCATCCCACCATCACCAAGCTGCGCGTGCTGTCGCGCAACCAGCAGCTGATCCGGCTGGATTTTGAAGAGGGCTTTGATCAGGTCGATCCGCAGCCCATCCACGATCGTATGCGTCAGTCGCTGTCACAGGCTGGCGCGCTGGTGCTGTCAGACTACGCTAAAGGTGCCCTGAGCAGCGTCCAGACCATGATCGGGCTGGCCCGCGAAGCGGGTGTACCGGTACTGATCGACCCGAAGGGCACCGACTTTGAGCGCTATCGCGGTGCAACCCTGCTGACGCCAAACCTGTCTGAATTTGAAGCCGTTGCCGGCAAATGTAAAACCGAAGCGGACATCGTCAGCCGGGGAATGCAGCTGATCGCTGACTATGCGCTCTCAGCGCTGCTGGTGACCCGTTCTGAAAACGGCATGACGCTGCTGCAGCCGGGTAAAGCGCCCCTGCATATGCCGACGCAGGCGCAGGAAGTCTATGACGTGACCGGTGCCGGCGATACGGTTATTGGCGTCCTGGCCGCGGTCCTTGCGGCAGGTGACACGCTGGAAAACGCCTGTTTCCTTGCCAACGCGGCGGCAGGCGTCGTGGTGGGCAAGCTGGGAACCTCCACCGTCAGTACGGTGGAGCTGGAGAACGCTATTCATGCACGTCCCGAAAGCGGCTTTGGCGTGATGACGGAGAGCGAGCTGAAAACCGCCGTGGCTCAGGCGCGTCAGCGCGGCGAGAAAGTGGTGATGACCAACGGCGTGTTTGACATCCTGCATGCAGGACACGTCTCTTATCTCGCCAATGCCCGCAAGCTGGGCGATCGGCTGATTGTGGCGGTGAACAGCGACGCGTCAACCCGACGTCTTAAAGGCGAAACCCGGCCGGTTAATCCGCAGGAGAACCGGATGATCGTGCTGAGCGCACTCGAAGCGGTGGACTGGGTCGTACTGTTTGAAGAAGATACGCCGCAGCGTCTGATTGCCGATGTGCTGCCGGATTTGCTGGTGAAAGGCGGAGATTACAAGCCGGAAGAGATCGCAGGCAGCAAAGAAGTGTGGGCCAACGGCGGTGACGTACGCGTGCTTAACTTTGAAGATGGCATCTCCACCACCAACATTATTAAAACGATCCGCAGTCACTGAGCAGACAGCCGGGGGCAGCAGCCACCCGGCTGATAATATTTACTGTGGCGTATCGATTTTACCGGCCGGATCGGGCGTCACCACTGCTGGCGCCGGTGCCGCCGGGCTTTCACTCTCCAGTTTAGCCAGACGCTGCTCCAGGGCTGCCAGCTTTTCGCGGGTGCGCAGCAGGACCTGAGTCTGCACATCAAACTCTTCACGGTTAACCAGATCCATACGGGTCAGCTGCGCCTGCAGAACCTGCCGGATTTTCTTCTCCACGTCGTCGCCAAAGTCGCGGATGCCTTTCGGCATCGCTTCATGGACCTGGCGCGCCAGTTGTTCAATTTTTTTGTGTCGATCATGGTTATTTCCTGATTGCGGTGGCTGTGAGCAGCACGTTTTCCGACGGTACAAGAAGTAAGTGTAATGCCAGAACCAAAAAGGTTAAACCCGAAATCCGCAACGCATGATGTGCAAAAGCAATTGCACTTTTGTCGATTGCCCGTCCCGGTGAATAACGCTATAGTGATTTTGCTTATTCTCAGGGCGGGGCGAAATTCCCCACCGGCGGTAAATCAGCTTCTGCTGAAAGCCCGCGAGCGCTTTTGCTACCGTGCAAAAGGACAGCAGATCCGGTGTGATTCCGGGGCCGACGGTTAAAGTCCGGATGGGAGAGGGTAACGACATCAGCCGGGTTTATGCCCGCGTCACGTTTTTGCCATGTGTATTTTTCACGCACTCCTAAGCTCGCCCTGGTTCTGGTAACTCATAATATTTTAAGGTTAATTACCATGAATCAGACGCTTCTTTCTGAATTTGGCACGCCGGAACAGCGTGTAGAACGTGCACTTGACGCACTGCGTAACGGTCGCGGTGTGATGGTTCTTGACGATGAAGATCGCGAGAACGAAGGCGACATGATTTTTGCCGCCGAGACCATGACCACAGAGCAGATGGCGCTGACTATCCGCCACGGCAGCGGTATTGTCTGCCTCTGCATCAATGAGGCCCGCCGCCAGCAGCTCGATCTGCCGATGATGGTAGAGAACAACACCAGCTCTTACGGCACCGGATTTACCGTTACGATTGAAGCCGCAGCGGGGGTGACCACCGGCGTCTCTGCAGCTGACCGCATCACCACTATCCGCGCCGCGATTGCTGATAACGCTAAACCGGCTGACCTGCACCGTCCGGGACACGTTTTCCCGCTGCGCGCGCGCGAAGGTGGCGTACTGACGCGCGGCGGTCATACCGAGGCCACGCTCGATCTGGTCACGCTTGCGGGCTTCAGGCCAGCTGGCGTCCTGTGCGAGCTGACTAACGACGATGGCAGCATGGCGCGCGCCCCTGAAGCGATCGCGTTTGCGCAGCAGCATGATATGCCCGTGGTGACCATTGAAGATCTGGTGGCTTACCGCCGCCAGCGTGAGACCCGTCAGGCCAGCTAAAGCTGGCATACAAAAGCAGACCAGCCGGAGGGCGGGAAATCAGCCCGCGCCGGCGGTCTGCAGCAGCGTCAGACTCAGCCCCATCACCGTCATCCCACACAGCACGCCATAGCTCGGGTTATTGTGCGGATCGATTTCGCGCGCCAGCGGCATCAGTTCATCCACCGAAAGTGCGACCATAATCCCTGCGACGGCGGCCATAATGGCAGCAATCACTACCGGCGACAGCGCCGGACCGAGCAGCAGAAAGGCAATGACGCCGCCCAGAATTTCCGCCATACCAGAAATACAGGCCCAGAACAGCGCTTTGGCTTTGGAACCGGTCGCCGCGTACATCGGCCCGGCAACCGCCAGTCCTTCAGGAATATTGTGGATGGCCACGGCTAAAGCGATGCCCAGCCCCAGCTCCATATCGCTGCTGGCGGTAACAAAGGTGGCGACCCCTTCAGGAAAATTGTGCAGGCTGATGCCCAGCGTCAGCAGCACAGCGGTTCGCTTCAGGTTAACGGGACGACCCTGAGTGGCCATCAGATCCTGCGGATGCTGATGCGGCAGCAGGCGATCCATCGCGAAATAGCCGATCAGGCCGAGCATAAACATACCGTATCCCAGCATCGGTGACATTCCCGCAGTATGCAGCGCCGCTGGCAGCATCTCCATCAGCGAAATCAGTAGCATAATGCCGGCGGCGAAGCCGAGCGCAAAGGCGAGCAGACGGTTTGACGGCTTTTGACCGAGAATGCCAAACAGGGCGCCAATAAAGGTAGCACCACCGGCCAGAATAGTGAGCAGTAAAGGCACCGACATAGCAAGCTCCATGATGATAATGATTACCAGTTACATTATAATTAACCTTATAAAATATCGAGTTATTAAGCGTAAAGTTATGTCGTTCACGCTTATTCAAATTTGCTGACAGACATTATCACGCTTCTCCGCGTTTAAGTGGCCTGGCAAGCGCGTATTGTGACGCTTATGAAAGCAACAGCGATGAGGTGTGAAAATGTGTGATGGCCGTATGCCTGCTCTGTTTCTGGGTCATGGCAGCCCGATGAACGTGCTGGAAGAGAACCGTTATACCCGGGTATGGCAGCAGCTGGGCAGAGATCTGCCGCGCCCGCGCGCTATTCTCGCGATTTCCGCGCACTGGTACACGCGCGGAACACGGGTAACCGCCATGGAACAGCCACGCACTATTCACGATTTCGGCGGATTTCCGCAGGCGCTGTTTGACGTGCGCTACCCGGCACCCGGATCGCCTGCGCTGGCGCAGCGCGTAACGGAGCTGCTGCCGGCGGCAGAAAAAGATGAGAGCTGGGGGTTCGATCACGGCTCGTGGGGCCTGCTGGCCAAAATCTATCCTGAGGCGGATATTCCGCTGGTGCAGCTCAGCGTGGACAGTACCCGGCCCGCCGCATGGCATTTTGAGGCCGGACGTAAGCTGGCTGCGCTGCGCGATGAGGGGATCCTGCTGGTTGCGAGCGGCAACGTGGTACATAACCTGCGCAAGCTGCAGTGGCAGGGGAGTGCGCCGGCGTATCCATGGGCCGAAGCGTTTAACCAGTATGTGCGCGATAATCTGCCCAGCGACGCGCCGGCAGCCGATCATCCGCTGGTTAACTATCAGCAGCATCCGGGCGCGGCGCTTTCGCATCCGACCGCTGAACACTATCTGCCGCTGCTCTATATTCTGGGCGCACGCGCAGCGGGTGAGGCGGTCAGCGTGCCGGTTGAGGGCATGGAGATGGGCGCAATCAGTATGCTGTCAGCGCAGGTGGGATAACGGCCCGCGGCGTCGCAGGCCGGAAGGGGGCGCACCGGAATGCGCCACCAGGTTAGCCGATAAAAGTATGCGGATAGAAGCGCGACAGATCCTGGGTGATCAGCGCCCGATCTTCGCGTAAGCCAATCCCCGCCGGCTGATCGTCTATCAGCCAGCTGCCAATCAGCGTATAGCTGTCGCCAAATCGGGGCAGCGCGCAGAACTGCTGGATAATCATACCCTCTTCGCCATAGGGACCGTCAGCGCGCGCAATTTCATTGCCGTTTTCGATAATGCGAATGTTCGCACCCTCACGGGAGAAGAGCGGCTTCACCACATATTTATCCATCTGCGGCGCCTGGCTGTCATCTGCAAACCAGGCGGGCAGCAGATTGGGATGGCCCGGAAAGATCTCCCACAGCAGCGGCAGCAGGGCTTTATTGGAGAGGATGCTTTTCCAGGCGGGTTCCAGCCAGCGTACGCCGGCATCGGCCAGCTTGGTCGAGAACACCTCGCGCAGCATGAACTCCCAGGGGTAGAGCTTGAACAGGTTGCTGATGACGCGATCGTGCTGGTCGGTAAACTGGCCTTTTTCCCCTAGTCCAATCTCGTCGATATAGAGAAACTCGCCGGGAAGTCCCGCTTCTGTGGCGCAATCCTGCAGATACTGTACCGTCGCGCGATCCTCTTCCGTATCACGGCAGCAGGCAAAGTGCAGCCAGTTAAAGCCGTGCTGCTGCTGCAGAACCGCAAACCGCTCAATCAGCTTCTCCTGCAGGCTGTTAAACTGATCGCTGCCCGCCGGCAGGTTGCCCGCTTTGAGCTGATCTTCGAGCCAGATCCACTGAAAAAAAGCGGCCTCATAGAGTGACGTCGGCGTGTCGGCGTTGTTTTCCAGCAGCTTGATCTCACCGCTGCCATCCCACACCAGATCCAGACGGGAATAGAGCGAAGGCTGACGCTGAGCCCAGGATTCGCGGACAAACTCCCATGTGTGTTTCGGAATGCAGAAGCGGGTCAGCAGCGCATCGCTGTTAACCACTTTTTCCACCGCCTGCAGGCACATCTGATGCAGCTCTGCCGTAACGCTTTCCAGCGTCTCTACCTGTGCCAGCGTGAACTGATAATAGGCCTCTTCACACCAGTAGGGCTCACCATACATCGTGTGAAACTGAAAGCCATATTCAGTGGCTTTTGCGCGCCAGTCCGGGCGTTCGCTGATAGCAATACGTTGCATACGGCGCTTAGCTCCCAGCGAGCGACTGCTGGTGCCGCTGGCGCTGCTGCGCTGCATACTGTTTTGCTTCGCGACCGTCTCACCAAAGCCACCTCGGGTAATGGTCGAGGTCGTGGCCGGTTTAGGTGCCATGGCGGTTTTAGGCACGTTCATGGTACGGCCAGAGGTCGCTGAGCCATAGTTTTTACCGGCGGCGTCTACGAACTGTCCGTTAGCCGGGCTGGCAGGCGTTTTAGGGGAAAACAGCGGCTGCTGAGCAAAACCGGCGCCGCCGCCCATCATACGTCCCATCATGTAGCCAGCCATCAGCGGCATCCAGAAGCCGCCGCTGTGCTGTGCTTCGGCATTGTTTGCGGTGGTGCCCGCACCCGCCTGAGCCGGTGCCTGCTGGCACTGATTTTCGCCAAATTCCGCCACGCAATCTTCGCGTGAGGCATATTTAGGCGCGGTGCGCTCCGCCTCTTTCAGCGCATTGTTATAAGCGGCTTTACACTGACCGCTCTGATCCGGATTGGCTTTCGCACAGTCGTCAGCATTCTGATAGAGCGAAACTGTTTCGTCGCTCTGTTCGCAGCCTGCCAGCATAAATACTGCAGTGACCGCCAGCGCGACGGGCGTAAGATGACGTGCCTGCCAGCCTTTACGAAAAGCGGCATGACGGATATTTTTTGTCCGTTTCATAGTGATTATCCTGTACCCAGAGTTGCAGTCAGGATAGGTGATGCGAGGGGGGATTTAAAGCGTGAAGCCTGACAGGGCGCGGATCTTTACGTAGCTATACGTTCAAATGCGAAAGGGGCCGCAGGGGCCCCTTTTGCTGTCAGCGGCTGAATGGATTGCCGCTGTTGCGCGCTGCCGGCTGAACAGACGCCGCCGGAGCGGAAGCTGCCGCCTGCGGTGCGCTGTCGGCCTGTGCAGTCTGCTGGCTGTTTTCCGGCGCGACGACTTCAGGTGAGGTCGTCACCTCTTTGCCCAGCGCGCTGTTCAGCTGCTGCAGGTCCTGCTCATTGAGAGTACCCAGCGCATATTTGATATTCAGCTGGTTAATCAGATAGCTGTAGCGCGCGTTAGAGAGCTGCTGTTTAGCGTTAAACAGCGTAGTGGTCGCGTCCAGTACATCAACAATCGTACGGGTACCCACCTGATAGCCGGCTTCAGAGGCGTCGAGTGAGCTTTGCGCAGAGATCACTGCCTGTTTGTACGCATCAATGCTGCTGATTGACGCATTCACGTTGTTAAACGAGGAGCGTACGGTCTGCACCGCGCTGCGATGCGCGCCTTCCAGCTGTTCGCTGGCGGCGACAAAGTTGTACTGCGCCTGTTTCACCTGCGAGGTCACTGAACCACCGCTGTAGAGCGGTAATGAGAAGCTCAGGCCGACCTGATTTGAACCCGAGATCGAGTCGTTATTGGTGATGCTCTGATTCGCCCGGCTGCCGCTATATTTATTGTTAGACAGACCGGTCGATGCCGTCAGATCCAGCGTAGGCATATGGCCCGATTCAGCATAGCGGATCTGCTCACGAGCCAGATCCTGGCTCAGGCGCGCAGAGAGCAGGTTAAGGTTGCGACTCTCAGCCTGCTTTAACAGGCTGGCGACCGCATCAGGCCGTGCTGTTTTAAAGCGATCGATGCTCAGCGAGGCCAGGGAGAGGTAGTCCATCCCGGTGATCTGACGCAGCGATTCAACCGCATTATCCAGCGTGTTTCGGGCCGTCACTTCGTTCGCCAGCACGCTGTCATACTGGGCGCGGGCGTTCTGTACATCGGTAATCGCCACCAGGCCGACATTAAAGCGCTGCGTGGTTTGATCCAGCTCGCGATAAATGGACTGTTTCTGCGCTTCGGTATATGAGAGCGTATCAATCGCATTCAGCACGTTGAAGTAGGCGGTAGCGGTATTGAGGATCAGATCCTGCTGCGCGACCTGGTAGGTGACATCCTGAATGCCGGCAGTTTTTTCCTGCAGCGTCAGGCTGCGCCACTTTGACATATCAAAAATCGTCTGCGTTAATTGCAGCGAGGCGCTTTTGGTAGTGGTGTTCAGTCCGCTGTTATCACGATAGCCGTTGTTATAGGTGTAATCTGCACCCAGGCCCAGCTGCGGCAGCAACGGGCTGCGCGCTTCGTTGATCTTTTCAAACGCAGCGTCGCGATCGGCGGCAGAGGCACGCAGATCGGGATTGCTCAGGCGCGCCTGCTGATAAACCTGCAGCAGGTTTTCTGCCTGGCTGGCAAGGCTGAATCCGCCCAGGCTCAGTCCAATAAAAAATGGGAGCAGTTTTTTCATTTGCATTCCTTTTGTTGCAGCCTGTGACGCGAAAAGTGCTGCTGCTAAGCCAAAAAAATAATCGCCGATTTTACAGAGGCGCTGTCAGAGATAGGTTGGCTGAACGTGCCTTCTTTCCCTAATTTACGTAAATAATTCAGAAAGAACCACTCGGATGGAGCACAAGGGTTGGCTTTTCGATGCTCTATCCCAATCTGCATAAGGAACCAGACGATGGCGGGCGAAAAAAAATCCCCTGTGACTTTCACAAAAAACGATGTAGAAATTATTGCACGCGATACCCGTTATGACGGTTTTTTTTCCATCGTCAGCTATCGCTTTCGCCACCGCCTTTTTAATGGCGGAATGAGTGGTGAAGTGGTGCGTGAAGTTTTCGAGCGCGGACACGCCGCCGTGCTGCTACCCTATGATCCCCTGCGCGACGAAGTCGTCTTAATCGAACAGATCCGCATTCCAGCTCTTGATTCCAGCGCCACACCCTGGCTGCTGGAGATGGTGGCAGGTATCATTGAGCCCGGAGAAACGCCGGAAGAGGTCGTACGACGCGAAGCACAGGAAGAAGCGGGCCTGAATGTCGGGCGCGTGAAACCGGTTATCAGTTATTTAGCCAGCCCTGGCGGCACCTCTGAACGGTTGTCGGTGCTGGTGGGTGAAGTGGATGCCAGCCTGGCAGAAGGGAACCATGGGCTGGAGGAAGAGAATGAGGATATTCTCGTACATGTGGTGAGCCGCGAACAGGCTTATCGCTGGGTGGAAGAGGGGATTATTGATAACGCAGCTTCTGTCATTGCGCTGCAATGGCTGGCGTTGCACCATGAAACACTACGACGTGAGTGGAAGGTAAAATGAAACAGCGCTATACCCCTGATTTTCCCGAAATGATGCGCCTGTGCGAAACGAACTTCGCGCAGCTGCGTCGCCTGCTGCCGCGCAGTGATGAAGCAGGCGCCTCGGTGCTCTATCAGGTCAACGGCGCCCGTTATCAGCTGACGATTGAAGAATCAACGCGTTATACCACCCTGGTTGAAATCCGGCAGGTGGCGCCGGCGGTAAGCTACTGGAGTCTGCCCGCGATGTCAGTGCGGCTCTATCACGATGCGATGGTCGCTGAAGTGTGTTCCACACAGCAGATCTATCGCTTTAAAGCACGCTATGATTATCCTAATAAAAAATTGCATCAGCGTGATGAAAAACATCAGATTAACCAGTTTCTGGCTGACTGGCTGCGCTACTGCCTGGCGCACGGTGCTCTGGCCGTGCCTGTTTGCTAAACGCGTCTGACGCATTGATGGCGTGGAGATTAAGGAAACGCTTTGGATAGCCTGCTCACTTTTCCTGCGGCACCAGGATCCGCAATCCGGATCCTGCAGATCACTGATACCCATCTCTTCGCGGGGAAGCACCAATCTTTGCTGGGGGTTAACACCTGGGCGAGCTTCGATGCGGTGCTGGATGCTATCGCGGCACAGCAGCACGAATATGATCTGATTATCGCGACCGGCGATCTGGCGCAGGATCATACCGTGGAAGCGTACCAGCATTTTGTTGCCGGTATTGCCCGCCTGCAAAAGCCATGCGTCTGGCTACCCGGTAATCACGATTTCCAGCCAGCCATGGTGAATACCCTCGCCGAAGCAGGCATAGCGGCAGATAAACATGTTCTGCTGGGGGAGCAGTGGCAGCTACTGCTGCTCGATAGCCAGGTATCTGGCGTGCCACACGGCATGCTGAGCGACTATCAGCTGGAGTGGCTGGCAGCGTCACTTGCGCGGTTTCCTGAGCGGCACTCGCTCATCCTGCTACACCATCATCCGGTGCCTTCCGGCTGTACCTGGCTCGATCAGCATAGCCTGCGTAACCCGCACCAGCTGGAAGCGGTGTTACAGGCTTTTCCGCAGGCGCAGCATCTGGTGTGTGGCCACATTCATCAGGAGCTCGATCTTCACTGGCAGGGGCGCCGGGTTCTGGCCTCGCCTTCTACCTGCGTCCAGTTCAAACCGCACTGCACCAGTTTCACCATTGACACGCTGGCCCCCGGCTGGCGCTGGCTGACATTAGCGGCGGATGGCTCACTGGAGACGGAAGTGAATCGCCTGCAAAGCGATATGTTCCGGCCGGACCTTGACTCAGATGGGTACTGATTAATGGCCACGCTGCTCTATCTGCACGGATTTAATAGCTCGCCGCAGTCAGCCAAAGCGACGCAGCTGCAGGCGTGGTGCGCCGCAGCGCAGCCGCACATAAATGTTCTGGTGCCTCAGCTGCCCGCTTTTCCGGAGGAGGCCGCCAGCCTGCTGGAAGAGTTAGTGATGCAGCATACCGGCGAACCGCTGGGGCTGGTTGGCTCATCGCTGGGCGGCTATTTCGCGACCTGGCTGTCGCAATGTTTTATGCTGCCAGCAGTGGTGGTGAATCCGGCGGTACGCCCGTTTGAGCTGCTGACGGATTATCTGGGCGAGAACCGTAATCCCTACACCGGCCAGCAATATGTGTTAGAGTCACGCCATATTTACGATCTGAAAGTGATGCAGATTGACCCGCTTGATGCGCCCGATCTGCTCTGGCTATTGCAGCAGACCGGCGATGAGATCCTCGACTATCGCCAGGCACTGAATTACTACAGCGCATGCCGGCAGACGGTTGAAGCGGGCGGCAATCACGCCTTTATCGGATTTGAACGCCATTTTACGCAGATAGTAGATTTTCTGGGTTTATCCCTCTCCTAAGCTGCGTCATGGGCTCCTTTTTCTCTTGTTCATCAGACAAATACAATGAGCCAATCAAACTATAATGCTGACGCGATTGAGGTCCTGACCGGCCTTGAGCCTGTGCGTCGCCGTCCGGGGATGTATACCGATACCACCCGGCCAAACCATCTGGGTCAGGAAGTTATCGATAACAGCGTGGATGAAGCGCTGGCGGGCCATGCCAGCCGGGTCGAGGTGATCCTGCACGCCGATCAGTCACTGGAAGTGATCGACGACGGGCGCGGTATGCCGGTCGATATCCATCCGGAAGAGGGCGTACCGGCCGTTGAACTGATCCTGTGCCGGCTGCACGCAGGCGGTAAATTCTCCGGTAAAAACTATCAGTTTTCCGGTGGCCTGCACGGCGTGGGCATCTCGGTTGTCAACGCGCTCTCCACGCGGGTGGAAGTGACCGTACGGCGTAATGGTGAAGTGTATCGTATCGCTTTTGAGCATGGCGAAAAGGTTGAAGACCTGAAAGTGATAGGTACGGTCGCCAAACGTAACACGGGCACCAGCGTGCATTTCTGGCCTGACGTCAGCTTCTTCGACAGCCCGCGCTTCTCCGTATCGCGCCTGAAACACCTGCTTAAAGCGAAAGCGGTACTCTGTCCCGGCGTTGAGATTGTCTTTAAAGATAAGGTGAACAACAGCGAGCAGACCTGGCTCTATCAGGATGGTCTGACCGATTATCTGAGTGAGGCGGTCAATGGGCTGCCCACGCTGCCGGAAACGCCGTTTACGGGCAGCTTTGCCGGTGACGTGGAAGCGGTAGACTGGGCGCTGCTGTGGTTACCGGAAGGGGGCGAGCTGCTGACGGAAAGCTACGTTAACCTGATCCCGACCATGCAGGGCGGAACGCACGTAAACGGTCTGCGCCAGGGACTGCTGGATGCCATGCGCGAATTCTGCGAATACCGCAATATTTTACCGCGCGGCGTTAAGCTGTCAGCGGAAGATATCTGGGATCGCTGCGCCTATGTGTTATCGGTAAAAATGCAGGATCCGCAGTTTGCCGGTCAGACCAAAGAGCGTCTCTCCTCGCGCCAGTGCGCGGCCTTTGTGTCGGCGGTGGTGAAAGATGCGTTCAGCCTGTGGCTGAATCAGAACGTGCAGGCGGCAGAAATGCTGGCTGAGCTGGCGATCTCCAGCGCGCAGCGCCGTATGCGCGCGGCGAAAAAGGTGGTGCGTAAAAAACTCACCAGCGGGCCGGCGCTGCCGGGCAAGCTGGCAGACTGCACCGCCCAGGATCTGAATAAAACCGAGCTGTTCCTGGTTGAGGGTGACTCAGCGGGCGGCTCAGCCAAGCAGGCGCGCGATCGCGAATACCAGGCGATTATGCCGCTGAAGGGAAAGATCCTGAACACCTGGGAAGTATCTTCTGATGAGGTACTGGCGTCGCAGGAGGTGCATGACATTTCCGTAGCGATTGGTATCGACCCGGATAGCGAAGATCTGAGCCAGCTGCGCTACGGCAAAATCTGTATTCTGGCGGATGCGGACTCCGATGGCCTGCACATCGCCACGCTGCTGTGCGCGCTGTTTGTGAAGCACTTCCGTTCACTGGTGCAGCAGGGACACGTCTATGTTGCGATGCCGCCGCTCTATCGTATCGACCTCGGTAAAGAGGTCTATTATGCGCTGGATGAAGATGAAAAAGAGGGCGTGCTGGAGCAGCTGAAGCGGAAAAAAGGCAAGCCGAACGTACAGCGTTTTAAAGGGCTGGGTGAAATGAACCCGCTGCAGCTGCGCGAAACCACGCTCGATCCAAATACCCGGCGTCTGGTACAGCTGACCATTGCCGATGAGGATATTGAGCAGACTCTGCGCGTAATGGATATGCTGCTGGCGAAGAAACGCTCCGAAGATCGCCGCAACTGGCTACAGGAGAAAGGCGATCTCGCCGATCTCGACGTTTAATGACGGCGACGCGCGCTGAGGATAACACGGTGAAAATTACTCTCGAAGAGCTGCGCGCCTGGGTGGCGGTGGTCGACAGCGGTTCGATCACCGCCGCTGCAGAACAGCTGGAGCAGACCACCTCCGGTATCAGCCGCGCGCTCAGCCGGCTGGAGAGTAAGTTACAGACCACGCTGATGCACCGCACCACGCGCCGTCTGGCGCTGACCGATGAGGGCGCGATTTTTCTTGAGCACGCCCGCCAGATCCTCACCTCCGTTGAGCGGGCCGAAGAGCAGATAGCCCGCCGCCGTGAGACGCCTGCCGGGCGACTGCGCATTAACGCCAATACCCCCTTTATGCTGCACGTCATCGTGCCGCTGCTGGCGGAGTTCCGGCAACGCTATCCGCAAATTGAACTTGAACTCAACACCGACGACATCGTTATCGATCTGCTGGAACAGCAAACGGATATCGCTATTCGCATTGGCGAACTGCGCGACTCGACGCTGCGCGCCAGGGTGTTAGGCAGCAGCGCGACGCGACTGGTAGCCAGTCCGGACTATCTGGCAAAACATGGCATACCCGATAGCGTAGCCGCGCTGAGCCAGCACCAGCTGATCGGGTTCAGCCAGCTGGATACCCATAACATCTGGCCCGTCTGGCAGCAGGAGGGGGAGTTTCTGCGTATTAAACCCACCCTGACCGCCTCCAGCGGCGAAACGCTGCGCCAGCTGGCCCTGCAGGGGCTGGGTATTGTCAGGCTCTCTGATTTTGTCAGCCGGGAAGATCGCGAACAGGGGCGGCTGATGGATGTGCTGGCGAGCGAAACCCGGGAGCTACGTTTGCCGGTGCACGCCGTCTACTATCGCAACCAGACGCTGAGTTCGCGCGTCACCTGCTTTCTCGATTTCCTGCAGGAGAAAATCCAGCGTCAGCAGCTGATTTAAGCATTCGGGCGGCAGACGCTCCGGCATAGCCAGAGCGTTGCCTGAGGAGAGGGTCAGCTGGCCGGTTCCAGCACCAGGATTTTCACATCCACCACGTCGTCTTTGATGCGGGCGCGATGTGCATCCATATGCGGCATCTGCTGATGCTGCTCCAGCGCGCGCAGCGAGGCCCACTGCTCCAGCATAAAGATGGAGTCAGGTGAGTTTTGCTTCCATGGCACCTGCGCCTGATGGTCGAGCAGCGCATCATACTGATGGCAACCCTCTTCCTGCAGTACCGCCGGAATCAGCTCATTGATAGCATCCAGCACCGCCTGACGACGGCCCGGTTTAACACAAATTTCAGCGACGACTGTTAACATAGCGCTTCCTCTTTTACCGTTGTGCTTACAGTTAAGCAAAGATTGCGCTGAGATGAGTCCGATAACGCGCAATATCGCGCGGCACATCGGGCTGTTTAATAACGTCGTTGCAGATAAAGGTGGGCAGCGCCTCCATTCCGAGGAACTGGTTGGCCTTATGGAAGTGCAGATAAAGGCCATCCACGCCCACGCCTTCAAAGAACTGATCGGCTTCAGTAAAGGCTTCCAGCGGCGCGTTCCACGTCAGCGACAGCATATATTTTTTACCCTGAATCAGGCCGCCGGAACCATATTTTTTGCTGGCGTCGCTGCGTGAGCGGCCATCGCTGGCGTAAAGTTTGCCGTGACCTTCGGTAAAGATCTCATCGATATATTTCTTCACCGTCCACGGCTCGCCCATCCACCAGCCCGGCATCTGATAGATCACCACATCGCTGTCCAGATACTTCTGGATCTCCTCTGCGACGTCGTAGTTACTGTCGGCCAGCGTGACAGAGACCTGATGACCCAGATCGCGCAGCTGACTGGCCGCGACGTCGGTCAGCGTATGGTTAAGTTCGCCTTTTGAGTGAGCAAAGGTTTTGCCACCGTCAATGATCAGAATGTTGCTCATACTGTTTTGCACCTGAATGTTAGTTTGATACGGCACACTCTACGCGCGAAAGTTGCGGGGAAAAACGTGCCACGGATCACAATACTGTTGCTTATAAAGCAATAATGCTCCGGCGTGTGAAACACTCTGTGCGCAACCCGGAATTAAAATAAGAAGAGGCTATGAAAAAACAGATCACTATCGCGCTGCTGCTGGTAGCGGGCACGGCTCAGGCGCAGTCACGTCTCGATCTCATTCAGCAGCAGCAGACGCTGCGCGTCTGTACCACTGGCGACTATAAGCCCTACAGCTTTCTGCGCAGTGATGGAAAATATGAAGGGCTGGATATCAGCATGGCGGAGTCGCTGGCCGCCAGCCTGGGCGCCAGAGTCGCGTGGGTGCCGACCACCTGGAAAAAACTGAGCGCCGATTTTGTTGCCCGCCAGTGCGATATCGCGCTGGGCGGCGTATCGGTCACGCTGAAGCGTCAGAAAATCGCCTGGTTTGCGCGGCCGCTCGGCACAGATGGCAAAATCCCGCTGGTGCGCTGCGAGGACAAAGCGCGCTATCAGACCATTGCGCAGATAAACCGGCGTGAGGTGCGGGTCATCGAGCCTGCCGGAGGCACTAACGAAGCGTTCGTGCACAGCCATCTGCCGCAGGCTACGCTGCAGCTGGCAGAGAATACGACCATCTTTCAGCAGCTGGCGGATAAAAAAGCGGACGTGATGATCACCGACGCGTCTGAAGCGCAGTTTCAGCAGCAGCACTATCCGTCGCTATGCGCCATTAATCCGGATAAGCCGATGCAGTATGGTGAAAAAGCTTACATGCTGCCGCGCGATGATATGAGCTGGAAACTCTACGTGGATCAGTGGCTGCATCTGGCGACTGCCACGGGCGAATATGCGGCGATCCAGCAAGCGTGGCTGGGTAAAGTGCCCTGATGCGGTATGACGTCACACCGGGTTTTCTGCAGCAAAATCAGCGATTTTATCAAAGGGCAAAAGCGGCCGGATCCGCCTGCTGCGCTGTTGTTTTTTAACGCAAACCTTTCTGCCGCAGAGACACGGCTTCTCTGTGACTAACTCGCGTGAATAAGGTACTATCCTCGCCAAATGACCCGCCGGTGCGGGCCACGAAGTGAGGATGCAAACGTAATGAGCGAAATGACGCAGGATGGTGCAGAGCGTCTTGCCCTGCACAAGTTTACCGAAAAAGCGTACCTGGACTACTCCATGTATGTGATTATGGATCGCGCGCTGCCCTATATCGGTGACGGTCTGAAGCCGGTGCAGCGCCGTATCGTCTACGCCATGTCAGAGCTAGGCCTGAGCGCCAGCGCCAAATTTAAGAAGTCAGCGCGCACCGTCGGTGACGTGCTGGGCAAATATCATCCGCATGGCGACAGCGCCT
This sequence comes from Pantoea eucrina, assembly GCF_002095385.1. GTDB lineage: Bacteria > Pseudomonadota > Gammaproteobacteria > Enterobacterales > Enterobacteriaceae > Pantoea > Pantoea eucrina. The sequence goes on along the minus strand of NZ_MIPP01000004.1, from coordinate 29,723 downwards.
GTTACGAAGCGATGGTATTAATGGCGCAGCCGTTCTCCTATCGTTATCCGCTGGTTGATGGTCAGGGTAACTGGGGCGCACCGGACGATCCCAAATCTTTTGCCGCGATGCGCTATACCGAATCGCGCCTCTCTAAATATGCGGAAGTGCTGCTCAGCGAGCTGGGCCAGGGCACGGTTGATTACACCCCGAATTTTGACGGCACGCTGCAGGAACCCAAAATGCTGCCGGCGCGGCTGCCCAACATTCTGCTTAACGGCACCACCGGTATCGCCGTCGGCATGGCAACGGATATCCCGCCGCACAATCTGCGCGAAGTGGCTGAAGCCGCGGTGCGGCTGATCGACAAACCCAAAACCACGCTGGATGAGCTGCTGGATATTGTGCAGGGTCCTGACTATCCGACGGAAGCAGAGATCATCACGCCGCGTGAAGAGATCCGCAAGATCTACCAGAGCGGGCGTGGATCGGTACGTCAGCGCGCCGTCTGGAAAAAAGAAGAGGGTGAGGCAGTGATCACTGCGCTGCCGCATCAGGTCTCCGGCGCGCGCGTGCTGGAGCAGATCGCCGCCCAGATGCGTAACAAAAAACTGCCGATGATTGAGGATCTGCGCGACGAATCCGATCACGAAAACCCGACGCGGCTGGTGATTGTGCCGCGTTCTAACCGCGTCGATCTCGATCAGGTCATGCACCATCTCTTCGCCACCACCGATCTGGAGAAGAGCTACCGCGTTAACCTGAACATGATTGGTCTGGATAACCGTCCGGCAGTGAAAAACCTGCTGGAGATCCTCTCTGAGTGGCTGGTCTACCGGCGCGATACGGTCACGCGCCGTCTGAATTACCGGCTGGAGCGCGTGCTGCGCCGCCTGCATATCCTTGAGGGGCTGCTGGTCGCGTTTCTGAACATTGATGATGTGATCCACATTATCCGCAGTGAAGATGAACCCAAAGCGGTCCTGATGTCGCGCTTTGCAATCAGCGAAACGCAGGCCGAAGCGATTCTGGAGCTGAAGCTGCGTCATCTTGCGAAACTCGAAGAGATGAAGATCCGCGGCGAGCAGGCCGAACTGGAGAAAGAGCGCGATCAGCTGCAGGCCACGCTGGCGTCTGAGCGGAAAATGAACAGCCTGCTGAAGAAAGAGCTGCAGGCTGACAGCCAGGCATACGGCGACGAGCGCCGCTCGCCGCTGCACGAGCGCGAAGAGGCGAAAGCGCTGAGTGAAAATGAGCTGGTGAGCGCTGAGCCGGTGACCATTGTGCTGTCGCAGATGGGCTGGGTGCGCAGCGCCAAAGGGCACGATATCGACCCTGCCGGCCTGAGCTATAAAGCGGGAGACAGCTATCGGGCGGCGGCGCGCGGCAAGAGCAATCAGCCGGTGGCATTTATTGACTCCACCGGCCGCAGCTATACGCTCGATCCCACCTCGCTGCCGTCGGCGCGCGGGCAGGGGGAACCGCTGACCGGCAAGCTGACGCTTCCGCCGGGCGCAGTGATGGAGCAGGTGCTGATGGAAGCGGACGATCAGAAGCTGCTGATGGCCTCTGATGCCGGCTATGGCTTTATCTGTACCTTTGCCGATCTGGTATCGCGCAACCGCGCCGGTAAAGCGCTGCTGACGCTGCCGGAGAATGCGCGCGTCATGACGCCGCTGGCGGTCAATTCCGGCGATGACATGCTGCTGGCAATCACCCAGGCGGGCAGAATGCTGATGTTCCCGGTGGCTGACCTGCCGCAAATGTCTAAAGGCAAAGGCAATAAAATTATCTCAATTCCTGCCGCAGATGCTGCCTCCGGTGCCGACCGGCTGCAGTGGCTACTGATTCTGACGCCGGGCAGCACTCTTACCCTCTATGTGGGTAAACGTAAGCTGATCCTGCGCGATGAAGATCTGCAGAAAGTGCGTGCCGATCGCGGCCGTCGCGGCAGCGTATCACGCGGCCTGCAGCGTATTGACAGCGTTGAAGTCAACGCGCCGGCACGCCCTAAGCGTGACGCAAGTGCAGAGTAATCGGGTTATCTGCGAAGGAGTACTTTTTTGAGGACGCTATGTTACTAATTTTACGCGCGATAATTATTATCATCTATTCCGTACTGGTCTGTGTCTTCGGCAGCATCTGGTGCCTGTTTTCGCCGCGCAACCCGCGCCATGTCGCGACGTTTGGCCATCTTTTTGGCCGGCTCTCCGGAGTGCTGGGCGTTAAAGTTGAGCTGCGTAAGCCTCCTGAGGCGGCGAATTACGGTAATGCTATCTATATTGCAAACCATCAGAACAACTATGACATGATCACGGCGGCGAAAATCGTACAGCCGACCACCGTTACCGTGGGCAAAAAGAGCCTGTTGTGGATCCCGTTTTTCGGGCAGCTCTACTGGCTGACAGGCAACCTGCTGATCGATCGCGACAACCGGGCGAAAGCGCACGGCACTATCGGAGAGATTGTCGGGCAATTTAAAAAGAAGCGTATCTCATTCTGGATGTTCCCGGAAGGCACGCGCAGCCGCGGACGTGGCCTGCTGCCGTTTAAGACCGGCGCGTTTCACGCTGCCGTCGCCGCTGGCGTACCCATTATCCCGATCGTCGTCTCCAATACGCATGGCAAAATTAATATGAATCGCTGGAAGAATGGCCTGGTGATTGTAGAGATGCTGCCACCGGTCGATACCGCACAGTTTGAGACCACCTCTGTGCGTAAGCTGGCGACCCACTGCCGTGAAATAATGTCTGCTAAGCTGGAAGAGTTAAACGCAGAAGTCGCTGAACGCGAAAAAAACGGTAAAATCTGAGCCCTATCCGGGGGTGGTGGATGCCACCCCAGTGCACCACAGCAAAATTAACAACAACAACATGGACACGGCGTTTTACGCCCCGCTCAAAAGGTCTGAAGTTTTATGTCTTGCAGCAGACGTCACTTTATTCAGCTTTCTGCCGGCGTTGCGCTGGCCTCCCCGGCACTGACTTTTTCAGCCCGCGCCGCTACTCCTGCTGGCGATGTCCCGCTGCCGGTCCCGCCGCTGATTGAATCCCGCCGCGGACAGCCGCTGTTTCTGACGCTGCAGCGCAGCCACTGGTCGTTTACGGGCAGCGGCAGCAAAGTTCCGGTCTGGGGCATTAATGGCCTCTATCTGGGGCCGACGGTGCGGGTTTACAGCGGTGATGACGTCAAGCTTATCTACAGCAACCGGCTTAATGAGCCGGTGGCGATGACGGTCAGCGGCCTGCAGGTGCCGGGCGCGCTGATGGGTGGGGCGCCGCGCATGATGTCAGCGGGTGCTGACTGGTCGCCGGTGCTGCCCATCCGGCAGGGGGCGGCGACGCTGTGGTATCACGCCAGCACGCCGAATCATATGGCACCGCACGTCTATAACGGCCTGGCGGGAATGTGGCTGATTGAAGATGAGGTCAGCAAATCGCTGCCGCTGCCTAAGCACTACGGCGTGGATGATTTTCCACTGGTGATTCAGGATAAGCGCCTCGATAACTTCGCCACCCCGGTCTATAACCCGCCATCAGAGGGCGGGTTTCTTGGTGATACGCTGCTGGTTAACGGCGTGCAGAATCCCTATGTGGATGTTTCCCGCGGCTGGGTGCGCCTGCGCCTGCTGAATGCCGCCAATGCGCGCCGCTTTGACCTGCGTTTTTCAGACGGTCGCCCTTTTACCGTTATTGCCAGCGATCAGGGGTTTCTGCCTTCGCCGGTCGCGGTGCAGACGCTCTCTCTGGCGCCAGGCGAACGGCGTGAGGTGCTGGTGGATATGTCGCAGGGGGATGAAGTGTCAATCACGGCGGGCACGGCGGCAGGGATTATGGATCGCCTGCGCGGCCTGTTTGAACCCTCATCCATTCTGACCAACACGCTGGTGCTGACGCTGCGCCCGACCGGGCTGCTGCCGCTGGTCACCGATAACCTGCCGATGCGACTGCTGGCCGATCAGATCCTCGACGGCGTGGCGGTGCGGACGCGCGAATTTCGTATTGGCGACAGCGTACCGGGCATTAACGGCGCGCTGTGGGATATGAACCGCATCGATACCACAACGCAGCAGGGAACGTTTGAGCGCTGGATTATTCACGCCGATCGCCCGCAGTCGCTGCATATTCAGGGCGTCATGTTCCTTATCAAAAGCGTCAACGGCGCGCAGTCGATGGGCGAAGATCGCGGCTGGAAAGATACCGTCTGGGTTGACGGCAGTGTGGAACTGCTGGTGAGTTTTCCGCAAAGCGCCAGCGATCACTTCCCGTTTGTCTATTACAGCCAGACGCTGGAACTGGCCGATCGCGGTACGGCAGGGCAGATGGTCGTTAATCCGCTTTCCTGAAAAAGAAAAAGGCCGCCGTGAGGGCGGCCGCAATCATTGTGCTTCTCTAGCCGTTAAACGTCTCCGGATCGGGACCCAGACGCTGGCCCTTATCCAGTTTAGTGATTTCGCTGATCTCACTTTTCTCCAGCCGGAAATCGAAGACGTTAAAGTTCTCCTCAATGCGTGCCGGCGTCACTGATTTCGGGATCACCACCAGGCCGCTGTCGAGATGCCAGCGGATCACAATCTGCGCCGCGCTCTTGCCATACTTTTTCGCCAGCGTGCGGATAATCGCCTGATCGAACACCCCTTCGCCGCCCTGCGCCAGCGGGCTCCAGGACTCAGTCTGGATCTGATGCAGTGCGTTCCAGGCGTGCAGCGTACGCTGCTGCAGCATCGGATGCAGCTCAATCTGATTCACGACGGGCGTCACGCCGGTTTCATCAATCAGGCGTTTCAGGTGGGCCTCATGGAAGTTGCAGACGCCGATGCTTTTGGTCAGGCCCTGCTGCTGCAGCTCAATCATCTTCTCCCATGCCGCAACGTAGTGATCTTTTTCCGGGCAGGGCCAGTGCATCAGGTAGAGATCAACGCTGTCGAGCTGCAGTTTCTCCAGGCTGGTCTCCATCGCCTGCTGCACATTTTGCTGGTCATCATTCCACAGCTTGGTGGTGACGAAGATATCGTCGCGCGCTACCGGCGTATCCTTCAGCGCCCTGCCAATCGCCTCTTCATTTTTATAGGCGGCAGCGGTATCGATAGAGCGATAACCCACTTCCAGCGCTTTCAGTACGGCGGTATGCGCCTCTTCCTGACTTGCCTGCCAGACACCGAGGCCAAGCTGCGGCATCATATTGCCGTCGCGCAGTTTGATAATAGGTTGATCTGCCATAGGGGCTCCTTTTTCATTGCGATCGCTGAATGGAAAAACTGTGTGCTTAAGTCTAGACAACAAACGTGCAGTGCGGATCGCTCTGCCAGAGCGGACTCTGACCCTTTTCTGCAAAAATCTTGCCTGATCCTCCAGGGGAGTAGAGCTTTGTGCAGCGTTGCGGCACACTGAATTTTTTATCCGGAAAGCCGCCATGTCCCATGACGCCCTGTGTCGCCAGCTTGCCCGCCGGGTCATCGCGCTAATGTGCGACCCGCAAAAACCGCACTGTGCAGTGAAAAATGTCCGGCTCATTTACGCCAGCGAAACGCTGCCGCGGACGCCGATGATGTATCAGCCCGGCATTGTGATCCTGTTTCAGGGACGCAAAACCGGCTATCTCGGCAGCACGGTCTTTCACTATGACGCCAGTAAATATCTGATGCTGACGGTGCCGCTGCCGGTTGAGTGCGAAACGGAAGCCACGCCCGATGCGCCGCTGGCGGGCATGTGTCTGAGCGTGGATACCGCTTCGCTGCAGGATCTGCTGCTGGATATCGGTGATGATGAGCAGTTTCAGCCCGCGGTGCAGACCTCGGGTATTCATTCTGCCTGGCTGAGCGAAGAGATGCTGTGTGCCGCAGAGCGGCTGCTGGATGTGATGAGCCATCCGCGCGATGCACGGGTGCTTGGCCCGCAGCTGGTACGGGAAATCCTTTATTATGTGCTCACCGGTCCGATTGGCGGGGCGCTGCTGTCGCTGGTTAACCGGCAGACGCAGTTCAGTCAGATTGCGCGCGCGCTGCGGCGGATAGAAACGCACTTTGCCGGCAGCCTGAGCGTTGAGACGCTGGCGGCCGAGGTCAACATGAGCGTATCCGCTTTTCACCACAACTTTAAGGCGGTAACGCAGACGTCCCCGCTGCAGTACCTCAAACGCTATCGTTTGCATCAGGCGCGGCTGATGATGCTGCAGGATGGCGTAAAGGCGAGTACAGCCGCGCTGCGGGTAGGGTATGAGAGTCCGTCACAGTTTTCCCGGGAGTTCAAACGGCTGTTTGGCACAACGCCGGGTGAAGAGGTCAGCCGCGCGCGTCAAACGGTGCAGACGCTGCCGTTTGACGCGGCGTGATAATTAAGAGGTTTTCTGACGGCGTTTTTTCCAGATCACCACAATGCTGCCGGCCAGCCCGGTAAACAGCAGCACCAGCGGCAGGATCATCAGAATAGCCATAACCTGATCTTCATGCCGCTTGATAAACGGCACCTGGCTGATGCCGTAGCCCATCGTAACGACAATGCCGACCCATAACACGCCGCTTAACCAGTTAAACAGCTGAAAACGGCTGTTACGCAGTCCGGAGATACCCGCCATGGTAGGCAGCAGCGTGCGCACAAACGCCAGGAAACGGCCCACCAGCAGCGCCATCAGGCCGTGGCGGTTAAACAGATGCCAGGCGCGCTGATGGTACTGCGCGGGCAGATGCATCAGCCAGCTTTTGACCAGCTTTGTATTGCCCAGCCAGCGCCCCTGCAGATAGCTCAGCCAGCAGCCGAGGCTGGCGGCAGTGGTCAGGATCACCATGGTCGGCACAAAGTCCATTACGCCTTTAGCAATCATGGCGCCCGCCAGCAGCAGCAGGCTGTCACCCGGCAGAAACGACGCCGGCAGCAAGCCATTTTCCAGAAACAGCGTCAGAAACATCACGCCGTAGACGATCCATACGACATCCGGATTGGCCAGCGCAGCAAAATCCTGATGCCAGAGCGCCTGGACAATCTCATGTAAAACACCCATCTGCTATCCCGTCGAGTTACAAGGCTTTTATAGTAGCCCTCCGCAGCCGCCGGCGCGTTGATCTGACACGGCGAGCCACGGATGGTTGAAGGTTGGTTTAATTCGTTAAGCGGTCAAAACCCGCCTGCAGATCGACCAGCAGGTCGCTGACGTGCTCCAGACCGATATGCAGACGTATCAGCGTGCCCGTAAAGTCGACGCCGCCTGCCGGGCGAATCGCCGCCAGCTCTTCGGGCTGGCTGGCCAGAATCAGCGACTCATAACCGCCCCACGAATAGGCCATGCTGAAATGATGGAAGCGATCGAGATAATTTGCCAGCTGCTGCGCATCCAGCCGCTCATGCAGCACAAATGAAAACAGGCCGCTGCTGCCGCTGAAGTCGCGCTGCCAGAAACGGTGTCCCGGGCTCTGCGCCAGCGCCGGATGATTGACCCGCGCCACTTCAGGCCGGCCAGTCAGCCACTCCGCCACCTGCAGCGCGCTCTCTTCGTGCTGGCGCAGGCGGGTGCCTAAGGTGCGCAGACCGCGGCTCGCCATATAGGCCGTATCCGCATCGACCATCTGCCCCATCAGGTAAGAGTTCTCACGCAGCTGCGGCCAGCAGCGGGCGTTGGCCACCGCGGTGCCAATCATGGCGTCGCTGTGACCAATGATATATTTGGTGCCGGCCTGGATAGAAATATCAATCCCGAACGACAGCGCGTTAAACAGCACGCCCGCCGCCCAGGTATTGTCCAGCATGATAATCGCCTCGGGCGCTTTGGCACGTACGGCGGCAACAATCGCCGGGATATCCTGCACTTCCATCGTCACCGACGCCGGCGACTCAAGAAACACCACGCGGGTATTGGGCTGCACCAGTTCACCGATCTCACTGCCAATACAGTGATTAAACCAGGTGGTGGTGACCTGCATTTTGGTGAGGATTTTGCTGCAGAAATCCTGCGTCGGTTCGTAGACCGCTCCGCTCATCAGCACGTGATCGCCCGCTTCAACAAACGCCAGAATGGCGTTGGCAACGGCGGCTGCGCCGCAGGGATAGAGTGCACAGCCTGCGCCACCTTCCAGTTCGGTCATCGCATCCTGCAGCGAAAAGTGCGTAAGCGTGCCGCGACGGCCATAAAAGAGTTCGCCTTCAGCCCGCCCGGCGGTGGCGCGCTGTTTATCCGCGACGGTATCAAAAACCAGGGATGAGGCGCGCTGTATTACGCTGTTCACCGCGCCCTGCGTATAACGTTTATTACGTCCTGCGCTCACCAGCGCGGTATCCAGTTTTTTCGTAGCCATCACTGCCTGTCCTGACCCATCTTACAAAGCATTCACGTTACCACGAATCAGGGGAGGGGTTGAGCCTGTTTACCGATTATCAGAGTGGCACCAGCCCGGCAGTGCAGGCACAGCAGCAGCGGGCGCTGCTTTGTAAATAGTAATGAGAACGACTATCACTTAGATCCTTTTTTTTGCTATGATCGTCTCTTCAGTCGTGAACTCTACAACAGAATCTGGAGATGCAGCGTGGTAGCCAGTGATTTAATGCAGACAGACCTCTCCGTCTGGGGGATGTACCAGCATGCCGACATCGTGGTTAAAATTGTCATGATTGGCCTGTTACTGGCATCCGTCGTGACCTGGGCCATCTTTTTTGGCAAATATGCTGAACTGAGCGCCGCGAAACGTCGCCTGAAAAAAGAGCAGCAGGCGCTGGGCGCAGCACGCTCGCTGGCTGACGCTTACCGTACGGCAGAGAGCTTTAAAGCCAGCAGTCACAGTGCTGTACTGCTGGCCGATGCGCGCGAGGAGCTGACGCTGTCAGCGGGCACAGACGATCTGGCGGGCATCAAGGATCGCACCAGTTTTCGCCTTGAGCGTCGGGTAGGGGCGTTCGGTCGTCATGCCGGGCGCGGCAATGGTTTTCTGGCAACCATCGGTTCCGTGGCGCCTTTTATCGGCCTGTTCGGTACCGTATGGGGCATTATGAATAGCTTTATCGGCATCGCTAAAACGCAGACTACCAATCTTGCCGTGGTCGCGCCTGGCATTGCTGAAGCGCTGCTGGCGACAGCAGTCGGCCTGGTTGCCGCTATTCCTGCCGTGGTTATTTACAACGTTTTTGCGCGCATGATTGCCAATTATAAAGCGTCGCTGGGTGACGTCGCAGCCCAGGTGCTGCTGCTGCAAAGCCGCGATCTCGATCTCGGCACGGCGCACGTCGCGGCGGAAACCAGCCGTCCGGCCGCTACGCATAAGCTGCGCGCAGGATAATCATTATGGCGATGCGTTTAAACGATGAGGCCGCTGGCGACAGCGAAATGCATGAGATTAACGTCACGCCGTTTATCGACGTTATGCTGGTGCTGCTGATTATCTTTATGGTGGCGGCACCGCTGGCAACGGTAGATGTACGCGTTAACCTGCCAGCGTCCACCAGCGCACCGCAGCCGCGTCCGGAGAAGCCGGTCTATCTCTCAATCAAAGCGGATAAGCAGATCTATATCGGCAATGATGCGGTGACGAAAGAGACGCTGGTAAACGCGCTGACTGCGCAGACCGCGGGAGATAAGCAGACCACTATCTTCTTCCAGGCCGATCAATCAGTGGACTATGCCACGCTGATGGCGGTGATGGACCAGCTGCGCGCAGCGGGCTATCTGAAGATTGGCCTGATGGGAATGGAAACGGCCGGCAAATAGCCGGACTGTTTTGCCGAAGAGAAAGCCGCTGATAACAGCGGCTTTTTTTATATCTGCTTTCTGCAGAGCGGCTGTCAGAACCGCCCCGCATTGTTAATTTCCTGTTACCTTTTGTCAGTCTTTGTAAAGCACAATGGTGATTCAGATCACATTCATTCCTGGCTGAGCAGGCTACAACGGGTAAAAAACCAGGAAGGACAGTATGAGCAGCCAGTTATCTCTGCAAAAACCTGCGCGCAGCGGGGCGAAAACCATCTTTAGCGTTACCAGCGGTAACTTTCTTGAGATGTATGATTTTATGGTCTTTGGCTACTACGCCACCGCCATCGCGAAAACCTTTTTTCCCGGCGACGATCCCTTTGCCTCTCTGATGCTGACGCTGATGACCTTCGGCGCCGGATTTCTTATGCGTCCGCTGGGCGCCATTGTGCTGGGTGCCTATATCGACCATCACGGCCGGCGCAAAGGCCTGCTGCTGACGCTGGGGCTGATGGCGATTGGCACACTGACCATTGCGCTGGTGCCGGGTTACGCCACGCTTGGCGCTGCGGCACCAATTTTGATCCTGCTCGGACGCCTGCTGCAGGGCTTCTCCGCGGGGGTAGAACTCGGCGGCGTCTCAGTCTATCTCGCAGAAGCTGCGCCCAAAGGACGTAAAGGGTTCTGGGTCAGCTGGCAGTCAGGCAGTCAGCAGGTGGCGGTGATTTTCGCTGCGCTGCTGGGACTGGGGCTGAATCATATACTGGCAAAAGAGGCCGTTACCGAATGGGGCTGGCGTATTCCGTTTGTGGTGGGCTGTATGATTGTGCCGTTTCTGTTCTGGATCCGCCGCATGCTGGAGGAGACAGAGGCGTTCAGCCAGCGTAAAACGCATCCTTCGATGCGCCAGATTGTGCGGTCAGTCGGACAGAACTGGGCGCTGGTGCTGGCGGGCATGCTGATGGTGGTCACCACCACCGTTATGTTCTACATGATCACCGCTTTCACGCCAACCTTTGGCAAAACGGTGCTGATGATGAGCGATAAGCAGAGCTTTCTGGTCACGCTGTTTGTCGGGATATCCAATCTCTTCTGGCTGCCGGTTATGGGGGCACTTTCCGATCGGGTCGGACGGCGGCCGCTGCTGATTATCTTTACCGTGCTAATGATCCTGACGGCCTGGCCGGTGCTGCACTGGCTCACCGGTTCCGCGAGCTTTGCGCATCTGGTCGAAGCGGAGCTGTGGCTCTCTTTTCTCTATGCCAGCTACAACGGTGCCATGGTGGTCTATCTGGCAGAGATTATGCCGGCAGAGGTGCGCGCATCCGGCTTTTCCCTGGCCTACAGCCTGGCGACCGCACTGTTTGGCGGCTTTACGCCAGCCATCTCCAGCTACCTTATTCATGCCACCGGCGATAAAGCGATGCCCGGCATCTGGCTCTCATTTGCTGCCGTCTGCGGACTGGCAGGCACACTGCTGATTGGCCGGATGGTGAGACAGTATCAGCAGCGCCACGCGGTAACGCCCGCCAGCGCCTCACTCTGATGCTTTTCCGGCCGCGCCCTGCGGCCGGCTCTCTCCCCCGCTAAAACGCCACGTCCACCACCACGTTATCCGTGTAGTTTCCGGCTGCCGGCGTCGCCTGCGTCGTCAGTATCCGGGCCGTGTAGGTAAAGTTGCGCGTTACCGTATCGGGATTAAGCGAGGTTGACGTTGTGCTGCTCCAGCGATCGCTGCCGGAGGGTCCCCAGCGCGAGGTCGTGGCTGCGTCTTTATAAATGTCATAGGCCAGCCGGCTGGCTCCATTTGCCATCTGCCGCGCGGTGCCGCTGAAATTATTGCCGTTGCTCAGCCCAACGCTATAGGTGCTCCCTTTAGAGCAGACCACGCTGATGGTCTGCTGAACGGCAGAGAAGCTACCCGCCAGCGGCGCGCTGCCAAAGTTGAGGTTCGGGGCGGTAATAGTGGTGCAGTCGTTGGTGACCACCAGCGTCACGGTCAGCGGCAGGGCGGTGCCGCTGCTGGTTTGCACGGTTCCCAGACATATTCCGGCCACGCCGGCGCTGGTACAGACGCTGTAGCTGACTGTCAGCGTCAGGGTGGTGGTGTATGTGCCTGCCGCAATCACCTGGCCCGGCACGGTGCGGAAATAGAGCGGGATAGTGAAGTTGAGGCTGTTGCCCAGCGCCAGCAGCGCCGAGGCGTTCCAGCGGTAGCTGTTGCCCTGACGCAGTTCGGTGGCGCAGGCGCTGTCGACACAAAGCTGGATCGGAACGTTATCGCTGCCGCCGGCGCTCGCTTTCAGCATGGCGCGGGTCCCGTTCAGGTAGCTGGCAGCGGTAAACGCATAGGCAATGTAGTCGTTGCCCAGCAGATTAAGCGTGGCGGAGCCGCAGTTGACATTCGTATTGGCGGACGTGGGGATAACCTGAGATTGCACAGAAAAAGTGGTCTGGCTGCCAAAGCTGGCCGGCGAAGCGGAGAGCGGGCAGAGCGCATAGCTGGCGCCGGGCAGCAGCAATGCCAGCATCAATAGTAACTTAATCATGTTGTAATCCTGCTGAGGGTGTCTGCGCCAGCGCACCGGCGCCGGGCTGCGGGAGAGGTAGCGCGCAGACCAGCGGGCCATAGGTCTTCAGCGCCTCTGGTTCGCCGCGCGCGACGCTGAACGTGGTTTCACACTGACGGCCATCGGGCGTGATAACCTGCAGCGTATTACGCGCCTGCAAATTCTCCAGCCAGACGATGCCATCCCAGCCCACATAGCTGCTCTCTTTACCTGCGCGCAGCACCTGACTGGCAAGCGGCAGCGGCTGACCGCGCGTGTCGTGCAAAATAACGCTGGCGGCGCGCAGCGGCTCAATCGGGAAGTCGAGCAGAAAACCGCTTTTACGCTTCACGGCAATGCGCTGCTCAACCCGGGACGCGGCGACACTGGCAGGCAGATCCAGCGTATCGATATCATATTTTGCGCCGTAGTAGCTGCTGACCGCCGGCACCAGCAGATAGCCCTGGCCGTCAGTTTTCCCCATCGTCTGGTTCTCATAGCGCACGGTCACGCCGGGATAGCGGGTTTTCACCAGCACAAAGGCGTCGTTGATATCATTAGCAGCAAAGAGGCGGTTATCCATCAGCACCAGCGCACCGGAGAGATCTGCCCATTGCGTTGTATTGTCATCATCGCCCCAGAATCCGGCTGACGTATCGATCCGGTTATTGCGATAGCGCAGGCTGCCCTGACGATAATCGCCGCTGTCTCCCCCCTGGCGTGCCCAGGAGGCGTCCCAGGCGATTCCCCCCTCAGTGGGCATTGCCCGCGAGGCATACAGCCGCTGGTTACTGCGCCCCTGGCGATCGCGCTCCACGCTGACAGAGGCGCTGCTCTGTTCACCAAACGGGATCACCAGTGAAATCGCTCCGTCCCAGCTACCGAGGTCGCGATCGCGGCTGGCTGAGATATAGAGACTGCTGTTGCCCCACAGGTTTTTGCTCCAGGTCAGGTTCCACAGACGCGTGCGCTCACCGTAGCCGCCGCTGATATCGAGATAAGCGAGTCCCAGACTGCCGTAGTCGCTGAGCGACAGGCTGGCCGTATATTGTGCGCTGCGACGCGCGAGTGAATAGCGGCTGTCGGCGCTTTCACTGCGGCTGCCGATCAGCGCCAGATTACTGAACGTGGTATCGCGCAGAATGTGCTGGGTGCCAAGGCTGAACCAGCTGTTGTTATATTGATATCCCCAGCTGTACTGCGTGCCGCTCTGGCCCTGCGCGTCGCTCTGCGCCACCGCCGCGTTGATAACGCCCAGGCTTCCCGCTTTCAGCAGGCCGCCCGCACCGCCCATGACAACGTCATCACTGCCTTCAGCGTGCGACTCCAGCGTCAGCCAGTCGCTGATACCGTAGCGATAGGAGCCACTGGCAGCGGCAGCGCCGTAGTCGGCACTCTTCACACCATAATTTTGCCGGACAGCGCCGGCAGAGAAGGCGTAATCAGACAGGCCACTTTTTAACAGGCTGGCCGACACGTAAAAGGGCAGCGTGGTGGTGACCTGACGCCCCAGCGCATCGGTGGTGGTGATCACCGCATCCCCGGCACCATTGACAAAGGGGATGTTGGTCAGCGACCACGGACCGGGCTGCACCGCCGTTTGCGCACTGCGATAGCCGTTAATAAACAGATCGACCGAGGAGGGCACCGCCGCCTGGCCGCTGAAGGCAGGCAGCGGATAAGTTACTAAATCGGGACGCACGCTGAAATCACGCGCTATCTGCACCCCGCCCAGCCGCACGCTGTTGCTCCAGCTCAGGGCGTCAGTGATAAGGTCGCCCACCCGCCAGCTGAGCGCGGCGTCTTCATTCTCATTGCTGAACCAGGTGTCGTAACGCAGATATCCCTCCTGCTGACCGCTGAGCGATCCATTCAGCTGCTGCGTATAGACGCCGTTAGAGGAGAACTGTCCTGCCGGGCCGAACAGCCGTAACTCATTCCACGAGGAGAGACGTGAGCCGGCCCGGTCGGTGTGGGTCAGATAAACGTCGTAATTCAGCAGCGCCCCGTTGCTGGCGCGCGCCGGAAAGCGGGGACGCTGCTCAGCCTGCCCGAGCCGCTGCGCCGGCAGCCAGGCCGGCGGCACCGTCAGCAGCAGCCGCTGCCGGGTTTCATCATAGGTGACATCCGCGCCAGGCAGCTGCCGAAGATCGACCCGCTCATCCGGCAGCTTTTCCGCCGCCACGCCCGCCTGCAGCAGATCGCTGCGGCGCAGCCAGAAATGATCCTGCTGATGTTCAACGGCAACAATATCGCCGCGCGCGCGCTGATTGATAATTAACTCCAGCATCAGCTGCTGCCCCTGTGCGCTGCTTTCCAGCGCGGGCGGAGGCGGCAGCGCAGACCAGCTCTCCGCACGCCCGTGCGCGGGCAGGATCATCAGTACGCTGCCCAGCAGCAGATAACGCGAGGGCGCAGGCGTCATTAGCGTGCGGCAGTACTGCGCCAGGCGCGGTTGTTGACATCGGCTGCCAGCTCTCCGCGCAGGGGCTGGCTGACCGGCCAGCGCTGGCTGCTGTGTGCCAGCACATAGCCAAACAGGCCGTTGCCCAGGGCGGCTCCGCCGGCGCGGACATTGCTCAGGCGCGCATGGCCGCTGCCGCTGTTGGTCAGCTCCAGCCAGCGCCTGCCGCCGCTGCTGACTTCGCGCCAGCTCAGCACCGCTTTCGCGCTGTCGCGCGTCAGACCGCTGCCGTAGACAAACAGCGGAACGGAATAGCGCATCTGAAAGTTAAGCCCGGCCTGATTATCACCGGGCTTACGCGGCGACGGGATCTCATCAAGTACCACGCGATAGGCGCTCTCCTGACCGGCAGGGGGCGGCGTCTGTTTGATCAGGCGTACCAGCTGTTTTTGCCCCGGCTCCAGCCGCACCATAGGCGGACTGGCGGCGACCTGCTGCTGCGTCTGATACTGCTCCTGGCCCTCGCGCTGCTGCCAGGCAAAAATGCGTACCTGCATAATGGTGCTGCTGCTGCCGCGGTTCTCCAGCCAGAGCTCGCTGGCTTTATCTTCAGAGGCTATGGCGGGGTCAATGGGCCAGATCATCAGCGAGTTGGCGGCCCGGACTGAGGGGATGATTAACAGCAAAAGCAGCGCGCACAGGTTTCTCATGGTTCATCCTTTTTTTTCAGCATCACCAGCTCAGGGTGACGGTCAGCGTGTCGGTATAGGTTCCGGCTTGCGCGGTGCCAGGCAGCGTCAGCTGACCATAAACAGGCAGCGTAATCGTATTTGCATTGCTATAGTTCAGCGCTATAGCGCTGTTAATGGGTATAGGCGCAGTCAGCGCAGCGTTACTGAAGAGCCGGTAGGCAACGGTATTGCTGCTGCTGGTGTGTTTGAGATTGCGGACAGAGGTGTAGTTAGCGCCGCCGTCAATACTCATGCTGACGGCGGTGCCTGGCGTGCATGCCAGGTTCAGCGTTGTGCTCTGCAGGTAGCTTGCGCTGAAGTTTCCCGTAGCCACGCCGGAATGCGAGCCAAAGTTGAGCGTACCAAACACGCCCGTATTGCTGCCCGACACCACGCAGCCCGCCACGATGGACGCAGCGACCTGAAAGTTTGCCACAGGCAGCGCATCTGCCGGCAGGCAGGCGAAGGCTGCTATCAGCCCCGCCGCCCGCCAGAGAGAGAGGGATAGCCTCACTGCGCGCGCCCGCGCTCAGTAATTCACCGCCACGTTTATGGTGTCGGTATAGGTACCCGCCGGGATAAGCGGGTTGAAGCCGCCGCCGACGACCCGACCATAGATGGCATAGTTGGTGCCCAGCGTCGGATCGGTGGTGCCGCTGGCGGCAATGTTGGTGTTGTTCGCTATCGCGGTGGTAAAGGCGGCGTCGCTGTAGAGGGTATAGGCGATGCCCCGCGTATTATCCGAGCCCAGAATGAGGTAGCGCGGCTGGCCGCTGACGGTGCCGTAAATCGTGCCCGGCGCGCCGTTGCTGCTGGTGACCTGTACATTAAAGGTCTGTCCGGTTGTGCAGCGCACATAGATACCGCTGCCGGCCGCGCCCACCAGCGTGGCATTCAGCGTATCAAAGGTAGCTGCGCTGCTGCCAAAGTTCAGGGTACCGAAATTGACGCCGGTGGTGGCTGACTGACCGTTGACCAGGCAACCGGTCGTCAGCGTGAGCGTGGCGTTGATCGCCCCGGTAGTGGTGGCTGCCAGGGCCGTTACGGACGTCAATCCTGTGTACAGGCCTGCGGTCATAAGAAAAAGCTTGAGTTTCATAATCATTCCTTACTGATTATCCGGAGTCGATGCTTTTCCACCTGGCCTGTTAATAAAAAACGAACCCGTAAAGTGCCGCTGGCAAAGAGAATTAAGGCGATATATGGCGCTTCCCCCAGATTAGCACTGAGGTTGCTTTATGATTTACATCAGTTTTATTTACTATAGTTCAGCCTGGTAGTACGTCTAATCTCTGACACGCTTTTTCTACTCATTATTTTTGCCCGCAGGCCGATAATAGAGTCATAACAGTGGCTGGCCTTGCTGCCAGCCTGCTGTCGTCTGGCGCGGGAAGAGGGCTGGATTTCTGCCTCGTTCAGGAAGGGCGATAGCGGTTCAAAAGCTGCAGGGATGCCGTTTACACGACTTTATAGCTGGAAACAGCGTTAATCCGGACTTCCCTATGCTGGTAACGTCATACGACTCATTCACGGTTATCGTTTCAATTATTGTCGCCATGCTCGCCTCCTTTACTGCGCTGGATATGGCAGGCCGGGTCGCCTCCTCGTCAGGTCGCGTCGCGCTCATCTGGCTGCTGGGGGGCGGTTTTGCCATGGGCGTAGGAATCTGGGCGATGCATTTTATCGGCATGCTCTCCATGAATCTCGATATGGAGATGAGCTATGATCCGGTGCTCACTGCAGCCTCCATGCTGGTTGCTATTCTCGCCTCGATTTTTGCCCTGCGGCTGGTCTGCGTGGGAGAGCTGCCGTGGCGGCGACTGGCTGGCGGCGCGCTGGTGCTGGGGTCGGGCGTAGTGGCTATGCACTATACCGGCATGGCGGCGCTGATGTTTATGCCGGGTATTATCTGGAACCGGGGCTGGATCGCCGTCTCGGTGCTGATTGCGCTGCTCGCATCAGGGGCTGCGCTCTGGCTGGCCTTTCACCTGCGCCACAGCTATGGCCGGGTAACGCTGCTGCGTTTTGGCGCCTCGGTTGTTATGGGGTGTGCCATTGCCGGCATGCACTACACCGGTATGGCGGCGGCCGGATTTCCGGCGAGCAGCCACGTCACACATCACGGGGTAAACAGCGACTGGCTGGCGATGATTGTCACCGTGGTGACGCTGGCGATACTCGGCATTACGCTGCTGGTCTCTATGCTGGATGCGCGTATGCAGGCGCGCACGTCAATTCTGGCGCGCTCGCTGGCAGAGGCGAACCGTGAACTGGCCCAGCTGGCGCTGCATGACAACCTGACCCGGCTGCCCAATCGCATTTTACTGGAGGATCGGCTCGATCAGGCGATCAACAAAGCCAATCGCGAGAAGTCGCAGTTTGCACTGATGTTTATGGATCTTGATGGTTTTAAAGCGGTTAACGATGCGTTCGGGCACCATATCGGCGATAAACTGCTGGTGAGCGTAACGGAACGTATGATGAGCCAGATGCAGGGGCACTATACGCTGGCGCGAATGGGCGGAGATGAGTTTGTGCTGCTGCTGGAGATTGACGATCCCAATGACGCCGCCTCGGTGGCCGATATGCTGGTGAAGGCCGTTGACCGGCCGTTTGCCATATCGCGTTATGAGCTGGTGGTCTCTTTAAGTATCGGGATTGCCGTCTATCCTGGCGACGGCAGAGATGAGCGCGAGCTGATGTTTAACGCTGATGCCGCGATGTACCACACCAAACACAATGGCCGCAACGGTTACACCTTCTTCCAGCCCTCAATGAATATTCTGGCGCAGTCGCAGCTGCAGCTTAACAACGATCTGTGGCAGGCGCTGGATAACCGTGAACTGCGGCTGTTTTACCAGCCGAAGTATTGTGCCCCCGGCGGGCCGATTCTCGGTTTTGAAGCGCTGCTGCGCTGGCAGCACCCGCAGCGCGGTCTGCTTACGCCTGATCTGTTTCTGCCTGGCGCAGAAAAAACCGGTTTAATCATAAATATAGGTAACTGGGTGATCAACGAAGCGTGCCGCCAGCTGCACTGCTGGCATCAGGAGGGGCATACCGCCTGGTCAGTTGCGGTGAACCTCTCTGCGCTGCAGTTTGAGCAGTCCGGGCTGATTACCACCGTGACGCAGGCGCTGAAAACGCATCAGATCCCGGCAGAGCAGCTGACGCTGGAGGTGACAGAGACCACGGCGATGCGCGATCCGGAAGAGAGCGTGCGTATCCTGACTGAACTCACCAGCATGGGGGTAAAGGCGTCGATTGATGACTTCGGAACCGGCTACTCCAGCCTGCTCTATCTGAAGCGGCTGCCCGCCAGTGAACTGAAGATCGACCGCGCGTTTGTGAATGAGCTGCAGGCAAATTCCGAGGACGCCACTATCGTCTCCGCTATTGTCGCGCTGGCGCAGTCGCTGGATCTGAAAGTGGTCGCGGAAGGGGTGGAGACGCCCGATCAGCAGGCTTTTCTGACCGGCCTTGGCTGCGACACGCTGCAGGGATACCTGCTCGGCAGGCCGCTGCCACCTGAGCGCGTAAATGAACTGCCCGATTTTGTCAGCAGCCAGTGCGATCTGGATAAAACCGCCTGAGCGCGCACCGCAACCTCTCTCCCGGAGAGCGATCGCTATCACAAACCGGCAACGCCGAAACGAAAAATTTGGCTTAAGTTACTAAGCGACTAATTAACAGGGATTTTTTCAGATATTGCCACATTGCATTACCGCCTGAAATTGCCACAATTAATTAACATTATTTGTCGGAGCACGTTCATGGCGTCCTGTTCTTCCAGCCTGCTGTTATCGATGTCGTTTGCTGCCGGCACCTTTTCAGCAGGCGCCTCCTTTAACCCGCAGCATCTGCGGCTCTCTCACGCCAGCGGCGGCGTGCCGAACAGCCTGCTGCCGCTGATTATCTGGCCGCGTGTGGTGCCGGATGACACGGAAGATAGCGCACGCTGGTTTGAAACGACCTTTACCGCCAGCGGCTGGCCTGCCGCATGGCGCGCGCCGGTATTCCCTTATACCCACTATCATCCGAATACGCATGAGGTGCTGGGCGTCGGGGCGGGCTGGGCTGAGATCCTGCTGGGCGGCGACAGCGGGCGTATGGTGGTGCTGCGTGAAGGTGATGCCGTGCTGATCCCGGCAGGCGTCGGGCATAAACAGGTTTACGCGTCAGACGATTTTTTCATGGTCGGCGCTTATCCGGAAGGAATGACGCCCGAAACAATACGCGATGAACCCTCGCGGCTGCGTGCAGCCAGAGAGCAAATTCAGCGCGTTCCTCTGCCCCCGCGCGACCCGCTTACCGGCGGCAAAGGGATGATGACCGACCTGTGGCTGCCGGTTATGCAGCAGCTGGCAGCCCGATAGGCCAGCGACAGCGTCTCGTCTCTCTGCCCATACCGGCTCTCTCCGGTATGCGGCTTTCCTGCATGCTCTTCCCCGACTGACCTGCCATAAATAGCAGGTAGCCACGAGGAATGATGTATTTCTCTGAACGTTTTCTCGCCACTGCCGATAACACTCCTGCCAGATTTTGTCTGAAATCGATTAGCGCTTGTCAGCGCTGCACTTTTGCGTTTAAGTCTGAAATAATTAAGAATCTTCTGAAAAGCCGATGCTGTATCAGGCCGGAACAGGCACAAAATATGAACAATAACTCTGATGTAATGTATCGGCTGCTGGTGCAGAGCGTCGTAGATTACGCCATTTACATGCTCAAACCTGACGGTACCGTTGCTAACTGGAATACCGGTGCGCAGCGCGCCAAAGGGTATACGCCAGATGAGATCGTTGGTAAAAATTTTGCGCTGTTTTATAGCGAAGAGGAGCGCAAAAACGGCGCGCCGCAGCGCGGTCTCTCTGTTGCTGCCGCAACCGGTAAGTTTGAAACCGAAGGCTGGCGCTATCGCAAAGATGGCAGCGCGTTCTGGGCTCACGTCGTGATTGACGCTATCCGGGATGAGCAGGGCGAGCTGCTGGGTTTTGCCAAAATCACCCGCGACTACACGCAGCAGCAGGCGCAGCAGCGCAGGCAGCGTGAACAGGAGCAGCGCTTTCGTTTACTGGTAGAGGGCGTAACCGACTATGCGATTTATATGCTGGATCTGGAGGGCAACGTTGAGAACTGGAATGCCGGGGCTCAGCGGACAAAAGGCTACGTGGCAGAGGAAATTGTCGGACAGCACTTCTCCCGCTTTTACAGCGCGCAGGATCGTCTGAACCATCTACCGGAAAAGAATCTTACGACCGCGTTTAAAACCGGACGTTTTGAAGATGAGGGGTGGCGCTATCGTAAAGATGGTTCCGCTTTCTGGGCGCACGTTATCATCGACGCAATTCGCGACGACGCCGGGAAACTGATTGGCTACGCAAAAATTACCCGCGACTGCACTGAACAGCAGGCGCTGCTGCGCCAGCAGCGCGAACATGAAAAAACGTTTCGGCTGCTGGTGGAGGGCGTCACCGATTACGCTATCTACATGCTGGACCTGAAGGGGCGAGTCGTTAACTGGAACGCCGGGGCGCAGCGCGCTAAAGGATATCGCGCAGATGAGATTGTGGGGCAGCACTTCTCACTCTTTTACAGCGCGCAGGAGCGCCAGCTCCATCTGCCGGATGCAAACCTCGGCATTGCGCTAAAAACCGGGCGGTTTGAAGATGAGGGATGGCGCTACCGGAAAGATGGATCGGCTTTCTGGGCGCACGTGGTAATTGACGCGATTCATGATGAGAGTGGACGCCTGATCGGATTTGCCAAAATCACGCGCGACGTGACGGAGCGGCGTGAACATGAGCAGCAGCTTCTGCGCGCGCGCGATCTGGCACAGGCGCAGAGCAGCAGAATGTCGGAGCTGTCGACCTTTCTCGACACCATCATCAGCAACATCCCCTCCTGCGTGATTGTGGAGGATGCTATCAGCCGCGAAATTCTGATGGTGAATGCCAAGGCTGAGCAGCTGTTTGGGCTGAGCCGATCGCTGCTCATGCATAAGCGTCCGCACGAGTGCATGTCTGCCGAACTGAGCGACTACTTTAATAGCCTGGCGGATATTGCGCTGCGCAGTGAAGGCATTCACGCCCGCGAGCAGCTGCTGCTGACTGCCAGCGGTGAGCGGGTTCTGCATACCCGCGCCACCACCATCACCGGCAAAGATATGCGGCAAAATTATGTCATGCTGATCGTGGAAGATGTGACTGACCAGCGCGAAGCGGATGCGCGTATTCACCATATGGCGCATCACGACAACCTGACCAGCCTGCCTAACCGCATTCTGTTCCGGCAAAAACTCAGCGAAGCGCTGCGTAACGACACGGCACAGAACCAGATCAGCGCCACGCTTTGTCTCGACCTCGATAATTTCAAAAACGTGAATGATGCGCTTGGCCACCAGATTGGTGACGATCTGCTGCGCGCGGTGGCTAAGCGGCTGCGCAGCGTGCTGCGTGAGCGTGATACGCTGGCCCGCATCGGCGGCGACGAATTTGCTATTGTGCTGCCCGATATCCACAACGCTGACGAAGCGGCCACGGTGGCGCAGCGCCTGATCGAGGCGATTCATCCGCCCATGAATGTCGAAGGGCATAATCTTACCGTGGGCCTGAGCGTGGGGATCGCCCTGACCACCCAGGCCGTCAACACGCCGGAACATATGCTGCGCTGCGCCGATATGGCGCTCTACGAGGCGAAGCGTAACGGCCGTAACCGCTATGAGCACTTTACGCCAGAGATGGATGACCAGGCGCGCAGCCGGCGCATCATTGAAAACGATCTGCGTGATGCGATTACCGGGCGGCAGCTCAGACTTTACTATCAGCCCATTACCAGTCAGAGCGGCATTATTGGTTATGAAGCGCTGATGCGCTGGCACCATCCGGTCAAAGGCTTGATCATGCCGGTGGATTTCATCCCGATTGCTGAAGAGACCGGGCTGATTCATATGCTGGGTGCCTATGCGCTGTATGAGGCGTGCCGCGAAGCGCAGAGCTGGAACACCGAACAGTCCGTTTCGGTGAATCTCTCACCGCTGCAGTTTAAAAACAGCTCGCTGGTGTCGGTGGTTGAGGGGGCGCTGAAGGAGTCAGGTCTGGCACCGCATCGGCTGGAGATGGAGATCACGGAGTCGGTGCTGCTGGACGATACGCTGGGCAATATCCGGACGCTGCAGAACCTTAAAGCGCTGGGCGTACAGATTGCGCTGGATGATTTTGGCACCGGCTACTCTTCGCTGAGCTATCTGCGCTCATTCCCGTTCGATAAGATCAAAATCGATAAGTCTTTTATCAACGATATGGGCGACAGCCGCGAAGCGCTGGCGATCATCCGGGCAATAACCGGCATGAGCCGCAGCCTGGATATTCAGATCACGGCGGAAGGCGTGGAGAACAGCGAACAGTTTGCGAAGCTGCGTGAAGAGGGCTGCACGCTGTTTCAGGGTTACCTGTTTGGCCGCCCGCAACCTTCAGAGCTGCGACTGAAAGCGCTGGAGTAAGATGGCGCCGTGAGTGGCGACGTGACAATGCAGGGCGCGCGTTTATGCACTCCTGGCCGTCTGCAGGCTCATCGCCCTCTGAGCGCACGCTTTCAGCATAAAAAAACGCCCGGCAAAACCGGGCGCTGCTGCTTGCTGTATGTCATCTTTTTTATTATTGACCGTGACCTTCCACGTTCATGCGGCCCAGGTCCTTGTCCACCAGGAACAGACCTTCACCTTTGTTACCCACCAGCGCCAGTTTATCGAGCACGGTTTTAAACAATTTCTCTTCTTCATGTTGCTCTGCCACATACCACTGCAGGAAATTAAAAGTAGAGTAGTCCTGCGATGTCAGCGCGGTGTGTACCAGTTCATTGATTTTCTGCGTGATCAGCTGCTCATGCTTCAGCGCTTCACTCAGCACGTCGCTCAGAGAGTTCCAGCTCACAGCCGGTGCCGCTATGCTGCCCAGTACCGGCATAGAACCCGCGTCGCTGACATAATCAAACAGGCGCTGCATATGCTCCATCTCTTCACGCGAATGCATTTTCAGGAAAGAGGCGGCCCCTTCAAATCCTTTATCGCTGCACCAGGCGCTCATCTGCAGATAGAGGTTGGCAGAGAAGAACTCCAGATTAAGCTGGTCGTTCAGGCGAGAGGTCATTTCAGCAGTTAACATAGCTGCGTCCTTATTAAGCAGTCAGAAAATTTACGGCGAATTATGCAGCAATATCCGCTTTTATGTGAAGGCTTTTTTATACAATATTTTAATTTATATCATTGAATACAAATGGAATTATTCAACATTCTGAATGCGACGAATTCTCATTGTTAACTGAGTGCCATTCGCCTGCCATAACCGGATGCGGACGGAGCCGTAAGCGGTTACCTGCGCGCTACAGTCATGATTTCCCCGCCTGCTGAAATATTGTATGCTATGCCGCCTCAACGCTGACCGGATAACCGGAGCACCGCCAGCGCAGCCGCGAACCGCTGCTGTGCAGTGACGCCACGGCGTTGCCACTGGCACTGTTACCCACCGGACAGGTTCCGGAACGATTTATCTGCCGCGCGTTACAGACGCGCCGCCCTGAAGAAGAACGCACTCATGTCTAATGCTCCCTTTTTAGAAGAAGTGGCGCGCCGCCGTACCTTTGCGATTATCTCGCATCCGGACGCCGGTAAAACCACAATCACCGAAAAAGTCCTGCTGTTCGGACAGGCTATCCAGACTGCCGGTACTGTTAAAGGCCGCGGCTCCAGCCAGCATGCTAAATCAGACTGGATGGAAATGGAGAAGCAGCGTGGTATTTCAATCACCACCTCGGTGATGCAGTTTCCCTATCGTGAAAGCCTGGTCAACCTGCTGGATACGCCGGGGCATGAAGACTTCTCGGAAGATACCTATCGCACGCTGACCGCCGTTGACTGCTGTCTGATGGTTATTGATGCCGCGAAAGGGGTTGAGGATCGTACCCGCAAGCTGATGGAAGTAACCCGCCTGCGCGATACGCCAATCATCACCTTTATGAACAAACTGGACCGCGACATCCGCGATCCGATGGAGCTGCTGGATGAGGTTGAGAGCGAGCTGAAGATCGCCTGCGCCCCCATTACCTGGCCAATCGGCTGCGGCAAGCTGTTTAATGGGGTTTACCACCTTTATAAAGATGAAACCTATCTCTATCAGAGCGGTAAAGGCCATACTATTCAGGACGTGCGCGTTGTAAAAGGATTGAATAATCCCGATCTCGACGCGGCGGTGGGCGAAGAGCTGGCACAGCAGCTGCGTGATGAGCTGGAGCTGGTGCAGGGCGCCTCACACGAATTTGAGCAGTCGCTGTTTCTCAACGGCGAGCTGACGCCGGTGTTCTTCGGCACTGCGCTGGGCAACTTTGGTGTCGATCATATGCTGGATGGCCTGGTCTCCTGGGCACCTGCGCCGATGCCGCGTAAAAGCGATACCCGTATTGTGGAAGCGCGTGAAGAGAAGTTCAGCGGTTTTGTCTTCAAGATTCAGGCGAATATGGATCCCAAACACCGCGACCGCGTGGCGTTCATGCGTGTGGTATCGGGTCGTTATGAAAAGGGTATGAAACTGCGTCAGGTGCGTACCGGCAAAGATGTGGTGATCTCCGATGCGCTGACCTTTATGGCAGGCGATCGTTCGCACGTTGAAGAGGCGTTCCCGGGCGATATCATCGGCCTGCATAACCACGGCACGATTCAGATTGGCGACACCTTTACCCAGGGTGAAGCGATGAAGTTCACCGGCATTCCGAACTTTGCGCCAGAGCTGTTCCGCCGCATCCGTCTGCGCGATCCGCTTAAGCAGAAGCAGCTGCTGAAAGGTCTGGTTCAGCTCTCTGAAGAGGGCGCCGTGCAGGTATTCCGCCCGGTGCATAACAACGATCTGATTGTTGGCGCCGTCGGCGTGCTGCAGTTTGATGTGGTTGTCGCCCGCCTTAAGAGCGAATACAACGTTGAAGCGATCTATGAAGCGATCAACGTCTCCACCGCCCGCTGGGTAGAGTGCAGCGACGCGAAGAAGTTTGACGACTTCCAGCGTAAAAATGAGGTCAATCTGGCGCTGGATGGGGGAGATAACCTCACCTATATCGCGCCTACGATGGTTAACCTGAATATTACGCAGGAGCGCTATCCTGACGTGGTTTTCCGCAAAACCCGCGAACACTGATCCCGCCTCGCTATCAGGACCAGTCATTACTGGTCCTGCTTTTTTGTTACAGACTCCTCTTAATTACGCTGTCATTCTGACTTTCTGGCGAGATATCAACCACAAAAGCCAGCAAAAGCTGTAATCCCTACTATGATTATTCTGTCGTACGAAAAAACAGGCCTGCGAGTTTGGTTACGTCCATCAAGGCAACGGCGCCGTTGGCTGTTGTGCATTCGCGCTTGCGGGTGAATTAACTGATAGAAGGATCATATCGATGAATAAGACTAAGATTGCCAAGACCCTGATTGCTGCACTGGCCGGTACGGCGCTGTTAAGCGGTGCAGCATTTGCTGCTGATACCAGCTCGACGGGTTCCAAAATCGATAGTTCTATGAAAAAAGTCGATGGTTTTATGGATGACAGCGGCATCACGGCCAAAGCCAAAGCGGCGCTGGTTGATGATGACGCGATTAAAAGCACGGATATCTCCGTCAAAACGCAGCAGGGTGTGGTGACATTAAGCGGTTTCGTTGCCTCGCAGGATCAGGCTGAAAAGGCTGTCGCTCTGGTGCAGAAAGTTGAAGGAGTGAAATCCGTCAGTGACAAACTACACGTCAGAGACAATAAAGAAGGCTCGCTGAAAGGTTATGCCGGTGATGCCGCCACAACCAGCGAAATTAAAGCTAAGCTGTTAGCAGACGACATTGTTCCATCGCGCAATGTGAAGGTGGAAACCACCGATGGCGTGGTTCAGCTGTCAGGAGAAGTTGCGAATCAGGCACAGTCTGACCGTGCTGAGAAGATCGCAAAAGCCATTGAAGGCGTGAAAAGCGTGAAGAATGACCTCAAGGTGAAATCTTAACGCAGCCGGAACGGCATCGCTCTGATGCTGTTCCGCAATAAAACAGTGAAGTGAAGAATAAGCAGTTCGATTTCTACTATGGTAAAGGAGAGGCTTATGTTTCGTTGGGGTATTATCTTTCTGGTCATTGCACTGATCGCGGCAGCCTTAGGATTCGGCGGTCTGGCAGGTACGGCAGCATGGGCAGCTAAAATTGTCTTTATTGTCGGTATTATTCTGTTCCTGGTTAGCCTGTTTACCGGGCGCAAAAAACTCTGACCAGACACATCAATTGCAGTAACCCGCTAGTGATGTAAAGCGGAGGCCAGTCATTGACGGCATTATCTGCCGTCGCAGCTGCCCGTGCAGTGGGTCAGGGAATGACAATGACTGGTTCTCCGGGATGCCGCTCTGGCCTCCCTCAGAGCAGCAACTACTGAGGGTACGCCATTGGGTATACGCATTCCGGTCTCACTCGGTTCCTTCGAACCGCTGGCGCTTCAGCCATTTAAATCCCGTAAAATTGCACTTGTCTGTGAAGGCGGCGGCCAGCGCGGAATATTCACCGCAGGCGTACTGGACGCATTCCAGCGGGCCGGATTTAACCCTTTTCATCTGATGCTGGGCACCTCCGCCGGCGCGCAAAATCTCTCCGCCTTTGTCTGCGCTCAGCCGGGCTATGCCCGACGTGTTATTACCCGCTATACCACCAGTAAGCAGTTTTTCGATCCGCTGCGCTTTGTACGCGGTGGACATCTTATCGATCTCGACTGGCTAATCGATATTACCCGCAGTGAATTTCCTCTGGCGTTCAGCAGCGCGCAGAAACTGTTTGCCGGTGGCAGCGAATTTTATATGTGCGCCTGCCGCAGTGACGATTATCAGGCACGCTATTTCAGGCCTGATGAGCTGACCTGGCATGACATCATCAAAGCGTCCAGCGCCATTCCTGGCTTTTATCGCAGCGGCGTGCTGATGGATGGCGTCAGCTATCTGGATGGCGGCATCAGCGACGCCATTCCGGTGCGTGAAGCCGCGCGACGCGGCGCGGATACCATTGTGGTGATCCGGACCACGCCTTCGCAGATGTTCTATACGCCGCAATGGTTCCAGCGGATGGAGCGCTGGCTGGGTGACAGTGCGCTGCAGCCGATGATCAACATCCTGCATCATCATGAAGCGAGCTATCGCGAGATCCAGCAGTTTATTGAACAGCCGCCGGGTAATCTGCGCATTGTGGAGATTTGCCCGCCGCGTCCTCTGGCCAGCATGGCGCTCGGCAGCCGCGTGGCCGCGCTAAACCACGATTATCATCTTGGCCGGCGCAGCGGACGCTATTTTCTGGCTACGCTGGGGCAGTGGTTGAGTGATGCAGAGCCGGCACGCCGATCGCTGCCGATTGCACCGCCCGCCGCCGCTGCAAACGCGCCGGACGCGCGGCCGTTACACACGCCGCCGCTGGCGGGGAACGATGCTGCCTGGGATGAAGGATCGCTGGCATGAAATTTATCGACACGCACTGCCATTTTGATTTCCCGCCGTTTGTTGATGATGCGGTCGCAAGCATTGCCCGCGCCGCCGCCGCCGGCGTAGAGCGCATTATTGTGCCATCGACAGAAGCGAGTCGTTTTGCACGCGTTATGCAGCTGGCAAAAGATCACACGGCGCTCTATGCGGCGCTGGGCCTGCATCCGATCAATATTGCCCGTCATCAGGACGATCATCTGGATCTGCTCGCGCAGTATCTGGCACAGGCAGACAGCAACTGCGTAGCGATCGGTGAGATCGGACTGGATCTCTATATGAACGATCCCGATTTCGACAAGCAGACGCGACTGCTGAACGCGCAGTTCATTCTGGCAAAACGTTTTGATCTGCCGGTGATCCTGCACTCCCGCCGCACCCACGATCAGCTGGCGATGCTGCTGCGACGCTATAATCTGCCGCGGTGTGGCGTCGTGCACGGCTTTGCCGGCAGCCAGCAGCAGGCAGAGCGCTTTATCCAGCTCGGCTATGCCATCGGCGTGGGAGGCACCATTACCTGGGAGCGCGCCAGCAAAACCCGCCATACCATTGCCAGCCTGCCGCTGGCGTCGCTGCTGCTGGAGACTGACGCACCGGATATGCCGCTGCAGGGTTTTCAGGGAGAGCCCAACCGGCCTGAGCGGGCGCGCAATGTGTTTGAGGTATTGTGCACGCTGCGTCCTGAACCGGCTGACGTGATTGCCGATGCGCTGTGGCAGAACAGCCTGCGTATATTTGCATTTTCTTCCCGATCGCCGTCCGGCGATCTATCAGAGTGATACCATTCAGCGCGCGATTTTGTGATAATAATTACATCTGCGTTGCGATCTGTTTAGCCATGCATTCACGTCAAAAAGAGATCTTAAGCAGATTTTCTATGTAATTTCGAGCTGCTATCTCTTTTTATGTGATCTGATTCGCAATGGCAGTTCCCGACAATTGTTAAAATAATCACATTATCCGGCAGCTCGCTGCTGGCCTGACATCCGGAGCCTGTTATGACTGACCTTAATGCTGCTGCGCAGCGCGCGCTGCAACTGATGGATCTCACTACCCTGAATGACGATGACACTGATGAAAAAGTCATTGCGCTGTGTCATCAGGCCAAATCCCCTGCGGGCAACACTGCCGCTATCTGCATCTATCCGCGCTTTATCCCGATCGCCCGTAAAACGCTGCGCGAACAGGGTACGCCTGAGGTGCGCATTGCGACCGTGACCAATTTTCCGCATGGTAATGCGGATATTGAGATCGCTCTGGCGGAAACGCGCGCCGCTATCGCTTACGGCGCTGACGAAGTGGATGTGGTATTTCCCTATCGCGCTCTGATGGCTGGCGATCGTGATACCGGCTTTGCGCTGGTTAAAGCGTGCAAAGAGGCGTGTGCGGCAGCGGACGTGCTGCTGAAAGTGATTATCGAAACCGGCGAGCTGAAAGAAGAGGCGCTGATCCGTACGGCATCAGAAATTGCGATTGATGCCGGCGCTGATTTTATTAAAACCTCAACCGGTAAAGTGCCGGTGAACGCCACGCCGGAAGTTGCCGCCATCATGCTGCAGGTTATTCGCGATAAAGGCGTGCAGCAGCAGGTGGGTTTTAAACCAGCCGGCGGCGTGCGCACCGCAGAAGATGCCGCTCTTTACCTGAAGCTGGCTGACGACACCCTCGGTGAGGGCTGGGCCGACGCCCGTCATTTCCGCTTTGGTGCCTCCAGCCTGCTGGCAAACCTGCTCAGCACGCTGGGCCACGCAACCAGCGGCAGCAAAACGGGTTACTGATAGCGGCCTGGGTTAAATCCCGTTGCGGGATACGGAATCGAATATTGCCGTAGGGGCCGCATTAATGCGGCCCGGGTTGAATCCCGGCACTGCG